>JANRJJ010000013.1:0-28670 GCA_033764035.1 bacterium
CCTGGCGCAAACCGGAAGGACGGTTTCACCGCAAGTCATTTTCAAGGAGGTGATGGGGGTGGAAGAGAATGGCATCCGTGATCAGGGTGAAATTGAACTCATCCGCGTCAACAACCGCCCGAACTGCGTGGCCGATAACAATACCCGGACGATCACCTGCGGCAACCTGGTCGATTATCAGGGTCAGCCGCGTTCTCTTACACACTATGTCCTGACGCACGAATTTGGGCATGTGTTTGATAATCAAAGCGCAAGAAATGGCAACATCCCCTTACGGGATTACCTTCAGCAGACGCGAGTTAACACATCAGACATCACTACAGACATTCGCGGCCCTGTAATGGGTAACTTTATCAATAACAATTCTCAGATTGTCTGGAGGCGCGGCGAACGTGGATGGGGCAGTGGCCCAGGATCAATATACGATCAAGCTCATGACATCAACGGCAGCCCCATTGTACAAGTTTTTACAGACTATCAACAGAATCCTGCACCATATCAGCCTGATCCTCCTCGAACTGTTGAACAAGTGGCAAATGAAGAAACTGCTGCTGATATGTTCCTGAACTGGGTTTATAGAAGAGCAACCGGAAGTAGTGGTTTTCAGAACAGAACATGGAAACCTAATGACATTGATCCCGGTTCATCTCTAGCGTGTAATACCACTGGATGTTCAGAAACAAATCCCGCTCAACCAGGCGTTACCTTGTTGGGAGCATCGGGCGATGCTCGGTTTGCTTGGATGAATACACGTATGACATACATTTTCACTGTCCAGGGTTGGCACTAAAGGAGAGACTTGCACATGAGCCACTTGCGTAAAGGTTTTTTGATGGGCGTATTCGTGTTGCTAGCGACACCAGCCCTTTCCCAACAGGATCTGTCGCCCGTTCAGATTCGGGCAGTGGACTGGAGTCCAACTGGGAATCAACTAGCGCTCGGATTACAGTCAGGGACTATTCAAGTTGTGCAACCGGACTCCAGCAGTATCATCCTCGAGTTAAAGGCTGACTCTGACACATCACTTTACGCTTTAGATTGGAATTCGGACGGCACACAGCTGGCTGTGGGACGCAGCAGCACGATTCAAGTTTGGAACATTGAAACAGGTGTTTTGCTTTACGAACTTCAACAGCAGACTGAAAGCATTCGTGCACTTGATTGGCATCCTGCAGGACGACTTTTGGCAACAGTAAGTCAGGACGGATTTCCCAATAATGTGTATGTTTGGGATGTAGCATCAAGAGAAAATATATTCTCACCCGTCGTTGGCGATACGCTTGCCGTTGCATGGAGTCCTAATGGAAACGTGTTGGCAATCAGCAAGTTTGGTGAAATCCAGCTATGGGATGTCACAAGCCAATCGCAATTCCAGACTATCACAACACCTGAATATGTCGTTTCGCTAGCGTGGAGTCCCGATGGCCGCCGTCTTGCAAGTGCGGATACCTACACACCAGAAAGTTCTGCTGTACGCATTTGGGACACAACTTCAGGTGCATTACTTGATACGTTTGAAGGGTATGCTGCCGTAGTGACGGCTATCACATGGGATCCATTGGGAGAACTGCTCGTTTCCGCGAGTTATGACGGCACCGTGCGTGTCATAAATGTTATGTCAGACTCAGTTGTTGCAACTTACAACGCGGATGGGATCATTTTTGACGTTGCCTACAGTCCCTATGGCGGGCAGCTTGCAATTGGCGCGCCTGTGCGTGCGGACATGGCCGCGATGCAGGGCGACAGCACAAGCGTGACACAGCTACCCGTGCAAATCATCGTCCCCGACCCCTCACCGGAGCGCCTGCAAGCGATTGCGGCGCAGTGCGGCGCGCCGCTCACCGTCGAGCGCGGCTTGGATGCGGCCATCGCCGCCGCCGACTACGCGGACGTGATCGCCCAGATCGACGCACTGCCAGCGGGGACGATCCCCCCGGCGTGTGCGGCGGACTTGCGCGCCGTCGCGGCGGCGATGCAGGGGCAGTAAACCGTGCGCGAGCGGGAGGGCAAGCGTCGTGCCAGCTATGTCCGGGACAAGCGCGCCGGGCTGGCGGAGAGTGGGTTCTTGGAAGTGAGCGACCCCGGCCTATACCCAACCTTTACGCTCGCGCCCCGGCCTGCCAGCGGGAACCTGAACTACACCGACGCAGAATACTTCATCGTCGAAGTCCAGGCGAATGCGTACAGTACCGCCACATCCTATCTGGATACCATCACGCTGCGCTATCAAGGCACCTTGCCCACGCCGACCGTCACCCCGTCACCCACCCCTACCCCTACGGTGACTCCGACGGCAACCGCTAGAGCGACGGCAACGGAAGTCCTCATCTGTCTGCTCAATGCCCAACAGGATGGATTGAGCGCGTTCAGCCAGAACGCCGACTTATGCACATGCCAGAATTCGCTGGCTGATTTTGGTATCACCCTCGTCGGTGCATGGAATGCAGAAGAACAGGCGACTATTCTGACCGGGGCCTGCAAAACGGGACAAGCACTGCTCTTGCATGGGGTAAGCGTCAGCGATCCGGCTGTCAATGATGTGGTCGAAGCCTTTCGGATTGTCATGCAGGGTCAGAATCAGGGTGTATGGCGCACCATCGAGTTTCGATGGGTGAGTACAGGCAATCCCATCTGTTCAACCGCGAAAAATCCAACGGCAGATGTCGCAGCACAAATCGATTGTGATGTTGCCAATCAGCTTAGTGAATACACGGTCGTACACGAATTCGGGCATGTGTTGGTGGGTCGAGCCGCTGGTACAGGAGGAGTCACTTTTTTGACAAAAGTTGAAAGTCCTGTTGTAGGTGGTGGCAGTTTGCGCAATTTAGCTCCGACACCTGGTTTTATCATGGGATCGAGAACGTATAGTTTATCACGGGGAATAAGCACTGACTGGCAGCGAAGCAGTGTCATTACAGATAATGGATGGGGTAGTGCCGCACTATGGAATCAACAATCATACTACCGTTACAATTTTCCAGAACCACCACCTTTAACCCCAACAGCATTTCCTTTGTTAGTACCTCAAATCGGGCCGTGTGGTGAAGGCGTTCCCACATTACCACCGGTAAACGACATTCCCTTTCCCTTTCAGCAAAACCCATGCACGATCCCAGATTGGGAAACACTGAGTATTGAAGGAGAAATTACTGAAATTGAAGAAGCCGCCGCCGATATGTTCCTCAACTGGGTTTACTGGAAAACTGTGAGCGTTCCTTCCGGTTTCGCAGACACACTGTGGCGTTCTTCAACCTGTTATCCAAATGGCTGTGCTGATCCGGGGCAATCTGGTGAAGCGCGAAGCGTATGGATGGATCAGACAATGAGTGAACTCTTTACTGAGTTTGGGTGGTAGCGTTCAGGGGGCATATTATCATGATGTCGATTACAATCTTGGTAGTTCTCACAACATTCCTATTGGCCGCCACAGGTGGAACTCGGGAGACTTCATTGCAACAAGACAGTTTTGTCTATGTTACCGCTGTTTCTTGGAGCAATGATGGATCAAAACTTGCAGTCGTTGGTATTCAGCAACCCTCTACACAAGGGTACCTGCGTATATTTGACGCGGTGACGGGTAGGGACATCTATGCACTTGATCCTTTGCCTGGTGGCTTTACCTCTGTTGCATGGAGTCCAAATGACCGCTTTATAGCTGCAGGGGGTTTTGATCAAGTAGTTTGGGTTATCAATGTTGAGACTGGTAATCACATTGCCTCCTTACGTGGTCATCAAGCGACCGTTACTTCTATTGATTGGAACGCCGACGGCACACGCTTAGTAAGTAGTGGTAATTGGGATGGGCTGACGCTATTGTGGAACATGACCAACTATCAATTGATAAGAGTTGTGGAGGAAGGCGATTTCTTCCCATTCGCAGCCACTTTTAGCCCAAATAGTGACCTAATTGCTGTAGCGGGCGAAGGCGGAATTCGCATTTATCCCAGCAGCGATACTGCTGCACAGGATTCGCGCTGGTATTACAGTAATCTGAATATCGCCGCATTAGCTTGGAATCCCCTAAATGATCAGATTGTTTTTGGAACAAGAGGATTTCAAAGTATAACGAATCCGACTGCTTCGACATTTGCATATCTCTACGTGATCGACTCTCACAGTGGAAATTCATTGAGTGTTGTTTCAACCACTACTAATACCATTGATGCGCTCGCATGGAGTGGAGATAGTACACTCATTGCTACACATGGAACCGACGGCATCATTGAAATACGAGATACTAGAACCGGCTTGGTGATCCAAACCTATTCCGGGGTCACGCGCTATCCATCTTATATGGATTTTAGCCGCTATAGCGGGCGGCTTGCTTTCGGCAATACTTTCTCTATAACATCTATGGATGTGGCAACTGGTTCTAGAAGCAATAATCAAAGTGTGAACCAAATCGCCAATGGTGCAGTACAAATCATCGTCCCCGACCCCTCGCCGGAGCGCCTGCAAGCCATTGCGGCGCAGTGCGGCGCGCCGCTCACCGTCGAGCGCGGCTTGGATGCGGCCATCGCCACCGCCGACTACGCGGACGTGATCGCGCAGATCGACGCACTGCCAGCGGAGGCGATCCCCCCGGCGTGTGCGGCGGACTTGCGCGCCGTCGCGGCGGCGATGGGACGACGGTAAACCATAGCGAAGGGCAGCCGTAGGGGAGTGTTAACACGTATTTGATTGACACCCCATTTATTCACGCTACGATCCAGTTTATATACATAAAGTGGGTAATGGGGTATCGATGATGTCTGTCCGAAGAATTCTTCTTGCTGCGCCCTTCATCGCGGTTCTGCTGATTCTGCTGCACATGCTAACAGCGGCGGGTCAGGAAGCGACACCACCCCTTGACCCGCCTACGGAAACGGCCAGCGAAACGCCCACTTTATTACCACCCACAGAGACCTTTACTCCGCCGCCTACCACTCTGCCGCCGCCTACAGCGGAACCCACGATTGCCGTTGAAACGCTGCCCGCTGCTGCGTCATCGTTGACCCCCATCCCGTTCACCGTTACGCCCGTGACAACGCCAGCCATCGGCATCACCGACGCAGCCGAGGTGACAGAGCTGCCTATGTTCGACACCATGCAAAACGAAGGGTCTGCCAGTGGCCAGTCACTTCTGTCCGATACCTGGCAGTCGGTGACTTTGCACTTCGATGGCGCTCCTGAACCGCTGCACTACGTCGTCGAGTACGGCGGCCCAGGGGCAGGCCACAACGGCACACAAGGCCTTGTCGCCGTGCAGGCGGCGGCCAATCATCCCTGTCAGTGTGGGGTGCGTAATGCGACCGTGCGGGTGCGGGTGTACCTCCCCGCAGGCATCACCGTGGGCGGCATTTCCTTCTACGGCGCGTACACGGTCGACAGCCCGCATGTGGGCATTGCCAACTATGTGCGTGAAAAACGCATGGGGCTGGCTGAGAGTGGGTTCCTGGAAGTGAGCGACCCCGGAATATACCCCACCTTTACCCTGGCTCCCCGGCCTGCCAGTGGCAGCCTGAACTACACAGACGCAGAGTACTTCATCGTTGAAGTCCAGGCGAATGCGTACAGTACCGCCACGGTCTATCTGGATACGATCACCCTGCACTACACAGGCACCCTCCCTACGCCGACGGCGACGCTGACTCCGACTGTGACCCCCACGCCAACAGCGACAGCAACACCACTAATTTATACATGTCGCATCCGCCCGAATGCAGGCGTTACGATTTACGGTTATGTGTCCGCAGGAGAGGCTATCAGTGGTTTAACCACACCGTTACCACCTGTTTCCTTCTCCGCGACAGACATGCTTCGTGTGTCCGCTCGCGCAAGCCTATACGAAAATGTGATTCGTGTTGAACGCGAGTCCACGCCTGGTACATGGTACTGGATCGATTCTGGTGTCGGGGTCACGGTTGAACCGAACGCCAACTGTGACGCATTACCCTTTGAGACAAATGGCATGTACGCCGTACGTATCATCTCTGATGGAACGCGAGCGTGGGATGCTCCCGGCACAACACAGTATCCAGATTTTGGTAACCCATTATTCGAGCGTCAAAGTATCATCACAGCCTTGAACCAGGTAAGTACCGCCTTCGATGCGCTTTCATCGACTGTAAACTCTCCACAAGCTGCGTTCAATCGGGTGATGCTCGAAAACAGCGGCACGGAAATTTTGCTCATTCGGACACAATCGACCGCCTCGACAGTGACGATCCCCAACTACACCTATCTGTTTGGGACGCTGGCCGGACAAACAGTGACGCTCACGTATCCCAATGCTGCCCAGGGCAACTGCTTTACACAGCGCGAAGCGACGCTCACTGTTAACCAGATGACTACACGCCTGCCCGCCGTCATCATCTGCAACGGCCACCTCATCGATCAGTACGATGGCACGATCCAACGCTTACGGGCGAGCGCCTACACAATGGTTCATGAACTGGGGCATCTCTTTGATTACCGTACAGGCGATGGACTGAGCGATCCCATCAATAATCCCCTCTTTCTGCTAAGGGATTGTGACAGAGACACTTTGATGGCAGGGGGCTTCACACGCGGCAGACGTGGATGGGGAACAGGCCCCCAGCAGTATATGAATGGAATCACAACGGCACCACTCATTACCGATTTTCAGCAGAACCCGGCCAATACAGCGCTGGAAGCCGCCGCCGACTCCTTTCTGAACTGGGTGTATCGGTTCAACGACAGCGGCGGAGCATCTGCTCCTGATCCGTGTGTGCTGACACCGCAGCCCCCTTACGACCACTGGTCTGGTGACGGCTACCTGAACCTGGAATGGAGTGCTGCTCCAGCGCCCGCATTCATTGGAAATAGTCAAGGTGCGGCAGGTACTCCCGATCCGCGTCTCCCTGGTGATAGCAGATATTTTGATGTCGATACGCGCATCCGCTTCCTGTTTACAACGTATGGCTGGTAGTGAAGATAAAGGACAAACCTGGCATGAACTGGTTGAAGTTACACAGTCTTTTGTGGACGGCACTCAGTATTCTGTTGTTTGGGCTGAGTGCCGAACATGGGGTCACCCAAGGTGGATTTCCCTTTTTTGTCGCTCCGCAGTGGAACTACGACGGCAGCCGCATTGCTATCGTAGCGGAAACAACCATCCTAATTCATGATGCAGCTTCAGATACACTGCTGTATCGTTTAGAAGGGCATACCGATGCGATATTGGACGTGGCTTGGAGTCCGGTTGATAATCGGCTTGCCAGTGCCAGCGCTGACCAAACTGTCAAAGTATGGTATGGCGACACCGGAACCCTCCTGCATAACTTGACTGGACATAACGAACCTGTGACTCAAATTGTTTGGTCTCCAGATAGTATGCGATTGATTACTTCTGGCAGAGAAAACAGGTTGAGTTTGTTCATGTGGAATGCGCAAACGGGTGTCATCGAATCGACAACTGCGGCAGGTACTATTGTTGATGCTGCATTCAGTCCCAATGGAGAAACGCTTGCCATATCGTACTCTTTAGATCTTGCACTTCTTGACGGACAAACACTTGAGCCAATTATCGAACAGCCGCGTGCTATGTGTTGTTCCAATCGAATGGAATATCTAGCATGGAATTCTGACGGTAGCCAAATTGTCACTGGAAGCATAAACGGCTTGGTCACCATTTGGGATGCTGCCACATTGAACCAAGTAAGGCAATTTCCGGCAAACGACAACTATGTACAGGATAGTCGAGATGTCCCCGATCTAAGTCTTTCTTGGGTACGCGATGTGGCGTTTGGCGCGGACAGCACGATTCAGGCCGTCAGCGGGGATGGCACACTGCGGCACTGGGATATGGCAGGCAATCTGCTTCAGGAAACGCAAATCGGGCGGCTCGATACGGCATCATGGAGTACATATGGCGCACAATTGGCGGTGCAGGGCGGCACCCTTTCGGCAGCCGCATTAGCGCAAAGCGAAATGTTGACAGAATCGCGTGAAACCTTGCAAATCCTCGTACCCGACCCCTCGCCGGAGCGCCTGCAAGCCATTGCGGCGCAGTGCGGCGCGCCGCTCACCGTCGAGCGCGGGTTGGATGCGGCCATCGCCTCCGCTGACTACGCGGACGTGATCGCCCAGATCGACGCACTGCCAGCGGAGGCGATCCCCCCAGCATGTGCGGCGGACTTGCGGGCGGTGGCTGAAGCCATGCAGGGGCAGTGACGCGCCTCTGCCGACAGCGAAATGGTGCGCGCAAGCACAGCCTTTTGTCCCCGCCCTGCCGCCGTTGTAAAATCCACCCACTCGACACGGTAAATGGGTGCGGATGGATGATGAGCCACCCCAGTGCTGCCGCCCTGCTCTTGGGCAATCGTTATCAACTTGTGGAGCCGCTGGGCGCGGGCGCGATGGGCGCGATCTACCGGGCGCAGGATCGGCTGACCGGGCAGCATGTCGCGCTCAAGCGCGTGATCGCCGCATCGGAGGCGTACAGCAGCGATGATCTGCGGCTGGCGCTGATGCGCGAATTTCGGATGCTGGCTTCGCTGCACCACCCGCACATCATCAGCGTGCTGGATTACGGCTTCGATTCAGCGCGCCAGCCGTACTACACCATGTCGCTGATTGAAGGCGCGGGCGATGTGGTCAGCTATGCGCGCCGCCAGCCGCTCGAAACGCAGCTCGCGCTCATCAGCCAACTGCTGCAAGCGCTCGCCTACCTGCACCGCCGGGGCGTGCTGCACCGCGACCTGAAGCCGATGAACGTGCTGGTTGACCAGGCCGGGACGGTGCGCGTGGTCGATTTTGGGCTGGCCGTGATTACCGACAGCAGCACCAAAAGCCTGGACGATCTCACCGCTGGCACGCTGGCGTATATGGCTCCCGAACTGTTCAAAGGTGACCGGGTGAGCCAGCAGGCCGATCTGTACGCCGTCGGGGTGATGGCTTACGAGATTTTCGCCGGGACGCACCCGTTCAACGCCCGCAACGTGGGCGCGCTCATCACCGATGTGCTGCACAAAACCCCAGACCTCTCCCCCCTGCCCGCGCCGATCCGCGAATGGGTCGGCGTGCTGTTGAGCAAAAGCCGCGCCGAACGGACGGCACTGGGCGGCGCTGCCGACCTGAATCGGCGGCTGTTTCAGGCGTTTTCACTGCCCTCCCCGGTCGATGCGCTGGCGGTGCGCGAAAGTTTTCTGCAATCGGCGGCGTTTGTGGGGCGCGAAACCGAAATGACCGCCCTCAGCACCGCGCTGAACGATGCACTGCGCGGCAGCGGATCGGCCTGGCTGATCGGCGGGGAAAGCGGAGTCGGCAAATCGCGCCTGGTCAGCGAACTGCGCACGCTGGCGCAGGTGAGCGGCGCGCTCGTCGCCACCGCCCAGGCCGTGACCGAAATTGGCACGCCGTACCAGTTCTGGGGCGCGGTGCTGCGCCGCCTGTGCCTGAACGTGGATACGGCGCACATCACCGACCTGGCCGCCGGGGCGCTGAAGGCGGTGATCCCCGACCTGGAAACCCTGCTCCAGCGCGATACCGCCCCGCTCAACCGCGTGAACCCCGACCCCGAAGCGGCGGATACGCGGCTGCTCGACAGCGTGACCGATCTGTTCCGCCGTCTGCCGGGCGCAACCGTGCTGATTCTGGAGGATTTGCAGTGGGCGGGCGCGGAAAGCATCGCGCTGCTGGCCGGAATCGCCCGCATCGTGCCTGACCTGCCGATCCTGATCGTGGCGACGTACCGCGACGATGAAGCGCCGGATATGCCCGATGCCCTGCCCGATATGCGCACGATCCGCCTGGGACGGCTGGATAAACACGGCATCGTCGAGTTGAGTACCTCGATTTTGGGCGCGGCGGGGCGCACACCCACCGTGATCGAATTTCTGGAACGCGAAACCGAAGGCAACGCCTTTTTCGTGGTTGAAGTGATCCGCGCCCTGGGCGAAGAAGCGGGCGATCTGGATCAGATCGGGCAGAGCGCACTGCCAGAGAGCGTCTCCGCCGGGGGCATCCGCCGAATCGTCAGCCGCCGTCTGGAACGACTGCCCGCCTCAGCGCGGCCTTTGCTCGAACTGGCCGCCGTGATCGGACGGCAAATCGACCCGGCCATCGTTCAGCGCGCAGCACAGCACGCGCTGCCCGGCGCGGATGTGGCCGCGTGGCTGTCCGCCTGCGCAGAGGCGGCGGTGCTGGAAGTGCAGGACGGCGAATGGCGCTTTGCCCATGACAAACTGCGCGAAGGCGTGCTGAACCAGCTTTCCAGCAGTGCAAAAGCGCGCCTGCACCGCGCCGCCGCCGCCGCGCTGGAGTGGTGTTATGGCGAAAGCGGCCAGCCCGACGACGGGTCGGCGCTGCTGGCCTACCATTGGGGCGCAGCGGACGATGAAGAACGCGAACGGCATTACCTGGCGCTGGCGGCGGATCGCGCCCGTGAGCGCGGTGCGTATCACCAGGCGCAGGCGTTCGGAGAACGGGCGCTCTGGCTGACGCAGAAACGCCGTGCCGCGTTACCGCCCGATGAAGCGGATGCGGCCATCGCCCCGGAATGGCTGGCGCGCCTGAACGCCTGTTTAGGCTGGGCGTATTCGGGACTGGGCGATTACGCCACGTCGCGGCGCTACTTCGATGCGCAGTTGGCCATTCAGCGCGGGCGAGATGACCGGGCTGGTATCGCAGACGCGCTGAGCAACCTGGCCGCGACCGCGTGGCGCACCGGGAATTACCAGGAAGCCTGGCAGTTCGCCAGCGACAGCGAGATGATCTACCGGGCGCTGGGCGATTCGGTCGGCATCGCGTGGTCGCTGGATACACTCAGCCGGGTGGCGCGCTGGTTGGGCGATAACGAGATCGCCCGGCGCTACGCGCTGGAGGCGCTCAGCCTGCATACCGAGATGGAAAATCAGGTCGGGATCAGCGAAGCGCACAACAACTTAGGGCTGGTGGCGCAGATGTTGGGCGAATTTACCGCCGCACTGCGCCATTTCCAGGAAAGTCTGGCGATCAGCCGCCGCATTGGGACGACCGACCGCAATCTGCATCAGACCTTGAACAATCTCGGCATCGTCGCCGCCGCTGTCGGCCAGTATGCCGAAGCGAAGGCGTATTTCGAGCAAAGCCTGGCGCTGGCCGAAGCCAACCGGAATCAGCGCATGATCGCCAACCTGCTCAGCAACCTGGGCAATATCGCGCTGCAAACCCACCAGTACGCCGAAGCCCAGACGCGGCTGGAGGCGAGCCTGCACGTCGCCAACCAGATCGGCCATAAGCGGATTATCGCCTGGACGCTGGCGAATCTGGGCGCGCTCGCGCTTCAGCTTGGCGTGTACCCAGAGGCCGAAGCGCGCTACCAGGAAAGCCTGGTCGTCGGGCAGGGGTTGAACGAACGCTGGCTGATCGCCAATGCGATTTACGGCCTGGGCGAAGTGGCGCGGGTGACGGAAAATGTGGGGCTGGCAGCGGCGAAATACCAGGAAGCGCTGGAACTGCTGATCGAGATCAAAGCCCGCCCGACGATCCTCTCCGTGCTGGTCAGCCTGGCGCGGCTGCGGGCATCGATTGGGCAGATCGACTCGGCTGCCCGCTTGATCGGGCTGGTGCAGGCGCACCCGGCGCTGAACGCGGAAGGCCGCGCCGCCGCCGAAACCGCCGCAGTCGAGATCGGGGCGGCGCTGGACGACGTGCGTTACGCGGCGCTGGCACAGGAAGGGGCCGCCCTGCTCAATGCGCCCGGCTTCAACGCGGTGATCGCGCACATCATCCAGCGCATGGCGACGGATGAACGCCCGGTCTATCCGTGATCGGCCTGTCGCAGCGACGCGCCCACTTCTTCGAGCAGCGCTTTCAGGCTGGCCAGGTTGTCGGGCGTATTCAGGGCGCGGGCAATCGGCAGGTTGGGGCGGCGTTCGGCGCGTTCCTCATCGAATTCTTCGCCAGCGGGCATCAGGTAGTTCAGCCTGCGCAGCAGTCGTACACGCGCCGCCGGGTCGGTATACGGCGCATGTTCCCGGATGGACTGGAACGGAATGGTGACCGATGGCTGTTTGGAATACGCCCGCACGCTGAACAGAGTCAGCCCGCCGTTGCCCACCCACAGGATCGCGTTCATGGCGGGTTCCTGGTGGCCGCTGAAATGAATCTGATCGGTATGCGTTTCCGCCCACGCCAGCAGATCGAGCGCGACGGCGGCGCACACATCGCCATCGGGCAGGCGGCGCAGATACTTGAAGAAGCGGTGATCGTTCAGTTCACGCGGCTTGGTGCTGCGCGGCGGCTTTTCGGGCGTTTTGAAGGCGGGCAGGGCGCGAACCTGCCGGATCAGCCGTTCCATCATGGGCGATGCCGCCTTCTGAGGGTTTTCCTTGCGAAAATCGAGCGCCTGAAGTTCGCTCAGCCAGAATGGGATTGGGGTATCATCGATGCGCGCCACGAAAATCGGCTTGCGCAGTTCGTCGGCGTACAGGGTTTCGCGTTCGACCCAGCGGCTTTCAGCGGAACGCGCCGTGAGGATCACCACGACGGCGGCGCATGTTTCGACCGCGTGCTTGATCGCCTGCGTCCAGCGCGCCCCGGTTTCGATGTCGCGTTCATCCACCCACACCGTGAACCCGGCGGCGGCGAGCGCCTGATCGAACCATTCGCGCAGTTCCAGGTCGGCGCGGCTATGACTGAGGAAGATGAACGGCTGCGGGCTGGGGTCGGCCATTGGCTTGCATTCCGGGTGTAAGATGGTCAGGTACCGGCTGCACCATGTGCAGCTTTGCACAGTGTGCAGCGTATTGTAACACAGCGCTACCCCGGTAATAGGGTGGTACACGCAGACCGCGAACGCGCATGTGAATCAAGCACACGTTCGCGGCGCATTCAGGATGGGACTTTTTTCGATGAAACTGGACGATTACCACCACTTCAGCGGGCGCGATTGGGAGCGCGGCAGCCTGGCGAACGCCTTCGCGTATCATGGCATTGGGCTGCCTGGCGCAGCCTTGAATGAAGCCGCGCTGCTCGGCATCAGCGGCGGGGCGGTCTTTGGCTATTTCACCTTCGCCTACGCGGGTTATGACCCACACGCCGCGTTGGTGATCAACAATACCTTCACCCCGTTCGAGACGATCCTCAAGCGGCTGGACGTGCGCCACGACGAGCATACTACCGGGCGCGCCCCGCGTGCCGTCGAACATCTTCAGGCGGCGCTCGCGGCGGGCAGTCCGGCCATCGTGTGGGCGGATATTTACGGGATGCCGTACAACCTGCTCGACCCCGACGAGAACAACTGGGCGATGCTGCCCGTCGTCGTGTACGGGTACGATCCCCAGGCCGATCAGGTCTGGATCGCGGATCGGTCGGGCGCGCCGCTCACTGTGACGACGGGCGACCTGGCGGCGGCGCGGGCGCGCACGGGCAAGCACAAACACCGCCTGGTCACGCTGAAACCGGGCGCGCTCGATGAACGACGGGTGCGGGAGGCGATCACCGCCGGGCTGCGCGACAGCGCAGCATTCATGATCGAAGGTGCGCCGAAGGGGGCGAAAGACAACTGGGGGCTGGCCGCGCTGGAAAAATGGGCGGCGCTGCTGGTCGATTCGGACAGCGCACGCGGCTGGCCAACCCTGTTCGGGCGCGGCAGCGCGCTCTACAACGGCCTGCTGACCGCCTTTTACAGCCTGGAACTGCGCGGGGTGGGTGAGTACGGCGCGGCGGGGCGCGGCATATACGCCGATTGTCTCGATTCAGCGGCGGCACTGCTTGAAAAGCCCGCGCTGGGCGATGCCGCTGCCGCGTACCGGGCGGCTGTCCCGGCCTGGAAAGCGCTCGCCGCCGCCCTGCTGCCGGATTCAGTGCCGCTGCTGGCCGAAACCCGCCAGCTTGAAACCCAGGCGCGGGCGCTGTTCATCGCCGATGGCATGGGCAGCATGGACGCACGCACCGCGATCAAAACCCGCTTGGGCGCGATCAAGGAAGAAGCGCGTGAGTCATTCCCGCTCGATGATGCGGGCGCAGCGGGGCTGTACGACTCGATCCGGGCGGCGGTGCTGGCCGTCCACGCAGCCGAATCCGACGCGGCGCGGGTGCTTCAGACAGCGCTGGCGTGACATCGGTTCGCCGCCCGCTCTATAATGATGGGCATTTCAACGGCGCGACCGCCGTTCACCTGGGAGCTGTCCTTGTCCTTTCTGTACCGCGTCTATGACCTGACGTTCGAACTCCCGTTCGAGTCCCCTGAACTGGGCGACTCCATCGATCCAGCATCCGCCGCGCCCGATGTAATCGTCACGTTCGGCGCTGTGCCGGACACGATCCCCGCTGCGGCGCTGACCGGGGCCTATTTCCAGCGCACCGCTGCCCAGCTTCGCCTGGATATACCCACGATTGCGGTCTATCACGTCCGCGACGGGCGGGCGATCACGATCCAGCCCTACCCGAACGCGCCAGAGTCCGCGATTCGCACCTGCCTGTTCGATAGTCCGCTTTCGGCGCTGCTGCACCAGCGCGGCACGGCGACGCTGGCCGGGTGTGCGCTGCGCCTGCCCGATGACACCGCCGCGCTGCTGATCAAAGGGCAGGCGATGCTCGGCGTTTCGACGGTGGCAGCGGCGCTGTGGCAGGACGGTTTTCGGCTGGTCAGCGATACCTTTTGCGCATTGAACAGGCGTGGAAAGCAGGTGATCGCGCTGCCGGGGCTGCGCTGCCAATGGCTGTGGCGGAATGCGCTGGAACAGGCCGCGCTCGACCTGCCGCCCGGCTTCACCTGGGAATCCGCCCCGCGCACCCATCCTGCCCTGCCGCGCTATCGAATTGACCTGCCCGAAGCGGCGCGGTGGACGGCTCCGCTGCCGGTTTCGCGGGTGTACGTGTTCAATTTTGGGCGGGAAGTCGCCGTGAAAAAGGTCGAAGGCGTGCGCAAGGTCGAACTGCTCAACGGGTTGATCTACCGCCCGCTGCTGGCCGAACTGAACGCGCTGCCGACCGTGCTGGCGGCTGCCCAGGCGGATGTATACGAACTGTTCTACGGCAGCGAACCGTGGTTCGCCCGCGATGTGGCGGCACTGCTGCGCGCCCATTTTCTGAACCCCACCCTGGAGGCTGCATCGTGAGCAATACGATTGTCTGGCTGGCCTCTTACCCCAAGTCCGGCAATACCTGGATGCGCGCCTTTCTGCTCAATTACCTGCTCGACCCGCCCGAACCGCACGACATCAACCACATGGGGTCGCTGTTCACCGCGTCCACCCGCTGGGCGTTCGATATGATGGCCGGGTTCGCCTCCGCGCACCTGCCGTCTGCGGCGGTGGATGAACTGCGCCCGACGATCTACCGCCATTATGCCGCCATCGATGAGACGCTCAAGTTTCTGAAGGTGCATGATGCCTTTCGCCACACGGCGGCGGGCGACCCGATGTTCCCGCCCGAAGCGACTCGCGGGGTGGTGTATATCCTCCGCAACCCGCTCGATGTCGCCGTCTCGTTCGCGTACCATCAGGATGCGTCGTTTGAAGATACCGTGTGGCAGATGAACGACCCCGATGCCGAACTGGGCCACATCCCGGATGGGATCGGCGGTCAGTTCACGCAGCCGCTCACCACCTGGAGCGGGCATGTGACCGGGTGGGTCGATCAAACCGCCCTGCCCGTGCATGTCGTGCGCTATGAGGACATGACCGCCGACCCGGCGGCGGCGTTCACGGCGGTACTGCGCTTCGTGGGCATGGAGGTTGACTCGGCGCGGCTGGAAAAAGCCGTGCGCTTCTCCAGCTTCCGCGAACTGCGCCAGCAGGAAGAAAAAAAAGCATTCGTGGAACGCCCCAGCACCGGGAATTTCTTCCGTAAAGGCGTGGTAGGCAGCGGCAAAAGCGAACTATCGCCGGAATTGATCGCGCAGATTCACGCCGATCACGCTGCGGTGATGGCGCGGTTTGGCTATGGGTGATAGGCACCAGCGCCCATCACCTTAGCGAATCGGCATCCGGGTGATGGTATCGGGCGCGAGCGGTTCGGTATAGGTGATCGCGTAGCGGGCGGCAATATCCGGGACATCGTTCACGACTTCGCCCTGGTATTCGACCCACACATGCGCAGTATCGCGGTTCACGCCGAAGCGCAGCACGCTTTCCAGGTTGCGCCAGCGCAGAAACCACCACAGCACCAGCGACCGCCGCAGACAGTTGAAGCCGAAGCCGTCCGCCGCCGCGTTAACCGCCCCGGCCAGCGCCCGCACGCTGCGCCGCTGTTCGGTGCGCGTGCCATCCGGCCTGGGCGAAAGGCGGATCAAGAGCTGGCACACCTGGCGGTAGCGCATCACCGCCAGCAAGCCGTGTACCAGGCACAGCGCGGCCAGCGCCGTCACCGTGCCGGTGCTGCGTTTCAGCCAGCGCCACACACGCGGCTGTGAGGGTGGCGCTGGCATTCGGGGCGCGGTCATCGAATCAGCACAGGGGCGGCTAATCGGTTTCGACGGTGATCATGCCCGCTTCTTGCAGCGCGCTCACCAGCCCGTTCAGGTCGGCTTCCAACTGCGCCCGTTCCACGTCATAGGTGGTCAGCAGGCTGTCTACCGCGCCTTCCAGCGTTTCCGCTGCGGCCAGCGCCCGCCACATATCGACGGCTGTCCCGTTCAGGCTGTAGTACTTTTCCGTCTCCAGGTGCAGCAGCACCGCTTCTTCACCGAATTGATGTTCCAGCACATTATCGGCTGTTTTGATTCGCGTCGCCATTGGGTCGCATACTCCTCTTCAGGTTGATCATCTGTCTCAGGATGGGGGATGAACGGTAACCCCCGGATCGGCTAGTCGCTGTATCCCTGGGATACATCCGCGACGGCGTTCAGCGCATCGTCGAACGTCTTATACCGCGTTGGAAATGCAGCCGCCAGCCGTTCGGCAACCGCGCTCAACGGCTGGCCTTCGCTCATCGCGTTCAGGATGAAGCGCAGCGTTTCAGCGCTTGCATTCAACCGGGGGACGTAGGTTTGGGCGCGCCGCATCAGGCCGGCAAGCGGCATCGCGTACAGGGTGGATTGTACGAATGCGCGGCGCTTGCTTCCATCGGGCGCATAGGCTTCCGTTTTCCAGCGCAGCAGGTAATCCGATGCCGTGTGATCGGCATGGATCGTCAGCCGCACCCGGTCGCCCGCTTCCAGCGTCAGCGGTTCGCGCAGCGGGAGCAGCATTTGGCCATACACGGGCGCGACGTTTTCCGAAAAGGCGCTGCTGTAGGTCACGCCGTCCACCAGTTCGGTATCGAACCACAGCGCGATGAAATGCGCCGTCCCGGCTTTTTCGAGCGTCCATTCCAGCGTCCGCCCCTGGCTGAGCGCGGTATCCGCCCGGTAGTCGATCTCTGCCCACTGCTGCGGCGCGGTCAGCAGATGTTCCGGCTCAAGCGTCTGGTTGACGGTGGTATTGGCGACGAAATGTACCGCCGCGCTCATGTCCAGCCCGTAGGGATTGGTGACCCAGGGACGGATGATCTGGCCATCGTAAATCGATTCGACTTCGGCCAGCGCCGCGAACAGGCGGTCACGTCCGGGGATCACCACGCCGCCGGGCTTGAGCAGGCGTTCGCGGGCATCCTGAAACGTGGGGATAAGCTGCTGAAACAGGGGAATCTGGCCGCGAATATCGCCCAATATCACGTCGGCGCGTTCCGGCAGCGTCACGTTGGTGGAAAGTTCGCGGTAGAAGGTGATGCGGTCGGCAAAGCCGTTGGCCGCCGCGAACTGCCTGCCCATTTCGACCCAGATTCCCGGCTCGATGGCGTGGACATGGCGCGCCCCTAACTGACAGGCAATCAGCGCAAAAATGCCCGCCCCCGTGCCAATATCGACCACCACGCTTTCGGGCGTGATTGTGCGGCGCATCGCTTCAACAAATGCTTCCATACGAACTTTATCGCGGATCATGCCGCCGAACTGTGTCAGGTGATACATGATGAAGCAGGATTGTCCTTTGATCGGTGAGTCAGGCGAAGCGCAGCGGGCATCCGGCGGTCATTCAGCCGGGGGATAGGACGCGGTGCTGTTCCAGGATCGCCCCATACACGTCCGGCAGCCGCGTCAGGTCTGCGGGAGTCGTCAGTTTGTAGACCGGGCAGGCGGCGGCCAGGTGTGAGAGCATCGTAAAATCGCGGGCGCGGACTGCCGGGTCGAACAGGTAGTACAGGGTGGCATAATCCATGAGCGCGATGGCGGCATCGCGGGGGGTGAACGGCTCGAACACGAGCGTTTCGGCGCGGTCGGCAATGATGTACACCGCGCTGATCGGGATCAACTGGTCGGGGCGGGGGGGGCGGTCAGCGAGCGTGACGACGCGCTTATGCCAGTCCGGGGCGACCTTCTTCAGCGCGGTCACCGCGCCGAACAGCGCTTCGGTCGTCTGCGCCGTCACGCGCAGATAGGGGTATCCCGGCGCGACCGCGATTCCATCGTCCTGGGCAGTGAGCGCGCTCACATCGTCGCTGAGCGCGACATGCCCCTGCCGGGCGAAGTAGGTCGCCAGGGTGCTTTTGCCCATCCCGCTGTCTGCCACGAACAGGATCGCCCGTTCGCCTTCAGGGGAGTCGATCTGCACGGCGCTGGCATGGAGACAGGTGCGCCCGGTCATGCGCAGATAGTAGCTGAGGATGGCATTGACCAGGTAATCGCACACATACGCGCGGGTCAGCCGTTCGGGATGCGCCACCCAGATCGTCGCGCCCGCCACATCGACCGTGAACGTTGCGCCGTCGTCCTCGAAGATGAAGCGGGTATACCGCTGCGCTTCAGAATCCGTCAGCACGAACAGATGGCGGTATGCATCGCCGCTGCGGTCGATGGCGTGGGGATGGGTGATCCATGCGCCGCTGACGGACGGGGTTTCATCGAAGCGGATGCGCAGAATTGGCAGATGCACCGGGGAATCGAGCGGTATCAGGTTGGGAATCGGCTGGTCGGACTCCAACAGGAAGCCATAGGCTGCATAAAAGTAACTCGACGGCATCAGGCGCACCCACTGCAACACACTTGTGCTTACGTGCTTGCTTGCTGTGAGCATTATATGCGCGAATCGCGGATTCACAAGCCTATGTGAGGGCATCCTTAGCGTTAATGAGCTATTAGTCTGTACATTTTGGGTCGTTTTTTCAGTATATATGTATATTCCATACATTGAATACGTATGTTAGAATGTACGTAAGTAGCTTCAGCGATTTTGTAATGCGCAATGATGCAAAGGAGAAAAGGCATGGCAGACTCGTCGCAGTCGTCAGATAAAGGAATCGACGTTGGAACCGCTCTTTTCATCGAGTTGATATTCTTCAGTATTGTTGGCTTTCTGGGCTTTCTTTGGCTTCGGCAGGAAGTTTATGACACCCTGTGCATGGGTTTTATTGGATTTGCCTATGTTTGTGTCGCTTTATATGCATTGCTGCATACCTATTCCAGTTCGTGTCCCAATTGCAGGCGTATTTTTGTCGTTGAAAAAGTCGGCACCAAGCTTCTGGGAAAGCGCACTGGTTACGAGACCGTCACACGCGAAGAAAAAAATAGAAATGGCGATGTGACTCGAACCTGGAAGGAACAGGTTCATGTGCAATACAAAAATTATCTGGATCACTTTCGATGCCTGAATTGCAGCGATGAATGGGACACCAAGCGAGAAGTTCGTTCAGAAAACTTCACCAATTGAGCGTCCAAACGCTTAAGCAAATCGTGAACACTCGTGATGCTTTTAGCTTTTTTGCAGATACCAGTACTGGTAGCTTTGCTCGAAGCCGAGCCGAGCATACAGCCGCAGCGCGGCCTGATTCGCGGTCATCACCTGCAAATAAGCGTTGGCCGCGTTGAAGGCCGCGCCGTAGGCCAGCATCCGGCGTACCAGTTCTTCGCCAATGCCGCGCCCGCGCATCGGCGCATCGACCACGATCCCGTACAGCCCCATCCACCCCCGTTCGATCACGCCCAGCCCCGCCGCCACCGCCACCCCATCGAACGCCAGCCGAAAAAAGGCCGCGTGCGGAATCAGCAGGTCGTACATGCTGCGCGTGGTCAGCCGGGCGCGTTCGTCGGCATCGTGAAAACGGTGCTGGTCGTCCAGCCATGCCTGGGTGACGCGGTTGGTGAACGTCACTTTGTAGCGGTCGTCCTTGAAGGCGATCCACGCATCGCTTTCGTCAATGCTGAGCGTCTGCACGCTGGTGCGGCTGTTTTCGGCATAGCCGCGTGCGTGCAGCGCTGCCGTCAGGTCATCGGGCAGCGCGGCATCCGTCAGCTTGAACACAACCGGGCGATCCCGCCGCTCGAACAGAGCTTCGCAGTAGGCGATCTTTTCATCCGTATCGAGCGCCGATGGGTAGAGCGGGCTGACCGAATTGGCGCGCCGCGCCCTGGAATCGGAAAAGCGCAGCACCCACCCGTCATAGTGGAGCGTGTACAGGCTCGGCAGCGCATTGTTGCTGATCTCTTCAAGGGCGCGGATGAAATTGCGTGTTCGCATGATTTGTCTATGCTGGACGGTAAATGGATTCAACCCTAAGGATAACAGACGATGGCGCGGTTGGGGTGTCTTTTGATGTTCGTGGCAATGGGCGCGATGGCGGCGCTCGTCGTGCTGCCGGTGCTGGGACCGTTTCGGGATAATGAAACGCTGATGCAGCTTCAGGCGGCGATCAACTGCCCGCCGGGCTATACCTTCGAGAACGAATTCGAGACATTCCGCCCGCGCCCCGGCGAAACCATCGATTCAGCGACGGGCTACTGCATCGCGCCGGATGGCGAACGCATCATGCTGACCGAGGAGCAGACGGTACGCTTTTTCGTGATCGCCATTGCCGCGTTCGTCGTGCCGTTCGTCGGCGGGCTGCTGCTGTTCATCTTCGGGGTCAACCGGGGAGTCACGCGAAGCTTGCTGAAGGCGAGCGGCGGGCAGATTCCCGGCCTGGCGTGGGACAGCCGCAAGGGCGTGACCGTGACCGCCAACGGGCCCATCGACCCGCAGCAGGCAGCGCTGATCAAGCAGTACACCGGGATCGATGTGGCCGATATGCAGGTACAGGCCGCCAAACCGGGCGAAGCGACTGTGTTCACCATGCAGGCGGACACGACTCCGCCGAGCGCCCGCTTTGACCTGGCCGGGGATGATCGCGTGACCGGGGCGGACGCTGACCGCACGCTGGCCGAACGGCTGCGCCAGCTTGAAGAAGCGCGCCGCGATGGGCTGATCACCGAGACGGAATACGACGCGAAGCGCCGCGCCATCATCGACGGGGCGTAGTGCGACGGATGTCCGTCGCCGCCTACGCCCGCTCCAAGGCCGTTTCGATCACCTGGGCAGCCAGCCCGTATTTGCCGAACGACGGGATGATGTACGCGCCCTGTACCAGTGGGCGCATGTGCTGAAGCAGTTCCCCGGCGATGCGCACGCCTTCCTGTGCGGCGGCATCCTCTGCCGCTTCCATGCGCTTCAGAATCGCGTCCGGGATGCTGATGCCGGGAATCTCGTTGTGCAGGTAGAGCGCATGTTTCAGGCTGTACAGCGGCATCACGCCCATCAGCACGGGCAGGCGCAGCGGTTCCCCGGTGACGGCGTGGTAACGCTCCAGAAAGCGTTCGGCCAGGTGCGGCTCGAACACGGGTTGGCCAAGCGCAAAATCCGCCCCCGCGTCGATCTTCTTGCGCAGCACGTCGATCTCTTTGTCCGGGTCGGGCGCGCCCATGTTCAGCGCACAGCCGACGGTGAAGCGCGTCGGCGTGCCGATGCTGTTGCCAGCCTGGTCGGTTCCGGCGTTCATTTTGTGCGTGGTCAGGTGGATCAGCGCGGACGGGGCAATATCGAACTGATCGTTCGCGTCCGGGTAATCGCCGATGCGGGTGGGGTCGCCCATGCACACGAACAGGTTGCGCAGCCCGATGGCGTGCGCGCCCAACAGGTCGCCCTGAATGCGCAGCAGGTTGCGCCCGCGCACCGGGAAATGCAGGATGGTTTCGATTCCCAGGCGGCTTTCGATCAGGCTGCACACCGCCCACGCGCTCACGCGCATACGGGCGGTCGGGCTGTCGGCAATATCGAGCGTGGTCGCGCCCGCATCCATGAGCAGCCGCGCCGAATCGACCATCTTTTCCAGGTTGTGGCTGCGCGGCGGGGCCATTTCCACCGTGATCACGAATTCGCCCGCCGCCAGTTTGCGCGCCAGTTCCGACCCCCGTCCCTGTTCCGCTGGCGATGCCGTCTCAGCGCCTTCGGGTTCATCCGTGCGCGCCAGCTTGACGCGGAACACCGTCGTCTTGCGCGCCGGGTCATCGAGCGCGGCGCGCATCGCGGCGGTGTGCGCCGGGGTGGTGCCGCAGCACCCGCCGATGATCTGCACGCCCAGCGACTTGGCGGCGGCGGCGAAATCGGCAAAGTAATCGGTCGTGGCCGGGTACATCGTGCGCCCACTGACCGACTGAGGGAACCCGGCATTCGGCATCGCGCTGAAGCGCGCCCCCGGCACAGCCGCGATCATCGCCTGGATCACCCGGCTGATCTGCGCCGGGCCGCCGGAACAGTTCACGCCGATCACGTCCGCGCCCGCCTCATGCAGGTCACGGGCAGCCCGCGCCGGGTTGTGACCGATGCGCGTGCGGTCATCCACCCCGAACGTCATCTCTGCGATGATCGGCAGGGGCGGCGCAGCGGCGCGGGCGGTGCGAATCGCCAGCACCAGTTCATCCAGGTCGTGAAAGGTTTCAAAGATCAGCGCGTCCACGCCCGCTGCCGCCAGTGCATCGATCTGTTCGCGCATGATGGCGGCGGCCTCCTCCGGTTTCAGCCGCCCATATGGGGCGATTCCCGTCCCCAACGGACCGACCGACCCGGCGATATACGTGTCGTCGCGCCCGCTTTCGCGGATGGCCTGGCGCGCCAGTTCCACCCCGGCGCGGTTGATCGCGCTGACCTGATCGTCCAGGCCGTATTCGGCCAGCTTCAGGCGGTTGGCGCTGAACGTGTTCGTTTCGATCAGTTCCGCGCCTGCTTTCAGGTAAGCGCGGTGAATATCCAGCACCAGGTCAGGCCGTGTCAGGTTGAAGGCATCGAAACACTCGTCAATCGACGCGCCCGCACGGGCATGGATCAGCGTTCCCGTCGCGCCATCGGCCAGCAGCGGCTGGCCGGGCTGTGCAATCCGTTCAAGCAGGGGGATAGTGGGCATCAGGTTCTCGCTTTAGTGTTCTAGTTCGCGCACGTTCCAAACAAGGTGATCATCGATCCGCCGCCCGTCTCCGCCCGATCCACGCGCCAATCGGCACGGGCGAGCCGCTGCCCCATGATCAGCAGCGGCTCGTCGGTGCTGGCGATGCGGCGCAGAAACGTCCCGGTTTCGCGCCCGTACCACGCCCGCACCACGTCCGGCGAATCGGCGGTATCCAGGATGGTGACGGTATTGCCCACCCCCCAGGGGGTGATGAAGTTGTGGCGCAGCCAGCGCACATCGCCATTCGGGTAGAATGGCAAACGCTGCGGCAGGTAGTTCACGCAGACCCGATCCAGCGTGAAGAACATCCCGCTGCCGCACACGGCAATTGCGGCGATCACGGCCAGGCAGCCGCCCAATGTCCTGCGCAATTCCTGCACGTTTGATCCTCACTCATGAACGCCATGATTTCACGGGCAGTACAGCAGAAGCTGCATCGATGTACCGCCGTCCGGTTCCGCCTGGAACGCCCAGTCGCGTTCCGGGATGCTGAGCGTCGCCCGTGTACCGCCCCGCTGCACCTGTTCGCGCACGTACCGCCCGAACGCCTGGCGATACCACGCTTCGACCGTTTCGGGATCATCGGCGCTGCGCAGCGCGATTTGCGTTTCGATCACCCCGAACGGCTGTGTGATCGTCCGATCCGCACGGGCGATCACGCCCGCGCCGGGGTAGAACAGCACAGCGTTCTGACACGCTTCCACCTGGGCGGCGTGGCGGCGATCCAGAACCAGATACACCACGCTGAACAACACGATCACGCTGATCGTGATCGGCAGTACGCCCGCCAGCACCCCGCGAAAGGTTCTGTCCCGGTGTCCCAGCGTTGGCACGGCTTCGGTCGGTTCCTGCCTGTTCCAGCGGATCATGGGTGTTCGCCCCTGTTGTGCGGATTTGTGACTATTCTACGCACAGCGGGCGCACCGGGTTCTAAGCCTCACGCTTCTGCAATCTGCTGCACGCGATCCACGCCGACGCTGTAATACTTCGCGTCCGGGTGATGCACGATGATCGCCGCCGTACTCTGTTCCGGCATCCACTGGTAGCTGACCGTCAACCCCAAGCCGAGTTCGCTCACCGCGTTGGGCAGCAGGCGCAGCACCGTCTCATGATCGCTCAAATCCGGGCAGGCCGGGTAGCCCCAGCTATAGCGCCGTCCGCGCCCAGGCGGCAGCCCCATTCCGCGATTGACAACCATCTGATGGACGTAGCTGGCGGTGGCTTCGGCGGTCTGCACGGCCAGTCCGTGAAAGAAATACGCTTCGCTGTAGTTGTCCGCCGCTTGCAGCGCGTCGAACGCTTCGGTTGCGGCTTCGCCCACCGTGACCACTTGCAGCGCCATCGTATCGATCACGCCGCTTTCGACCGGGGCGAAATAATCGCTGATGCACAGATGCTCCCCGAACGGCTGGCGCGGGAAGCTGAACCGGGCGATTTCGACCCGTGCCGCCGTTTTACCGTTCCCGCCGTCCACGGCGTGCTGAAACGGTGCAGGGTCGTATACGATCAGGTCATCGCCATCGCGGTTGACCGGGAAATAGCCGTACACCGCCTGGGGGCGCAGCGACTTGTGACGGCTGGCTTCGCGCCCCATCCGGTCGAGCCGCGCCTCGAAATCGGCCTCCAGCGTTGTCCATGCGTCGCCGTGTGTGTTGCTCCCGCCCCACGAAAGGCGGTACAGCTCCGGCTTGTGCAGGTATTGCAGCACGATCTCCAGCGGCATCTCGCGGATCGTGCGGATGCCCCAGAACGGCGGTGCGGGAATGTCCGGGGCGGGCTGCACGGTCGAACGTCCGCCCGTCGTGCGTTCGCGCCGTACCGGGATCGGGCGTTCCAGTTCGGTGTACGCCTCGTCCACGATCTGTTCGACGAACGCGGCGCGGTGCTGCGGGTCGATCAGTTTGTCCATCACCGAAAGTCCCTCGAACGCATCCTTGCAGTAGAACACGCCCGGCGCGTAGGGTTGTTCGTCGCCCTCCAGAAACAGGATGCGCCGCCCGAAGCGCCGGTTGATGGCCGCCCCGCCGATCAGCACCGGGTACGACAGCCCGCGCCGCGCCAGTTCGTTCACGATCAGCGGCATCTGCTTCGATGTGCTGACCAGCAGTGCGCTTAGCCCGATAGCATCCGCCCGGTATTCCTGAGCCTTTTCGATGATCGTGTTGGCCGGAACCTGCTTGCCCAGGTCATGCACGGTGTAGCCGTTGTTGCTCAGGATCGTCTTGACCAGGTTCTTGCCGATGTCATGCACATCGCCATACACCGTCGCCAGCACGACCGTGCCTTTGCTCACGCCTTCCACCTTGTCCATGAAGGTTTCCAGGTAGCCGACGGCCTTTTTCATCACTTCGGCGGATTGCAGCACGAACGGCAGGATCAGTTCGCCCGCGCCGAATTTATCGCCCACCTCTTTCATGGCGGGCAGCAGCACGTTGTTCAGCACGCCGACCGCATCCTGCCGGGTGAGCGCGGTATCGATCAGCGCTTCGATGCCGTCTTTCTTACGGTGCAGAATCTGCCAGTGCAGCGCGGCTTCGGCCTCCATGTGTGCGGTCGGGTCTTCGGCCTGCTGCGCCGCCGCCTGGATGTCGTTCTGCTCGAAATACTGAATGAAGCGCGGCAGTGCGTCTTTGTCCGTATTGAAGATCAGGTCATTGGCAAGCTGGCGCTGCTCGTCGGGGATTTCGGCGTAGGGCGTGATGTGCGCCGGGTTGACGATGGCCATATCCAGCCCCGCCGCGACCGCGTGGTACAGAAACACGCTGTTCAGCACCCCACGCGCCGCCGGGGTCACGCCGAACGAGACATTGCTCACACCCAATGCCGTCAGCACGCCGGGGACTTCCTGCTTGATGCGGCGGATTCCCTCAATCGTCTCAAGCGCGCTGTTCCGCAGTTCCTCCTGCCCGGTGGTGAGCGGAAAGGTGAGCGTATCGAAGATCAGGTCTTCGGCGGCCAGCCCGTATTCATGAATGGCAATATCCGCGATGCGCCGGGCGATGGCGGTTTTCTTTTCGCGGGTGTGCGCCATCCCATCCTCATCGATGGTCATCGACAGCACCGCTGCGCCGTACTTGCGCGCAATCGGCAGCACTTTGTCGATGCGTTCGCGCCCATTTTCCAGGTTGTTCCCGTTGATGATCCCGCGCCCTGGGTAGACCGAAAGCGCCGCCTCCGCGACCGCGGGTTCGGTCACGTCGATCACCAGCGGGGTTTCGACCGCCATCGACAGCTTTTTCACCAGCGTCCGCATCTGGTCGGCTTCATCGGTGCGTTCGGTCAGCGCCACCTGCACATCGAGCATGTGCGCGCCGCTTTCCACCTGCTGCACTGCAATCGGGATCACCGCGTCGTAGTCGTCGTTCAGGATCAACTGCTTGACTTTTTTGCTGCCCTGGGTATTCACCCGCTCACCGATCATGGTTGGACCGGGCGTGAACGCCAGCGGAGTCGCCCGCATGTTGCTGCTGATGCTTGGCGCAAATTCGACAGCGCGCTGCACGGGCGGGCGGCGCTGCGCCCGCTGCGCCACTGCATCTTCATAGGAATGCCCGTGTACCTTGTGGTACAGCTTGCTTAAATGTTCAGCGTGCGTGCCGCAGCACCCGCCGACCACGCTCACGCCCCACCGGGCAAATTCGGCCACCATATCGCTGAACGGGTCGGGTTCCATCGGGTACACGGCTTCGCCATCGACGTTGATGGGCAGCCCGGCGTTGGGCAGCACGCTGATCGGCAAGCGGCTGTGTTCCGTCAGGTATTTGATCGGTTCGCGCATGTATTCCGGGCCAGTCGAACAGTTCAGGCCGATCACGTCGATGGGCAGCGCTTCAAGCGTGGTCAGCGCGCTGGCAATATCCGTCCCGAACAGCATCCGCCCGCTGGTATCGAGCGTGACCTGGCACTGAATCGGGATGCGCACGCCCGCGTCCTCGAAATACTGGTTGATGCCCCACACCACCGCCTTGACTTCGAGAATGTCCTGGCTGGTTTCAATCAGCAGGACATCGCACCCGCCTTCGACCAACCCCTGTGCCTGGACGTAAAAATTGGCGGCCAGTGCGTCGAACGTGATATTGCTCAGGTCGGGGTCGGTGCCGCTCGGCAGTTTCCCGGATGGACCAATCGACCCGGCGACGAAGCGCGGGATACCGGTTTCGGCTTCAAAGCGGTCGCACACGCGGCGGGCGAGCTGTGCCGCCGCCCGGTTGATCTCCAGCGTGCGATCCTGCAAGCCGTATTCGGCCAGCGTGAGCGGGTTGCTGCGAAAGGTGCAGGTTTCGACGACTTCCGACCCGACCGCGAGAAACGACGCATGGATCGCTTCGATCACGTCTGGCCGGGTGATCACGAGATAATCGTTACAGCCGTTGGTGCGTTCGCCGCCGAAATCGTCGGCGGTCAGGGGATAGCGCTGGATGTTCGTCCCCATCGCGCCATCGTAGATCACGACATGATCTGCGACCGCATCGAGAAAGCGGCGGTTGCTGTACTGGCGGTTCGGGTAGCGCACGGGTGTGGTCATGGCGAAAAAAGCCCTTCATGAACAGAGATTTTGGCTGGCGGGGCGCTGCGGCGTGGGGCTGCAAACGAAAACGCGCCGCCCGGACTGGTGAGGTCAGAAAGCGGCGCGCCAACATGCAGGTTTGTCACGCGCTCATCTGCCAGACCCCTAACGTATTCGGTCTGCCGGAATTAGCACCTTCCCGACGCTTCGGGGGCTGCCGCAGGGTCAACGAGCCGTGTCTCTCGCCTGCTCTCAATGAGCTGTAGGTTTAGGATCAAGGATACTGGAAGGGCTGAACGGAGTCAATGTCCACCCCGCTGCCCAAAGTATCCTGCTTCGCTCATCCAGTTTGTTTGCCCATGACTTTCGACACTCCCTGCCAGTGAGACGCGGCGGGCTGATTCGATTATTGGGGGCGGTTCAGCCGCCTTCCAAAAATAGGGACAAATTTCCGGACATTTGGGTCACCTTTTCAAAAAATAACGCTTATCCTTTGATACGTACTTACTGCTACGTATCGTGAGCCGCTTTTGGGGCGGCTCCACTTTTTTGAGGGATAGCGTGACTTATTCTCCGGAAGACCTTGTTTGGATCGACCGTATTGTTCGGGAATGGGATTCGGATCGTGAATCCGAACTGCTGGGCGATTTGCGACGGCAGATCGACCAGATTCCGCCGCGCCTGCTTGGGGTGTCCACAGCACCAATCACGAGTGAGTTCGACGCATTTTATCTCGCCATGCT
Source organism: bacterium (assembly GCA_033764035.1). Taxonomy (GTDB): domain Bacteria; phylum Chloroflexota; class Anaerolineae; order Aggregatilineales; family Phototrophicaceae; genus Flexifilum. The sequence continues at coordinate 28,408 of JANRJJ010000013.1, forward strand.
GCGGCGTTGGGCTGCGCTGGGGGTGCTGCGCCATCGTGCCGTTGAAAGCTGTGATGCGCTGATCGCTCGTTATGCGCCGCAAGTCATTGAAATGGCGCTGCGCCTGCCCGATTGGGCGGTGGATTTGCCATCACCCCCTGCGGAAGTACTGACTGAAGCGGATGCGCGCCGTCAGTTTGTGGGGCTGCTGATACCCGTCAACCGGGCGCTGCGCGTGATCTGGATTCAAACACACGGTCAGCACAGTCTACCGCAACTGGACG
>JANRJJ010000014.1:0-343890 GCA_033764035.1 bacterium
ACGGAGCGCTGGTGTGTCGGTTGTCGTGCCAACGGCACAGCCGAGTAGCCATCTCCGGAACGGATAACCGCTGAAAGCATCTAAGCGGGAAACCGACCCCAAGATGAGGTTCCCTCATAGACCGCTGGTAGACCACCAGCTTGATAGGCGGGAGGTGTAAGGGCTGTGAGGTCTTCAGCCGACCCGTACTAATGGTCGAACGCTTTGATACTGTGATGCGGGGGAGTGGGCGTTTCCGGGCGAGCCGGAAGGCTGTTTCCCTGACACGATACCGCCAGGCACGTGCGGACTGCGAGCGCACTCGTCGTGAAAGTTCCCGAAAGTGGGACTATGCACAGGGGGGGAGTGGGGTGTAGAATGCGCCTCACTTCGTCCCCCAACAACAGCACGACCCAAGCCGTGAAGCCGCGCCTGTGAAGGCGATGGAGAAGGGCAGGCAGCGCGGGCAGGGGGAACAAAGGTGTGTTGGTGGTTCAAGCGGTGCGGGTACACCCGGCTCCATCTCGAACCCGGCAGTTAAGGGCACCAGCGCGGATGGTACTGCGAGGGCAGCTTCGTGGGAGAGTACGTCACTGCCAACCTCTTTGTTCTTTCTGCCCCGTGTTTCCTGTCTTTCTCCTTCACCTTCACTGGCGGGGAATAGATGTTTATATCAAAAGAGCGTTCATTTGATGAACGCTCTTTTTGTTTTGTCTACTCCTTACGGCTAATTCCACTGGCGTGCATCGCGGACTGTACGCATAGACGGATCGATAATGCCCGCTTCAACGACAACCACCTCATCCACCCGCAGCCGCGCCATCGACTGCATGTACTGCTTGACGGCTTCCGCCACTTCTGCGCCCGCGTGTTCTGGGTGAAGCTCCACATTGACCGTGATGATGTCCCGGTTATCTTCACGGGTGATCACCGCCTGCACATGCTTGATTGCCGGGAGCCGCGACACGGCTGCAAGCACCTGATTCGGGTGCAGGAACATCCCACGCACCTTGATCGCGTCGCCGCTGCGCCCGAACAAGCCTAGAAGCTGTTGTGCGGCATTACAGTTCACGTCCGGTTCTGGGGCAAGCGCGCCCAAATCGCCCGTACCGAAGCGGATGAGCGGATATTTTTTGTTGAACAGCGTCACGACGATTTCACCCGCATTCCCCGGTTCGACATTCTGCCCGGTCGCCGGGTCACAGATTTCAACATATACGTTTTCGATCACGCAAAAACCCGTCGCTCCAGGTTTGGTATAGCCGATGAAGCCTAAATCCGCCGTGCCGTAGGCTGATGTCGTCACCATGCCATAGTCGCCTTCAAAACGTGCGCGCTGCGAGGGCGTATACGGCTCGGCTGAAAACAGCGCCTTTTTGATTGGAACGGCCTCTTTTGGAATGCCCATTTCAGCGCATTTATCGAGGATGATGGCGAGAAAACTGGGTGTCCCCACGTACCCGGTCGCGCCCAAAGCCGTCATGAGCATGATCTGCATTTCGGTGCCGCTCATGCCGCCGGAGCCAGACGGAATCACCGTCGCACCCACCCCACGCAGCGCCTCATCGATCAGCAGCCCCGCCGGGGTCAGGTGATACAGGAAGGTATTCAGGACACGATCTCCCATCCCGAACCCAACGGCGCGAAATGGAGCCAACAGCGCATTGGGATCATCCGAACCAGGCTGCGGGTCGAAAATTGGGCCGGGCGAAATGTAGATGCGCGGCAGCGTGGACGGATCGACCGTGAGGAACCCGCCAAACGGCGGCGATTCGCGCTGAAGTTCCGGCAGGCGATCCTTCGGAGTTACGGGCAGCTTTTGCAGGTCGGCAGCCGTCTGCACCTGATCGGGCGTGACCCCGGCGGCATCCATCATCCGGGTGACGGCGGGGGCATGTGCATATGCATGGGCGACGAGTTCGCGGATACGCTGATCGAATACCATGTTCACCTCATCCTGTATCATGTACGGCTGCTTCAGCCCAACCAGCGCTTGCGCCGCTTGTAGTGCTTCACATCTTTATAACTTTTGCGTTCACCCAGTTGATTTAAGCCCAGGTAAAATTCTTTGATGTCCTCATTTTCGATCAACTGCGATGCCGGGCCATCCAACACGATACGCCCATTTTCCATCACATAGCCGTAATCGACCAGTTGCAGGGCTGCCCGTGCATTCTGTTCCACCAGCAGCACCGACATCCCTTCCTTTTTGTTGATTTCACCCACGATGTGGAAAATTTCCTGCACCAACATGGGAGCCAGCCCCAGCGACGGTTCGTCCAGCATCATCATTTTAGGGTGAGCCAGCAGCGCCCGACCGATCACCATCATCTGTTGTTCACCGCCGCTCAGGTACCCGGCGACACGCTGGCGCAGATCGCGCAGTCGCGGAAAATAGTGGTACACCCGGTCAATATCGCTGCGGAAATGCCGCCCATCTTCATAAGCCAGCGACCCGATCCGCAGATTTTCTTCTACGGTGAGATGCTGAAAAAGCGGGCGACCTTCAATCACCTGCACAATGCCGCGCCGCACCACTTCTTCGGTATTTTCGCAGTCGATCCGTTCGTCATCAAACGTGATCGTGCCGCGTGTCACTTCGCCCATTTCAGAGGTGAGCAAACCGCTGATCGCCTTGAGCGTGGTCGATTTACCCGCCCCGTTTGCGCCCAACAGGGCGACGACCTGCCCCGGTTTGACCTGGAACGAAACTCCGCGCAGTACCAGGATCACGCTGTTGTAAATGACTTCAATATTGTTGACGCTGAGCATAGGACTCTCGCGTGATGTCGTATGAACATGGGAACAAAAGAAAAGGGGGCGAGATTGCTCCCGCCCCGTAACGGCTGACTAGCTGGCGGGTACGTCCGCCCCGCCCGGACGCAGATCGGGCGCATTCTCGAACTCGGTGAGCGGGATCAGGATTGGCACGAAGAAGCGCGCACCATCCGCGCCATCGACGAGCATCGCGTCAGCGGCGCTGGTTGCGGGGCCAGTGCCGTCTGCGTTCAGGAAAGCCATCTGTGCCAGGCGGTTGGCGGGCAGCGCACGAATCGCCCCGCCTTCATAGTTGAGCGGGAACAGGCCAAGCGGCGAATAGTCCATCGATTCGAGCGTGGACTTGATCAGCGTACCGTCCACGGCATCCAGGCTGCCCGCGCTGTTCACGGCCTGAATGTACATTTCCATGTACGTATCGACGACCGACCAACCGAGAATGTAAGCAATGTTGCGCGCCGTGAGCGGACGCTCGTTCGCGTCGGCCTGTTCGTTGATCAGCGCAATTCCCGGCTGATCGCGTTCCGTCCACCACAGGAACGGCAGCGAACCGATCAACCCGTTCACGGACGGCAGGCCATCGCTTTCACGCTGCGCCCGCTGCCCCAACAGCGCCACGCTGGTATCCAGCGCCCAGTTCACCCCCGCGACCTGCACATCATTTTCCAGGCCAAGCGCGACCACCGTCCCGGCCACCAATGCCGGGCCAGACGCGAGCGAATTCGTGTACAGAATGTTTGCGCCCGCATCGACCAGGTTCAGCACGTTCCCGCTGATGTCGGTGGCCGACGGCAGGAAGTATTCCGGCGTTTCCAGAACGGTTACACCCTGTTCGCCGCAGTAGCTGATCGTTTCAGGCGTGTAAGCGGCTTCTCCGAACGCACCCGGCCAGCTAATGTAGCCCACAACCGGATCGGGATAGGTTTCAGCGTTCGCGCCGATATAGCGGCAAAACGAACCGAGCTGGTCGGCATACAGCGGGTTGGTGGCATAAATCCAGCCGGGGCTTTGGCCGTCTTCACCGTACAGGCCGGGGACGCTGCCCGCCGAAATGATCGCGGGGATTTCATCTTCGGCAAGCTGTTCGCGCAGCAGTTCGGCATCCGCCGAAGCGTACAGCACAATCGCATCCGGTTTCGGTTCCAGCGATGAATACGCATCGTAAGCAGCCTGGGTCTGTGCCAGGTCGCCGCCCGTATCGCGGTTGTCCTGCACGATGGTCGCACCGCACAGCCCGCCGCGTGCGTTGAAGTACGCCGCTGCGTCGGCCAGCCCCGCCAAGAGCGGCTGGGTGATGAAGGCATACGACCCGCTGATGTCACCAAAGTGGTAAATGGTGATCGTCTCACCGGTGAGATCGACTTCGCATTCCGAATGCTGGATGAAGTCCGGCAGCGCTTCCTGTGCGCTGACCGTCATGGCACCCAATGTCAACAACAGAACCAGGAACAGCACTTTTCGCATGATGTTGGAAAACCCTTTCCTATGGTTAAAGATAACTCTAGTTGAACAGCGGAACCGAACGTGTTTTGTAACCCGGCCACGAATGCAAAGCCGCCCATGACCGGAAGGTTACCCCAGGGATACCGAACATTCACCGCGTCTGATTGAAGGGACGCAGCTTCCACGCGATCTTGAAGATTTCCCAGCGATGCGCCAGCCCGCGCGGAGCCGCCACCAGGAACACCATGAGCGCGCCGCCGAACAACAGCGGGTTGAGCGCCGCAAACGTGTTCACCGTGTTGATGAACGGAAACAGCACCGCGATCACATTGTTGATCGGCGTGATGATGGATGGGATGATATTCTGTGTGAGCAGGTTGACGAAGGCCACACCGAACAGCGGTCCCAGTGGGAACCCTGCCCCGCCGATCACCAGCATGGCGAGCAGTTCAATCGAACGGTCGAGCAGAAATTTATCGAGCGAGAGACTGTTCGATTCAAAAGCCAGCAGGCAGCCCGCTACCCCTGCATACAGCGCGCTGAGGAAGAACGCTTGCAGTTTGTAATTGAACACATTGATGCCGAGCAGTTCCGCCGCCAGGTCGTTATCGCGCACACTGATGAACGCCCGTCCTAAGCGCGTGCGCAGAATATTGCGCGCTGCCAGCATCATGACCACACACAGCGGGATCACGATGTAGTACATGGCGTTTTCATGCGCGAAGCTGAGGCCGAATAATTCAGGAATCGGCACTTCCAGCGGGCGCGACCCGTTCGTGAGCGGCTCCAGCGGGTAGCGCAGCAGCCAGGGGATGATAAACTGTGCCGCCAGCGTCGCCATCGCCAGGTAAAAGCCCTTCACACGCAGCGACGGCAGCCCGAAGATCAGCCCGACTACCCCGGTGAACAACGCCGCAAGCGGCAGCGCGATCCAGAATGACAAGCCCAGTTCACGGGCGAACACCGCGCTGCTGTACGCGCCCACCGCCATGAAGGCGGCATGGCCGAGCGAAATTTGCCCGGTGAACCCGACCAGGATATTCAATCCCTGCACCGCGATCACGAAAATGGCGATGCGAATGACCGTGCCGATCCACAACTGCGGGACGAGATTCAGACCCAACGGTCCTTGCACCGTGAGCAGCGGCAGCAGCAGCAGCACGATGAACAATCCATTTGCCAACCAGCGGTCGCCCGTCGTGCGGTTGATGGCAATGTCCTGGGCGTAGCTGACATCGAACACCCCGGAGGGGCGAATATTAGCGGACATAAACTCTCCACAAAGAAACGTTCCGTCTTTTCAGTCTTAAATGCGTTCGATGCGCTTCTGCCCGAACAGGCCGTCTGGCCGAATCACCAGCACGATCATCAGTACCAGGTAGGGGGCAAGTTCCGTCCCGGCCTGGGTACCGGGGAACAGCAAGTCCGCCCATTCCTGAATCAGCCCGATGATCAACCCACCCAGCAGCGCACCGGGGATCGAATCCAGCCCGCCAAGCAGCACCGCCGGGAACGCCCGCAGCGCCAGAAACGGCATGTTGAGCGAAAGCGTGGTCGCCGCACCCTGCACGATCCCCGCCACACCGCCCAGCAGCGCGGCAATCGCCCAGGCAATCGCCAGGATCGCCCGCACGCGCAGCCCGACCGCCTGCCCCAGCTTTTGATTTTCAGCAGTGGCACGCATCGCCAGGCCTACGCTGGTGAAGCGAAAAAAGGCGACGAACGCCCCAAACGCGATCAGCGAAAGGGCGAAGGCGAACAGTAATTCGGTGCGAATGATAATTGGGCGTTCAAACAGATCGCTGATGCGGATAGGTGAAGGAATGCCAATTGACCCCAACCCGGCGAACAGCGGCAGGTTGAGTTCGACGCTGCCCCACACCAGTTGGGTGAAACCGTGCAGCAGTTCGCTGGCCGCCAGCGTCATCAGCACCATTGCGAACAGCGGTTGGCCGATCAGCGGGCGGATGGCGAACCGTTCCACCAGCAGGCCGATCAGCACTGCGCCCAGCCCTGCGCCAATGATCGCCCGAATCAGTTCGGTTCCCGGCGGCAGCACCGACAAAATCACCGTCAGAATCAGCGCAGCGCCGAACCCGGTAATCAGCGTGCGCGGCTGCCGCAGCGAACGCCAGCCGTTGGTCGTCAGCGCCATCAGCGCAGTGAGCAGCGCCAGCACCCCCGCACCCACTGGAGAAATGGGGACGGCAGCAAAAAAGCTGTAGAAGATCAGGCCGCCCGCCAGCATCATCCAGCCATGCGCAAAATTGAATACGCCCGATGCTTTGTTGATGACCACAATACCGAGCGCGATCAACGAATACACCCCCCCTACCAGCAGCCCGGTGATCGTGCTTTGCACCAGGCGGTAGGGACGCTGTTCCCCGATAAGCGGGATCAGCCACAGCGCTGCCCCGCCAATCACCAGCGCCCACAGCAGCAGATTGAACAGTCGTCGGTTATCCTGAAAGACCCTGGTCATACCGAACACACCTTCACGGCGGTATCCACCGTTCCGGTGCGGCCATCGCGGTATTTGACTTCGGCACGCACGATCACTTCGTCAATATTGTGGTACATGGCGTGGATCAGGTCGGCATATTTCTGTTCCAGCGTGCGGCGGCGCAGCTTGCGTGTGCGCGTCAGCTCGTTTTCGTCCGCGTCGAAGGCTTTGTGCAGCACGACGAATTTCTGTAATTGGGCGGCGGGCGGCAGCGTCTCGTTGACGCGGTGAACTTCCCGGCGAATCAAGTCCTGCACTTCCGGGCGCTGCGACAGATCGACAAACGTGGTGAAGCTGATGCGGTTCTTTTCCGCCCACCGCGCCACGTTGTCGAATTCGATATTGATGATGGCGGTGACGAAATGCGTATCGCTGCCGCCCACCGCCATCACATCCTGGATGTACGGGCTGAATTTCAAGCGCCCTTCGATGTACTGCGGGCTGAACGCTTCGCCGTTCGCCAGTTCGATCATATCGCTCACGCGATCCAGGTAGATCAGGTGGCCATCCGGGTCGGCATAACCCGCGTCGCCCGTGTGGAACCATCCATCGGTATCGAGCGCTTTCGCGGTCTTTTCCGGGTCTTTGTAATAGCCCGCGAAGACGGCACGACTGCGGATCAGGATTTCATTGTTTTCAACGATGCGAATTTCGACACCGGGGGCGGGCGCGCCCACCGTCGCCAGCTTCACATTGCCCTTGTAGTGCAGGGTGTGCGCCTGGCACTCGGTCGATCCGTACAGGTTCTTCAGCTCTACGCCGACTGCACGGAAGAACCGCAGTTGATCCGGGCTGAGGGTAGAACCGGACGTGAACGCATTCCGCACCCGCGTCATGCCAATCATGTTGCGCAGCGGCGCGAACACCGCCGTTTCGCCCACTGCCCGCAAAAGGCGCAGATGCAGCGGAATCGGCTTTTCGGCATCTTCGTAATCGATCACCTTGTACGCAATCGGCAGGAATGTCGCAAACAGCGCCCGGTTGATCCAGGTGCTGTCGTTGATGCGCATCTGCATCGTGCTGGCCAGCCCTTCCCAGATGCGGCTGGGGAACAACAGGCTGCTGGGCGCAATCTCGCGGATGTCATTCTGCACCGTGCCAGCGCTTTCGGGGAAATTCACCGTCACACCGGAGACGACATGCCCGGTCAGGCCGAGACTTTGCTCGGTAATCCACGCCAGCGGGCTGAACGAGACATATTCATCGGTCGGGTAGGTGGGCGCAATGTTGATCACGTGGCGGTTGCCATACATCAGGTTGCGGTGTCGGATCATTGCGCCTTTGGGCAGGCTGGTCGTGCCGCTGGTATAGCTGAACAGCGCAATATCGTCGCCGCTGCCCTGGGCGATCAGTTCCTCAAAGCGGTTGGGCTGCGCAGCAGCCAGGGATTCGCCTTCATCCACCATAATATCGAAGCACGCCAGCCAGGGGTCGTCATACGCCCACATGCCTTTATCGTCCCAGTAGATCACGCGGCGCACGTTCGGTATTTTGTCGCGGATCGCCAGCGCTTTATCGACCTGTTCCTGATCGTGGGCAATCAGGTAAGCGGCATCGCTGTTATCGACGACATATGCCAATTCCTGCAAGCCGGCATCGGTGAAAATGGCCGTCGTCGTGCCGCCCGCTGCCCAAATCGCGATCTGCGCCCAATAGAACTGCGGGTCGTTTTCCCCAATGATGGCGACTTTATCCCCGCGCTGTAAGCCCATTTCGACCAGCGCCAGGCAGAAATTGCGCACGATGCGGTAGCTGTCGTTCCAGCTATACGCCAGCCAGATGCCGTAACGCTTCTTGCGCACGGCGACTTTATCGCCCAGTTCGCGCACGCGCAGCAGAAAATTTTTCGGCAGCGTATCGGCATCCGGGGCAAGCGGATGCAGTTCAATCGGTTCTTTGGAACGTAAAATAACGGAGTCGGACTGTTGTTTTTCCTGGTGCTGAACTTGTGCCGCCATCCCACACACCTTGACTACTCATCTTCAAAAAAGGCCAAACACCTATGTACTTCACCCGGCTTCCTGTCCCAGGTATGCCTTGATCACACGCGGGTCGCGCTTGATGTCATCGGGCGTGCCTTGCGCGATCTTCTGCCCAAAATCGAGCGCGACGACGCGGTGTGAAATATCCATCACCAGCCCCATATCATGCTCGATCAGGACAATCGTCATGCCCTGGCGTTCGTGAATATCCAGGATGAAGCGCGCCATATCTTCTTTTTCTTCGACGTTCATGCCCGCCATCGGCTCGTCAAGCAGCAGCAGGGTTGGCTCCAGCGCCAGCGCCCGCCCCAGTTCGACTCGCTTGCGCAGTCCGTAGCTCAGGTTGCCGACAATCGTCTTGCGAATCGCTTCCATTTCCAGAAAATCGATAATCTCTTCGACTTTGCGGCGGTGTTCGATCTCTTCGCGCTTGGCCGGGCCGATGAACAGCGCCCCGGTGAGCATATTCGACTTCATGTGAATATGCCGCGCCGCCATCAGGTTATCGAGCGTGGTCATGTTGGTATACAGCGCGATGTTCTGAAAGGTGCGTGAAATGCCCATCTTGGCGCGTTTATAGGCGGGGAGTGGGGTAATATCCTGCCCATCGAAAATGACTGCGCCGCTTTGCGGATGATAAAACCCGTTGATGCTGTTGATCAGGCTGGTTTTGCCCGCACCGTTGGGACCGATGACGGCGAATATTTCACCGCGCCGCACACTGAAATCGACATCGTTCAATGCACGGATGCCGCCAAAACTGAGCGAGATATTCTGGACGTGTAATTTAACCGCTGACTCTGCGTCCGTCATGTATACAGTTGCCTTAAGATTCCCAATAAAACAATTCTTCAAACACACATGCGCATCTCTATCGTACGGCATTGTAGCGAATCTACAGCGTGCAAGCAACCACCGCGAGTCCGGTTTGGTTCACGCTCGTCTATCCATCGCGGATGCGAATTGACTCCAACCCATAATAACGAGCCATGCAGCTATTCACCCAGAATGCCGGGTCGTTTGTAAGATTTTCCAGCCCGATACGCGGCTCCAGGGCATCTTGGGGTGCATCGACCACCATGGCCGTTTCCCCGGCTTCGGCATTCGCACGTAATGCCTGATCACGGGCATCCCATTCCGCCGCAAAAACCCGGAACAAGGAAAACGTGACCGTTGTCGTGTAAGCGGCAGTGACGATGGATGCGCCGACCAGCACGGCAGCGAACACCCCTGCCCCTTCAACGGTAAGCCGTGAAAGCCTTTTCCGCGAAACATCCAGCGCCAGGCTTTCACCGATTCCATACCCGAACAGCCACACGGAGATTTGCAGGAAAAAAAGCGGGATGATATAGGCTCTTGCTGGCGGCAGTGTGCCAATCAGGATGCTGCTCACGGTAATAGGCGCAGCGATGATGATCAGCCCGGATAAGAGCAGCAGTACAAGGATGCGCGGGCGGCGGTGAGTCAGCCAGCGGGTGTTGTGGGTGTACGCGACCCATGCCGGGATAACGACGCTGGGCAGCACTGCAAAGGGCGCAAACTGTGTGAGCGCAGCGGCGAAAAACCCGATGCTCGACACCAGTGCTGTGCTGAGTGCCTGACCCAGGGATGGTCGGGACGAAAATTGATCGAGCCGCAGTTGATTCCCCGGCGCGGCCACGATGATGAGCGCGGCGGCGACCGCTGCGAGTCCGGCGGTGACGATCAGGGTCAGCGCACGGCGGCGCGTAGTTGCTTTCAGCCCACTGGCTGCCCACAGAAACGCCACGCCTAAAGCAGCCACCAGGGTCACGACGAAGGTTTCTGAAAAGCCGCTGGTCACGAACGCGATCAGCGCGGTAATGGCGACTCCCACAGGGATAGGCTGTTCGGTCTGCTGCGTAAACCGCACGATCACGCCGATCAGCCCAGTGGTGAGTACCAGCGGCATCGTATACGGCACGAACGCGGCCAGCCAGAAAAACGACTGAATGCGCTGCGGATTGAAGGCATAGATAGCGAACAGGAAAGCGGCGGCCAGCACCGGGATAAAGCGCGTTTGCAGCCCCACTGCCTGGGCAATCTGCGCCAGAGTCCACCACAGCACCGCGAACCATGCGCCCAGGATCAGCGCGGGCAGAAACGGCACGACATCTGCTCCCAACACGCCCATCGCATTTTTGACCAGGATATTGGAAAACTGCCCCGCCCAGCCCTGGTATTGTTCCACCAACCCGCCGATGATCCCCGCACGTGCGCCTAGTTCCTGGGTGCAGTAATCATCGGCCATCAGACGGGTAAAGCTTCCGGTATACGCCGCCAACCATAGGACAGTGGCGAATCCGACCAGCGCGGCGGTGGATAAATGGCGCACCGCGTTTGGTTTACGCGGTGGTGCGTTCATTCAACCACCCGATCATTTCGTCGAGCGGCAGAGCGCGTGCCGTCTCGTTGAAAATTTCGTGCTTCATGCCGGGGTAGATATGGTGCGTTTTATCGGTGCTGCGGGCCTGGTCGAATACCCACTGACTGCCCGCTGGTGGGCAGATTTTGTCGTCCGCGCCATGCAGGATCAGCAGCGGCAGCGTAAGCTGATGCAGCCGGGCGCGGCTTTCCTGATTACCCTCCGTCAGGCTTAGGCCAAGACTCACGCGCATTTTGCCTTTCCACGTCAGTTCATCGGCGGCGAACGCCGCTGCCACCTCTGGATTGGCCGCCAGTTCGCTCCCTGGCAAGGAGGGGATCAAGGCGGCGGTAGGGATGATGCGCTTCAGCACCCGCGTGATGAACAGTTGAGCGGGCGACACTGCCGCCGTTGCGGCCAGCGGAATCCCGCTCAGCACCAGGCCAGAGAGTTCATGCTGGTATTCCAGGGTATACAGCAGGCTGATCAGCGCGCCCATGCTGTGGCCGACCACGAACCGCTTTTCGGCTGAAAACTGGCTGCGCATGGCCTGCACATAAGCGCGCAAATCCTGAACGGGCTGCGCCATCGACTCGAAATGCACGCGCACCCCTTCGCTTAAGCCATGCCCGCGATGATCGAGTGTACAGACCGCATAGCCAGCGCCAACCAACAGATCGATTACATGGCGGTAGCGCCCATGATGTTCACCGTACCCGTGAATCAGAAAGATCACGGCGCGGGGTGGGGTCGATGGGCGGTATTGCGCAGTGTGCAGCGTCAGGCCGTCGGCGGTGGTCAGTGGGGTCACAGTGTGCGTCATCGTCAATTTTTCCAGTGATAAAAATATTTCACAAAGACATGGGTTCATCCAGGCGCATCCAGGTGCGCCCTATGCGGAAAAGCGAACCGGGCCGCACGCTGATTCGTTCTTTGATCGGCGTGCGCTCCCGTTCGATGAACGTCCCGTTGCGGCTGTCCAGGTCTTCCAGCCAGAACGATAAGACGAACGGTTCTACTACGCTGTCGCTGGCGGTGACGGGCATCGACCGCACGCCCAGGCGTGCATGAAGGCGCGATACCTGGTTGTCGAATGGCATATGTACGTCGCAGCCTTCACGCCGCCCAATGTGCAGCACCAGCTCATCGCCTGTATCGGGCTGTTCAAAACGCAGCGTTCGCCCGTCCAGAGGACCGCTCATAAAGGTGACCGAAATCTCTTTGGTACTCATGTTCCCCCGTCGTGCTGCCGCTGAGGCCTGTTCGCATGGCGCTATTCGGTTCCATCGTGCGGCTGTGCCAGGCAGTCCCGCGCCTGGATCAGTTTATTTCTCGATGGCTGGTGATTGGCATCGAGCGTCAGCGCTTTTTCAAGCGCGATGACGGCCTGTTCGCAATCCCCTAACGCCAGATTCGTTTCCCCCAGATTGTGCCAGAACCAGGCATCATTTGCATTATGCTGCACGGCACGCTGATTACAGATCAGCGCTTCTTCCCACCGCCCCAGCGCTGCGTATGCCAGCGCTTTCCCGTTCCATGCCCATCCATACGCCGGGTCGCGTTCCAGCGCCATCTGGTACGCTTCCAATGCCGCTTCAAAATCGCGCAGCCGCCGCATGATCTGCCCTTTGCGCGCCCACGCCATCGCATTTTCGGGCAGCACCGTCAAGGCACGGTCGATCACGACAAGCGCCTGGGCTTCACGCCGCATCTCCAGCAGCAGATCGACCTGGTTGGTGTAATACCAGATGATGCCGTCGTCCTCTTCGAGCGCCCGTTCATAACTGGCGATGGCCTCTTCACGCCGCCCCAGCGATTCGAGCGTCAGCCCGCGTCCGTTCCACGCCCACGCATAATGGGGGTTGATCGCCAACGCCTGATCGTAAGCGTTCAGCGCGTCAGCCTGGCGGTTCAGGCGGCGAAAGGCCTGCCCCAGCTTCGCCCAGCTTTCGGTATGCGTGGGGTTGAGCTTCAGCGCCCGCTCCAGCACTTCCACCGCCTGCCCAAAGCGGTTGAGCGCGATCAGTTCATCCCCCTGGTTGTACCAGTACCAGGTATCGTTCGGGTCGATGGCGGCGGCTTTTCTGAAACATTGAAGCGCTTCTTCATGCTGGTTCAGCGCGGCCAGCACCAGCCCGCGCCCATTCCATGCCCAGGCGTGCAGCGGATCGAGTTCAACCGAACGGGTATAGCTGCGCAGCGCTTCCTGAATCCGCCCGACGCGCCGCAAAATCTGCCCGTGTTTCGCCCAGGTGCGCGAGATGCGCCCATCGCGTTTGAGCGCCGTCTCCAGCAGCGCCAGCGCGCTGGCATGGTCGCCGCGTGCGGTCAGTAGATCGACCTGCTGATAAATGTAATGCGGGTCGCCCGAATCGCTGTCGGCGGCATGGCGGTAGGCATCGAGCGCCTGATCGGGCTGCTCCAGCCGTTCATAGGTCATGCCCATCTCGTTCCATGCCCAGGCATACATCGCGTCCAGTTCGGTCGCGTTGTGGTAGGCTTTCAGGGCTTCGTCGTATTTTCCAAGCTGACGGTACACGTTGCCCAACCGCGCCCAACTGCGCGCATGGTTGGGGTTCAACTGCACGGCTTCTTCCAAAAGCGGCTGTGCCTGGTCGTACTGACCCAGCAGTGCCAGCACATTTCCCTGATTGTAATAATGCCATACGTCGTTTTTGCCCAACCGTGAAGCCTGGCGGTAGCATTCGAGCGCTTCTTCATACCGTTCAAGCTGTTCCAGCACGATTCCGCGCCCGTTGATCGCCCAGGCATAATCGGGCTGCAACCGAATCGCCCGGTCATACGCCGCCAGCGCTTCATCGTATTTTTTCACGTAGCGCAGCACCTGACCCAGTTTCGCCCAACTGTACGCATGACCCTGGTTGATGCGCACCGCCTCATGCGCGGGCTGCTGCGCTTCTTCATATTGGCGCAGTTCGACCAGCATTTCCGTCAGGTTGTACCAGTGCCACACCTCATCCGGCTGGTAGCGCGAAGCCCGCTTGAACGCAAGCAGGGCTTCTTTGTGCAGGCCAAGCGCCTTCAACGCCAGCCCGTAGCCGTTCTGCGCCCAGGCATAAGAGGGGTCAAGTTCAATGGCATGTTCATACGCGGTGATCGCGCTGTGAAAATCCTGCATCAGGCGGTAGACCTGGCCCAGTTTCGCCCAACTGTTCGGGTGTGCCGCATCGAGTTCGAGCGCCTGTTTCAACAGTGCCACCGCTTCATCGTAGCGACCCATATTTTGCAGCGCGTCGGCCTGGTTGTACCAGTTCCACACGTCGTTCGGGTCAATACGGCTGGCCTGCTGGTACGCATCCAACGCTTCGAGCGGCTGTCCCAGGCGTTCCAGCACGATTCCCTTGCCCTTCCATGCCCAGGCATAGTTCGGCTGGATGCGCAGCGCTTCATCGTAGCACTGAATGGCATCCTGATAGCGCGTGAGCAGGCGCAGCGTGCGCCCTTTGCGCGCCCACGCCCAGGCATAATCCGCTTGCAGGGTGATCGCCGCGTCATAAGCTTCCAGCGCTTCATCCAGCTTACCCAGTTCGGTCAGCGAATAGCCCTTGTCCATCAGTTCGCGGGCTTCCAGCGCTGGCCCGGTGATCTCCAGGATCGGGTTTTCGCCCGTCAGTTCGACGAAGATTGCACGCAGTTCATCGACAATGGAATGCCACGCGCCGGGACGGTGGGCGGGGTCTTTTTCCAGGCAGCCCAGGATCAGCGCTTGCAGTCGTGCCGGAAGCGCCGCCGCTGTCGAATCGAAGGCCGGCGTTTCATTCAGGTGTGCGTGCAGCCACGAATCGAGCTTTTTGGCGGCGAACACATGATGCCCTGTCACCATTTCATAGAGCAGGCAGCCGAAGGCGTAAATATCGGCGCGCAAATCGACATTGCCCGAACGCGCCTGTTCCGGCGACATGTACGGCGCAGTCCCGATGATCGCGCCGACGCGGGTGAGACGTTCGTCGGTTGGCCGGGTGTGGGGACCGCTTTCATGAGTGGTGCGCGCTTCCAGTTCAAGCAGTGGAAGGTCGGCCAGGTCAAGCGCACGGTCGGCTAAGTCGAGCGACCGTACCAGCCCAAAATCGGTGACTTTGGCGATTCCGTCGTGCGTGACCAGGATATTGGCGGGTTTCAAATCCCGATGCACCAGCCCCGGAATTTTGCTGGTGGCGTGCTGCATCCCCAACGCAATGTGCAGCCCGAATTCAACTGCATGGCGCAACGTCAGCCGTTTGTGGTCGATCCAACTGCGCAGGTCGGCTTCCAGCCCTTCCGGTCCGCTGATATGCTCAAGGATGATGTGGGGGCGGCCTGCGATGTTCTGCACCAGCCGCGCCTGGACGATATGACGGTGTTTTTCCAGGCGTATCCAGGTGAACGCTTCCTGCTGAAAGCGTGCGACCGCCCGTTCATTATCCAGAAAGCGGCTTTGAAAGCTTTTCAGGGCGACCGGGGCGCGCTGTTCGTAATCGTAGCACAGGTAGACCACGCCCATCCCGCCGCGCCGCACATCGGCAACTTCATAGCGGCCATCGATCATATCACCGATGTTGAATTCCCCAGCGCTCAGGTCGATCAGCGGGCGGGGGGTGCTGCGGGGCTTCGGCTGTTTATGCGCGTGGTTCTCGAACGACGAAATCGACCGGGCAATTTCATCGTGAAACTGCGTATCGTTCGCCCCGCCGATGGGTTCGGAGGACAGCACCCGCGAATCGCCCATTTCGCTGTCGCGATCCCCGAATGTGTCGAGCATGTCCGCCGCGACGAGCGGTGCTTTCGGCGGCGGAGCCAACCGGGTATTCCGAAAAGGCTGCGAATCGTCGTCGGGGTTGAGCGAATCCGACGGGATTTCCGACTCGTCGTCCTGCTCATCGCCTTGTGAAAGCATCGACATATCGATCAGCCCGCTGTCCGAATCGGCGGCCAGGGTGCGTTCCAGCGAGTCATCGGGCGGCGCATCCGGGCGCGGCGTTTTCAGCGGGTGCAGGTACGCCGAAAGCAGGCTCCCCAAGGCGGCGGGCGAAAGCGGCAGGTCGTCAGTGTTGAAGCGGGTATCGGTGTCGCCGGAGTCGGTCAGACCGCCCGAATCGCTGAGCGTACCGGAGTCGCTGAAGCGCGTTCGTTCGTCCAGCGGAGCAGGGTTGGTCGGACGAGTGCTGAACTCCCCCGTGCTGCCCGTGCGTGCGGCTTCATCACCCGGCGCATAAGCTTCAGGGAAGGGTTCATCATCGGCAGCCGCCCACAGCGCGACGGCGATATTGCGGCGCGTGGGGTACTGCTGCGCCATCTCCGAAACCCAATCGATCAGCGTGCGGGCGGCGCGCTGCGCCATCAGGCGGTCAATATCCGAATGGGCGCGTTCAGCGGCGCGGCGGTAGGCGATCAGCGCTTTCCCGACGTAGAACACGAGCAGGCGCTCATCCGCCGTGAAAATTCTGCGCGCACACAAATCGCCCAATGCGAACAGATCGTTCACATCGTCACGACGCAGCGCCAGCCGCCCCAACCGCCGAATGTCCGGGTCGGCATCGGTAGCAAACGGATCGCGTTCATCCAATGGGTGCGGCGTGCGCAGCAGGCGGCGCTGGTCACCATCGGAAAGCGGGAGCGGGGTTCGACCGGTCAGTGGTGGGTTCATCCTGCCTGTTTTTTCACTTCATACCCGTGCGGGAGAAAAGATCAACAACCCGTGATCGGAATCGGCTTCGACGACAATCGTATCGCCCGGTTCAAAGGCATCTTCCACAATCCGCCCGCTCAGGGGACGGGTGAGCATCCGCTCGATAGCGCGGCGCAGCGGGCGCGCCCCATTGATCGGATCATGCCCTTTGGTGAGGATGAGCTGGCGCGCTGCGTCGGTCAGTTCGAGCTTGAGACGCTGCTCGTCCAGCCGCTTGCGCAAATCGTTCAACTGAAGATCGAGTATTTTCGAGAGCGTATCGGCGGCCAATGGCCGGAAGGTGACGATCTCGTCCAGGCGGTTGAGAAATTCCGGGCGGAAGAAACGGCTCAGGTGCGATGCGTAATCGGGCTGCCGATCTGCCCCGCCGATAAAGCCGAGTGAACGCCCGCTTTCTTCCGTACCAATGTTGCTGGTCATGATGAACACGCTGTTGCGCGCATCGACAACCCCGCCGTGCGCATCGCTCAGGCGGCCTTCATCGAACACTTGCAGGAAAATATCGAACACTTCCGGCGCGGCTTTTTCGACTTCATCCAGCAGCACCACGCTGTACGGGCGGCGGCGCAGTCCATCGGTCAGTTGGCCGCCGCGCTGCGCATCCTTGTACCCTGGGGGCGACCCGATCAGCCGGGCGACGGTGTGCGCGTCGTGAAATTCCGACATATCCAGCCGCATCATCGCTTCATCGCTGCCGAACATGAAATTCGCCAGCGACCGCGCCAGTTCGGTCTTGCCCACGCCCGAAGGCCCCAGAAACAGGAACACGCCAATAGGCCGATTCGGGTCTTTCAGCCCGGCGCGCGCAGTCTTGATAGCCGCCGCGACCGTCTTCACCGCTTCATCCTGGCCAATCACGCGCTGAAGCAGGATTTTTTCCACGTCGGCCAGTCGGCGCTTTTCATCTTTGGTCAGTTCCTGAATTGGGATGCCCGTCCAATCGCTCAGCACCGCCGCAATCACATCCATGCGGACTTCACTTGGCGGCGGCTCCCCTTCATCGTCCGGGCTGATCGTGCGGATCACCACGCGGGCGCACGCTTCATCGAGCAGATCGAGCGCTTTATCCGGCAGACGGCGATCCGGCAGGTAGCGCACCGACAAGCGCACCGCCCCTTCAAGCGCGTCCGGGCGGATGGTGACCTTATGATGTTTCTCCAGCCGTTCGCGCTGGCCAGACAGGATTTTGAGCGCGTTGTCCTCGCTCGGTTCTTCAATGTCGATAGGGCGGAAACGTCGATCCAGCGCCGGGTCTTGGGCAATTGCCCGGCGGTATTCTTCATGCGTGGTCGCACCAATACACACGATCTCGCCGCGTGCCAGCGCGGGTTTCAGAATATTGGCGGCATCAAGGTTGCTGTCGATGGTATCGCCCGCCCCAACGATGGTATGAATTTCATCGATGAACAGGATCACGTTGGCGGCGGCGCGCGCTTCATCGACGATACCGATCAGGCGCTCTTCAAACTGGCCGCGCAGCGATGTCCCGGCGACCAGCGTGCCGATCTCGATCTGCACGATGCGCTTGTCCAGCAGCGACGCGGGCGCGGTTTTGTCGAAAATGGCATATGCCAGCCCTTCGACGACGGCGGTCTTGCCCACGCCCGCATCGCCCAACAGCAGGGGGTTGTTCTTCTTGCTGCGGGCAAGCGTGCGCGCCACCGAACGGATTTCGCGTTCGCGGGCAATCGCCGCCGTGATCTTGCCCTCGGCGGCCTGTGCCGTCAGGTCACGGCCATATTTATCGAGCAGCGGCGTAGGGTTGCGTCCGCCATGCGCTGCTGAACGGCTGGACGCAACCACTTCGCTGGACGAAAACCGGAACGGGTCGTCCGAGAGCGAGAGCGATTCGTCGAATTCCGACAGATTGAGCAAATCCTCATCGCTGTCCAGAATCAGGTCCGAGATCGGCTCGGCCAATGGGTTCGCCAGGTCGCGTTCATAGGCATCGTTATGCAGCTTGCGCAGCCAGTGTTCCACGCGAAAGCCCATCTCCTGCAATTTGCGCACCGGGACGCTTTCGCCTTCTTCCAGGATCGCCAGCAGCAGATGAGAATCTTCCACTTCTTCGCTTTCATCGCGGTCGGCAATGAACAGCGCAATTTGCAGCACCATCGCAGCACGCGGGGTCAGCGGCAGGTCGTCGCCTTCCGAACCTTCCCCGGTGCCAATATCGCGGCGTACTTCGGCGCGCACGTTGCGCGGGTTCAACCCGGCACGTCGCAAAAGCTGCGGGGTCGCGCCGTCATCGCGCTTGGTGGCGGCGATGAACAGATGCTCTACCCCGATGAAGGCATGTTTCAAGCGTCGGGCTTCCTCAGCGGCTTCAGCGAGAAAGCTGGCGCAGCGCGAACGCAGTTCCTTTTCAGGAATATCGGGCGGGTTGGTCACGAGAACCGGGCCTCTGGCATGAATACTGAACAGAACAACCGTTTGCTTTTGCAATCCCCTTCAGTATAGCGCATGTCCTGAAAGTTTTGGAAAAGGGGGTGCGCGCTTGTATCAGTCTGCCGGACAGTACGTTATAATCCCGTCCAGTAAGGTGAGTTTCGCTGGTACAGCAGTCAGTCATTAGGATGAGCAATGGCACTCACCGATCCCCTGATTGGTCGGATGTTAGGCGATTACCGCGTTATCGATATTTTGGGACGCGGCGGGATGGCGCGCGTCTATCGCGGCTATGACCCCAAGCTGGAGCGCTATGCAGCGATCAAGATCATTGATGCGCATCTGTTGAGCAACCAGGAAAGCGAAGAAGAATACCGCGCCCGCTTCCGGCGAGAGGCGCGGTCGATTGCGCGCCTGAACCACCCGAACATCGTCGGCATTTACCAGTACGGGGAAGTCGATGCGCTGTATTACATGGCGATGGTGTTCATTGAAGGGCGCGATTTAGGCCAGATTCTGAAAGACTACATCGGGCGTGGGGCGCGAATGCCGCTCAGCCAGGTCTTGCGCATCGTGAGCGATACCGGGGCCGCGCTCGATTACGCGCATCAGGGCGGGGTGATTCACCGCGATGTCAAACCGTCCAACATCATGGTGACGAACGATGGGCGCGCTGTGCTGACCGATTTTGGGCTGGCGCTCAGCGTCCCGGAAGGCTCCATCGGCAATACCTTCGGCAGCGCGCATTACATCGCGCCGGAACAAGCCGTATCGTCGGCACAGGCCGTCCCGCAAAGCGACCTATATTCCCTGGCTATCGTGCTGTACCAGATGCTCACGGGCAAAGTCCCATTCGACGATCCCAGTGCGATGAGCGTGGCGCTCAAGCACATCAGCGAACCGCCGCCGCCGCTCAGCCGTTATGTGGCCGATATTCCGCTCGAAGTCGAGCTGGTCGTTCAGAAGGCGCTGGAAAAAGACATCCGGCTGCGCTACCCGACGGGCAAAGCGTTCGTCGATGCGCTGGCGGCGGCTTTCGCGCCCATGCTGAACAGCGAATCGAAAATGCGCGCACTGAGCGAATCGCGTCCCCGTGCGCTGACCGATACGTCCGGACAATCGCTGCTGCGGCGGATGAAAACCGAAGAACTTGAAAAGATCGACGGTGCAACGTTCCGCACCTCACCATTCCCACCGCTCAACGCCGATACCCGCCCCACCTGGTCGGAAAAGATCAACCTGGCGGCGGCGCAGGCCGGGACGACCAGCACCCAGAATGCGCTTCGCGGGCGCGACGAACCGACCGATACCCCTGAAGCCCGGCGCGGATCACGCCTGCTGCCGCGCCTGGCCGTCGTGCTGGCGATCATCGCACTGGCGGCGGCGGGACTGTTCCTGCTGAACGAATCGCGCCGGGACAGCGGCGGCATTGGCGTTGCGGCAGGGACGGATGACCCGTCACAGCGCATCACCGACGCGCCGACCGACACCCTTCAGCCGACCGTCACCGTGGCCGAACCGACCCCGGATACGACCGGAACCGCGGCAGCGCTGGCCGCCGTGCAGCCGACCGCCGAGTCGATCACCGTGACAGCGGGCATGACCGATACCCCGTCCCCGCGCCCGCCGACGCGCACGCCTACCATCCCAGGAGGCGAAACCATGCCGACAGACAGCACACCCGCCGCTGCTGTGACCAATTCGACGGCTGACCAGCCGACACTGCTCTTGGAGTATGACGCGCAGTCGCTGCTGCTGCGCAACATTTCGGCGCAAAGCATCGACATCAGCGCGATCACGTTTGTGCGGTTGAATCAACTGGGGGCGCAGATCATCTTCCGCGCCAGCGATTGGGACCCGGTATCAGGGCAATCCTACCGCCTGCCCGCCGATGGCTGTTACCAGGTGTGGCTGATTTCGATGCCGTTCCGAGAAGTGCCGCCGGAATGCGTGGCGCGCTTTGGCTGGGAAGCCGTCGGCACGGCGCGTCAGTTCTGGATCAGCAGTGAGCCGGATCAAACGTTCGAGGTGCGGCGCGGCAATCGCACGCTCGCTACCTGCCCAACGAACGGCGGGCGCTGCGAAGTGCTGATCGATCCGTAAGTCAGCCGTTCGGCGCAGGCGGCGTGTTCAGAATCAGCGTCGCGGTGGGCGCTTGTGGCGCGTTAGGCAGGGGCGGCGGCGTGTTCAGCGCGGAAGCCATTAGCACCCCCAGCGAGATCAGCAGCGCCAGGCCGAACGCGATGATCAGGCGGTTAGAATTGCGGCGGTTAGCCACCGGGTTGGGCCGCCCGCGATTCGCAAGCCGCAGCGCCACATCCACCCGCGCCCGCCGATCCTGTTCCCGCTGTTGCAGGCGGTTCCCGTCGCCCGCCATGCGCGACCCTAACCGTGCGTGTTCGATCAGCCACAATTGCAGAATTTCCCCGTTCACGCGCACCCCGTCCGCGCCTGTCGTGATCGCATGACGGTAATCGAGTCCGCGCAGTGCGGCGTGAATAGCCACCAGATCGAGCGGGAAATCGGTTTCGATCAACCAGGCTTCAATGCGCGAAGCCGTGATCGCCGCCAGCGGATCGACGTAGGTCATGCTGCTGACCGCTGTCAGCACCAGACGTTCTTCTGCCGTCAGGCCGCGCCACAGTTCGACGAAATCGCGCTCGCCATAAGCGTATACCGTGGCGATCATCGCCCGGACATCGGCGGGAGTCATCTCGGTATGCACCCGGTTGATCGACCACTTGCGAAACATCAGGTAGCCGAACTGCTGGATCAAACCCGGCGCGCCGCCCGCCGCCGCATGAACCGCCGTCACTGTTTCTTCGGGGACTTCATACAGATCGCGCACAGGTTCGTTCAGTACCCAGGCGGAATCCGCCGGGAGCAGATGCGAGAGCCGAATCACGTCGATGCTTTGCAGCAGTGGGGCAAATTCCGGCAGATCGTCCTCATACGCCGCGTCGAGCGCGATCACCATATCGATGGGCGCAACCTCTGCAATCATCGCGTGCATGTGCGCGAACAGGTTGGCAGGCAGCTTGCCCATGCGCACAGCGGCCAGCGCTTCATGCCCATCGTCGATCAGCCAGAGCAGGCGGCGGGTATTCCGCAGCGCGCCGATCAGCGCGGGCAGGAAGGTGGTGGTAAACCAATCGAACGGGTTTTCAGCGGGGGGTTGCAGCGCGCTCAGGCGGTGAACGGTGTACCCGCGTTCAATGAGCGCGGCGGTCGCGCTTTGCGCCAGCAGCAGCACCCAGTCCGTCAGGTCATCGACCGGGTTTTCGCGCAGCGAGACGTACACGCCCAGGTGCGAATCGGCAAAGACGGCGCGTGCCGCGTGCAGCAGTGCGGTCTTGCCAATGTGCCGCTGGCCTAAAATGCACATCGCATTCACCCGGTCGGAACGGGCGAGATGACGGTACAGCCGGGCGAAGGCATCGGCGCGGCCTGCAAACGGGGCAGCGGCCACATCGTCGCCGTAATCGTGGTGGTAAGGGTTAGGGGGAACTGGGTCAGCCATCATGCACCTGATTATAGATGAAATGAAGGATAATCGCTTCAAAATCTACAGGCAGGAAACTCAAAAAATGATGACAAAGGCGCTATAATGCGGACGTTTGTGTGCAGCATGAATACAGTTTGTGCGTGAATCACAATCGGAAATCAAGGACAAATCGCGTGACCATTGAACGACCGCCCCGTGTGCTGGCATTGGTTGGAATGCCGGGGGCAGGCAAATCGCTGTGCGCGGCTCATCTGGAGCGTTTGGGATATTTTCAGTTTCGCTTCGGCGGGATCGTGGTAGAAGAAGTACAGCGGCGCGGGCTGGCGATCACCCCGGAGCATGAACGACTGGTACGCGAAGAATTCCGGGCGCACGAAGGCATGGACGCAATCGCCAAACGCGCACTGCCAATTCTGAAAACGGCGCTGGCCACCCGCCAGACCATCGTGATCGACGGTCTGTACAGTTTCAGCGAGTACAAAACGCTGCGGCGCGATCTCAGTGACGATCTTCAGGTGATCGCCGTCGTGTGTGCGCGTGAAAAACGCTACCGGCGGCTGGCCGAACGCGCCGAACGCCCGCTCACCCGTGCCGAAGCGGAGGAGCGCGATGTGCGCGAGATCGAACACATCGAGAAAGGCGGGCCGATTGCGATGGCCGATTACACGCTGCTGAACGACGATACGCCCGAAGCCCTGATCGCCGGGCTGAATGGGCTGCTCGACCGCCTGGGCGTGCGCATATAGCCCGCCGCAGCGGGTGGGTGACGGTTTGTTGCGCCGCCCGCCATCGATTTTCTATACTTCGCGTGCATTCATCTCCCCGGACGGAGTTCTTTATGGCTCGCCGTATCGTGTTCGCGTTCATGCTGATCGCACTGGCGGGATTGATCGCCGTCGATGGCTGGACGTACCCGGTTGTGGCACAGGAAGCGCCGCCGCGCCCGCAGCCTGGTGACCCGCCCATCGCGTCGTTGATCACGTTTTCGCCGCCCACCGCCGACGGCTTGATCACGATCACCGGGGCGGCCAATGCGCTCCCGCCCAATGGCAGTGTGATCATTCGCAACCTGTATACCGAACAAACGACGATTGCCCCGGTCGGCGTGACGGGCGGTTTCCGCGCCACCATCTACGGCGTGGGCAATACCCCGTTCTGGATCAGCCCAGTAGGGCAGTCTATCCCGCCGGGACAGAACATCGCCCCTGGTTCGCTGCCCGGCGGTGCAGGAACGATCCTGTGGAGCGGGTTCAATGCCTCCCCAGATGATGCCGCCGCCGATACTTCTATCACCCGGCTGCGCATCGATGGCGATGTGCGCGATTGGGACTCGTTCGGCAGTGCTGCCGTTCACCCCAGCGTGAACGCACTGCGCAGCCGCGAGTCGGCCTGGATTGCGGTGCGCGATGCCCGGCTGACGGCAGGAAGCACGATTCGCGTGCAGTTCATCATGAACAGCACCACGTATGCCGTCACGTTCGCGCCGGATGATCCGTCCGCGTCAGCCTTCGAGCGCGTCAACCCGAACCAGGCGGCGCTTGACTCGCTCCCCATCACGGCGATCACGGGCGAAGGCGCGGCGGAACTTCGCATTCCGCTTACATTTGAAGACCGGGTGAATTCGTTCAACGTGACCGAAGTGCGCTTTGACGATGCAACGGCGGCAGCCGCCGTGATCACCATCAACCCAACGACCGACCCCACTCCGTTTCAGGACGTGCCGGACGGCATTTTCCGCCCATCCTCCGCGCTGACCGGTGACCCGATCCGCTTCACGGTCGGCGGCGTGCTGGGGAACGGCGCGGGCTTCTGGATGGCCGATGGACGTTCCGGCACGCTTCGCCTTCAGCCGGGCGGAGCCTGGGCGGTCGAAATGGATGTCACGCTGACCACGCCGCAGCTTCCGCCATCCGCCACGCTGTACGCGCTGGTGCGGTTTCTGCCCATCGGCGGGACGGATGCCCCGGCCAACATTGCAGGCGGGATCAACGGTTGGTCAGCCGAACTG
This sequence comes from bacterium, assembly GCA_033764035.1. Taxonomy (GTDB): domain Bacteria; phylum Chloroflexota; class Anaerolineae; order Aggregatilineales; family Phototrophicaceae; genus Flexifilum. The sequence continues at coordinate 24,656 of JANRJJ010000014.1, forward strand.
CTGCACGGCTTACCCGTCGATGATGTCACGCCGCCCGCCGCTTTCGACCAGGTGATCACGGTGCAGCGGCACCAGATTCTTTACCGTGAAGGCCGTGCCGAATTCGCGCTCGATGCCGCTTTCACCCTGCCGGAAACGCTGGCAAATGGGCTGTACATCCCACAGATCGAAGGGTTTGTGACCACCGACGAACGCGATCCCGCCGCCGTGCTTCTCGATGACGGCGCTCGGTGGGAGGCAAGCCCGCTGTTCGGCGTGGGCAGTGGCCGTTCACGCCAGACCTTCACCCGCCTGCCGCTCGTGCTGAACATTGGCGGGGTGAGCGAAACCCGGCTGCCGACCACGATCCTGTTCGATGCGCCGAGCGATGGGTCACGCGGCATTCTGGCCGAAGGCGAAACGTTCGCGCTTTCCAACCGCGTCAAGTTCAACGCGCCGACGTACATCCTGCCACCTGGGGATGACGATGGCGATCCCATCGCCTATTCGCTCGAACCGTACCTGCTCAACGTGCTGCCGAATGCGTATCAGTCGTCCGCCGCGCCGCTCATCCCATTCGACTTCAGCGAAGCGGGCGGTTCGGAACTGCGCGTCCGGGTGACCAAACCGGATGGCGATGTCGATACCTTCGGCGCAATTCCACTGCGGCAGAATGCGCTTTCCAGCCCGGCGGTCGATGAACGGTCGCGGTTTGGGGCGCAGTCACCCGTCGATGTGTACCGCGTGACCACGCTCGATCCGCGTCTGGCGCGCTATGCATTCGATCAGTACGGGGCGTACACGCTCACCGTTGAACTGACGCTGGCGGATGTTTTCGGAAATCGCTACAGCGGCGGGGGCGAATACGCGCTCACGGTGGCGGAACCGCTCGATATGACCCCGGCGGTGCTGCCCGGCACCCCATTTGAAGTCGGCAATGTATACCATCCCGGCATCACGCTGCTGCCCGGCGTAAATGCAGATGTGACCCTGAACGTGCGCATTCACCCACTCGATGGCAGCACGCCGCGTGAACGTACCCTGACCGGAACGGCCAACGAGTACGGCGTTTTCATGCCGCGTGACCCGGCGATCATCCTGGACACCCCCGGCCTGGTGATCGCGTCGTATGAAGCGCGCTACCGGGATCGGGCGGATCGGTTATGGGCGGCTAGTCTGCGCAGTGCCAGCGTGATCGCCGCGCCGGATACCGCGCTGGTCGCACATGGGCAGCGCGGTATCCCGTTCCAGCCGCTCCCGCGCCTGACGTGGTTCCGGGCGAACAATTACGCGGGAACCGGGGTTATTCCTTCGCTGCTGTATGCGCCGTTTTTCGCCGGGGATGTTGCGTGGATTGGCGAAAGTGCGGCTGACGGCCTGTTTCCGTTGCTGCGCGTGCAGGATACCGGCGGCGCATACGCCAACCGGGTGATCGATGCGGTGTATGCTGAACCTGCCGCCGAAAGCGGGCAGCGCCTCCAGCGCGACTTTACCGCCGAAAGCGGGATCGATTTTCCCTTCGCCGCGGCCTCCGGTGAACTGCCTGTGCGCGGCGGGTATGCGCTGCTCAGTGCGGTACGGCCTGGGCTGGCGCTGCGCCAGTTCATCACCGATGGATCATTCAGCGACGTGCCGCTGTGGTGGGACAGCGACGACCCATACAACGGACAGATCGGCGCGGGGACGACGGGCGACCGTCCCGGCGATTATACGTTCGTGTTCGGGGGCGCACTGATCACCGAAAATGACGCGCCGCCTTCGGGCGGCACGCTGACCGCCGCGATCTACGGATCGCTGGCCGTCGTGATCGACCCGAACGATCCCCAGGGTGCGCGCCTGTACCCGCCGTTGAACGGCTCTGCCGGGGGGGGGAATGGCGGCGCACTGGTGGCGATTGATGACCGGGCGTTCGAGATGTTTTTCGTCCCATCGGGAACGCCGCCGGGGGCGCTGCTGCGTCTGGGCGACTCGTTCACGGTGGCGGGGCAGGTCGCGCCCACGCTGCCGGCACAGGTGGACGTGACCATCACTGCACCCAGCGGCGCGGTGCGCCAGTTCAGTGGCAGCGCCAATGCCATCGGCTACTACTATGACCCATCGCGCAATTTCACCGTCGATGAGGTCGGCGTGTGGACGGTCGATCTTCAGGTGATCGGCGCAGCCCGTACCAGCGTGGGCGATGCTGCCCCGCCGTATGTCACGGGCGGGGTGCTGCGGCCTGAAGGCACGCGCTATCAGGTGTACGTGCTGCCCGAAACCAATGCAGTGCTGGAATCGAGCATTCAACTGCCCGACGTGCTGATCCCGACGGGTGTACCGTACAATTTCGCGTTCACCATCCCCGGCGACTGGACGAATACACAGGGATACATCACCTTGCGCACCCCGTCGTACCTGCTGCGCGATGATTCCGCCCCGGTGAATGGCCGCAGCATTGCGTATCAGTTCGCACCGGCGGCACTGCGCGGCAGCTTTCCGAACATCGAAAATGAGCCGCGTGCCAGTGGAAACGCTGTCGTCGATCCGATGATCCTGACGGTGGTGGCGACCGGGCAGGATGCCGCCGGGCAGTTTCAGATTCAAGCGCGGCAGTTCACCTTTTTCTATAATCGGCTGATGCAGTTGACGGATGGCGATTTTGCGCAGCCGTAACCCGGATACAGCCGTGACGATTCAGCGGCGTAAGGTGTGGACAACCCTATGAAGCGTGACACAACGTTCAAGCCTGGCTTGCGATTCAAGCGCATCGCATTGGGCGCACACATTGGGCTGTTCAGCATCGTGTGCCTGGCTGTGCTGATCTTCGGCGGGGGCGGCGATGCCCGTGCGCAGTCTGAGGCTACCGCGACCCCATTACCGCTGTATGCCCTGCCAGATGCGCGCATCAACCGGGCGGTGAGCAGCGGCAGCCTGGCCGCGCTCAGCGATGGCCGCACCCTGGTGGCAGCCAACCTGATCAGCGATACCGTGACGATTGCGATCCCATCGCAGAATGCGCTGGTGGCGGAAATTCGCGTCGGGCGCGACCCACGCGGAGCCGCCGTCACGCCGGACGATACCCGCGCCCTGGTCACCAACCGGGGTGATGGCACGCTGAGCGTGATCGACGTGCGCGAAGCCCGCCTGCTGAACACGATCCCGCTCGACGGGCTGCTGCCGTATGGCGTGGTCGCTACCGATACTCTGGCGTATGTCTCACTTTTGGGCAGCGATACGATTGCCGAAGTCGATCTGCAAACCGGGCAGGTGACCGCGCAAATGCCCGTGCCGCCATTCCCATCCGGGCTGGCACTGTGGGGCAGTTTTCTTTATGTCACCCATTTCTGGACGGGCGACCTCACGCTGATCTACCTGCCGCAGCGCCGTATCGTGCAGACCGTTTCACAGGAAAGCCCGGCGAGCGTCTCCCAGGCGGTCGAACTCGATATTACGCGAGGGCTGGCGTATATGCCCGGTTCGCGCACTTTCGCGCAGAACCCGGCGCTCACGTTCGATTCGGCGGCGTTTCCGGTCGTGAATGTGTTCGATCTGCGCGGCAACGCCATCCAGCGCGGCGACCGGGTGACGCTCGATACCGCAGACCGCCCGGTCAATATGCCGTTCGCCCTGGCGCTGGATCGGTTCGCGCAGCGCTTGTATGTGGCGAATGCGGGCAGCGGCGATGTCAGCGTGATCGACCTGAACACCGGGCAGGCGCGGGCGCACATTCCAGTTGGCTCGAACCCGCGTGCGCTTCTGCTCAACCGCGATAACACCCTGTTGTATGTGCATAATGCGCTGGGCGCAACCATTACCACCATTCAAACCAGCGATCTGCAAGTGCTGTCCACCCTGCCCATCAGCAACCTGACGATCCCCGTCAACGTGCTGTTGGGTGCGGAACTGTTCTACGGCGCGGGCGACCCGCGCATGAGCCATAACCAAAGCCTGAGCTGTGCGACCTGTCATTTCGACGGCCTGAGCGATGGCCGCGTATGGGCGGGTTTCACAGGCGGGGGACGCAACACCCCGTCGCTGTTTTCGCTGCCGGAAACGCCGCCATATACGTGGACGGGCGCATGGCTGGAACTGGCCGACGTGGAGTACAAAATCCGGGCGCTGCAAGGCGGCACGGGGCTGATCGAGAGCGACCTGCCGCCGCCGCTCGATGTGCTGCACAACCCACTTGAAGAGACCGATCTCGACCTGCTGACCGCTTACCTGACCACCCTTACCCAACCCACCCCGCCGCTGGCCGCCGATGCGCGCACGCTGGCACGCGGCGGCCAGGTGTTCGACCAGCAGGGGTGTACGACGTGCCATGTTGGGACGATTGGCACGACCCTGCAAGCCTACGATGTCGGCACGGGCGGCACGTATGATACCCCGTCGCTGCGCTGGCTGCGCTGGAGCGCGCCGTATTTTCACGATGGCTCCGCACCCACGCTGACGGATGTGTTTACGCGCCCCGGCGCACATCAATTGATCGGCAGTGTGCCGCCGGAGGATATCGCCGCACTGGTCGCCTATCTGCTCAGCTTCCCGTCGTGACGCTCCCCACGCCTAAAGGCGGGGGCTTCTGAACAACGTATGCGCTTACCCATCCCCATGAGGTGAGCGCAGAGGCGCTGCGTTCGCGTTCACGGATGCGTCCCATCCGGTTTTCCTTAAGATGTTGAGGGCTGCATTGTGGTCGCGGTCAAGCGAGAGACCACACGCACATTCGACCCACCGCGTGGAGAGGTCGAGGTCTTGAAACAACGCACCGCAGCACGAGCAGGTGCTTGATGTGTAGGCGGGATCGACGAAATGAACCGCACGTCCGGCGCTTTCAGCCTTGACCGTGAGGAACTGCCAAAACATCGACCACCCGCTGTCGAAAATGCGCTTGCTGAGGTGCGGATTGCGTACCATGTTGCGAACGCGCAAATCTTCCAGCGCGATCCCGTCGTAGTGCTGCACCAGTGCCGTACTCAGCTTGTGCAGGAAATCGGCACGCTGGTTGGCGACATGCCCATGCCAGCGCTGCACTTGTTGCAACGCTTTGCGACGATTGCTGCTCCCGTTTTTCGCGCGTGCCAAACGCCTCTGCAACACGCGAAGTTTGGTTTGCGCGTGACGATAGTACTTGGGCGGGTCAACCTTGTCGCCGGTGCTGGTGGTGAGCAGCGCCGACAGTCCCAGATCAATCCCGACAGTGCGTCCCGTCTTGGGCAAGGGCAGCGCTTGAGCGACTTCACACGCGAACACGACGAACCACTGCCCCGCCTTGTGCTGGATACGAACCGTCTTGACGTCGCCCTCGATAGGACGATGCCAGCGCACGCGCACCCGCCCAATGCCGAACAGTTTCAAACGCCGCCCATCCAGTTTCGCGCCGCTCCCATACTGCTTGAACTCGAAACCGTGAAAGCGGTTGCGCCCCTTGAAGCGCGGATACCCTGCTTTTTCCCCCGCCTTCACGCGGCGGAAAAATGCCTGATACGCCAAGTCCACCTGTTTGACCACACTTTGCGCCGTTTGACTGAACATCTGTTGGGCATAAGGCATCGTCGCACGGTAGTGTTTGGCAAGTCGTTCGGTGTCGGCAAGGCTGACACTGCGTCCTTCAAGCTGGTAGCCGTACTTGCGTTCTGCCAGTGCCATGTTGTACAGGTTGCGGGCGCAGTTCAGCACGCGAAACAAATTGGTTTCCTGTGCCTTGCTCGGATACAAGCGGTATTTGAATACGCGGATAGCACTGTTAGAATTGCTCATGCGTTGACCTCATACGTCGGAGCGTCGGTGGGGCGGCAACCCGCGACCGACAATCCTCCCTTTAGCACACCCGTCTGTATTCGACAAGTGTATCTTACGCCTTATATCCCCATGTCTAAAGCCAGGGGCTTTAAGGCGCTTTTTCGGTAAAACCTGTGTAAACTTTAAGCGTTAACCCTTGTCAACAATCACCAGCATTGCTATATTGATGATAGCGATAAGCATAATTCGGCGCTGGTGGCTGCTGTGACACAATCAACACTTGATGGCAATATTCGTGCGGCCATGTCGGAATATCTGGCCGAGGCGTACCGTATTGCCTACTATCAGCCGGATAATCCGTTCATTTCGACTTCAGCGCTGGCCGAAGCCAAAGGCGTTTCGGCACCAGCAGTCACGCGCATGGTGCAGCGCTTGAAAGAGGCCGGGTACCTGGAACACGAACCCTACCGGGGGATCAGCCTTACGCCGAAAGGCGAACGCGAAGCGCTGATGAACATCCGGCGGCACCGGCTGGTCGAAGTGTTCCTGGTCGATGTCATGCAGTTCGGCTGGCATGAAGTTCACGATGAAGCGGACGCGCTGGGCGAAGTCGTCACGGATCGCATTGTGGCGCGTATGGAAACGATGGCGAACTTTCCGCGCCGCTGCCCGCACGGCGAACCGATTCCATCCGCCGATGGCACGATGCCACGTGTGAACGATCAGCCGCTCAGCGAAGCCGCCGTCGCGGTTGGGGCAGACTGGGTGATCAGCCGCGTGCATACCCACGATTTCGACAAGCTCGCTTATTTGGGCGAACTGGGACTAAAACCGGGGACGCGCTTCACCCTGGTTTCGCGTGCGCCGTTCAGCGGCCCATTGCAGTTGAACCTGAACGGCGTGACGCAGATGATCGGCCATGAACTGGCGGGCGTGCTGCGCGTTTGCCCGCCAGACGCATTCGATTTGGCCTAACAACTTCACTCAGGCAGCAGCACAATCATATAAGCCGGACTGCCCCATCCCACCTGCGCCGCCGAACGGTGTCGGGAAAGTGACCTGCGGGGTCTGTACTGCGGGCGCTTCAAAGCCTGGTGGCATTTGGGCGGCGACAGAATCAGCGGGCATAGTTGGCGCTGCTTGTCCTGATGGTGCGTTGGTCAGGGTATCACCCGTATTTGTATCAACCTGAGTATCGATCACGCAGTGGGTGATCACCCAGTCCATGATTGCGCGCTGCGTCATCATGCCACCTTCCGCCAGGACGAAACGCAAGTCTCCGTTTTCGACCAGCGCGGCAAAAGCTTCAACCGTCAGCACGGGATCACCCCCGGAAAAGCCGCCCAGATACAGTACCGGGCGTTCAGTCGCCAGGACGTAGCGCGTTCCCGACCCGGCAGACGGCACAGCCAGCAGGTAGCGATTATCCTGCGTGTTGGCTTGCAGGTATTCGATCAACGCTTCGCTGTCCGCAGACGAATCGTCGAAATCGCCCACGTTCGGCGGCATTCCAGCGCCCACAGGCCGCGCTTCATACGCGCTGGGCAGTACTGTGTTCGGAGCCGGATCGTTCATCGTCTGGTACGACCACGCGAAAGGTATGATCAGCAGGGCGACGGCAATGACGGCGAACGCAGCGCTGAAGGCACGGCTTTCGGTACGCCGGATGCGGCTTACGGCGATCAGCGCGCCGATCCATAAGCCGAATGCCGGAATCAACCATGTGCTGCTGACATTGTGCTGCGTGACGATCATCGCCTGAACGACGAGCGTGATCAGCGATGCCGCGCTGACCACCACCCCGCTTAGCGCACGCCCACGACGGTTGGCGATGCTCCACCGCCACAGCAGCCCGAAGCCAATCCCCATCATGGCTGCGACAGCCGGAGCCAGCGTCGCCAGGTAGTACGCATGGAAAAAGCGGGCGGCACTGAAGAATACGGTACACGTGATCAGCCAGCCGCTCCACAGCACAAAATCGCCCGCCGCCGCGTTCAGTGTAAGCCGACGCGCCTTCCATACATCGCGCAGAATGGCCGCGCCCCCTGCCACCGCCGCGATCAAGGCGAATGGCAGCAGCCAGGCGATCTCGTTGTTCAGGGCATTCTGGAACAAGCGCATCACACCCGGATTACCCGTTTCGCCGCCCATGCCACCCCCGTCCGGTGGATTGAACTGGGGCGGTGTGCCTTGCGGCGGCGCACCTGGCGCATTGAACTGGGGCGGTGCGCCAGTCCCAGCGCCTGGGAATGCTGGCGTATTTTGCCCGCCGCCCATGCGATCAACGCCCGACAGGCGGGCGATCCCGTTGTACCCAAAGATCAGATCAAATACGCTGTTGTCGGTGCTGCTGCCGATGTAAGGGCGCTGATCTTCCGGAGTAAGTTCAACGACGGCAGCCCAGGAAAACGATACGCCGAACATCACCAGCATGGCGGCGGCAGTGTAGCCAACTTTGCGCAGCCAGCCGCCGCGCCCCGCCAGCAGATAGGCTGCGAAAAATGCCGGGACTGGTAAAAATGCTTGCAGCATCTTGATATTGAAGGCCACACCCACCAGCAGCGCGCCCAGCAAAAGCCACCCCAAACGCCGCGACTCAGCGGCTTTGATGAAGCCCCAGGCTGCCAGCAGCAGCGTGAGGATCAAAGTGCTGTCCATCGTATTGTTACGGTCAACGGCCACGCTGATCGGGCTGACCGCCAGCGCCAGCGCCGCCACCAGGCCGGCCCCTGTGCCAAAACGCCGCTGGATCAGGTGGTACAGCACCAGGACGGATAGAATGCCAGCGATCACCTGGGGTAGGGTGACCGTCACCCCATTCACCTCAAAAAGTGCGCCAAACAGCGCCTGAAGCCATAACCCGACCGGAGGCTTATCGACCGTGACCGCGCCGCCTGGTTCCGCGGCAGCAAAGAAAAAATTGGCAGGCGATTGCAGCATGGAGACGACGGCAGCCGTGTAGTAGGCGTTGGCATCGCCCACCGCCGCCAGATTGATCAAGCGCAGTCCTGCCGCCAGTATCACGATGATGAGCAGCGGGATTGTACCGGGGTGCAGGCGGGCTTGAGGAGCTGAAGAATCCGTATGGGTATAACCGGGGAAGGCAGCAGGAAAAGCGGACATGCGATACAGGCTCCTGGGCTATCGCCACTCTGGCAGCCAGAGTGGCGCAGCCGTTTAGGCAGGTCAACAGCATTCTGCCTATCCTAAGACGCTGCTTCTGCAAAACTTGTGCATAAACACGCCATATCCTGGTGATCTGGTCACCGCCCTACGCGGGTTTTGTCCGCAGCGCGGCGGCGGCCAGCAGCGCCCACCCTGCCAGAAAGGCCGCGCCGCCCACCGGGGCGACTGCCCCCATCGCCCGTAGATTGAAGATCGCCAGGGCATATAGGCTGCCGCTGAACGCGATGATCCCGACTGCAAAGGCAATACCCGCTATGCGGATCAGCCCCCGCTGCCCATCGAAACGATCCGCTGCCCACCCCAGGCCGAACAGCGCCAGCGCATGAACCAGGTGGTACAGCGCCGCTGTGCGGTAGGTTTCTTCCAGCGCGGGATTGACATCGAAATGCGCACGCAGCGCGTGCGTGCCGAACGCGCCCGCCGCCACCCCCAAAAAGGCGAAGATCGCCGCCGCTGCGGTGAAAACACGGGTCATGTTTACCCTTTCCCAGTAGTTAACGCACAGAACAAAGCGAACTCGGTAAGATCGTATAGGCATAGTGCGTGTGATACACGCAGTGAGCGCGGCACAAGATTTGGCTATTCCCGGCGCTTTCGCTATAGTGAACTCGACCAATTTGCCATAGAAAGAAAATCCATCGTGGCTTCGACGGTGTATTCGCTCGAACATTTCTATTATGGTCAGGTGTTGATCCAGGGAAAGCCGCAGGGGGAACTGCGGATGCTGGCAACTTCGGCGGGCATCAAGGCGGATCATTTTGCCGAACTCGTCTCCGCAGTGCGGCTGCCGCCTGCCGCTGGACACCCCACGCTGGCCTGGGCATTAGGACGCGGCAAAAATACCCCGTTCGTGCTGGTGCAGTCCCAGGTTGGGGCGCAGGGCGGTGTGATCTGTCATTACTACGTGCCGCCCGTCGAAGCGCTGCGCCAGTTGAGCGGCAACCTGAGCGCGCTCCTGTCGCTGGTCGAACCCGCGATGCCGTCATTTGAACGTACCGACGCAACCCTGCCGCTGGTACAGCTTCGCGGCGTGGAACCTCCCGGCCTGGTGGCGCAGCAGGATTCGATGCTTGAACTGCTGGGCGCGGCCAGCGACCGCTTCGAGATCGTCGAAGCGCTGTTGGCCGCCGTGATCGTCGGGGTTCCGGTCATGATCAAGGGCGCGCCTGCCGATTTGAACCAGCGCATCGGCATGGTGCAGGGCTTGCTCACCCTGCTGCCGCATCCCGCCCGGTACAGCGTCACATTCAGCACGCACGCGACCCCCGCCTCCACGAGCGGAATGCAGATTCGGTTCGTGACCGACGACACGCCCACCACCCCCGATATGCTGGTGTACACCTGGGGCGCACGCGAAATTCAGGGCAAGCGTGTCGAAAACGAGTATGCCCGTTATATCCGCAGCCAACTGCGCCTGGATACCGAACTGGTGGTCAAACAGACGACGGCGCTCACCCCGGTGGCGGGTTGGCGGCTGCGGCGCGGTGAAAGCCTGAGCGATGCGCTCAAATATGCCTCCTACCGCCTGACCATCGACAACGCGGTCAGCGATGGGCTGCCCATTGAAGCCCAGGACGTGGCGCGGGTACTGGGCGAAGACCCCACCCTGACCGATGAGCAGAAAATCGCCTACATCAGGCACCTGATGGCCTTCATCATGGCGACCGATGAGGTCGAAAATGCTGACCTGATGGTGGTCGCGGTTGGTAAGCCCGTGCTTGAACCCGTGATCATGGAGCAGTTGGGCGAACTGATGAACACGGGCAAGGCGCTGCGCGTGTACCGCGCGCTCACCCGTTGGCTGGCACACCCGGCGGGGCTGCGCGGCATGTACTGGATCGACCTGGCGCAGAAAGCGGCGCTGGCGTATGCGCAGTCGCTCGTGCGCAGCCGCGACAGCAAAGCGATGAACCTGTTCCTGGCACAGGTGCGCGAAGCCACGCAGCTCATCGAAGCCAAGTTCATCGTATCGCGCCTGCTGGAAATCGCGCTCCCGCTGGCGGCCAGCGATCCGGTGCTGGCACAGACGACGGTCGTACTGGCGGCGACAGCGCTCCCGCTCGATCAATGGCAGCGGTTCATCGCGCTGAAGCCCATTCTGAACCAACTCCCGCGCACGGTGGTGCGGCTGGTGGCCTATTTGAACGCCGAACAGAACGCTGCGCTTTCGCCGGGGCTGTTGGCCCAGGCCGCCGGGGAGTTCGGTGCAGCATGGCGTTCGCTGATCCTGATCCGCATGGCCGAAATCGCGCTGGCGATGGGGCGTTTGCAGGTGTTCGATTCGCCGTCGCTGCTGGCGCTGGCGCAGGCCGCAGGCACAGCGGCGGGCGAAATGTACGACAGCGTGCTGCGGCGCGTGGTGTACCATTTTTCCGACGATGCCTCGCTGCGCGAACTTCAGGACGACGCGCCGCGTGCGCTGCTGCAAATCCTGCTCAGTCGTCAATCGTATGCAGACCTGGCGAACGAACTGGTGCGGCATGGGCGCGTCCTGTTCCCCAGTGGGAAACAGTTGGAATACGCGCAGATGGTGCGCAATCTTTTCGCCAGCACGACGATTCTGCCGGGCAACGTGCAGGACTGCATGAACGCGCTGACGGCTGAAGGCACGAAACCGCTCCCGCTCGTCATGGCCTATTTTGGCGCGCTGCAACAGCACCAGTGGTCGCCGTCGCTGAAGGATGTGACCGCCGAACTGATCTCACTGCTGAACAATCACCGCCTGATCGTCGAAGGGCTGCCGATTGACCTGTTGATGGAACTGCTGCGGGCGTGCAGCGATATGCGCGATATGCCGAATACGATTCGGGCGGCGCTGCTGATGCCGATGAACGCGGCGCGGCGCGGTGAGGACGGCATTGTCCAGATGTTCACCCTGTACCGTTCGCTGACCTGGGAACCGAACACCGAAGGCGCGGCAGAGGTGAAAAAGGCGGCACTGGAAAATCTGCGGCGCTTTATCCGCAAGAGCAGCGACAGCGCGGCGCGCACCATGATCAACAATGTGCCGCGCATCGATGAAAGCCTGCTCGAACCGCTTAAAGCGACGTATGTGATCCGGCGGATGCTGGGCGGCGAAAACCTGGCCGATTATGCGTATGCGCTGGCAACGACGGCCAATTTTCTACAGGATACGGGCAGCGCCTATGCCGACAAAACGCGGATGCCGCTTCTGGCGACGATTACCGGCGACCTGGACAGCATGATCGGCGGGGTGAACGACGATGAACGCGGGCAGATCGCCGATGGGATGCTCGACCTGATCAAGCTGACGAGCGGGCTTGCCCAGCAGCACCGCAACGCCCACCCGCGTGAAACCGATGCGGATATTCAGGCGCTGCTCGATGGTGCGGGCGAAGCGCAGAGCGTGATCGATATTTTCCGCGTGATGAGCGGCTACCTGGGGCGCGGACGGCGCATCACCCCACGCATGGAGCGTCTGACCGAAAGCCACCCGCTGGGCGACCGCACCGCCCCGGCGCTGCTGCGCGAAGTCCAGACGATGAGCCATATCCTGAAAAATGCCCTGCTCACCTTCCCGTACAGCGGCAAGATCAGCGTGCGCGCCAGCGAGATCATCGCGGAGATCGAAAGCCTGTGGGGAGACATCACCCTGCATGAACGGCGTGAACTGGTCAACGACCTGGCGAGCGATCTTCAGCGCATCCCGGATATGATGCTGAGCATTACCAACCGCATCGATGCGAAGGCGTTGATCGACCAGAACAACCTCACGCGCAAGCTGGACAGCAACAAACAGCGCCCGGAAAACACGCTTGAGCTGTACCGTTTCGTCTACGCTTACTTCCGCAACCGCATCCGCTGATGCAGCCGCTGACGTGATGGGGCGGGAACCCTGGCATTCAACCAGGGTTCCCGCTTGTGTGCCGCTGCGTCATCCACCCCACGCGAGATCGAAGGCGGCGGGGGAACGAGTATCGTCGTTCAGGCCGGATACCGCGATCAGCAGGCTTTCATTGGGCGCAAGGCTGAACGACCATGATCCGCTGGTGGCGGAATCGCCCGGCGCGATGAGCGGGATTACCCGTGCAGGACGGGCGGCGGCGGTCGAACCGGTTTGCAGCGCGGTCACGGCGAATGCCTGCCGGACGATGTTATCGACGGCCTGCCAGCCTTCCAACTGCCAGCCCTGGGCTGTGCCGCCATCGTCCGCCCAGCCGATTTCAGGGATTGTCAGGTTATCGACAGCGAATCCCTGATCGTCATGCCCCGGCAGGCTGACGACTTCAAAACCGAGCCTGATCTCGCGCCCGGCATACGGGGTCAAATCGACCGTGTGCGCTTCCCACAGCGGCTGCGGGATCACCCGGCGGGAGGGGTGCGCGCCCAAGACCACCGGAATGTTACGGCGTTCCCCGCCGCGTTCGATGAACAGGTTGAGCGTATCGCCGGGTCGGTATTCGGCCAGCACGCCGAAGATGTTCGGCACATTTTCCCATGCCGCGCCATCCACCCCCACCAGCCGATCCCCCACGCGAATGCCCGCTGCCTCTGCCGGGCTGCTGGGCGAGACTTCATTGATCCCGATGCCATCATCGCTGAATGTGATGCCGATCACCGGGAACGGGCGTTCCGGTTCCGGGTTGCTGATGCCCGTGAAGCCACTGCCATACGCATTGCCGTACGGATTACCGCTGGTCACGGTCGGCAGGTCGAGAATTTGCCAGGTCAGGCCGTCATCGACCGAAACCGTCACGTAGCCATAATTCCAGTACGGGGAAAGCTGATACCATGCGTCGAACTGGAGCGATGCTGTTTCCACCCCGCGCAGATCGACCGTCCGCGTCAAAATGCGGTGCGACCCAGCCTGCCCGCCCGACCAGTAGAAGCGGTCATCAAGCGGGCGATCCGTGTTGGAGAGCAAACGGGGGCTGACCGGCACGCCATCGAACGTGAGTGTGACCGTGCCGCCCTCCGTTGGAGTGACGGCATAATAGCGCGCCCCGAACTGCGAAACGGTCTGCCCCTGAAGCGGGCGCTGCACATCGGTGATGATCTCGACGACCGGACGTTGTTCACGGGTGAGTGCGGTATTGACGTGCTGGTAGCGACCATCGCCCACCGCCGCATTGATCACGTTGGCCAGTGTGAAATCGACGAATACATCGCGCATCAGGGTCGGCGTATCGGTGAGCGGGTCGGTGATTCCCTGGGCGCGCAGCACGGAATCGAGCGCCTGCACACCGCTCCCCCCTTGCAAGAACAGCGGGGTGATCACGGCCTGTTCATAGCGCTGAAGCAGATAGTTGAGGAACAGCGCCTGCATCCCGGCCACGCCCAACGACGTTCCGGCAGGGCTGGAATCGATCAGCGAGAGCGCGGGCGCGTTCATGAAAGCGTCGATCTGCGCGGATGGCACGGCCTGCTGAAAGGTCTGGCGCAGCAGCGCATCGATCAGCGCTTCGCGCAGCCAGCGCGGTTGGCTGGGATTGTTCTGAAACATGACCAGTTCGTACAGGCTGCGCACGACATCGGTGGCGTAAATGCCATCGTCCAGCGGCACGCCGGGGAGCGCGCTTGTGTTGATCAGGATGGTTTCATGGCCGTGCGTCACCCCGGCGGGCGCGTAATCCGGCGGCAGGCTGTGTGCCGGGACGTACACGCTGCGGTTTTCCAGCCCATCACGCATGTAGATCACGAACACATGCGGGTCATTATCGACATCGGGAATGGACAGGTCACCTGTGGGGGAAGAAAAGTAGCCGAACCCGAACACATACGTCGGTTCCGTGTAATTGCCGCGCAGCCGCAGCAGATCGTAAAAACTGCCGAGGTTCTGGGCGCGGGTTTGCAGCGCCAGCCCGTTGAAGGTCATGCCTTCTTCCACCCACAAATACAGCGACCCGGCGCTGCCCGCCAGGACAGCGCGCACCGGGACGGGAATGGGGCTGCCCGCTTTGGAGACGAAAAACGTTTCGGAATCGCCAGGGCGGTACAGCGGCGTGACGGGCGGAATGTCCGGCAGACCCGTGTAGCCGCGAAAGCGCGCCGCCAGCGCCGCCGGGTCATACGGGACGGTTTCGCTTTGTGCGCCCGCGGGAACGATGTTCAGCATGAACAGGGCAAGGACTAGCAGGGTCATGCCGCCCCAGGCCGGGCGGAGAAGGGGGATATGTCGAATCGTGGTCATCGGTCATCGTCGCTGCTGTACGGTAGTTGATGTGGAGATTAACACGAAACTGAGCGTTTGCGTTCAAAGCGCTAAATGATAAAACCGATATGCAGCACACCTGCACAGCGCAGGAACACGAAACCGCATATACTGAACGGTAATCGACAGCGCGGCTTGATGACGCGGCGGGTGAGGAAAGCGACAGATGGAAGTCGGGCATGAAGTCGGCCATTACAGGGTGATCGAACACATTGGGCGCGGGGGCATGGCGGATGTGTGGTCGGCGCGTGACCGCCGCCTGAACCGCACGGTCGCCATCAAAACGATTGCGCGCAATCTGGCCTCCGAGATTGACCCGGTGAAGCTGTTCGAGCGCGAAGCCCGGACGATTGCCGCGCTGGAACACCCGCATATCCTACCGATCTACGACTTTGGCGAACACCTGGGACAGCTTTACATCGTGATGCGCTATGTCTCTGGCGGGTCGGTCGAAGACCTGCTTGACCAGCGCGGCAGGCTTTCGATTGATGAGGTGCTGCGGCTGGCACGCCCGATTGCCCAGGCGCTCGATTATGCCCACGCCAACAACGTCATCCACCTCGACCTGAAGCCGAGCAATATCCTGCTCGACAGCTACCATGCGCCCTACCTGGCTGATTTCGGGCTGGCCAGCGTGATCGGCCCGGAAGGACGGGCGGCCAACCCTGGTTCGGGGACGCTGCTGTATATGGCCCCGGAACAACTGACCGCTGCCGACCTGGATCGCCGTGCCGATGTGTTCAGCTACTGCGTGCTGCTTTACCACATGATCACCGGGCAGCTCCCGTTCGATACCAGCCTGCCGATTGCGATCAAGCAGCTTCAGGAACCCGAAGCCGAACTGCCCGACCTGGCCGCACACCTGGCCGAAGTCGCCCCCGACATCACCACGATTTTGCGGCATGGCACGCGCTTCAAGCTGGAAGACCGCGCCCCCGCGATCATGACGATCTTCAATGCCTTCGAGTCAGCGATCACCGGGCTGCGTGCCGCGTCCACTGCGTCGGTTCGCCAGTCGGTCAGCGCAGCGGGCGTGGCCACCCAGAACCCGGCCACCCGCAAGCGCCCGGACATGACGACCGATCTCGACGTGGATATGATGCCCACGCAGTCGTTCGATCAGGCCGTATTCGACAGCCGTGTCGAAATGGGCAAGACCATCGATCTCAAGTCGCAGCCGCTCGAACTGCCGTCCAAACCGATTGCGCCAAAGGCTCCATCCAACGTGCCGAAAGCGAAACCCTCCCCGAATACGACGTATCCGCTTCCGGGCGGCAGCGCGGTTCCGGCGGACGAGGACGCGCAGACGATCAATTTTGGCACAGCCAAGTTCGGTACCGCTCCGGTGATTGCAGCCCAACCCACTGCGGAACTGGACAGCGCAGTACGTGCTGCGCCCGCCGCGCCTGCGCTGCCAGCCGATGTCGATCCTGCCGCCCGTGCTGAAGCCATCCTGATCTACACCCAGGCGCGCCGTGCCTGGGCGAATGGACAGGGACGATTCCTGATCGGCCTGACCCCGTTCATGCTGATCCACGACTTTTACAGCCGTGCCGGGGAATACGCGCTCGAACTGGATGACGCGGGACGGCAGATGTTCTTGCGCGGGGCGCTCGAGTACGATTTCGAGGTCGAATTCTGGTGGGCGCAGTTGAACGACGAAAACCGCCGCTGGGTGGCGCTGCACACGCTGCGCAGCCAGAACCCGCCCGCGCAGATTCGGGCGCTGCGTCACATCTGTGTGCTGGACGATGCCGAAACCCCACAGATTCCCAAAGCGCTGGCTTCGCTGATCCGCAACGAAACGAACGACGAGGTGCGGCGCGAAGCGATTCGGACGCTGGAGGCGCGGGGGCAGGTGTCGGTGATTCGCACTCCGCTTCAAGTGCGGCTGGATGAACCAGAAACGACACGCGGCGCGTGCTGGAATGCGCTGGCCTTCAGCCCGGAAATCGATATGACGCTGGGGCGGGCGGCGCTCGATGCGGGCGACCCGGAAACCGCCGAAATCGCTGCGCGGGCGATTGGCCGAATCCGCTCATCGGTGGCGGTCAACCAAATCGGCCAGCACGATCAATCGCCCGAACAGCGCGCCGCCGCCCGTCGAGCGCTGGCGCTGATCCGCGATGAAGCGCCGATGCTGCCGACCGAAGTGCAGCCCCGCGAACGGTTCGCCGCCTGGCTCACCAACACGGTGCGGCGGGTGCGCCATCAGCCATCGGATGCGCTGGTGCGCTTCCTGCTGGCGACGCTTGGCGCGTGGATTGGCATGGCGGTGTATATCTGGATCGTCACGCCTGCGCTGCCGTTTCTCGACCCCAACCGCATCGGTTTGACGATCTCGGTCGGGCTGTCATTCGCGGTCTTTTTCGGCCTGCAAGTGGTACTCGCGTCCGAACTTCCCGGCAGGCTGCGCGGATTCTGGCGCTGGTGGGGGCGCGGAATCGCCGCATTCGGGATCGGGCTGGTGATCGCCACGTTCAGTTGGGCGGCTTTCACCTGGCTGTACCTGCAATACCCGCCAGAAGGCAATATCGTGGCCGTCGGCATCGGGACGGCGCTGGCGCTGGCGATTTCGGTCATGATCCGGCTGCCCGCCTGGGTGAACGTGCTGCTGCTCACCGCCGGGCTGTTCATCCCGATTCAGGATGCATGGACGAACCAGCGCCCGCCCATCCTGTACGTGCAGCCCGACCAGGATGCCGCACTGATCTTCCTGATCGTGCTGCTGATCATCAGCATTGGGGCCTATGCACCACAGTTGTGGGCGTTAGGAACGCGGGCAGCCCAGCGCACCCGCAGTAAGCGCCGCTAGATACGCCCGTACAACCGTCCGCCGAATTCGCTGACCAGCTTATCGTCCAGTTCATCGGCGTAAGCCGCTACATTGTTGATGATCTGGTCGGCTTCGGCGGCATCCATGCCTTCCAGCGGGCGTTCGATGAAGATGAACACCGCATCCAGGTACACACCGATCCCCGCTTCAGTCAGTTGCAGGTTCAGTTCAAGCAGCCGACGGTAGAGCGGCAGCAGCCCGGTCATGGGCAGGTGCAGAATCGGAGACAGCACCTGCAAATAGCCGATGTTATCCTTTTGCGTGACGTAAATTTCAATCAGTGCTGAACCGCGTCGGAAGCTCCAGCCGAACCCATCGGTCATCGACATCCGCGCCTGTGCCGGGTCGATGCCGAGATTGGCGAGGATGGCTTCGACGGTCTGCGCGTACTGTTCGATGCGTGGGGCGTTCGACTGCGGGCGGCTGCGTCCGAATAATCCCATGTTCGTGTGTCCTTTGCTCGTAGGGGCTGATCGTGCAAATCAGCCATCGCTGAAAGGGTGGTGCGGGCGCGCTACACGGTCGCCGCCTGGCCGCAGCGCACACATTTTCCGGCATGAAACCCGCTGGCCGCCTGGCAGTGCGGGCAGCGCGGCGCGTTGGCAGGCGCATAGTACGATTCAGCCTGCGGAATAGGGTAGCGCGTCACCGAAAGCGACTGTGGCATAGTCGCGCCGCACACCTCACAGAAAAAATAGCCCAACCCACCAGCGCGGCTTTGCGTCCCGCACTGCGGACAGTACGCGGTGCGCGCCGACGCGAGATCGGTCACCAGCGTATCGATGCACTGACGGATCAGGTTGATGTGCAGACCGAAATAATGATCGGCGTTGCGGCTGGTGTTGCGCGTCATCATCCCCACCAGGTAGTTGTTGTGGTCGAACAGGGGCGACCCACCTGCATCCGGCAGTGCGGAAAAATCGGTCGGAATCCAGTACGCAGCCATCACGCGGCGGGTGGGGCGCATCGCCCCGGTGATCGTCTGCCCGCTGTAGCCCACCGTCGTAAGCGGGGCATCGTCTGGCACACGCGGCATCGGGGAAATGGGCATCACAGCGGAGGGTGCATAATCCAGCCGGATCAGCGCGAGATCGTAATCGCTGTACGTGCGCAGCACCGTACCCGCCGTACCGCGTCCCGGACTGAACTCCAGCGTGACCTGTTCCGCGCCGCCGACCACGTAGCGTGTGGTGGCAACGATGGGATGCTGCGAAACGAAAAAACCCGTTCCTGCGCCGTTCGGCCCGCCGGAAACGGTCACGATGTAATCCATCACGGTTCCGGTCTGCGGCGCGAGAATCTGCGCGGGTATCTGCTGCGGCTGAATGGTGTTCGGCATGGCTGGTCCCGGCGCGGCGTTGTACCCGCCGCTGATTGGCACGGAACCGCCGGGCGGGGTGCTGCCCGTTGGCGCAGCGGCATATGCGGAATACGGATTCGCGCTGGTGGTTGGGGCAGGCGGCGGCATCCCCGGCAGAGTGGTTGGGGGGGGCGGCGCTGGAGCGGGAGTTCCCTGGCGCGGTGGGGCTTCCGGCATCGATATAGGCGGGGGCGGCGGCTGAAGCTGCGCCAACAGCAGTTCGACGCGCTGGCGCAGTTCGGCATTGGTGGGGTCGGCTTCCGCCGCCTGCTGGTAATACGAACGCTTCTGCGCCGCGTCGGGCGTGGTTTCCGCAAGCCACATGTAGGCGATGGCGCGGGACGGCGCGTTCACTTCCGGGCTTTTGATCGCCAGCCGCAGCAGCCGCCCCGCTTCTTCCATACTGCCACT
The DNA here is from genome assembly GCA_033764035.1 of bacterium. GTDB lineage: Bacteria > Chloroflexota > Anaerolineae > Aggregatilineales > Phototrophicaceae > Flexifilum. Next base: position 44,318 of record JANRJJ010000014.1, read on the forward strand.
GCGCACCGCCGCGATGCCCATTTCGAGATACTGATATGTCATCGCCGTTCTCTCCCCGCTGCCGCCTGATGATACGGCAAGTGTACCCGATTTTCAGCCAGGCCGCACCGCGCCCGCAAACGCACGGTTACAGACCCGCTTTGCGTTGAAATCAGTTTCGGTTTAAAGTTCTGATGCAGGGGCAGGCTCAATACTATTTACCAGGGACTCGCCATAAAATCAGAGCAGCGTGCGCATTGGTTGACGTGAGTCTAGGCGAACGTTATAATCGGTGACCATTCAGCGGGGAACAAAGGGCGACTCCATGCCGCTTCAAGGTAATATCCGAGATTTCAGTACAACACAACTGCTCAATCTCATCAATCTCGCTGGCAAGACCGGGACGCTGTTCATTTTCGATGGCGTGCGAACGGGCGAGAAAGATGCGCTAGGCGCGGAGAAGATGGCACCCGGCAAGGAACGCGCACGGGTCGCGTTCAAAGCGGGCAAACTGATCGCCGCCGCGCTGATGAACCAGGATGGCACACTGGTCGCGGTACTGAACAAAGCGGGCAAGCTCACCGACGAGCAGGCGCGCATCATCCGCGAACGAGCGAAGAACACGACGGATAAAGCGCTGGCGCTTTTGCTGATCAACGCGAATTATGTCACCCAGAAGGATGTCGTTGGGGCAATTCAGCAGCATACGCTCGACGCGGTGTACAACCTGCTGACGTGGGGTGAAGGGCCGTTCCGGTTCGATGACAATGTGCTGCCGCCCAGCGACCGCATCCTGGTCCCTATCGATCTTGAAAATGTGATTATCGAAGGGGCGCGGCGCATCCGCGAAATCGAGCAGTTGAATTCCCACCTGCCGAATCTCGATATGGCGCTGAAGTTCCCCGAAAACCCACGCGAAAAATTCAAAGGGATTCACCTGAGCGTTGAAGAATGGCGCGTGGTATCCTTTGTCAACCCGAAGAACACCATTCGCCAGATCATGCGGGCGAACAACATGTCGGAAATCGAAATCCGGCGGATTGTGTACGGGTTGGAACAGGCCGGGCTGGTCGAACTGATCAAGCCGCCCGCCCAGGAAGGCGCTGCCGGGGCGCGCAGCGGAGCCGGTGCCAGCAGCGGAACACGTCCGGCGCAGAACCGTGCGCCCCAGGTGCAGAAGACAGTCGTCAATAAGCTGATCGAACGCATTCGGAACATTTAAGGTCATCATCTAACAAGAGCGAACCAGCCATGCAAACTGTCAAGATGGTTATCACGGGACCCTTCAGTTCCGGCAAAACAGAATTCATCCGCTCGATCAGCGAAATCGATGTCGTATCGACGGAGCGCGAAATTTCATCGGAAGCGGAACGCCAGATCAAGGACGCGACCACCGTAGCGATGGACTTTGGGCGCATCACCGTCGATGATGACCTGGTACTGTACCTGTTCGGTACGCCGGGGCAGCGCCGTTTCGACTTCATGTGGGAAATTTTGGCCGAAGGTATGTTGGGGTTCGTGGTGATGGTGGACAGCACCAAGCCCGAAACCTTCCGCGAAGCCAAAAGCATCCTCGAAACCTTCCGCGCTTACGCGCCCACGCCGTATGTGGTGGCCGCCAATAAACAGGATCAGCCGGATGCGTGGAACACCGACGATCTGCGGATTGCGCTGCGCATTGACCCGGATGTGAAGCTGCTGCCGTGTGTGGCGCGCAGCAAGGACAGCGTGAAGGAAGTGCTGCTGCAACTGCTCTACTCGATAGTCGAGGAAATGGAAAGTTAAGCGCGGCACGGCGCTGCAAAGGGGCTTTAAGAAGCCCCTTTTGTTCGTGATGGCTTGCCGAATTTTCACCCATTAAGGGCGCGAATTGTGCCAACGCTGGTGACGGATCAAGGAATTATTCATTACGAGGCGTATGGTCGCGGTCGCCCTGTCCTGCTGCTGCACGGATGGCTGAATTCATGGGCTTTATGGCGCAACACCATCGAGGTGTTGGGCAAAGACTTTCGCTTATACGCACTCGACTTTTTCGGCTTTGGGGACAGCGGCGCTGTCACCCGCGAGACCGATTCCAACTTTTCAGTCAACAATTTCACGCTCATGGTCAACCAGTTTATGGATCGCATGGGCATCATCAAAGCGCCGCTGGTCGGCCATTCGATGGGCGGCACGGTCTCGCTGAGCGCGGCCATTCGCCACCCGGAAAAAGTCGTCAAGGTGATCGTGGTTGGGTCACCGATTCAGGGATCGTCGCTCAGCCCGCTGCTCAAACTGGCGGCGTATCGTGGGTGGATCGGCCTGGGGCAAACCACGCCGCTCGCCTACCAGGTCTTTCAATCGAGCTTTCGTCCGCTGCTGCGCGTGTATTCGTACTTCCTGGCGAAAGATGGCCGTGCGCTGGGGACGATGCTCACCGCCGATGCGGCCAAGCTGAACGCTGCGCCGTTCTTTGAAAGCATTGCCACGCTGCGCCAGACCGACCTGCGCCCACGCCTGCCCGAATTGCGAATGCCCGTGATGGGCATTTACGGCAAAGGCGATAACATCGTCAACCCGAATCAGGGCGCAGTCCTCAGCCAGTACCTGCCGTCCAGCAAAGTCGAATGGTTTGAAAATTCGCGTCATTTTCCCATGCTGGACGAACGCGAACGCTTTCATACCACCCTGCGCGACTTTCTGAATCATGGATGAAAAGGTTCCCCCATGCTCCGCTATGTGATTGAAGACCCCCGGCACGTTCCGCCGTTCAATCAGCCCGCAAGTTTGCTCACGATTGGCCTGAAGCCGCTCAAAATTCATCATGAAGATACGCTTGTGCAGTATTTCAAGCGCGATCTGATCCTGGGCAACACGTTCGCCAGCCGCCAGGAATTGATCTACGTCCAGGGGCCAGCGATTGTCTACCGCGACAGCCTGTGGTTCGATTCGGAATTTCTCGAATATTTCATGGCGCGGGCGTTGGAAAGCAAGGTCGCGTGCCGCGCCGCCATTCCGCTGCATGACCCTGCCTATAAAGCGTACACCCTGCCGCTGGCCACCACCTTCGAGCGCGGCGTTGACCTGATGGGCAACCCGGTCATCCTGCTCGACCTGTGGTATTTCCCCGGCAGCTACACGGGCGATATTCGCCCCATCGTCGTCCCCAGCGATGCCGAAGAAATGGGCTTCTACAGCGTCCCCGACTTCATGACGATGGAGCAGGGCAACCTGACGCACTACGGCACGCTGCGCGCCGCCGTCCAGATCGAAAGCTGGGTACACGTCTACTTTGCCAGCATCATCTATGGCAATTTCGGGCGCGGCAGCCGCTTCGACCGTCACGCCAAAGCGCACAACCTGTTTACGCTTAAGCTGCTGTGGAAAGCGGTGCTGGAACAGCGGCAGTTTCTCGCATCATCCGAAGTGGTGAAGGTGGGCAAGAATACCAATATCCACCCCACCGCCGTGATCACCGGTCCTGCTTCCATTGGGGATAACTGCAATATCGGCCCCGGCGTGTTCATCGACAACTGCACTATCGGAGATAACGTCACCATCGACGACGGCTGCCAGATGATGATGAGTTCCATCGGCAACGGCTGTTTTCTCCCGTTCCGCGCCGCGCTGTACCTGACCGCCGTGATGGAAAATACCATCATCGCGCAGAATACCTGCCTGCAAATGTGCGTGATCGGGCGCAATTCGTTCGTGGGCGCGGGCAGCACCTTCACCGATTTCAACCTGGTGGAACAAAAGCCGATCCGGGCAGCCAACATCCTGGGCGAACTGGAAGAAGTCGGCCAGATCGTGCTGGGTAGCGCCGTCGGCCACAACTGCCGTATCGGGTCGGGGATGGTGATGTTCCCCGGACGCATGATCGAAAGCGATGTCGTGCTGGTCGCCAGCCCACAGCGCCGCGTGATCAGCCGCAACGTGACGTATGAGGAAAGCGATCATCACTTTATTGGCGATTCGCGCAAACACAAACGCCATTATCCCGGCCTGAACGAACGCCAGACCGAAGAAGAAAGCTGGTAGCGAGTTCAACCGCTGCCGTGTGCGCAGCGCAGAAAGCGACCGTTCATGAGCGACGATACGTTTGCGTTCATCATTCATCCCATCCAGATCAAAAAAGATGTCGCCCGCAAATTTCCGCTGCTGGGCAAAATGCTGACCGAACCGCAGATCAACTTTTTCTCGCGCTTCTTTCCCCCGGTGTATCTTAGCGAGATCACCGGGGTGCAAAGCGCCGCCACCGGACGCGAAATCAAAGGCTGGTTCATCGCGTGTCCATTCACCCCGCCAACCATGATGTCACTGCCCGTCGAAACCGTGTACAACAAAATTGTGGCGTGCGGCAGAATGGCGGAAGAACTGGGCGCGAAGATACTCGGCCTGGGCGCGTATACATCGGTGGTGGGCGATGCTGGCCAGACCATCGCGGATCGGCTGGCGATTCCCGTCACAACGGGCGACAGCTATACGATCACGATGGCGGTCGATGCGATCCGCGAAGCTGCCCAGGTGATGAATATCGCACTGCCGTCGGCAGTGGTGGCGGTCGTCGGCGCGACGGGCGCAATCGGCAAAACATGTGCCGAACTGCTGGCGAGTGAAGCGGGCAGGCTGATCCTGGTTGGGCGGCGCATGGAGGCGCTGGAGGCGCTGCGCGAACGCTGCACGGGCTATGGCGCGGATGTGAGCGCCACTACCCACATCGACGCGGTGTACAAGGCCGACCTGATCCTGACCGTGACCAGCGCCGTCCATGCGGTCATCGAGCCGGAACACCTGAAACCGGGCGCGGTGGTGCTGGATGTCGCCCGCCCCCGCGATGTCAGCCGCCGGGTGGCCGATGTGCGCGACGATGTGCTGGTGATCGAAGGCGGCATGGTCGAAGTCCCCGGCCCGCACCTGGATTTTCATTTCGATTTCGGTTTTCCGCCGCGCAAGGCGTATGCGTGCATGGCCGAAACGATGGCGCTGGCGCTCGAAGGCCGTTATGAGGATTACACGATTGGCAAGGACATCAGCACCGCCCAGGCACGAGAGATCGGACAGATCGCGGGGCGACACGGCTTCCGGCTGGCGGGATTCCGCAGCTTCGAGCATGAAGTGAGCGCGGCGGCCATCGACAAAGTGAAAGAACGGGCGCTGGAAAACCGCCGACGGTGGGCGCTGGCATAACGGCGGGCGGGCGGATGCAAAGCGGCAGATGGGCGGGGTGAAGCATTCGCGCCCGCGTGGTATTGTCGCAGCATCGCAGCCCTTGTTCAACCCGCTGGAGGAATCGTGCCACCGCTTTATCCAACCCGGCTGAAATATTTCGCCCTCACAGGATTGATCATCGTGCTGGCGCTGGCCGCTTATGGCAGTATGGCACAGACCGAACCTCGTCCGAGTCGGGGTCAGCAGGCGAACCCGCAACCCCGGGTGATCGTGGAGGACGCACAGCTCACCGTCGTGGTCGCGCCCGCGCCGGACGCGGTATCACTGCGCGGATTTGGCTTTCAGGTGCAGATCGACGGGGTGACGCGGCTGTACTTGCTGAACGATTACCCGGTATTCGCGCCGCTGACCGACTTCACCCCAACCCCAGTCTGTTTTCGGTTGATCGTGACCGATGCTGAAGCCGAAGCGCCCGCCGAATGCGCCGATTACCCGGTGCTGAACCAGGCCATCGCGCCGGATGCGCGCTTTTGGGTCGATGCGGCCACCGACACGCGCCGCACGCTGGTGCTGGTGAACGCCGTGATCACCCCGCTGGCGATCTGCGGCGTGGAGCAGTCTCGCTGCGGCAGTGAAGCGGCCAGCACAACGGCGGCGCTGCAACCAGCGACCATCACCCGCAACGCCGATTGGCAGCCCATGATCGAAACCGTCAACGGAATCGAAATGGCGCTGGTGCCGCCGGGGTGCTTCACGATGGGGACGACCGATGAACAGCGGGCGATTGCGATGCGCATCGGTGAATCATCGGCGTTCATCTATGATGAGGAGCGCCCGGCTCATGCACAGTGTCTTGAACAACCGTACTGGATTGGCGTGACGGAGGTCACCAATGCCCAGTATCCCCGGTGCGTCCGCGCTGAAGTGTGCGACCCGCCCGGCGATGGGGCGCTGTACCGTGACCCCGCTCGTGCCGATCACCCGGTCGTGCATATCACCTGGGATCAGGCGCGCCGCTTCGCGGCATGGTGGGGCGGGCGGCTGGCGACCGAACGCGAATGGGAATACGCGGCACGCGGGGTAGACAGCCTGCTGTTCCCCTGGGGGAATACGTTCGACCCGTCTGCCGCTGCGTGGTGCGCGAATCAGGCAGCGTGCGGCGATCTATCGCCCGTCGGGGCTTTTCCGCATGGCGCGTCCTGGGTGGGCGCGCTCGATATGAGCGGCAACGCCTGGGAATGGGTGAGTACGATTTACGATCAGGCGGTCTTTCCGTATCCGTACCGCCCGGACGATGGGCGCGAAGCTATCCCCGGGACGGTTGGCATTCGCGGGCTGCGCGGCGGGTCGGTCAGTAAATTTACGGTCAATGCGCTGCGCGGCAGCGAACGCAATTACAGCCCGGTATCGGCGCTGCCGTATCCCCAGGAAATCGGGTTTCGGCTGGCGTGGGACGACAGGCCTTGAGCCAGTGACGACAAGAGATAGGCAAAATGCCGGAAAATTGAGGACGGTTGGAGTAGCAAGACGGCGTGATCGCCTGTATAGTTAAGATTGTTGAATGCGGTCACGCCGTTCTGTCATCCCTTATGCCTACCGGCGTAAGGTCGCGGCGGCAGCGACAGATCTAGGGGCAGCGGATGAGCAAAGGGCGTATTCTCGTCGTCGAAGACGACTTCGATATTTCCAACATGCTACGCATTTATTTCACCGGGCAGGGCTATGAAGTGCAGGTCGCTCCGCGCGGGGGAGATGCGCTTACGCTCACGCGCAAGCAGTTACCGAACTTGATCGTGCTGGACATTATGCTGCCCGACATGAACGGGTACGACGTATGCCGCGAACTGCGCACCACCACCCGCACCAGCCATATTCCGATCATCTTCCTGACGCAGAAAGACGAGCGCAGCGACCGGATTCAAGGGCTGGAACTGGGCGCGGACGATTACATCACCAAGCCATTCGATATTGAAGAACTGAAACTGCGCGTCAATAACGCGATCACCGCTGCCAAGCGGCAGGCGCTCATCGACTCCAAGTCGAACCTGCCAACCGGGCAGTTGATCGAAGATCATCTGCGCACGCTCATGCACGCCAGCCGCACCTGGTCGTACCTTGACCTGAAAATTAATCAGTTCGATGCGTTCACCGACGTGTATGGGTTCGTGGCGGGCGATGAAGTGATCCGCTTTATGGCGCTGCTGATGGGCGAAGTGATCGATGAAGTGGGGACGGCGGACGACTACGCCGGACACCCCGGACGCGACAACTTCATCGTAATCACGTATGCCGAAGATGCGAACCGCGTGAAAGACCGTCTGATCGAACGCTTTAATGAAGAAGTCAAACAGCATTACAGCTTCATCGACCGTGAACGCGGGTATATTCTCGTCCCGGACAGCGTGGTTGGGGAGAAGCAAACCCCTTTGATGACGCTTTCGGCGGGTTCCGTCAGTACGCGCACGCACCAGTTCTCCGACATCCGCGAAATCACCGAACTTGCCGCCGAAGACCGCCGTCGCGGTTTGGATGGGATGGAAAGCAGCAGTACGAACATCCTCACTTCTTGGTAAACAGTACCTGTCAGTCGAACTCGTGTCCGTGAAGATTGATGGGGCGTGGAACAGGATGCGAACATGGGCTTAGGGCTACCCATCATTTTATTTGTCGGCGGTTTCGTCATCCTGCTCTGGCTGTTCCTGTGGTCACGGCAGCGCCAGCAGTTAGGCACGATTCCTGAAACCGAACCCTACATGCCGGAATCCGATCTGCCATCGTATGCGGCGGATGATGGCGTGGTGGTCGCCAATGATCGTGGGCTGGTCACGCATGTGAACGACACGCTGCGGCGCTGGCTGAATGTGGAAGGCAGTGTCCCTTCCCTGGAAGCGCTGGCGCGCTTTGCACAGCCTCAGGATAGTTTTCTCGAATTGTTCACGGGTGACGGCCAGGCCGCGTTCCAGTTCGGCAACCGTTGGGTGCAGGCCAGCGCACACACCATCCCTGCCGGGATGGAACAGCGCGTCGTGATCGTGCTGCGCGAACTGAATACGGCCTCCACCAGCACCGACGGCGGCTATGACCTCAGCAAAGCGATTCTGATCGTGAACCAGATCGGTGAAACGGTCAACGCCAGCCAGGGCATCGAACAAGGACTGACCAACCTGCTGCAAATTGTGCAGCGTTCCATTCCGGCGGATGCGGGCGAAATCACGCTGTGGGATGATGACCTGCAACTGCTCACGCCGCGTGGGTGGGTCGGTGATGCGATGTATGTGATCGCGCTGGCGGAACGCGGCGGCGGCTACCGTCTGGAAGAAGGGATCAGCGGGTGGATCGCCCGTGAACGGAAGCCGGTTCTCGTGCCGGACAAGGACGATCCGGCGGTGGTGCGGCCTAAACTGCCGGAAAGCCGTTTCCGCAGTTTCGTCGGCGTGCCGCTCACGCTCGATCAACGCTTTCTGGGGACGTTTGAACTCGCCAGTGAAACCACCCGCCGCTACACCCAGACCGACCTGGCGCTGCTGATGGCGATTGCCAAACCGATTGCGATTGCGATCTACAACGCCGAACTGTACAGCGAACAGGCGCGCCGCATTGAAGACCTGGTACGCCTTCAGCAGATCGCCAATGACGATCCACGCGGGGCGTTCGGCGCAATCACCGAACAAATCGCCCGGCTGATCGGCGCGGAAATGTGCGGCGTGCTGATCTATAATGCACGTCGGAATCTGCTCGTCGCACAGGCTCCGTTCTACGGCGTGCCGGAATTCATCCGCCAGAACTACGCGGTTCCCGTCCCGCCAGGCAGTGAAGGCCGTGCGATCTGGGAACGCGACGGTGCATGGTACACCAACGACCTGTCTGATGAACCGCTGGTCGAGCCGCTGGGCATGAACAACCTGGTGACGGCGGCGGGCATGTACAACACACTGATCATGCCGCTGGTCGCTGCCGGGCGGCGTATCGGGGCGATTCAGTTGGGCAACAAGCGCGCTTTCGGCGGCTTCACCAACCGGGATGTGCAGAATCTGCGTCTGCTGGCTTCACAGGCGGCGGTCGTGGTCGAAGACCTGCGCCTGAGAGCGGTCGATACGGAACGCGATACGGAAATGGAAAGCCTGCAAGAAATCACGCTCGCGCTCAACGTGATCAACCAGAGCGAAGATTTTATGGAGCAGGCGAACGAAAAAGTCGCGCAGTTGATGAACGTCGCCTTGTGCGGCGTGCTGCTGTACGACGATGCGGCGCAGCGGCTTACGCCTCAGCTTCCGTTCTTCGGCGCGGAGGACTGGCAGCTTCAGGGGTACGGCATCTCGCTGGCTCCGGGGTCGCCGCTGGCGCAGGTGTGGGAAGAGGAAGATACCTTCTTCGCCAACAACGTCGAATCGAACGTGCTGGCCAACAGCGCCGGGATCGTCGATGCGGCGGCGCGGGTGGGGATGCAGCATACCATGTTCGCGGTGCTGAACAGCGCCGGGCGGCGCATCGGCGCAATTCAGGTCGCCAACAAGCGCAGCGGCGAGCCGTTCAACGAACGCGATGCGCGCCTGCTGCTGATCTTCGCCGCACAGCTTGCAGGCGTGATCGAAAACAGCCGCTTGTTCCGTGAAGCGCAGCGCCGCGCTACCGAAGCCGAACGTCTGCGCCGCGTGGCCGAGCTGGCCGGGATGATCCTCACCCCCGATGACAGCTTTACCCCGGTGCTGGCGGAAATTGCCCGCATCATGGACAGCCCGGTTTCGTTCGTCAATTCGTATTCTGCGGTCACGGCGCGCCTGATCACCGAAACATCGAAGATGTACGGTATTGAACTGGTCGAGCCGATCATCTTCGATACGTTCAGCCGGGGCTTTGAAAACAGCGTCGCCGTTTCACGCCGCCCGTTCATGAGCAACGACCTGAGCAGCGACAAGCGCGTGCTGCCCGTCTACAAGTCGGTCGTTGAAACCCTCAACCTGTGGCAGACCATCCTGGTGCCGCTGGTGGTGGGCGATCAGGCATTGGGCGAACTGGGCATCGCCAACCGTGAAGATTATTATACCGATGGCGATCTGCGGCTGATGTCGGCAATGGCGATCCACATCGCCGCCGCGCTCGACCGCGTGCGCCTGTACGAAAACACGGGTGAAAATCTGCGCCGCCGTCTGCTCGAACTGGACGCGATCCAGCGCGTGAGCGATGAACTGGCGCTCACGCTCGATCTGGATCGGGTGCTGGACGTGATCCGGCAGGAAGCGGCACGCGCCACCGAAGCGGGCGGGAACAGCGTCGCGCTGCTCGCACCCCTGGCGGAATGGCGTTCCCCCGCCATGCCCGTGATCAGCAAACGCCTGGGCGAACGCCGCGCCTTCGACGGCCTGTCGAGCATCGAAAAAGCGGCGCTGGAAACGCCGAATCAGGCGGTCGTGGTCGATGATTACCGGGGGACGAGTTCGCTGCTGCGGGGCGAAAAGATGATTCCCGTTCCCCATGATGCGCGTTCAGCGGTCGCGGTAGCCTTCACGTATGAAGATGAGCCGGTCGGCATCATCCATTTGTATCACGATCAGCCGCGCCAGTTCGACAACCGTGCCGCTGCCTTCCTGACCACCCTGGCCGCCAAAGCATCGCTCAGCTTTGGCAACAACCGCCGCTACGTCGAAAACCAGGTGCGCAGCGACCGTCTGCGCCGCCGCGTCGAACAGTTGAACAGCATCTTTGAACTGGGCCAGATCATCCAGACGGTGGTTGACCCGGTGACACTGCTGGAAGCCATCGCCTACAGCGTACAGCAAAGCTGCGGCTACGATGTCGTGCTGATGACGATGATGGACGAAAGCGATGGCACGCTGCGGCGTGTCGCCCAGGCGGGCATCCCCATCAATGAATTTGAGGCGACCCGCAGCAAAACCATGCTGCGCGACGATCTGCACACGCTGTTCGAAAAGCGCGAATTTCAGCTCAGTGAATCGTACTTCTTCCCCTTCGAGCAGGTGGCGAAATGGGCGGTGCGCGGCGGGGATGTGCTTTCGACGGGCTTTTCCGGCATCCGCACCATGCACCCCGGCGGGCGCAATGACTGGCGCGACGGCGATATGCTCCTGGTTCCCATTGCAGGCGCGGAAGGCGATCTGCTGGGCGTGATGAGCCTTGACCGCCCCTATGACGGCGCACGCCCGGAACGCGGCACGGTCGAAATCCTGGAGATTTTCGCGCATCAGGCCGCATCGACGCTTGAAAACATGCGGCTGTATATGCAGACCCGCCGCGATGCCGAAGAAGAAGCGCGTCTGAATGAAGTCATGGAGGCGATCTCCAGCACGCTGGAGATGAATGCGATCATCGAAGCGGTGGCGCGTGGGGCGCTGCGCCTGGTGCCGTTCAACCGTATGACGATGGCGCTGCTCGATACCGATGGGCAGGGATTCGACCTGCTGCGGGCGACCGTCGCCCCGGATGGTGCGCTGAACACCGCCCGCGAACGTCGTTCGACCCTTTCGCATACCGCGCTGGCGCGCACGTTTGAAACCGGGCGCGAGTTTCTGTACAGCGACCGCGACGAAGCGACCGCCTATGACGATCTGCGGTCGTGGTGGGCGGAAGGCGAAAGCACCAGCCTGTTCGTGCCACTCGTCACGGGTGGTATTTCACTGGGAGCCATGCACTTCGGCGCGGATCATGAAAGCGCCGCCGCCTTCGATGAAAACCGCGACCTGTTGAAGCGCATTGCCAACCTGTCGGCGGTCGCGGTGCAGAACGCCCGCCTGTTCAATCAGGCGCTCAATCTGCGGGCGTTCAATGAATCGGTGGTGCAGTCGATTCAGCAGGGCATCGTCGTATTAGACCCCTCTGCCCGCATCCTGACGATCAACGATTTCATGCGCCGCACGTATGGATGGGATGAACGGGCAGCGGTGCGTACCGACCTGTTCAAGTACCGCCCGGAATACAAGCCTGCCCTGGCCGCCGCCCTGCGCGACGTGCTGGACACGGGCGCGCCGCGTGAACTGCTCGATGTGCGCCTGGTGGTGGATGCACAGCCCCGCGTACAGAACTTCTACCTGTACCCGCTGCGCGATGGCGACAGCGTGCGCGGTGTGGTGCTGCTGGTAGAAGATGTGACCGAACGTGAACAGCTTGAACGGGCATTGGCCGCCCGCGCCGAACAACTGGCCGCCCTGACCGAAGTTTCCAGCCGAATTACGGCGGCGCTGCGGCGGGACGACGTGGTATCGCTGGCGATGGAAGAAATGGCGCGGGTGATCGGTTACGATACGCTCACGTTCTGGCGGGTGGAAGGTGACGCGCTCACGCTGGAAGCGTGGCGCGGCTATACGCCCGATGACCCGGCGATCCGCGTCCCGCTCAAGCAGAATGAGCGCCTGTGCCGCGTAATCGATGGCCAGCAGGCGGTATCGATCAGTCAATTCCTGGGAACCGACCCGCTCCCCGGCGAAGGCCAGGCGCAAAGCTGGCTCGGTATTCCGCTGGTGAGCAAGAACACCGTGATCGGCGTGATTGCGCTGAGCAAACAGCAGCCGCGTTATTACAACCCGCAGTCGGAACAGGCCGCGCTCACCTTCGCCAACCAAATGGCGGTCGCGCTGATCAATTCGACGCTGTTTGAACAGCAGCAGGTCACGACCGAACGGCTGAACCTGCTCAACCGCGCATCGATTCGCCTGGCGCAGTCGCTCGATACGGAAAATATTCTCGAAGTCGCATTGAGCGAAATCTGCACCATCCTGGATGTGAAAAAGGCACGTGCCTTCCTGTTCGAGCGCGACCTGGGCATAGGCCGCGTGATCGTGGAATACCCACGCGGCGATTTTCCGCCCACGCGCACCATCGACCTGGATGGGATGAAGGCGATCCGCAGGGTGATCCAGTCGGTCAAGCCCATCGTGATTGAACGGCTGCAAGCGCTCTCCCCAACCGACGACCTGTATGACGATCTGGTCCCCACGCGCATGACGGGCTATGCCATGCTGCCGATGACGGTCAGCGGCCAGGTGACGGGCGCGTTTGAACTGGAGTTTTACGACACCGAATCGGCCTTCGACCCGGAAAAGTTCGACCTTTCGGTGATCATTGCCAACCAGGCGGCGATTGCGGTGCAGAACGCCCATCTGCTGGAACAGACACTGGTGCGCACCCGCGAATTGGAAACGCTGCTCGAAGCCGCCCAGGCGACATCGCTCACGCTCGACCTGAATGAAGTATTCGCCCGCGTGGTGGAACTGACCATGCACGCGCTCGATATGGACGACTGCACGCTGATGATCTACGACAACGTAGAGGATATTCTGCGCGTGGAACTGAACGTGAACCGCACGCCCGACGAGCGGAACACGCTCCCGGTGGGGACGACCTTCGACCTGTTCGCGTTCCCCGCGAAAATGCGCGCCATCCGGGATCGGCAGGTGGTGGTGATCCGCCAGGATGACGCGAACGCCGATGCGCGGGAACTGGCCGATATGCAGTCCCAGGGCGATATTGCCCGTATGCTCGTGCCGCTGGCAACTTCGACGGCGGGTGAAGCGATTGGCCTGCTGCAAGTCGATCTGCACGACCATATGCGTACCTTCACACACCGCGAAACGCGCATGGCGCAGGCATTGGGCGCACAGGCCGCCACCCGCATCGAAAATGCCCGCCTGACCACCGAAACCGCCGCCCAGGTCGAACAGGCCATCGTGATCAACGAACTGAGCCGTGCGATCTCGTCCACGATGGACATCAACGGCATGATTCGCACCGTGCGCGAACAGGTGGCTTCGCTGATGAGCGCCCGTGACATCTATATGGCGCTGTATGACGCGGACAGCCAGCAGATCACCTTCCCGATGGCCGTCCACGACGGGAACGATCAGCACATTGCATCGCGCCCGCTGGGGGATGATGAAGTCTCATTCGTGATCAAGTCGCGCCGCCCGCTCTCGCTGGGCGGTGAGATGGGCGTGGATGAAGTGCGCCGCAACCTGAAGATCAGCAACAGCGAAGGCGCGATCAGCCGCTACCTGGGCGTGCCGATCATCGCAGGTGACCAGGTGCAGGGCGTGCTTGCCGTCCGCGATACCGAAGTGACGCGCCCGTTCGGGCTGAACGACCAGCGCGTATTGACCACCATCGGCGCACAGATCGGCGCGGCCATTCAGAATGCCCGCCTGTTCGACCGTATCCGCCGCTTTGCCGATGAGCTGAACCTGCGCGTGCAGGAACGCACCGCTGAACTGCAAACCGAACGTGACCGCCTGGACTCGCTCTACCGCATCACCGCCGAACTGGGCAGCACGCTGGAATATGAAACCGTCCTCAACCGCGCCCTGACCATGAGTGCCGATGCCATCGGCGCGGATGACGGCGTGGTGCTGATCCTCGACCCGATGACCGACCGCCTGCTCACCCGTGCCACGCTGCACACAATCAGCGATGCGCCCCCGGCGGATGGCAGCACCAACGGCGCAGCCAGCTACCGCCCCGGCGACAGCACCGAAGCGCGCCGCACCCGCGAACTGCGCATCGCCCCCAAAGGCGCGCAGCAGGCCGTCAGCCACCCGGCGGAAATGTTCGCGCAGTGGTTGATTCAGCGACAGGATGCCATGCTGATCGACGATCTGCACCGCTTCGATTTCTGGGATACAACCGCAGCGGGCGCAGCGGAATGGCACAGCGCCATCGGCGTGGTACTGCGCACCAACGACGCAGTACAGGGCGCGATTGTGTTCCTCGGCCATGCGGTGAACCTGTTCAACGAACCTCAGTTGAAGCTGGTAAGCGCGGCCTCCAGCCAGGTGAGCGCGGCGATCAACAACGCCGACCTGTACAACCTGCTGCGCGACCAGACTCAGCGAATGGCAAACCTGCTGCGCCTGGAACGCGAAGAAGCGGAAAAGAACTCCGCCATTCTGGAAGGCATCGCCGACGGTGTGCTGCTGGCGAATGCCGACGGCGTGATCATGCTGTTCAACGGCGCAGCGGCGCGCATCCTGGATGTACCACGCGATTACGCGCTGAATCAGCCGCTTGCCCGGCTGCAAACGCTGTATGAAGGCGCAGAGGTGTCGTGGGTATCGCTGCTCGACCACTGGATCACCCGGTCACAGCGTCCACAGCGCGATAATCTGCTGCTCGAACGCATCGAAGTGGGGCGCAAGGTGGTCAGCATCACCGCGTCGCCCGTGTTCAATGCCGATGTCTTTCTGGGGACGGTCGCCGTGTTCCGCGACATCACCCGCGATGTGGAAGTTGACCGAATGAAGTCGGACTTCATTTCGAACGTGAGCCATGAACTGCGCACGCCGATGACCAGCATCAAAGGCTATGCCGACCTGCTGATGATGGGCGCGGCGGGCAACGTGACCGACCAGCAGCGCGGATTCCTGGAGACGATCAAGGGCAATGCCGAACGCCTGAGCAACCTGGTCAACGACCTGCTGAATATCTCGCGGCTGGACAGCGGCAGCGAAAAGATCGCGCTGGAGCGGTTCAGCATGGCCGATGTGATCGCCTGGGCCGTGGAAGGGGTGCAGGCGCGCAGCGATACTGAACGCAAACACATCTCGGTGACCGCGCACATTGACCCCGCACTGCCGCCCGTGCTGGCCGACCGCCAGAAAGTGGCGCAAATTCTGGAAAACCTTGTGGATAATGCGTTCAACTACACTTACCCTGGTGGTAAGATTGAAATTACAGCCCAGCGCGACCAGGAGTCGCCGTTCATGCTGGTCAGCGTGAAGGACAACGGGATTGGCATCCCGAAAGATTTCCTGCCGCGCATCTGGGATCGGTTTGAACGCTTTGAAGAACATGCGCTGGTGATGGAAGTGGCAGGCACGGGGTTAGGGCTTTCAATTGTGAAGAACCTGGTCGAAATGCACCGGGGGCGCGTGTGGGCGGAAAGTGAACCGAATATCGGTTCAACTTTCGCGTTCGCCCTGCCGATTGATGGCCCGGAAAGCGTGAGTGACCCGGATAACAGGTCTGCCGCGAACGCACTCCCGAATCCGAATCAAGGATGAACACGGACGAATGGCTACGATTCTCATCGCTGAAGACGAACACGACATCCGAGAACTGCTCAATTTCACCCTCACGTTCGCAGGGCATTCGGTGACGACTGCGAAAAATGGTGCGGAAGCCGTCGAACTGGTTCACCGGGTGAACCCTGACCTGATCATGATGGACGTGCGAATGCCCAAAATGACGGGCTATGAAGCGTGCAAGGCGATCAAGGCGATGGACAACATGGCCGATGTGCCGGTGGTCTTTCTCACCGCCAAAGGGCAGGATGAAGAAATTCAGAATGGCATCGAAGCCGGGGCTATCGCCTATATTCTCAAACCCTTCATCCCGGATGAACTGATCCGCCGGGTGGGGGAAATTCTCAAAGAACACGGGGCAGCGTAAACGGGCGATGAGCGCCATCAGTTTCAACGGCGAATTGGTTCATTATGAAGTGCTGGGGCGTGGCCGCCCGGTGCTGCTTCTGCATGGCTGGATCGGCTCGTGGCGGTACTGGGTTCCCACGATGCAGCAGCTTCAGGCGAAATACCGCGTGTACGCGCTCGACCTGTACGGCTTTGGCGACAGCGGCAAGAACCCGGCGCGTTATTCACTGGAGCATCAGATCGCCCTGCTGGACGATTTCATGAACCAGCTTGGCATTCCGAAAACCGCAATCATCGCGCACGGCCTGGGTGCGATGATAGCGATCATGTTTGCGCGCCGCTACCCCGACCGCGTGCCAAAACTGATGGTGGTGAGCGCGCCGCTGTTCGATTCGCACGACCTGGATCGGCGTACCCCGGCGGGCCGTAAAGTCCTGATGACCAATAACCGCGCTCCAGTGATTCCCGAAGGGGAAGAGTTCGGCCCCAGCGCGCCCACCGCGATGAGCGCCAGTGCCGCCATGCGCGCCGCGCTGATTGAAGCGGCACGCGCACGGGGCGGCATTCCGGTTCCTTCCGCGCCGCCCGCGCCCGATGACCTAACCATGAACCGGGCGCAGATTCTCGAAAGTTCGAACAGCAACCCATTACAGGGCATTTTCATGGGCGTTTCAGTCGAAGCCCTGCTCTCGAAGTGCTTTAAAAAGACCGACACGCTGTATCAGAAGCTCGATGTCGATACGCCCAAAACCGACTTGCGTGCGCTGCTGACATCGGCCATGACATATGACAGCGGCAAAATGCTCGATACGATGCGACTGCTGCCGATGCAGCTCGTGATCGTACACGGAGAGGACGACCCCATCATCCCCGTGCCGAACGAGAATGTATGGAGCTACATCACGCTTGATAAAGAACAGACCACGCTGGCGATCCCGTTGGAAGGCATCCGCCATTTCCCCATGCTCGAAGATGATCGGTTCATGCGCGTGGCGAACGATTTTCTGGAAGCCGACGACCTGAGCAAGGTCGCCTTCCGAGATCGCTGGCGGCGGCGCACCCGCTGAGGCCGCATCGTCATGCTGGATCGGGATATTCTGATCTTCGCCAACGGCGATGCTAACGACGGCGCGATGGTGCAGCGGGCGATTCAGCAGGCGCACCATCCGCTGATCGCGGCGGCGGACGGCGGCGCACGCATCGCCCGGCATTACGGATTGACCCCCCAGGTCGTGATTGGCGATATGGACTCGCTCACGCCGGACGAACTGCACGCCCTGGAAGCGGCAGGTGCGGAGATTTACCGCTATCCCCAGGAAAAAAATGAGACCGATCTCGAACTGGTGCTGCTGTGGGCGGCGCGAGCCGACCCCCGCCGCATCCGCGTGATCGGCGCGGTCGGGGATCGGCTCGACCAGACGATGGCAAATGTGTATCTGCTGGCGCTGCCCGCACTGCGCGGGATCGATGTGCGCATCTGCGCCGGGAAACAGGAAACCTGGCTGGCGCTGCCCGGTTCCAGCGCGATTCAGGGCGCACCGGGCGATACCGTATCGCTCATCCCATTGGGCGGCGGGGTGCGCGGGGTGCGCACCGAAAACCTGTATTACCCACTCAAGGATGAGGATTTACCGTTCGGTCCGGCGCGCGGCGTAAGCAACGTCCTGAAAGGCGAACGCGGCGTGATCCATGTGCGCGATGGCGTGCTGCTGGTCGTGCATACCGTCGGGCGGGCTTAACATGAGCGGCGCGGCGGTGATCGTGCAGAAACTCGATGAACGCGGCGCGTTCGTGTGGCAGTATGAAGGCGTGATCATCGCCCACGATGAAACATCGGTGTGCCTGGAAGCGCAAATGGGGCGCGATGTCCCGACGGATTACGTGCATTTCCGCAAAGGCGACCGCATGACCGAGTATTTCTATACCGACCGCTGGTACAACATCTTTCGCATCGAAGATGTGGACGACGGGCGGCTGAAAGGCTGGTACTGCAACATCACCCGCCCCGCCCGTTTCGATCTGGCGGCAGTTCCAGCGTTGATCCGTGCGGAAGATGTGGCGCTGGATGTGTTCGTCAGCCCACACGGAACCGTGCGCGTGCTGGATGAGGACGAATTCGCCGCGCTGAACCTGCCCACAGCCGAACAGGCAGCAGCGTGGGATGCCGTCGCCACCATTCAAGCGCTGGTGAAGGCGCGCACTCCCCCGTTCGACGAGATCGCCTGAGTCTCGCGCCACCGCGCACATTTCCGTTGTGCGCGTTGACTCGCTTTCAGAATCCGCCGTATAATTCTCACTAAATCTACGTGAATCTACCATAACCTCCGCGATTTAGCAGAATTGGGTGAAGATGACAGCGGTGATCAACGCGGGCAGTGTGCCGGGGGATGTTCCGGCACAGGCGGCACAATTGGCAGCGGCGGAAACGGGGCTTTCCACGTCCCGCAATCTGAAGATCGGCTTTTTTCATCTTGGCAGCGGCATGGCCGATATTCTGGCCACCGGCATCTGGAACCGCATCATGATCAGCGACCTGGGCTTCAGCGCCACGCCGATCAGCATTCTGGCGGCACTGCGCTACTTTCTCGCGCCGCTCGGCATCTGGGCGGGGCGGCAGAGCGACCAGCGCGCTATCGGCGGCTACCGCCGCCTGTTCTGGATTTGGCTGGGGCGCGCCATGATGGTGATCAGCGTACTGGGGCTGGGCTTCAGCACAGCGTCGGTGGCGCAAAGCGGCGTGCGCGGTGAGGCATCCATCGCCCAGTGGCTTGGGTTGGCGGGGTCGATGATCCTGTTCAGCCTGGGGAACGCGCTTAGCGGCAGCACCTTTTTAGCGCTGATTTATGACCGCGCTCGTGAGGATCAGCGTGGGCGTGCGGTCGGCATCGTGTGGACATTCCTGCTGATCGGTTTCACGGTCGGTGGGATTTTCTTCGGCATTTTCCTGCCGTCTGGCTCCACGCCGATGGACATTGCCAGCTTCAACCCGGAAATCGTGGCGCAGCATTTCGGGCATGGTCTGCTGCGCTTCAGCCCGCTGGTCGTGCTGAATCTGTTCGGGATTGCGGCGCTCACGCTCGGCAGCCTGTGGTTCTTTTCGCTGATCGGCGAAGAGCGGCGCAGCCAGGGCGCGGTCACAGGGGCAGCCGGGGGCGAACATCAACCATCGCTGATGGGCGATCTGCGGCTGGCGTGGAGCAATCCACAGACCCGCTTCTTCTTCTGGTATCTGGCGCTTTCGATGGCGTTCGCCTTTTCGCAGGATGCGATCCTGGAGCCGTTCGCAGGCGATGTGCTGGGCATGGAGGCGCGCATCACGACGCGCTTTTCCGGTTACTGGGGCAGCATGGCGATCCTGGCAACCATCGTGTTTCTGATCCTGGGGCGGCGCTTCAAGTGGCTGAACAATACGCGCATGAACTGGCTTGGGGTGGGATTGCTGGTAGGGGCATTCGCGATCTTCGCGCTTTCATCGCTGGCGGCCATTCGCGGGTTGGTCACACCGGGGTTGATCGTACTTGGGTTGGGGCTGGGCATCTGGAATGTTGGCACGCTCGGTATGATGATGGACATGAGTCCGTTCGGGCGGGCGGGGACGTTTCTGGGCTTCTGGACGCTGGTCGTCACGCTGGCGCGCGGCATGGGCGTGAGCAGCGGCGGCATCGTGCGGGACCTGGCGCTGAGCCTAAGCGGTGACCCGCGCATCGCCTACGGCGCGGTATTCGTGATCGGCGCGGTTGGGCTGGCTGTCAGCCTGTATGCCCTGGCACATGTGAACGTGCGGCGTTTCAAACAGGAATCGGAACGCGCCCCGGAAGCCGCCCAGGTGTTCGCCGCCGCCATCGATTAAGAGTCAAGCACCCTCTAGTTTGACAGAATGTCGAGATGTGCCAGAATAAGGGCATATCGGATGCTGAAGGAGGGTTCCGCCTTGCGTACCAAACTCGTGCTGCTCGTGGTGGCGTTGTTTATGAGCATTCTCGCCTTTGCTGCCCCGGCAATGGCACAAGATCAACCGGTGGCTTACGTCAATACTGCCTTCCTGAATGTTCGTTCCGGCCCTGGGCTTGGCTTTGGCGCGGTCGCCACGCTGCCGCAGGGGTTCGGCGTGAACCTGTTGGGGCGCAATGAAGAAGGGAACTGGGTGCTGATCGGCTTCACGAACGGCGCGCAGGGTTGGGCGAACATCAATTACCTGTATACCGAAACGCGCATCAGCACGCTGTCGATTGCCGTTAGCTCCCAGGGCGATCCCGTCCCGGCGGCGGGTCTCGTCCCCACCGCGACGATCAACAGCTTCGGCGGCGCACAGCTCCTCAGCGGGCCGAATGAAAACAACCCAGTCATCGGCTTCGCGCCCCAGGGTGCATCGGTCGTGCTGGTCGGGCGCAGCTTCAATTCGGAATGGGCGCTCGTCCGCCTAAGCGATGGCCTTGAAGGGTGGGTACTCGCCCGCGCCATTGCGAGTAATGTGCCGCTCCGCTCGGTATCGCCCGCCGATGGCAGCGTGTTCGCGCCGCCCCCGCCAAGCAACGCCGGTCCTGGCGGTAATGCAGGCACGATTACGTATGTGATTCAGCCCGGCGATACCCTGTTCAGCATCGCGCAGCGCTATGGCGTGAACGTGTACGACATCGCCGCGCTGAACAATATCTACAATATCAACCTGATCTACTATGGGATGACCCTGCACATCCCGCGCACGTAAGCCTGTCGGTTTTCATACGCTGGCTGATTTTTCAAGGCACGGCGGCGCATCCACGCCCGACCGTGCCTTTTGTATTGAACGGATGACCACAACGTCAACTATGGCAAAAACCTTATCGAGCGGGCAGATCGCCCGTGCCGCGCTGGTGGTACTGCTCGGCTTCATGGCCAGCGGTCTGTTGGGACTGGTGCGCACCGCCGTGTACGCGGCCACATTCGGCGCAAGCCCGGCGCTGGATGCGTTCATCGCGGCACAGCGCATCCCCGAACTGCTGTTCACGCTGGTGGCGGGCGGCGCGCTGGGATCGTCGTTCATCCCGGTATTTTCGCGGCAGATGGCGACCGATCCCGCGAAGGCATGGCGGCTGGCCAGCGCCGTCCTTACCCTTGTCACCTTGATTGGCGCGGCGTTGGCGGCACTGATGGCGGCCTTCGCGCCGCTGATCGTCCCGGCACTGCTCGTCCCCGGCGAGCCGCCTGCACAGCAGGCGCTCACGGTGTCGCTCACGCAGATCATGCTCGTCACCGTGGTGATCTTCAGTGTGAGCGGGCTGATCATGGGCATCCTGAATGCGCAGCAGATGTTCACGCTCCCCGCGCTGGCCGCCGCGCTCTACAACGTCGGGCAAATCGCCGGGGCGCTGATCCTGGTGCCGCTGCTGCGCGCCGCCGACCCCGACCGGGCGGTATATGGTTTGGCCTACGGCGCGGTGATCGGCGCACTGCTCCACCTGCTGATCCAGCTTCCCGGCCTGCCGCGTGCGGGCGCAGTTGGGCGGCTGCGCGTGCTGATCGATGCGCGCATCGACGGGGTACGGGCAGTGCTGGCGCTGATGGGCCCGCGTGTGCTGGGGCTGGCCGTCGTACAGATCAACTTCGTCGTCAATGTCGCGCTCACATCCGGGATGGCGGCGGGCAGCCGAACCGCGCTCACGATGGCCTGGACGCTGATGTTTTTCGTCCTGGGCGTGGTCGCGCAGAGCGTGGGGACGGCGCTGTTTCCCACATTGGCGGGGCTGGCGGCCAACGGCGATATGGACCGCTACAAGGCGCGGCTGCGTGAAGCGCTGCGCGGCGTGCTGTTCCTGGCGTTCCCGGCGGCGGTGGGGTTGATCCTGCTTGGCGCACCGCTGATTCAAGTGCTGCTGCAATACGGCGCATGGGATGCGGCAGCGACACGGGCGACGGCGTGGGCGCTGGCGTTTTACGCGCTGGGCATCGCCGGACACGGCTTGCTGGAGGTGCTGTCGCGGGCGTTTTACGCACTGGCCGATACGTGGACTCCGGTGCGGGTGGGTATTCTATCGATTGCCGCCAATATTACCCTCAGCCTGGTGCTGATCCGCGTGATCGGTGACCCCTCCAGCGCGGAAAACGGCGCGTTCGGCGGGCTGGCGCTGGCGAATTCGATCACCACACTGCTGGAAGCGGCAGCGCTGTGGCTGCTGCTGCGGCGGCGAATCGGCGGCCTGGGCGATCCATCGGTGGTGGGCGGCGCACTGCCCGCGCTGGCGGCGGCGGTGGGCATGGGCGCGGCGATCTGGCTGGTGCAGGCGGCGATCCGCGATGCGGGGGCGCTGCTCACCCTGATCGTGGGCGGCACGCTAGGGGGAGTCATCTTCTTCGCGCTGGCGCTGATCTTCCGGATCGACGAAGCACGGGCGATCCCGCTCTTGATCCTTCGGCGGCTGCGCCGCTGACCCTTTATCCCAAGTTTGGGATAAAAAGGGGGATCAGCCGCTTGATTTTGGGTAATATGACTGTGGAAACCCTTGTCACATCCCTGAATAGGCCGCCGATCTTCAGCCTTCATTGATCTGCGTAATGCGCAGTTCAGCCTGATCGAGCAACTGCTGGCAGTGTTCGGCCAGCAGCCGCCCGCGTTCGTAAAGCCGCACGGAGTCATCGAGCGGCAGTTCGCCCGAATCCAATTGGGTGAGTACCTGTTCCAGTTCGGCGTAGGCCGCTTCAAAGTTCATCCCGGCGATGTCGTGTTCCATGTGTCCTCTCATTTGCTGATCAATCGATTGTCGCGCCGCGTTCGCCATCGTGAAAGTGCAGCCGCACGCGCTCGCCGGGGCGTAGAGCGGCGGCGCTGTTCACGCGCTCGGTGCCGTCAGCACGATTCGTGCCGTCAGTACGCCGAACCATGACATAGCCGCGCTTCAGAATCGCGTCCGGGCTGGCGGCGCTGAGCGCGGCCATTTTGCCGCGCAGATTCGCCCGCATCAGGTGCAGATGCGCCCGTTCAGCACGGGTCATACGCCCGGTGTATTCGTCGATGCGCTGGCGCAGCGCCCGTATGCTGACCAGCGGTGATGCGTTGCGCAGCGCCCGGCGTTCATCGTCGAGCGCGCTGCGTTTGCGCCCCACTGCCGCCGTGACCGCATCGGCAAGCTGGCGGCGCATCCGGGCGACATGGTAGCGCAAGTCCTCAATATCCGGCGTGAGCAGTTCAGCGGCGGCGCTGGGTGTGGGCGCACGCAGATCGGCCACAAAATCGGCAATCGTGAAGTCGGTTTCATGCCCCACCCCGCTGATCACCGGGTGACGGGCGGCGGCGATGGCACGCGCCACACCTTCATCGTTGAACGCCCATAAATCTTCCAGGCTGCCCCCGCCCCGGCAGATCAGGATCACGTCGATGTCGTCGCGTGCGTCGATGGCCTGAATCGCCCGGCGGATGAGCGGCGGCGCGTCGCTGCCCTGTACCAGCGTGGGCGCAAGCAGCACCTGCACCAGCGGAAAGCGGCGGCGCAGCACGTTCAGCACGTCCTGAAAAGCGGCGGCATCCGCCGACGTGACCACGCCAATCGTGCGCGGGAACGATGGCAGCGGACGCTTGCGTTCGGGGTCGAACAGCCCTTCGCTTTCCAGTTTCGCCTTAAGCTGTTCGAACTGCGCATACAGATCGCCCACGCCCACCGGACGCACGCGATCCACGTACAACTGATACGATCCGCGCTGGACGTACACCTTGATCGCGCCGTGCGCCACGACCGAATCGCCATCCCGCGGGATGAGCGACTGTCGTTGGGCATCGCTGCGGAACAGCACACACGTCAGTTCCGCAGCGCCATCTTTGAGCGTGAAATAACAATGCCCACTGGCAGCGCGCTTCATGTTCGAAACTTCGCCCATCACCCACACCGATTGTAAGCGGTCGTCGGTCTGGAACAGATCGTTGATATACAGGGTGACATCGGTAATCGAAAGTGGGGATTCCAACACGGTGCGATCAAATCCTTTGCGGCTCCATCCATCGATTATACAATTGTTGGCAGGGAAACCGAAACATCTGTGCTGAAGCACTCAGGAACTGGGGTAAATGGCCGTACTCAACGCACAAGAACGCGCGCAGCTCGCGCAAGAACTGGCAAACGTCTCTTTCAACCGGGCAAGCGGCAAACTCCGCCGGCTCGATCCGCAGAACCGGTTAGCATTTTTCCGCAATTCGCAGTCACCGACCACGCTGCACACCTGCTACGAACTGCCGTCGAAAGGGGTGCGCGTCACGCTGATTGAAGAAATGACCGAAAAGGCGGACAAGCAGCCGGGGCGCTTCAAACCGGAATTCAAGCTGACACAGGTCGCCGTCGAAGCGCTGGCCTAACCCCATGATGCGGACGTAACCGCAAAACGCGGACTCGCAGGATGCACGAGCAGCGCTGCCGAAGCGAAATCCATGTTACAGGGTTGTGGGTTGCAGATCGTCGATTTACACGTCAAGGAGTTCAGCTTCATGTTACGTACTTTGCCCGCCACCCGCGATTTCAGCGCGCTTCAGCGCCTGGCAGCGGTGGCCTTCTTCGCCCTGCTCACCGTGCTTTCGGCGCGCGTGCGCATCGATTTCTACCCCGTTCCATTCACGCTGCAACCGCTCGTCGTGCTGTTTTCCGGGCTGGTATTGGGCGCACGCGATGGCGCGCTGAGCCAACTGGCGTATATCACACTGATCGCGTTCAATCTCCCGGTCGATACCAACTACCTGGGCGCGGCAGCGTTCGCAAGCGGCACAGGCGGCTTTCTGGTAGGGTTCGTCCCGGCGGCATGGACGGCAGGTTTTCTGGCGCAGCGCGGCGCGGATAAGCTGTGGATGCGCTGGCTGGCGGGGGTGGCTGGGCTGGTGGTGCTGTATGGCTTCGGCTGCGCCTGGCTGCTGATCATCGGGCGCACCCCACAGATCATTGTTGAAAACGTGATCCGCCCCTTGTTCGCGCTGGATTTGATCAAGGCGTTCATCGCGGCGGGACTGACGGAGTCCGGGCGGGCGCTGCTCAAGCGCTGATGATGCAAAGGCGATCACGGCATCGGTATACTGGCGTGATCGCCTTTCGCTAGTGCAGTGCGCGTTTAGCGGAACCGCCGCCCGAACAGCGCGATGAGCAGGACGAGCAGCAGCAGCGCCCCGACGAAAGAAGCCAGCAGATCGTAATAGCGCAGCGTGATCCCGCCTGCCAGTTCCGGCGTGACGCTGATGTTGAGGAATGCGAACAGGAAATTGCCCACCACCGCGCCCAGAATGCCGAACGTCAGGCTGGCGATGAACCCCGACCGCCCCCGAATGATCAGATTGGCGATGAACCCCGCGATCAACCCCACGATGATGATCGTGATGATCTGGCTTGGCACGACGGCGACCACCAGCGGTTGATCGAGCGGCGATGTCTGCGCCAGCATGAGCGCGTTCCACAGGCTGTGATTCATGTGAATATCCTTTAGCAATTGGCAGCGCACAGTGCCTACAGGCACTCGATGTCATAACGGGATTGTCGTCGTCGTTTCCCGCCCCTGCAAGGGTCAGGCCGCCTAAATCCCCATCGATTAGGGGGAATCGCTGCCGGATGCTGCCTGAATGTCCTCTTTGGTCAGCGTCATGCCCAGGATGTTGTACCCGGCATCGACGTACAGCACTTCCCCGGTGATCGATGCGCCCCAGTCCGAACTCAGGAACAGCGCCGCGTTGCCGACATCTTCCTGAGAGACGAGCTTGCGCAGCGGCGACGTTTTTTCACTGTACCGCAGCATCAGCCGCAGCCCCGGCACGCCCGCGCCCGCCAGCGTCTTGATCGGCCCGGCGCTGATGGCATTCACGCGGATGCCTTTTTCGCCCAGTTCGGCGGCCAGGTAGCGGGTGATCCCTTCCAGTGCGGATTTGGCAATCGCCATGACGTGGTAGCCCGGCATGACCTTTTCCGCCGCGTAGTACGACAGGCTGATGATGCTCCCGCCATCGACCATAAGCGGTTCGGCACGTTTGGTCATGGCGATCAGGCTGTAGGCGCTGATGTCGAGCGCGAGTTTGAAGCCATCGCGGGAAATATCGACAAAACGCCCGGTCAGGTCGTCGCGGTTGGCGAAGGCGATGCAGTGAACCAGCACGTCGATGCGCCCGAACCGTTCTTTTGCCTTTGCGAACACCGCATCCAGGTCTTCATCGCGGGTCACGTCGCACTGTTCGACAAAATCACAGCCGATCTCCTGTGCCAGCGGAAACACGCGCTTTTGCAGCACTTCGCCCGCGTAGCTGAGGGCTATCGTCGCGCCTTCATCGTGCAGACGCTGTGTAATGCCCCAGGCAATCGAATTTTTATTGGCGACCCCGAAAATCAGCGCGACCTTGCCATCCATCAAGCCCATAATAGTTTTCTCCTGCGGTGAATCCTGATCGCTGAGTCTAACACCCAGGGATCGCGGGCGCTACGGGTGAGATACTTGCAGGCGGCCTGCTGATTCGCGTACCATCAGCCGCACGCCGCGCTGAAGCGGCGCACCACCAAGCATAAGGATGAGCGATGAGCGAACCTCAGGAGTCGATTCATGTCGTCGTCGCAATGGATTTTGCCGATCCGTTGATCGAACGCATCCGCGATGTGTCGCCCCGGCTGAAAGTCGAACGGCATTTCCCGAATGTGCCGGATCGTGCGTATGCCGATGCGGAAATTCTGTACACGCTGCGTTCGTTTCCGTCGCCTGCACTAGCGCCGCGTCTGCGCTGGATTCAATTGCACACGGCGGGCGTGGATCACGCCATCAAAGAGCCGATTGTGCAGGCGGAAGATGTGGAGGTGACCACCACCAGCGGCATCCATGCGGTGGTGATGGCCGAATACTGCCTGATGATGATGCTCACGTTCAACTACAGGCTGCGGACGATGCTTGGCTACCAGTCCCGCGCCGAATGGCCCGCCGACCGCCACAAAATCTTCGCGCCGCGTGAACTGCGCGGCCAAACCGTCGGGATCGTCGGCTATGGGGCGATTGGCCGGGAACTGGCGCGCCTGTGCGACGGTATGGGGATCAAGGTGCTGGCGGTCAAGCGCGATGTCATGCACCCCGCCGACCTGCTGGCCTGGCACGAACCGGGGACGGGCGATCCCGAAGGCGACCTCCCGGCGCGCATCTACCCGCCCGAAGCGCTGGTTTCGATGGCGAAGGAGTGCGATTACCTGGTGGTGATCACGCCGATGATCGACGCGACCAACCGCCTGATCAATGAGGAAGCGCTGAAGGCGATGAAAAAGACCGCCGTACTAATCAATGTGGGGCGCGGCAACGCGGTCGATGAAGCGGCGCTGATCTCGGCGCTGGCGGCTGAAAGCATCGGCGGGGCGGCGCTGGATGTATTTGAAAGTGAGCCTCTGCCGCCCACCAGCCCGCTTTGGAACCTGGACAATGTGATCATCAGCCCGCATGTAGCCGGCCATAGTGTGCGTTACCACGAAAAGGCGGCCAAAGTATTCACTGACAACCTGGAACGCTACCTGGAAAATCAACCACTGCTCAACCGCATCGAGCGCAAACGCGGCTACTGAAAGCCCGTGCAACTTTCCCGTGCCGGGTGCGTATCACTGATGTACAATTCTATGATGTGAGCCACAGAGGACGCAGTCACCATGTCCGATACGCAACCGCAAGACATTCAACGGGAGATTAAAATCGTGGAAGATGGAGCGCCAAAGGCGCAGTCACCGCTGGAAACCTTCGTCGAACACCAGAAGCGCGCCCTGGAAGAGACGGGCAAAGCCATCGAAGCGCTGCTGCCCGATGGTTTCAAGGAACACAGCAAAGAAGCGGGCAAGGAATTCGCCAAAGGGCTGAAAGTCCTGGTCGATGCCGCTGTTTCAGAAGTCGAAAAGGCCAGCCGCGAACTCGACAAGCAGTTCCGCGCCCGCCAGCAGCAGAGCGCCGCGCCGACCGATGAAAGCGAACGCCCATCCAGCACGGGCGCGCAAAAGGTCAAAGTGCAGGTGGATTAACGCCACTTCACACATTGAATGGGGCAGGGTACGCACAGTGGCGTACCCTGGCCTTTAGTCGTCCTTCTTCTCGAACAGGCTGGTTGCCCCAAGCAGCACCGGCAGCCCCGCGATCAATGCTTCATCGACTGGCCCCGGAATGATCGCCGTCACAACGATCACGATCACTGTGCTGCCTGCTCCTGAGGCAAAGTTCCTGGTCACGAGTGCAACCGCCACGCCACTGATGATCCCCGCAAGTACATTCAGCCAAAATGTATTGTCCATGTTTCCCCTATGCGCCGCTGCCCGCTCCAACTCCATTTATATGTAAATGTTGTTTTGTATAATACCCATAAATAAAGGGGGGATGTGATCGGGGCTGTCAGCCTCTCCATTGTTCTCAACTGGCATTCGTGGTACTTTCTACACGACAAGCCGATGCGCAACTATCACCCGGACGGCCTCGTTGCTCCCCAAGCTCGCAGTTTTAATCGATGCAGAAAACATCTCGTACCGTGTCCTCCCCCACATTCTTGAAGAAGCTGCCCGGCATGGCCGCCTGATCGTGCGGGCTGTATATGGCGATTGGCAGCGCGCCGATATGTTCCACTGGCGTGAGGCAGCCCAGGCCAACGGGTTCAAGCTGCGGCACCAAAGCAGCGCGGCGCGCACCAAAAATGCGTCCGATATGCGCCTGATCATGGATGCGATGGACGTGCTGCATTACACCCGCGTCGAAGCGTTCTGCCTGGTCACGAACGATGCCGATTACATTCCGCTGTGCCACAAGCTGCGCGAATCGCACAAGCGCGTGATCGGCCTGGGCTATCATAATGCCGCCGATGCGTTGATCCGTTCTTGCGACGTGTTCGCCTTCATCGATGGGGATGAAAGCGCCGCTGCAAAGCCGACATCAGCCGTCAGCGTCCCGCGTACCGCGCCCAACCTTCAACCGCTCCGCAAGCTGATGCTCAAGGCGATGCAGATCGCTTTACGGGACGCGGATGGATGGGTCACACTGGCCTCACTGGGAACCGCGCTGACCCACGTACAGCCGGGCTACCGCACCAAAGCTTACGGGTTCGCCACGCTGAGCAAGGCGGTGCGCGCGATGCCAGACCTGCTCGACTTCGCTGTCTTCGATACGCATAAATGCGTGCGGCTGAAAAACGCGGCGGATGCTGCCGCATACTCTCCTGAAACCATGCGCAGCCTGATCAGCGCGGCGTTCAGCGGAATCCAGTACGACCAGGATGGATGGGTGAAACTATCCGCATTGGGCAGCGCCGTGCGTAAACTCCAGCCGGAATTTGACCCGAAGCATTACGGACACAGCACCCTATCAAAACTGTTTTGCAGCCTGCCCGATCTGGTCGAAGTGCGGCAGGACAGCAGCGGCTATTCCGCCCGCCTGCACCCATCCGGTCCGGTCGATCCGTCAGCCCATCCTTTCGGGTAGTGAGCGCCGGGGGCGTGCAACCCCAGATTCTCATCACACGTATACTTTTTCAATACGCGGCATCGTGCCGCACTTCGTGTATAATGTGTGAAGAAAAGCACAAGGAAGTCCTCTCATGCGCGTCATCGTACATACAGGCAAGGGCGGCGTAGGCAAGACCAGCATTTCCGCCGCAACCGCGCTGCGCTGCGCCGAAATGGGCTTGAAAACCATCGTGATCAGCACCGACACGGCGCACAGCCTGGCCGATTCGATGGAGATGAAGATCGGCCCAGAACCCGTCGAACTGTACCCGAACCTGTGGGCGCAGGAAGTCGATACCCGCTATTCGATGGATAAATACTGGGGGCGCATTCAGAAATACCTGACCGCGCTGTTCAGCAAGCAGGGTGTGGACGACATCGTAGCTGAAGAAGTGACCATCCTCCCCGGCCTTGAGGAAGGCGCTCACCTGCTGTGGATCAACCAGTATGTGCAGCAGGGCGATTACGACGTGCTGATCGTCGATGCCGCGCCCACCGCCGAAACGCTGCGCCTGCTCTCCCTGCCGGACGTGACGCGCTGGTGGTTTGAACGCATCCTGACGATCACACGCGGCGCAGCCCGTATTCTGCGCCCGATTGGAAAGCTCGTCGGGCGCGGGGACTCCATGCCCGAACCGGATGCATGGGATGAAGTGAACAACCTGTTCAACACGCTGGATAAAGTACGTGACCTGCTGGCCGACCCGGCGATCAGCAGTGTGCGGCTGGTAGTGAACCCGGAAAAGATGGTGATCAAGGAAACGCAGCGCACCTTCACCTACCTGAACCTGTACGGCTATGCCACCGACGCGATCATCTGCAACCGCATCATTCCGGATGAAGTGACCGACCCGTATTTCACGATGTGGAAGCAGAACCAGCAGGACAATATCGCTTCTATCGCGGAAGGCTTCGGTGACCTGCCGCTGTTGAAAGCCCCGCTGTTCGGCGGCGAAATCAGCGGGCTGGAACGGCTGCGGATGCTGGGGAACGCGCTGTATGGCGACCAGAACCCGGCGCAGCAGATGTTCAGCGGGCAAACGCACACCGTGGAAACCCTGGGCAAGGATCATTACCGCCTGCGTGTGCCGCTCCCGTTTGCCGATAAAACCGACCTGGATATGTACCGCTCGAAAGATGAACTGACTCTGCGGGTGGGGCCCTATCGCCGCAATATCGTCCTGCCCTATGCATTGTGGGAACTTGAAATTCAGGATGCGCGCTTCGAATCATCGACGCTCAACATTCAATTCGTGCGGGCTAAATGAGCCGCACGGCAATTCATCCGCCATGAGCTATTCAGAGGCACCATGACCATCGAAACGACCAGCAGCGGCACCCTCAACGGCGTTCAGGCAGGCGGGGTGCTGCCGTCCGATGTTAATGCATCGGTGCCGCCCACCCCGCCCGATGAATTTTCATCGATCCCCGAATTTCAGACGGCGGGGACGGGT
Source organism: bacterium (assembly GCA_033764035.1). Classification (GTDB taxonomy): domain Bacteria; phylum Chloroflexota; class Anaerolineae; order Aggregatilineales; family Phototrophicaceae; genus Flexifilum. The sequence continues at coordinate 75,704 of JANRJJ010000014.1, forward strand.
TCGCGGACAGATGCACGCCCGGCGGCGCACAACCCCTCCCTGACGGCGGAAGCGCTGGAAGTGGAACGCGCCGCCGATATGAAGCACCTGGAAGAGGTCAAACAGCGCCCGCGCAGCCTGCGGATGCAGGTTCGTTTTCTGCGCCTGGTGCTGTATGCCGGGCTGCTGTTCTTCCGCCTGCTGTTCTGGCATTGGCTGATGGCGCGTTACATCCCCGATTATGTGGACCGCACCAGCCTGAGCCGCTGGAAAAAGTATGCACGCGGCTTTCGCGGCATCGCCATCGAATACGGCGGCGTGATGATCAAACTGGGGCAGTTCATCTCCACGCGCAGCGACATCCTGCCGCAGCAGATCATCGACGAACTCGCCAGCCTGCGCGATGAAGTCCCCAGCGTGCCAACTGACAAAATTCGGGCGATCATCGAACGCGAGATCGGCCCGATTCCGACGCATTTCACCCGTTTCGATGAAAAACCCGTCGCGGCGGCTTCATTAGGACAGGTGCATCGGGCGCGGCTGCACAATGGGGATCGCGTCGTGATCAAGGTGCAGCGCCCCGGTATCGACGCAATTTGTTATACCGACCTGGCCGCGCTCGATGTGGTGGCGCACGTCGCCATGCGCTTTCGCTTCATCCGCCGCCGCATGGATGCCGTCGCGCTGATCCGCGAATTCGGGCGGGTGCTGCTGCAAGAACTGAGCTACACCCAGGAGGCGAAGAACGCCGCCCGTTTTGCGGACATGTTCCGGGATGATATGGGCGTGTACATCCCCACCGTATACGACAACCTGACCACCGAGCGCGTGATCGTGATCGAAGACGTGACGACGCTCAAGCTCGACGACTATGCCGGGCTGGAAGCCGCCGGTATCAGCCGCAAAGCAGTCGCCAAACGCCTGATGGCGACCTACATGCAGCAGATTTTTGAGGATCGCCTGTTCCATGCCGACCCTCACCCCGGCAACCTGTTCGTATACCCGCTGCCGGAAAACGCCGAAAATGCGCATTTGCAGGATGCCGACGGCGGCAGGCCGTTCTACCTGATCTTCATCGACTTCGGCATGACCGGGACGCTTACCCCGCAGATCGTGAACGGGCTGATTGGCACCCTGCAAGCGGTCGTCACCCGTGACCCGAAACGCCTGATCGAAAGTTATGGGCAGCTTGGGTTCCTGCTCCCCGGCACGGATACGGAACGCCTGGAAGAGGCCACTCGCGCTGTGTTCGACCAGGTATGGGGCTTGTCGATGCAGCAAATGACGAGCATCAGCTTCGACAACGTGGCCAAAATTGGCGAAGAATTCAGCGATCTGCTGTTCACCATGCCGTTCCAGGTTCCCCAGGATTTCATCTACCTGGGGCGCACGGTCAGCATTCTGAGCGGGTTGAGTACCAGCCTTGACCCATCGTTCAACCCCTGGAGCGAAATGGTGCCGTTCACGCAAAAGCTGGTCAGCCAGCAGGCGGCCATCGTCCCGGCGGGAACCCTGTTCAGCAGCCCGGCCTTACAAAATCTGCTGGCGGGCAATGCCCCGGCTGCCCTGCTCAGCCTGGGGCAATCGGTGATTCAGCGGGCGATCAACCCGAACGGCAAAGCGAACAGCGTGCTGGAACGGCTGGAAAGCGGCGACCTGAAGCTGCGCGTCGAACCGTCGTCGGCGTACCAGCGCCAGTTGAGCCGCATCGAAGCCCAGGGGCGCAAAACATCGCGGGCGGTCGTGTTCGGCGCAATGCTGATCGCGTCGGCGGTGTTCTACACGGGCGGCGAACCCATGATCGGCGTGATCGGGTTCGCGCTCACGGGGATCGCGTATCTGCGCTATCTGCTCTCCGGGGACTATTAGCGCTAGGGCGGCGGCGCGGGCGGCGGTTGATCCGCAAACCAAGCCTGATTCCCACTGCCGAGCATTTCGATCACCTGATGATCCGGAAAGCGCCCCAGAATGTCCGCTCGAAGCTGCGGATCGGCGGTACGGTAGTTGTGGGCGACGACGATTTCGCTGTCGAGAAACGGGCTGGTCTGCGCCATCAGCGCGCCCATCGCCCGCCAGCGCACATCATCCCCGCTCACGATCACGAGAACTGGGCGGTCGCCTTCCCGCCGCGCTTCCACCTGGGCGATCACGTCCGGGCTGATCAGGTTATAGCGGTACAGCGCCATCAGGCGCAGCGCGGTGTAATTGCCCACGCCCCATGCGGTGACCGCCACCAGCGCCCCATACACCAGCGGGCGGCTGAAGCGCCGCGCCAGCCACGCCAGCGGCAGCGCCGACAAAATCGCCGCGCTGATCATGGCTTCGTAAAAGTAGCGCGTGCTGTAGCGCTGTGACCCGACCCAGTACGCGATCTGCGTGCCGATCAGCGTGAGCGTGACGGCGATCAACAGCCACGCCCACGCTTTCTGACGGTCGCGCCACAGCAGGATGGGCAGGTTGACCCAGGCGACGGCAGCGATCAGCCAGACCCATGCGAAATACGCATCGCGGGTGAGCGCCCCGCCGCTGACGGTGAATGGCCACACCGTCCAGCCTACCAGCGCCGCGCCCCAAACGATGACCGCGATCACCTTCCAGCGGAACGCGACGACCAGACCCAACGGGAGCAGCGCGAAGCTTAGGCCGACAATAGGCAGATAGTCGCTGTCATTCTGCAAATGCGCCGTCACCTCCGGTGTCACTTCCCCCGCCGTCCAGCCGAACAAGTCCGCCGCCGTCAGCGACATATCGAAGCGCAGATGCCGGATGCCTTTTTCCAGCGTATGTCCGCTGCGGCCACAGCACGGACCGAAACCCGCCCGGTCATACGGCCACACCAGCGTATACAAGTTGAAACGCGGGTCGCCCGTGGCGGCGGCATTGTAGAGCGGGACGACCAGCGCGAACACCAGCGTGATTCCGCCGAGCGCGACGAGCGGGCGCACTACGCCCAGTACACGGGTGAACAAAGGGGTGTCGCCGCGTTCACTGGCTGCCCGAATCAAGCGGATCGCGCTGCGGATCGCCAGCGGCGCGGCGATGCCGATGCCCGTCAGCGGGCGGTTGATCACCAACAGGCCAAGCGCGATCCCGCCGATCACGCCCCACAGCAGCGGGCGGCGGGCTGATTCGATGCGCCAGTACGCATACAGGAACAGGGCCGCCGCGAACAAGGCGGATGTATGGCCCATCAGCGACCCGTTGAGCAGCAGCGCGGCGGGCGAAAACGTGACCAGCGCGGCGGCGATCACGCCCGTATCTGCATTGAAGATGTCGCGTCCCAGGCGGTAGGCCAATGCGACCACCAGCGCGGCAAAAAAGCCGTTGATGACCCAATGCTGCCCCATCAGTTCGCCCGCCGCAAGCTGCATCGACCAGCCAGGCGTATATTTGCTGAAACGGTTCCCCTGGTAATCGACGACGAATGGCTGCCAGTACGAACGGCGCGGTTCGGGTGTATCGGTCACCCATGTGCCGCGTGCCATCAAACGCGCCCCGTACAGGTAAGCCATTTCGTCTTCAAGATGCGGCAGACGCTCGAACACCGTGCGGCTGACCAGCGCGCTGAGGCAAAAACTGCATAAGGCCAGCGCCAGCACGATCCAGCGGGAAAAGGAAAAGGGTCGGGTTTTCGGTTGGCTCATCATGAGGCTGCATTATAGCACCGGGGAGGCGGTGGGCAGGCATCGACTTTGACGCTGGAATTTTCCGCAAGCGCACTCTATAATCGCCTTTACTTTGTACAGGGATACGAGCGAACATTCACGCCCCGGTCACATCAGCGCCGAGGCGGTTGTTTTGAGAAGGGATATTGCGCCGATGAAAGTGGTCTTGATTGCGGACGTTTATAAACACGGCGTTGCAGGGGAAATTGTCGATGTCGCGGACGGTTTCGCCCGCAACTGGTTGATTCCGAAGAAGCTGGCCGTGAAAGCGACCGCCCAGGCACTTCAGAATCTTGAAGATCTGCGCGCCCAAAGCGATGCGCGTAAAGCCGCGCTGGAAAACCGCCTGAACGATCTCGCCCGCCAGATTGACGGGGTCGAGCTGTTCTTTGGCCGCCGCGCCAGCCCGACTGGGAAACTGTTCGGGTCGGTGACGACGACCGAAATTGCCGACGCGCTGAACAAAGCGACCGGCATCGACATCAACCGCCGCCGCATCAGCCAGGTGCCGCTGCGCGAAGTAGGGACGCACGATGTCCCGGTGCGCCTGGGCAGCGAAACATCGCCCGTGCTGAAGATCACGATCATCCGCGAAGAAGAATTCGCCCGCGTGATGGCCGACCGTGCGGCGAAAGCGGCGGCGGTTGCAGCGGGCGACGTACCCGCTGAAATAGCTGATGCACCCGTTGAACCTGCAACCGCGTCAGCAGAAGCGCCCGTGCCTGAACAGGCCGCTGAAGTCCCGACTGAATAGAATAACCCGCACTTTTCACAGGACGGCGTACACGCTGCACACCGCACGCCGTCCCTCAACTCCCTTGATTCAACGATAAGAGGCTGGTCGCACGCATGGATGCACAGGCGCTCGGTCGCTATCTGCGCCAAAGCCGTGAGGCAAAAGAACTCACGCTCGAAGACGCTGAAGATGCGCTTCGCATCCGCCGCCGCATCCTCGAATCGTTCGAGCTGGGCGAATTCAACCTCTCCGAATTTTCATCCGTGCAGATCACCGGGTTCATGCGCAATTATGCGCGCTGGTTGGGGCTGGATGAAAACGTCATCCTGCAATACTACGAGTCGGCACTGCTCGAAACCGCCCGCCGTGACCGCCGCACCCAGAAGCGCAAAGCGCGGCGGCGCGGCAAGCGCGATACGCAGCCGATGAGCGCAGCCAACGGCGGGAACCGTGCGCTTTCCAGCGACACCAGCCCGAAAGTGCCGCGTGCCGCCAGCCCGCAGCCCGCCTACAACGGCGGTTACACATCGAACCTGCCCCCGCCGCGCCAGGGGATGGGGCTGTTCGGGTTCGTGGTGCGGCTGTTGTTGGGGCTGACTTCGCTGGCAGTGATCGTGTTCGTCACCGTACAGTTTTTGCAGGATTCCAATATCAACCCGTTTCCTTCCGACGACGACCCCACGTCCCCTGATATTCTGGCGCAGCTTCCGCCCACCTTCACCATCACAGCGATCCCAACGCGCACACCGATTCTGGCTACGCCCGTCCCGGAAGGGCTGCGCCAGTTGTACAGCGGCCAGGGCGTGCTGGTCACGATCCAGTTTCGCCAGCGCAGTTGGGTGCGCGTGGTGACGGATAACACCGAACGATACGTCGGGGTGGCAGTGCCGGGACTGGTGCTGGAATACCCCGCCCAGGAAGTCATCCTGGTCACGGCCAGCAACGCCGAAGCGCTGGAAGTGGTCTACAACGGCGAAATCCAGCCCACTTTAGGGGATCGCGGCCAGCGGATCGACCTCACGTTCACCCGTGACCGCGTAGACATCCAGACCGGACCGGGCTTCGCACCCACGCCCGAAGTGAGCGATACGCCGCTGCCCACGCCGACCGATCCCCAGGGTGCGATCATCAGCGCGCTGACCCCGACGAATACGCCGGGACCAAGCCCCACGCCGAGCGATACCCCGACGATCACGCTCACGCCCACCATCACCAACACGCCTACGATCACGCCGACGGCGAGCGATACCCCGACCATCACCAATACGCCGACGATCACGCTCACGCCCAGTCAAACGCCACTCCCCAGCGCGACTTCAACGATCACGCCGATCCCCAGCGACACGCCGATCCCGTCGCCGACGGCGATCCTGCCGCCGCGCATCACCGCGACCGGGGGGCCGCCGCCAAAAGCGGAGTGACGCGCTCGCCGCACACGCGCAATCGACAGCGCACGGCCACCTATGCAATAATCGATACACCTTCAGAACGCACAGACACGATGAGGCATCCACAGATAGGCATGGCGAAAACGACCGCCCGCAAGGACAAGTATTATCTGCTCAGCCTGGGCTGCTCGAAGAATACGGTAGACAGCGAAAGCATCGCCCAGGTGCTGGAGCAGAACGGAATGCGCGGTACGGGCGATGCCGACCGCGCCGAAATCCTGATCGTGAATACGTGCGGGTTCATCGATGCCGCCAAACAGGAATCGATTGATCTGCTGCGCGAACTCGTCGATGGCCGCCGCCCTGGGCAGATGGTGATCGCCGCCGGATGTCTGTCGCAGCGTTACGGCGCGAACCTGGTGCAGGAAGTGCCGGGGCTGGATGGCGTGATCGGCACGCGCCGTTGGATGGATGTATTCGATCTGGTCACACGGCTGCGCCAGCGCCAGCACCCGGAACCGCTTTATCACCTGCCGGATGAAGCCCAGGTGGTGGGGCTGGATGAACGCGGCGTGCTGCGTGCCAGCATTCAGGGAGCCAGCGCCTACCTCAAGATTGCGGATGGCTGCCGCCGCCCGTGCGCCTTCTGCGCGATCCCGAAAATCAAAGGCACGGCGGTCAGCCGCCCGATTCAGAGCATCGCCCGTGAAGCGGCGGCATTACAAGCGCGGGGCGTGAAAGAACTGATCCTGATCGCCCAGGATACGACCGATTACGGCCATGACCTGGGGCTGAAAGAGGGGTTGGCCGATTTGCTCGATGCGATTGTGGCCGCCGCGCCAGACATCCCCTGGATTCGGGTGATGTACGCCTACCCTGGCTATGTCACGCCGCGCTTGATCGAAACGATGGCGAAGCACAAACAAATTCTCCATTACCTGGATATTCCCTTGCAGCATGGCCACCGCGATACCCTGCTGCGAATGCGCCGCCCGGCCAAGATCGAATGGGTGTATGAGACGCTGGCGAACATGCGCGCCGTCATCCCGGATTTGAGCGTGCGCACCACGTTCATCGTTGGCTACCCCGGCGAAACCGATGCTGAATTCGACGGCCTGCTCCAGTTCGTGCGCGATTTAGCGTTCGACCGCGTGGGCGCGTTCAAATATTCCTACGAGATCGGCACGCCCAGCGCCGCCCTGCCGGATCATGTGGCGGATGATGTGAAAGAGGCGCGCTACAATGCCCTGATGGAACTTCAGCAGGGAATCAGCCTGAAGAAAAATCAGGCCTACATCGGGCGGACGCTCCCCGTGCTGGTCGAAGGACACGGCACGGCGGAAGATGAGGACGGCACCCACACGGATGAAGCGCTCAGCCTGGGGCGCAGCTACCGCGATGCGCCCGAAATCGACGGTTACGTGATCGTGGAAGGCGAACTGCCCGTCGGGGAGATCGTCCCGGTGCGCATCACGGGCGCGACGACGTATGACCTGTTCGGGACAGTTGAAACCGGAAAACCGATCACCATTCAGCCGGGCGTGATCTATGGTGCGGGTGATTTAAGCTAGCGTTTGTACCCTCCACACAGAAGGACACGCCAATACGGGTGTCCTTTTTGTTTTCCCCGTTTCGATTGGCGACAATAGGTCGTTCATTGCACGCTCATTTGACATGTGACCAAAATGTCACATATAATGATGGATATATGGACGCAGAAACCATATTCAAAGCATTGGCGGACGAACACCGCCGCGCATTACTCGATATGCTGTTTGAACGGGACGGGCAAACGCTTTCACAGCTTGAAGCGCCTTTCGCCATGACGCGCTTCGGGGTGATGAAGCATTTGCAAATTCTGGAAGATGCGGGACTGGTGACCACGCGCAAAGTGGGGCGGGAAAAGTTTCACTACCTGAACCCGATGCCGATTCAACTGGTCTACGACCGCTGGGTAAGCAAATACGCCCAGCCATTCACACAACAGCTTGCCGAACTCAAGCACGTTCTCGAAGGGGAGTCCATGTCGCAGTACCCGACGCACATCCAGCAGTTGTACATCAAGACCACGCCGGAACGGTTATGGCAGGCGCTGACCCAGGGAGAGTTCACACGCCAGTACTATTTCGGCACGCACTTCGACTCCGCACTTCAGCCCGGCGCGGCGTACCGTTACGCCTATGCCAATGGCGTGACGATGTTGGAGGGTGAGATTCTGGAGATCGACCCACCGCGTAAAATGGTCATGAGCTTTTACCCGCGCTGGTCGGGCGAAGAGACAGGGAATCAGCGTTCGGTGGTCACCTACGAGATCGAGCCAAAAGGCGATGTCTGCAAGCTGACGCTTTCGCACGCCGGGCTTGACCCCGCGCAGCCGCTCACGGCGGGCATGATCGATGGCTGGGCGGAAATTCTTTCGGGGCTGAAAACGCTGCTCGAAACGGGCGATCCGCTGCGCACCACAGGGTAAAGCGCGTTCAGCCAGACTGCACGACCAGGTTCACCAGAGTTCGTCTTCAGCACCCATATCATTCAAGGAGAAGCATCATGCTGTTGGCATCGAAGCAGGCCTTTGTGTTCGCCGCGACCGGGGCAATTGCCGGGGAAACCGCCCGCACGTTCGCACGGGAAGGCGCAGAAGTATGGCTGTCGGGGCGCAATGCCGCCGCACTCGATGCGCTGGCCGATGAGATCACGGCGGCGGGCGGGAAAGCCCATGTCGATGTGGTCGATGCGACCGACGCATCCCAGGTGGCGGCGTATCTGGAACGCGCCGTCAAACAGGCCGGGCGCGTGGATGTCGTCTTCAACGGGATCGGCGGTCGCCCATCGGATTTGCGCTATCCCCAGTTGGCGGAAACGCAGTCGCTGGAGGATTTCCTTTTCCCCATGCAGCACATCGTCGGGTCGCAGTTCCTCACTGCCCGCAGCGCCGCCCATTATATGACGCAGCAGGGCAGCGGCGCGATTGTCACGCTTTCGGCCACGCTCAGCGGCATGACCGCGCCGAACATGGCCGGGATCAGCGCGGCGTGCGGCGCAATTGAAGCGATGACCCGTTCGCTGGCGGGCGAGTATGGCGGCTATAATATCCGCGTCAACTGCGTGCGTGGTTCGGGGATGCCGGAAACCCGCACGATTCAGGAAACCGTCGCCGGGCAGATCGCGGTGAGCGGCAAACCGCCGTCCATGACTCTGCCGCCGCTGGGCCGCCCGATCACGGTAGGCGAAACCGCCGCGACCGCGGCCTTTCTCGCGTCGGATTACGCCAGCGGCATGACCGGCCAGGTCGTGACGGTGTGTGCAGGTGCGTTCGTCGGCTGAACTATCAGGGAGTCTTGAGGATGGATGTGGAAGGCCTGGTCATTTTTCTGCTTGAACTGCGCATGAACAACCACAAAGCCTGGTTCGATGCCAACCGTGCGCGTTACGAACGGCTGCGCGCCGCATTCTATGCCGATTTACAGGCGATCATCGATGGTTTTGCGGGGTTCGATACGGAACTGACCGGGCTGAAGCCGAAAGACTGTGCCTTTCGCATCAACAAGCGCTTCCCGGATAAAGAGGGCGCGTACAAGACTCACTTCAGCGCCCATTTCACAGAAAAGGGGCGCGGCCCCAGTCTTTCCGGCTACTACTTCGAGATCACGGCGGAGGGGCTGCTTTCGGTCGGGGGCGGGTGGTATCAGCCCGCCCCGCCACATCTGGCATGGATTCATGCCGATATTGCCGCCCACCCCGAAAAGATCACGGCCATTCTGGAAGCGGCAGCCTTCCGTGATGTGTACGGCAGCCTGCAAGACCACCGCATGAAAAAGCTGCCCAAAGATTTTCCGGTCGATCATGCCCAGGCCGACCTGCTGCGCCAGAAAAGTTTCGTCGTATGGCGCGAAGCCGATGTCCGCGCTGCCGATGGCGATCTGCCCGGCTATGTGCTGCGCCATTACCGACCGCTCGCGCCGCTGATGCGCTATCTGCGCACGCTGCAAACGACCGCCCCCGCGCTGGAATAAATGCAGCACCCCGGCGAAAACTCTGCCGGGGTGCTGACAATTCCGCCTATGTGCAGCAGGATTTACGATCAGCCAGCGGGTTCGATCCAGTAGCGGTCGAAGCCGAAAATGCTCACCCGTTCGCTTTCGGTCGCCCAACCCGCATCGCCCGCCGCTTCGCCATCCTGGTATTGAATGTACACGTACACCAGGCCGCCTACACAGACGACGGGCGCGCCGCCTTCAGGCGGCTGTGCCACCACGAACGAAGCAGGCGCATCGACGCGCACGCCTTCCCCGCCGGGGCTGGTGCGCAGCGTGCTGAAGACTTCCGCGATTGCCCCGGTCTGGCCGATGGTGTTCAGTTGGTTGGGCAGCGATGCCGAGCAATCCGGCTCTACCGGCGCGGGTGTGAACGGTTCCAGCCAGTATTGATCCACACCGAACGGGCTGTTGATTTGGCTTTCGTTCGCCCATCCGCGCAGCCCGGTGTACGGCGCGCTGGTGTATTCAACATAGATGAAATACAGGTCAACGCCGTTGGCGACCGCACAGCGGAACGGCACCCCGTTGTCCGGCGGGGTGGTGACGATGAATTCCGCCGGGGTGACGATGAAGGCGGTCGGTGCGCCCGCTGGCGCAGCCCGCAGGGTGCTGAACTGCCGCACCACGCGCCCGGTCTGCCCAACCGTGTTCAGGCGGTTCGCCAGCGAACCCGCGCACGACGCGAGCGGCTGCACTTCCTGTGCCGCCACGCTCCCCACTGCGGCGATGCTGAACAGCGCGATCAGCACCGCAATCACGACAATTTTTGTAAACGAGCGTTCTTGTCTCATCATTATTCATACCCTCCGGCCTGTATTGAGTGAACATGATACTAACACTAGTGTATCCGCGTCTTCCGGCATTCGGCAAGCGAACGGATGTGCTGGCCATCTCATCACCGATGATTCATGTGTTAAAGCGGTAGTAGGGTGTATTGTTATATAAGCATGACCACATCGGTGCTTTCATCGTTGGGTCGAAGGGATTTCATGTTGAACATCACCGTAGAATGGCTAAAGCAGGATCGGGTGATTTATCAGCGTTTTGTTGGCCGCGTGACGCTGGAAGGAATGCGCCAGGTGCAGCCGCTTTTCGCCGCAATGCTCGATCATGGCACTGCCCCGGTCCATGCGGTGATCGATCTGCGTGAGGTAACCGATTATCCCCGCAACCTGCGCCGCCTGAGCGAAGTCATGATGATGCGCAACAGCCCACACCTGGGGTTCGTGCTGGTGATGACCAGCAACGTCTTACTGCGGTTCGTCACCACCGTGCTGACGCAGACATTCGCACGGCGCATGAACGTACACTGGCTGGATGATGAGGACAGCGTGATCGCGTTTCTGCGCAAGCACGATGACACACTCCAGCACATCGAATGGAGTCTGGCGCGTCATTCCGTCGAGGTCTGATCGGCGGGTGGTGTCTTTTCACTGACCCCTGCCGTCGTTTCACTGATCGGTGATGTATCGGCGGCGGGTTCTGCGGGCGTTTTGTCGCGCTTTTCCGGCGCAACCTTGATCGCGGGCGGGTCACGGCGAACCTGGAAATGATCCAGGTCACGCGCTACGAACGTGTTCGGGAAAACCTTCCGCGCTTCGTCCAGCACGTCAGCTTCACGGTAGCGGCGGGATACATGCGTGATCAGCAGTGCGCCCACTCCGCATTGATCGGCAAGCTGCGCCGCCTGTTTGGCGGTGATATGCCCGAAGGCGCGGGCAGCATCAGCATCTTCATGCAGGAAGGTCGATTCGATCACCAGCACATCCGCCCCGCTGACGTGTTCAACCAGGTTATCGGTGCGGGCCACGTCGCCAATCACGACCAGCCTGACCCCGCGTACCGCCGCCCCCAACACCATTTCCGGGGTGATGGTGCGGCCATCGGCCAGGGTGACCGCCTGCCCGCCGACCAGTTTACCCCGTTCCGGCCCGGCAGGAACGCCGAGCGCCTCCGCCTGGTCAGCCAGGAACGGGCGGCGGGTATGTTCTTCAAAGCTGAAGCCAAAATTTCCGTATCCCCGATGGGTGACGGGAAAAGCGCGCACGTCGTACTCTTTTGCCTGGAAAATCACCCCCGGCGCAAGTTCGAGCAGTTTGATTTCGATGGGAAGCTGTTCGTATTGCAGTACCACCCCGTACAGCAGCGCATGAACGCGATCCAGCGTGGCGCGCCCCCCAAAGATGTCGATTTGCTCGATACCTTCATTTTCCCAGCGTGCAAACGTCGAGATCAGCCCGCCCAAGCCCAGGATATGATCGAGATGCCCATGTGTGAGCAGGATTTTGTTCAGCTTTTTGAAACCGATGCCGCTGCGCAAAATCTGCCGCTGTGTACCTTCGCCGCAATCGACCAAAAAGCGGTGTTCGCCGCCGAACACGGCCAGCGACGGCAGCCCGCGATAGATCGATGGGGCGGACGCGGATGTCCCCAAAAATACGACTTCAAACATCAGTTTCCTAACCGCTGCACTTCAATTTGTCCCAGGAATAAACGTGCGCCGCGCGGCGCAGCCCCGTCGTAGATGGTCAGGCGGTTATCGTCGGTGGCGGTGTAGGCTCCCACGCTGACGGCGTACTGCCCCTCAAGCGTCTGGAAGGGAAGCTGCAAGAAAGCCACCTGAATGAACACATCACGCGGCTGAAGCTGCGACGGCAGCACGCTCAAGCCGTCCCACTGTGCGGCAATCGCCGACGGATCACTGAGCAGATGGACGAACAGCCGTAAATCCGGCGGCAGCACGCCATCCACACGCCAGTACGTGATCACCGGAACGACATCACCCGGTAGATACGCCTGGTTGATCGTGCTGTCGTAGCCCAGAAACGTCAGGTTGCCGCCCATGCGCACGGGTGAAGCAGTGACGGCAGACCCGCCGGGCGATTCGGGCGCGAACGAAACCGGGGCGGTCGTGCTGAACGCGCCGATGCGGTCGGCCAGCGGCACGGCCAGGTTGAGGATCACCACGCCATCGGGCGGGAGCGGGTACTGTTCGCCCGCCGCCGTGTAGCGAAGCGGAACCGTGCCGTTCGCGTACCATTCGCGCAGAAACGGGTTCATGCGGTCGAGCATGTACGGCTCTGGCAGCACGATCTGCATCCGTTCACCGCCGTTGGGCAGTACCAGGCTGATCCCGCAGTTGGCGGCGCGCAGCGGTGCCGATTGACGATGCATCATCAACAGCATGAGCTGCGTATCGGTCAGGGCTGCGCCTTCGGTCAGCTCCAGCGATGGATAACAGACCACCGACGGCAGATCCGCCGCCGTGACATCCAGGTGATGCGCCAGTTCGCCCAGGCGCGCCTGGTACGTGGCGCGCACCTGTTCATGCTGCCCCCACCGCTGCGAAAGATCGAACGTCGTCCAGCCCATATTGAATAGGATCACGCCCACCACCAGCAGTCCCGCCACCAGGCGGGCGCGGTTGGGCAGGCTGCGTACCAGGGTAGTTGCCCCCAGGCCGAACAGGAGCGCCATCACCGGGAGCAGCGCGGAAAAGGCCAGAAAATTTGCCCCGCGCCGCGCCAGCAGCGCCACTGGGAGCAGGAACAACGCCGCGATCACCAGCAGCGCACACCGCGGCTGCCGCCAGTAGCGGATCGCCGTGACCAGCCCGACGATCAGCAAAAGCCCGCTCACCACGTCGATCATTGGGCGGCCTGGCAGGTTGTAGTCGGCTGTGAGGTCGCCCACGAAAAAGATGCCGTTCAGCCCGCGCACGATGGTTTCCGCCCAGGTAAGCTGGCGCGGTGTGTCGGTATCGTAGAGTAAACGGCTGGCGGCGGCGAGTTCCGGCGTGCTGAAGCTGGCGATCACATAAGGCGTGGCAATCACGATCATGACGACGACGGCGAACCAGATATTGCTCAGGGCGCGGCGCGAAAGCGGCTGGCGCGTGAACAGCATATACGCGATGAAGGCCATCACCGCCAGCGTGAAAATCAGGCTGATGGGGTGCAGGTAAAAGCCCAGGCCAAGCAGGACGGCCAGCGCCGCAAATGAGGTGCTGCGGGCGGGTTTTTCTTCCTGCACGCCGTAAATGGGCAGGGCGCGCGCCAGCGCCAGCAGCGTCCCGGCGATGTACAACGGCAGCAGGGTTTCGCGGGTAATGCCGCGTGCCAGCAGCACCGGGAACAGGCTGAACCCGAACAACGCCATCGCTGCCAGCCCCGCGCTGGTGCCGAACAAACGCTGGCCGAGCGCGTAGGTCAGCGCCAGCGCAATCAGCCCGACGGCCACCGACAGGATGCGATAGCCGATCAGCCCACCGCCCGTCATCGTCGTGACCGAAGCCAGCAGTGCCGGGTAAAAGCCTTCCAGCCCTTCGCCGCGAAAGTTGTAGAAGATGCGCACGCTGCCCTGCCGTGCAGATTCTGCGACCACGATCTCGTCGATTTCCGCACTGCTCAAGCCTGGCGGAAGCTGGGCTAAATCCCACAGCCGCAGCCCGGCACTGACCAGCAGAATCATCACTGCAAGCGCATATCCAATCCGGTTCGACAACCCGCTACTCCCTATGTACGGCGTGATGCGTGGGTATACTGCGCTGGGTACAGGGCGTGTGCGTCACAATGCCGTCAGCCATGCCGTGAACGCCAGCACCAGCACCCCAAGCCCGGCGTTGACCCACGTCAGGCGTATTTCGCGCCGCTGCAACTGCGCCAATGCTGCCGGGTCGCCCTTGCCGCGTTCGATCAGCAGGCTCATCCGTTCCAGCGCCGGGGCTACCCCATACTGAAGCAGCAGCCCACAGCCGATCATGCCGATGAAGGCAATGTGCTTGAACAGCAGCACGCGGCTCCATTCATTATCGAATTGTAGCACGCCGTCGTAGTTCTCATCACCCGCCATTTGTGTAAACCCGGTCAGGATCAGCACCACCAGGCTGAAATTGATCAGCGGATACGAGCGTTTGCGCAGCCGGGTGAGCAGCGCGTACAGCGGCGGATTTTCCCCCAGGATGCGGCGCATCTCTGGAAAACCGAGCAGCGACATGAAGAACAGGCCGCCCAGCCAGATCACGGTAGCGACCAGGTGAAAGAAATAGCTGATGGCGAGCAGTTCCATGAATGGCGTGCATCCTTGTTGAACCTTAACCCGGCGCGAACGTCAGGCAGTTGACGGCGGGAACCTGTCCCAGCGCCTCCGGGCTGTCGCCGGGGCGTTCAGGAATCAGGTGCGCGCCGCAGTACTTGGGCATGTTGGCCGCCAGGATGTATGCCAGCCGCGTCCCTCCCTGGGGCGTGGTCAGGCTCCACCAGTATTCTTCATCTTCCGGCTTCCATTCCGGCGACCCGATGTAAATCGTACTCATCAGGCCGACCCAGGGATTCCAGCGTTCGGCGGCGTAGCGGTAGGCTTCGACCAGATATTGCGCCTGGGTCGGCTCATCGACGGCGAACCAGGCATACGCGGGGTTCACCGTGTCGGTCGTCCACCCCACTTCCAGCAGCGCGACCTGGCGCGCCGCGTCCCCATTGGCGACCATGATTGTACGCAGATCTTCCACCCGCCGAAAGGTGAAGAAGCGCTGACTCCCGTTCGCCTCCGCCTGTGCCGGGCTGATGTGCGGCGCGGCGTAGCCGGGCGCGTGCATTCCCACCACATCGATATAGCGCTGGAACCCGGCATCGTACATCGCCTGCAAATAGACATCATCGGGATGCGCGGTCTGGTCATACGTCCCGGTCGGCGCTAAACCCGCCGAGATCAGGATCGCCGCCGGATCGACCGCCCGAATTGCGTCACTGCACGCGGCCATCAGCGCGACATACCCCGCCGCATTCGGTTCGCGCCCGCCCCATTCCCGCGAAAGGTTCGGCTCGTTCCAGAGCTGGTAGGCGGCGATGCGACCGCGATAGCGTTCGGCCAGCGCCCCGCAGAACGCCGCCCACGCGGTCAGGTTATCCGGCGGCGCGTCGATGTAATCGATCTCTTTTTCGCCCGGCACGCTGGGATGTGACCAGGGCGGCGCATCGCTGAGCCGGGCGACCAGCCGCAGCCCGCGACTTTCGATCAGCGCTATCAGGCGGTCGGCATCGGTGAAATTGTACTGGCCGGGGATCGGCTCGATGTCCTCCCACGCGAAGGTTTGTTTGACGTGCGTGAAGGCCATCGTTTGAATCCACTGGCTGTGAACGGTTGCCCACCAATCGCCCCACCACAGGAACGCCTGTACGCCATAGGTGATCGATTCGAACGGCGGGTCGGTGACGGCGAATCCCATGAACGGGTCGGAGGTGGACTGCGGCACGGCGGCGATGCCCGTGACCGCTGCCGACCAGATCAGCACGGCGACGGCGGCATGAAAAATTTTTGCAGCGCTCATGACAGCTCATTCGATCAAAATGAGAGGCGCACGGTTAAAGTGCGCCTCATCCGATAGTGTAGAGACTTAGACACCTGGTACAGGCAGGCGGTTACTGGAACTGCGCCTCATAGGTACGGTTCCAGTCGCGCACCGCGTCGAACACCGGGCGGAACTGGAACCCAGGCCCGATGATCGAATACGGCACGTTGTCGTTGTTCGCATCCCACCCGGCCTGTGGGCCGTAATTCAGGTTCCACAGGATTGCCAACTGCACGATGTCCCATTCAACCATGTTTTCGAGCGCGGCCACGGTGAAATCGCGCTGTTCTTCAAGCGTGTTGTCCTGGGCGAAGCCGAAACCTTCCGGCACACCGTCCAGCCCTTCAGCGCTTGCCCACCCAAATTCGGTCACGCACAGGCGTTGATCGCCCCCCGCCAGCGATACTTTACTGGCGTAAGTTTGCAGCGTGCTGCGGAAGCTCCAACTGTGATGCGGGTTATCGAACGGACCGCGAAAGATCGCCGTCGGGTCGTTGGGGACGGCATCCGACGTGTAATCGGGGCTGACATTGATCCCGTTGTGGTGCGCGCCGATGCAGTCGGCGTAGTTGAGCAGCCCGGCTTCGATCATCTGATCCATGTAGACGAAATCGTCCCATGCGCCGATGCCGTCGCTCACGCCAGTGGGCGAAAGCGCCCCGCTGACCACGATCACACCGGGATCAACGGCTTTGATCGCCTGGTAGCTGGTGCGCAGCAGTTCGACGTAATTGGCGGCGACCAGCCCTTCGGTCGAAGTCCATTCGCGGTCGAGATTCTGCTCGTTCCACACTTCGACGGCGTGTACCATACCGGGGTAGCGGTCGAGAATCGCCGTGACGAAATCGGCGTAATCCTGCGGATCGGCGGGCGGGCCGTGCCGTTCCAGGTTCGCGCCCGGTTCCCGCGCCCAGGCGGGGGCGGTGACCACGCTGATCAGCACCTTCAAGCCCTGGCGCTGCGCGGCGGGCAGGTAAATATCGAGCGGCACCCAGTCGTAAGTGTCGCGTTCCGGCTCGATCAGTTCCCAACGCACCTGCTGCTTGACCCAGTTCACATCAAGCTGGTTGGCAGCCACGTCCATCCACTGATCCATCAGGTCATAGCTGATCTGCACCTGCACGCCCAACTGAAACCGCCGCACATCGACCGGGAGCGCCGTCGCAGTGGCGGGCGGCGGGTTGGTGGGCGCAAGGTCGGTCGGTGCGGCGGCCTGGGCTAACGCCGGGTCACGGGTGGGGAGCGCCGTCGGCGTGGTCAATTGGATCGTCGGCTGCGCGACCTGGGCGATGCTTTGCGCGGTTTCGGGGATGGTCATGTTGCGCAGCGTGCCGCCAAAGCGGGTATCGTTTAACTGGCCATACGCCATATAGATGGCGATGAATGTGACCGCGCCCATAATGAACGTGATCCCGGCCCAGATCACGACAAAGCCGCGTAACTGCTGCCGGATGCGTATTTCGCGTGTCGTCCTTGCCATTTTCACTGCCTTTCAAGCGGGAGCGCGCCCCAGGTACGGCGCGCCGCCGCTGCTGCATAAACCCATTTTTGGTGCGCGTGTTAGCGCGCTGCTGCCAGCGTATCGCACGCCGGGCAGCTTCCACCGGGACGGATGATGGCATAACCCGCCTGTGGGTCGGTACCGTAAAAGTCAAAGTCGATATTCCACACGATCATCAGGCGCACGCGCCCGCTCTGGCTGGCGAGCGCCGCCGCTTCCGCCAGCCAGGCCGCCTGCTGCGCGACGGTGGTATTCGCCGCCCACCCGAAGAACGGATCGAGCGGCGGGAACCCTTCAGGAGTCAGGTAGCCCAGTTCGGTGAAGCATAACGGGCGCTGGCCGCCGACGGCGTTCCAGTACGTATCCATCATGCCCAGGAAATAGCGTGTGTAGTAGCCGTCGCGGGGGTCGCCGTTGCGCTGGCTGGGGCCAACGATGCCTTCGTTGTAATGCACGCCCAGACAGTCCATCCACTGGACAGCGCCCGCCGCCACCATTTCACGGATGAAACGGTCATCGTTGACCACCCGCCCCGGATACGCGGCTTCGGCACCGGTGGGCGCGGGCGCACCGCTGATCACCATCACCCCACTGTTCGCCCCTTTGATTGCCTGGTACGCCTGGCGCAGCATTTCGGCATACGCCGCCCCGCTGATCTGTCCGGCAGGCCATTCGCGGTCGATGTTCGGCTCATTCCATACCTCGATGGCATCCGGCCCCAGGGATGCCACCCCGCCCAGGAAGCTGGCGAACTGCGCCACGTATGCGCCGCCGCCTGCCGCCAAGTCGTTGGGGTAGCCGACCACGCCGATCAGGATTTTGAAGCCGCGCCCGTGCGCTTCGGAGATCATGCCTGAAGCCGCATCCGCGCCCATGCCCGGCGCATAGCGAAGCTGCACCTTCATCCAGTTCATGCCCGCCCGCTGCATCGCACCCGCGCCGCCCGTCCCTGTCCCGGTGACGTGGCCGCCGTACTCGAACTGCCCGGCGACGATGCTGCCCGCGCCGGGTGCGGCTGCCGCTGCTGCTGCGCCGCCTGGGGCGCTTGCACCAGGGTTTGCAACGGCGGCGGCGCGGTTCGGCGTGCTGGTCGGGGCGGGGGTAGGCGTGGGGGTGGCCGTCGGCAGCGGTGTTGGCGTAGCGGTGGGGGCGAACACAGCCACCGCTGCCCCGCCACGTTCCGCTGCCGCGCCATCCCCGCTCACCACTTCTACGTTGATCGCGTAATTGCCATCCGGCGCGGCAATCGTGGCGATCAGTTCGTCGTTCAGGGCGGTGAACACTTCGCTGATCTGGCCGCCGCTGCTCTCAATCGTCCAGCGCAGCGCCAGTTCGGTCGGCCCCTGCTGGACGGGAATGCCCAGCTTGTAATTGAGGATTGTCTCGTAAATGCCATCCGCGATGCCTTCGACCAGCAGGTCATTGAAGCCTGCACCGCCAATCGTGAAGGCCGTCCCGCGATCCAGGCGGTAGCGCAGTGCGTCCGGGGTCATCAACCACATGCGGGCGACGGGCGTATTCGCTTCGTCCAGATATTCGATGAACGTCTGCCCGGTCACCGGGTCGCTGCCCGTCGCCGCACGGTAGCCGTCAAGCTGCGCGAAAATCTGCCCGCCGGGGCTGACGATGCCCGACTCATTGGTTTGGGCGCGCACCCGCACATCGCCCAACGCCGACAGCGCCTGATCGAACGGGATCGCCACATAGTCATCACCGGACTGCCGCACGCTCTGCGCCGACAGACCGATGAGGAGCTTGCCGCGTTCGACTTCACCCACCGTCCAGCGCAGCATCGCTTCGACCAGGCGATCCGCGCCCGCCGCGTACACATTCGGATCGACCGGCAGCGTGATCTGTATGAAATCGACCGCACGCCCAATTGCCTGCCAGTCGAACGCGCCCGTATCCCACGCGCCATTCTGCACGCTGGCCGCCGGGACGACGATGCCCAACTGCACGCCCGCCGAATCGGTCAGCCGCCCCAGTTCGGTCATGAACTGACTGAAGCTTTCGCGCTGTTCGACCGGAATATCGCGGTAGTCGATCACCACACCGTCATAGCCGCTGGCCGCGAACCCGGCGATCTGCGATGCATGATTGCTGCGAAGCTGTCGATTCGAGAGGATGGCCGTCACGGTTTCCGGGTCGATGGCGCGTGAATCGGCAAAGTTGCGGATCACGGGCATGACCAAATAGCCCGCGTTCAGTTCGAAACCCGCCGCCAGGCTCCCGGCAAGCGTCCCTTGCAACGTCGGCTGTAAACCCGCCGGGGACACGATGGTCGAAATCGACGCGACTTCCTGTGTCAATACCTGGGTGACATCCACAAACGACAGCACACGCGGCTGTTCGACGGGCGCGGCCTGGAACAGCGCGATCTGCCCTGGTATCGCGTCCACCACCGCCGTAATCGCGCCCGCTGCGTTGACGTGCGATGGCACGAACTCCCATTCGGCACGGGCGGCGTTCCAGGCGTACACGTCGAGAATATCGGTCGTGGCGACGGTGAGCGGCTTTTCCAGGGTGATCGTGACGGTTGCGGGCATTGTCCCGGTCGTCTGCACGCTGTAGACCGGGCTTTGCAGCGCCAGGTTGGGCGGCTGCGCGGCGAAGGCTTCGGCCACCCATTCGCCCGCCCCGGTATCCGCACGCAGGAACGAGTCCATTGGCACACTTTCGAGCATCACCCCGAAATCCGCACCGGGATCGGCGGGATCGACCAGCACGGTCAGGCCATCGGCGGCCACGGCATTGGCCTGTGCCGACAGCATCACGAACTGGGTATTGTTCAACCGTTCCAGCAGGTTGAAGGGCGGCAGCAGCAGACCCGCGCCAATCAACCCGATCACGGTGACCAGCGTTGCCAGCCCGGTGATCCAGCAGCCCACACCCGTGCGCTGCGGCGGGACAGGCGGTAAGGTTCCCGTTTCGAGCGGAATTGGACGGACGTAGCGTTCAGCGGTGGACAGCGGGTTGGAATCGTGACTTTGGGGACTAT
This sequence comes from bacterium, assembly GCA_033764035.1. GTDB lineage: Bacteria > Chloroflexota > Anaerolineae > Aggregatilineales > Phototrophicaceae > Flexifilum. Next base: position 96,357 of record JANRJJ010000014.1, read on the forward strand.
TCGACATCGGGCATTACCTGAACTCAATGTTGAGGGGTGGGATGGTGGGGCTGGCACATCTGGCACAGCCCCGTAGCTGCTGCGGTGAACGTGGATCAGCTCCCAAGCGCATCACAGGCGGGGCAGGCTCCGCCCGGACGGATGATGGCGAAGCCGGCCTGGGGATCGCTGTCATACCGGGTGAAATCGATATTCCAGATGATGAACAGGCGGACGTACCCGGTCGCCGCCGCCATCGACACGGCAGAATCGAGCCAGGCGGCCTGCTGGGCGACGGTGACATTTTCTGCCCAGGCGAAACCCGCTGGCAGCGGCGGGTAGCCTTCCGCCGATACATAACCCATTTCGGTGAAACACAGCGGGCGCGCGTTGTTGAAGGCCGCGCGGTAGGTCTGCATCATCGAACGGAAATAGCGCGAATAGTGGCTGCTGCTCCCACGCGGGTCACCGCTGGTGGCGGTCGGCGGAAGGATACCTTCATTGTAGTGAATGCCCAGGCAGTCCATGTAATTGGCTGCGCCCGCATCGTACATGGCGCGCACGTAAAGGTTGTCGTCACAGCCCGCGCCGCTGCACCCGCCGAAAAATCCGGTTGGCGCGGGGGCGGCGCTGATCACCATCGTCGCGGGGTTGGCGGCTTTGATGGCGTTATAAGACCGGGCGAGAAGCTGCGTGTAATCGGCTGCGCTGATGCGTCCGGCAGGCCATTCGCGGTCGATATTGACTTCGTTCCACACTTCGATGGCATCCGCGCCCAGCGCGGCCACCCCGCCCACGAACGCGGCGTACTGGTCGAAAAAGCCGTCGGTATACAGCGCGCCGGGTTCGCCCACAACGCCGAGCAGGATACGGAATCCGCGTGCGTGCGCATCGTTGATCCAGCCTGCCACCATGCCAGGGTCTTGGCCTGCCGCATAGCGCCACTGACGTTTGACCCACGTCATGCCCGCCCGCGCCATTTGTTCGCTGGCATACGCACTCCAATCGGCCACATGGCCGCCATACGCGAAACCGCGTGCGGGGGCAGCGTTGGCGATGGGTGCGGGCATATCGGCCTGAGGCACAGCGGTGGGGTCAGCCGCCGGGGCGGGCGCAGAATCGGCAGGTGGGTTTTCAGCAGGCGCAGCCGGGGCGGGCGCGCTGCCCGGAGCCGGAAGGGTGAACGGCGCATCGACCCACAAACCGGGAAGCGCCGCCACTTGATCGGGCGTGAGTGTGGTCGCATCGGCGGCCAGCCAGCCCACCGTCCCATCGGGGACGATCCCGCGCACCCAATAATCGCCGGACGGCGCTTTGCCATCCAGGCGGACGGGGGTACCGGGTTCGAGTGTGGTCAGAATGCGCCATTCGGTACCGGGGCCGCTGCGCACATTGGCGCGGTCAACAGTCGTCACGTCGATTCCCGCGAACTGCGCCGCAGCGCCGCCCGCGATCATGCACATACACAGGGTCACACACAGCACAAGAGAGATGCGTCGCATTGTTACCTAAGCAGGCTCATCCAGCACAGAACGGGCGGCATTGTAGCAGACGCTTCTCTATTTGTGCAAATGAGGCTACACTTGCCGCCATTATGCCGCACCACTGCCCCGCCGCCCTGCACGTGTCAAGGATGGATATGCGATGAGCTTTTACGCCACGCTTGCGCGCTACTATGATTCGGAACATCACGACAAGACCGACGACCTGATCCTGTACGGCGAATACGCGGAGGACTTCGGCGATCCGGTGCTGATCGTCGGCGCGGGGACAGGCCGCGTGGTGCTGCATCTGGCCGGGCAAGGGTTGGCGGTGACGGGGATTGAAGCCGAACCGAATATGCTGGAACGGGCGCTGCACAAACGCGACGGCCTGCCGATGCTGGCTTCCAGGCTGACGTTTCTGCACGGCGACGCGCTCACCGTGCCGCTGGAAAAAACCTTCAAACTGGCGATCATCCCGTACAATACCCTGATGCATTTCCATGACCAGGCCGATCAGCTTGCGCTGTTCAAGCGGCTGCGCGGCTGGGTGGAACCAGGCGGACGGCTGCTGATCGACCTGCCCAACGCCGGGGAAGCGTTCGCCGCGCCGGATACGGAGTCGCTCACGCTCGAACGCACGTTCCTTGACCAGGAAAGCGGGCATCTGGTCATGCAGCAGTCGGTCAGCCAGCTTGACCGCGCCGAACAACTGATGAACGTCACCTGGCTGTACGACGAGATCGACGCGGATGGGGCAGTGCGGCGCACGGTGATCCCGGTGGTGATTCGCTATTTTTTCCTGGCCGAAATCACCCTTCTGCTGGCGGCAAGCGGCTTCGAGATCGAAGATGTGTACGGCGATTTCGACCGCGCCCCATTCGGGGATGGAATGCCGCGCATGATCGTCACTGCGCGTTAAGGCGCAGCGGTTCATTGAGATGGAGTACAGGCTTTACGTGATCGTTCAATTTTCACTGCGCCGCTGGCAGCGCACCGGGTGCGCGTTCGTGCTGGTATGCGCACTCGTGGCGCTGGCCGCCTGTGATGGCGAAGTGCCAACGCCCATCCCGACGCGCACGCTTTCAGGACCAACGTTGGGCGCGACCGAGATTTTTCGCCCGGATTTTCCCACGCCGGAGCCGTTCAACCCTGGTATGAGCAGCGCAACCGCGATGGGACTCCCGCGTGATTCCGAACTGCCGCCGCTGGTGCTGGAAAGCGGGAGCAGCGTCCAGACGATCCAGCTCACGGCGGGCGATGGGACACTGCTCAACGGTGACCTGTACATCAACCCTGGCGGCGAACGGGTGCCGGGCGTACTGCTGATCGCGCCATCGCGGGCAGCGTGGGGTGACCTGCCGCTGCGCCTGACCGGGCGGGGCTATACTGTGCTTTCGATGGACCTGCGCCCCGGTGCGCCCCTGGGCGACGCGATCACCATGCTGGCGGCGATGGCGAATACGCCAGGGGTCGATCCGGCGCGTATCGGCGTGGTGGGGGCGGAAGTGGGCGCAGATTTGGCGCTGGTGGCGTGCGCAGGTGACCCGTTGTGCGACGGCCTGGCGCTGATCACTCCGACGGATGCGCTCGGTGTGAACTTCATGTCGGCGTTTCTGCCGCGCCCGCTGTGGATCGCGGCGGCGGAGTCCGACGCAGGGTACGCGGTCGCCGTCACGCTGGAAGGAGCCGCCCCGAACCAGATCGATCTGTTCACCGCGCCCGGCGATCAGCGCGGCGCGGCGCTGGCCGCTGCCGAACCTGCCGCCGCCGACGCGCTGATCGCATTCCTGGCCGGGTTGTTGATTCCCTGAATGGTTTATTATTAGTTTGGGCTTGCTCACTGCGTTATACTCGCGTGAATTCTGCACATCACGCCCTGGGACAGATACAACGTCATGGTGATCTTCATCAGCCACGCGGACAGCGATAACGCTTTCGTCAATAAACTGCGCACCGAACTGCACCTTCGCGATCACACGACATGGGTGGATCACTTCGATACCCCGCCAGGCGCACCGCTGCACGATGTGATCAATCAGGCGCTGGAATATTCATCGGTCATGCTGTTCGTGGTCTCGAACGCGGCGCTGCAATCCCAACCCGTCAGGCGCGAATGGCAGTCATTCCTGCACGTCAACAAGCCGATCATCCCGGTCAAGGTACAGGCGTGCGTGATGCCGATGCTGCTCAATTCGGTGTACTTTCTCGACTTCATCGATGAAGCCCAGTTCCGCGCCAACCTGGATCGTCTGCTGGAGGCACTGCCATCGCCGGATGCGGGCAATCAGCGGGCGATTCCGATCAACATCCCCATCAGTTCCGACCCTTCAACCGAAATTGAAACGGTGGTGATGAAAACAGGCCAGACAACCGAACTGAGGCGGCGTGCCGAAGGCCTGAACACCGATAAGCTGACGATGGGCGAAGCCAAGATCATCCTGCCGGAACATGACCGGGTGTTCCCCTTTCACATGAGCCAATCGCTGTTGGTCGGGCGCACCGATGTCGCTACAGGCCGGGTAGACATCGATCTATCGCCGTTTGGGGCGGCGGGGCGCGGGGTGTCGCGGCGGCACCTGATGATTCAGAACACCACTGAAGGCATGACGATCACCGACCTGCATTCGAGCAACGGTACCTACATTGCCCATAAAAAGCTCGACCCGCACCGCCCGGTACTCATCCGCTCGAAAACGCTGATCCGCCTGGGCAGTTTTCCGCTTCAAATCGAATACAACACGGGCAACGGGTGATTCGAGCATGTGGATCACCCCCGATCCACACGCTCGATCCCTGCCGACAAAAATTTAGCCCCGCAGTTTCGCGCCCAGTTCGCGTTCGACCGCCTTCACGATGCGCGCATGAACGCTCGACACCTCTTTATCGGTCAGCGTGCGGTCGTCGGTCTGGTACACCAGGTTGTACGCCAGGCTTTTCTGGCCATCGGGGATTGGATCGCCCGTATACACATCGAACAGCCGCACGCCCTTGAGCAGGTCGCCGCCCGCCTGCCGGATCACGCGCTCGATGTCCGCCGCGCCGACCGTCTCATTCACCACCAACGCAATGTCTTGCAGCACGGGCGGGGTGACCGGAAGCGGCGTGACGCGGAACAGCGGGGTCGCGGCGCGCAGCAGCGCATCCAGGTCAAATTCGGCGGCCAGGATCGGCGCGCCGTCCCACCCGAATGCACGGGCGACCAGCGGATGCACTTCGCCCAATGTGCCGACGGACTGCCCGCCGATGTGCAGATCGGCTGAGCGCCCCGGATGAAAGCTGGTATGCGTCCCGCGCACGAACCGGGCATCGTCGATGTGCAGCCCGGCCAGCAGATGTTCGATCACGCCTTTCAAGTCATAAAAATCGACGTTCGCGTCGGACTCTGCGCCCATCCAGCCGCCGCCAATGTGCCGCGCCCCGCTGATCAGGATGGCTAAACGGCGCGGTTCGGCGGGCAGCAGTTCGCCCGCGACGGGCAGATACACGCTGCCGATCTCGAACACCTGTTGGCGCAGGGCATAGCGGGCATTCGCCCGCGCATTTTCGATCAGGCTGACGAGCAGGGTGTGGCGCATCACCGTTTTATCGAGCGTGATCGGGTTAGCCAGCGTCACGTAGCCAGCCCCCGGCAGTGACGACAGCGCGCCCGGTGGGGTGAGTTTAGCCTCCGCTTCGGGGGTCGTCATGCGGTAGCTGATCGTCTCGCGCATTCCCAACTGCGTGAGCAGATCGCGGGTTTTTTCTTCCAGCGTGAGCGCCGGGTTCGGGCGCTGCGGCGGCATTATGTCGTCGATGATCGTGATCGGGATATGATCGAACCCGTTGATGCGGGCGATCTCTTCGATCAGGTCGGCCTGCCCGACTACGCCCGTGCCAATGTCGAGCCGGTAATCCGGCACGGTGACGTGCAGCACCGCCCCCGCCACTTCGACCGTGAACGCCGCCCGCCGCAGCAGGGCTGCCGCATTTTCCGCCGTGAAGTTCATGCCCATGATGCGGCGGATTTCTGCTTCGGGCAGGTCAATCGTGATCACCGGGGCGGGGACAGGGTACACATCGACGATGCCCGCTGCGACCGTGCCGCCGCTCGTCTGGCGCATCAGCTCGATTCCGCGCTTCACCCCCCATTCCGCCTGGCTGGGATGCACCCCGCGACTGAAGCGCGTCCCGGCTTCGCTGAACAGCTTATGGGCATGGGTGGTGCGGCGCACGCTGATGAAATCCCAGTTGGCCGCTTCGAGCAGCACATTTTTGGTGCCGTCGCTGATTTCGGTATCGAACCCGCCCATCACCGCCGACAGGCTGATCGCCACATCCTGGTTATCGGTGATCACGATGTCCTGTGGGGTGAGCGTCCGCACCGCGCCATCCAGCGTCTTGAGGGTTTCGCCCGCCCGCGCTAAGCGCGTTTGCAGGTGCGGCACCGCACCACCCGCCCGCGCCACCAGTTGATCGTAATCGAAGGCGTGGAGCGGCTGCCCCATTTCGAACATCACGTAATTGGTGATGTCCACAATGTTGTTGATCGGGCGCTGACCGACCAGCATCAGGCGGCGCTGAATCCATTCCGGCGACGGCTGGATCGTCACATCGCGCAGCAGCATCACGGTGAAACGGGCATTCGTCCGCGCATCCTGAATCGTGACGCGAATTGCATCGTCGATGGGCGCGCCCGCCTGCAACACGTCATAGGAAATCGGGCGCAGCGGCTTATCCAACAGCGCGGCGATCTCGCGGGCGACCCCGTACACGCTGTAACAGCGCGCCAGGTTGGGCGTGAGTTCGATCTCGAAGATCACATCCCCGAACACATCCTGGGCGGGCGTACCGGGCGCAAAGCCGGGGTCGTCGTGCAGCAGGATGATCCCGTCGTGGCTCTCGCTCATGCCCAGTTCCTTTTCGGAACAGACCATGCTGCGGTTGGGGACTCCGCGCAGCGGCTTTTCTTTCAGGATCATGCGTTTCGGTTCGTCGCTGTGGCCGTCCCATACTTCCGCACCTTCCAGCGCGATCACCGTATACAGCGGCTTTTCCAGCACCTGGCCTTTGTAAGCAAACAGGTTAGGCGCGCCGGTGACGCACTGCTCTGGTTCGCCTGCGCCGTAATCGACCATCGCCATGACCAGCCGATCCGCATTCGGGTGCGGCTTCACTTCGCGGATTGCGCCAAGCAGCAGTTTCGACCGATCCCACACCAGATGTTCCGACTGCGGGTAACGCAGCCCTTCAACCTGGGTCTGCGGCACGCCCAGGTATTCGATTTTGGCGACTTCCAGCCCCGCCGCCGTCAGTTTTTCCGCCAGCAGTTCAGCCGGGATGTCGATTTCGACGAAGGCCCGCAGCCAGCTTAAGGGTATTTTCATATGGCTTCCTTTCCGTGTATGGATTCAAGTGTGGTCGGCGCGTCAGAACTGTTCCAAAAAGCGGAGGTCGTTCCCCCAGAAGTAGCGAATATCGCGGATGCCGTGTTTCAGCATGGTAATGCGTTCCGGCCCCATGCCGAACGCGAAGCCGCTCCACTCACGCGGGTCATAGCCGCCATTTTCCAATACGGTGGGATGCACCATGCCCGACCCGGCGATCTCCAGCCAGCCGGAATACTTGCACACGTTGCAGCCTTTGCCGCCGCAAAGAAAACATTCGACATCGACTTCCATGCTCGGCTCGGTGAAAGGGAAATAGCTGGCGCGGAAGCGGACTTTGGCATTTTCACCGAAGAACTTGCGGGCGTATTCGGCAATCGTGCCTTTCAGGTCGCTCATGCGAATATTGCGCCCCACGGCCAGCCCTTCCACCTGGTGGAACTGAATTTCGCTGCGCGCCGTGATCTGCTCGAAGCGGTAGCACATTCCCGGCAGGATGATGCGGATCGCTTTCGTGCCGTTTTCGCCCAGTTCGCGCATCGCGCGGATTTGCCCCGGCGATGTATGCGTGCGCAGCACCACGTTGGGCGTGGTGGTGTAGAACGTATCCTGCATATCGCGGGCGGGGTGGTCGGGCGGCATGTTCAGGTAGGTGAAGTTCATGTCGTCGGTTTCGACATCCCGCGACCGGTACACCTGGAAACCCATTTCCGCCCAGATGGTATAGAACTGGCGCAGCGTTTGCGTGCTGGGGTGCAGGCCGCCCATTGGACGGGCGCGCCCCGGTAGCGTCACGTCGATTTCGCCCGTCTCCAGGTCTTGGGCGAGTTCCTGGCCTTTGACGAGTGCTTCACGGTTCGTCCATGCCCCCGTGAGCAACTCTTTAATCTCGTTGGCGCGCTTGCCGAACGCCGCCCGTTCTTCTTTGGCAACCTGCCCTACGCCGCGCAGCAGCTTGGTGACCGATCCGTTCTTGCCCAGGTATTTCAGTTCCCAATCGCGCACCGCATCGCTGGAAGCCGTCGCCTCCAGTTCGGTAAGCGCTGCCTGATACAGCGACTCCAATTCGCCCTGCATGGTTTTTCCTTTCGTGCCATCGCGCACGCTGAATCCACCTGGTCAAGCCTGGAAAATAAAAACGCCCTCGTCCCCGGTCAGGGACGAGAGCGTTGAAACTCCCGCGATACCACCCTGTTTGTGCGGCCTGCTGCCCGTGAAAGGGCATCCATTCCGCACCACTTCATTGATGCCGATTTTCGCACGACGAGGCGGACGGACTACGCAGCCAGGCGCGCAGTGATGCGCGCACGCCTTCACCCATCAGCGTATGCGCGGCCACTTTGCAGCGTGCGCGCATGGACAGAGGGAATTTCGGCGGCGGCCTTCACCTGCGCTCTCAGTCAACGGCGCTGGCTCCCTGTGAAGGGCGTGACCCGCGTACTTATCTCGGTCATCGCTTTAGTACTGATTATGCAAAGGGTCTTTGTGCGCTGTCAAGTCCCACATCCTGACCCTTCCCTGACCCCATGCGCCCGTTAAACCTTTTTAAACTTAGTGCATACTGCTTGACACGTTTCTGAAACCGTGTTACGCTGGCGGACAGTGTGGAGAAAGGCTGTCAAGATGATGCAAACGACTCTCAGACCAAAAATTGAAGCCGGGGCTGTATACAGCCGGCAAGAAGCTGCCGAGGCGCTTGGCATCAGTCTTAGCACCCTGAAGCGGCTTGTGAAAAACGGGCATCTGCGTGTCTCGAAACCCAACGGGATGCGGCGGGTGTTCATCACAGGCGAAAGCATTCTGGCGATGCTGGACAAAACAGCCGTGGAGCGGAGCGCGTAATGTTACGTCTCGCCTTCTGCGCCACCACGCGCCCCACCCCGGTGTACATCACCTTGTCCAATTCAGCTCGTATCGATGGGCGGATTCTGCCTGCTCTCCATTTTGACTTGCCCTTGATCGGGCGAGGTTGGATGGGCGAGGGCGATTCGCACGTCGGTGGGTACCCGCAGTTTGCCGCGTACCTGATGGGCGGGCGGATTCTCGATCTCGATGGGGATCGGTTCGCTGGGATTGGCGGGGGGCTGTGGTCTGCGCGTCAGAACGGCTTCGAGGTGACGGGTGAACCCGTCGATGGATCGGTACAAGTTCATGAGAGGAGCGTGTTGGAACCGCCACATCGGGCGTGACCTGCACGAAACTCTGACCGAACACGGTTCCCTGCAAAGGGCGTGAGCTGAAACCGAAGCTCACGCCCTTTTTATTTGTCTGTGATGCAAGTACACCTCGATGAGGGACGGAAAAGAACATGGAACCGACGCTCCATTTCACACACACACCGACCATTCGACTCGTGATGAACGAAGCGCTGGCGGGCGAACCGCGTCATGACGACTGGGCAGAACCCGCGCTGGAAACGCGCCTGGAACATGTGTTGGAAACGCTGGACGAACTGCACGACGCAGCCAGCGATGGCAAGATCGCCCGGCTGACCAGCCTAAGCAAGCGCGAACTGCTGGAGATGCTGCACGAACTGATCTACACCGCCGAACAGACCGTTGCGGAACTGGAAGATCAGGTAGGGGAACCGATGAACAAACCGGGATTATCGCTGGTACGCAAATCATCTTGAACGTCATAAAGAGCAGGGGGTGTGTTCCAGCGCGCACCCCGTCACAGCACGACCTATCGCCGTCCGAAGCCTATCAACGCCGAAACGAACTTGTTCACCTTGAAAGGGAACCGCATGTTCAACAGCGATAACGAACTACGGCTGGAAACCCAGCGCTACCGTCAGCAGCAGCTTCGGCGTGAAGCCGACCGTCAACGGCTGGTGCGCCAGGTGCGCCTGGCCGCCCGTGATGAACGCCAGCCGAACGCCCGTCACCAGACGGCAAACCGGATCACGCGCATCCTGTCCTTGTTTTTCTAGTCCATTCGCCGGGCGGACTCGCGTTCGCCCCCAGTCGAAAGGTTTGCGGGTATGGCAGATGACAGCATGGATGCCAATGCACCCATCACACCCACAACGCCCCGCCTGTGCGGGGAAGTCGGACGCACTTTAACTTTCGCATCTGCACGCGCCGCGACTGCCATAACCGCCCTTTCGGCCTCTATACGGTTCGGTAGGAGGGTGAAAACGGCAGTCGGGGCGTGTGCGCCCATGACTGAACAGTGAACGACCGTCTATCGACAGCGCTGCACGAAACCGGGAACCGACGTATTGTTATCGATGCCGCATGGTGGCCTGCCAGTGCCACCCAGCGGCCAGCGCACACGGGAACCAGGCTTGAATGGGTTGTACAGCACCGCCAGGGGCGCATGATGAATGCGCCCTTTTGCATCGCATTCGCTTGTGAAATGCATGATCCAGGCGTAAAGGGAACGTTAAACCGAGTCGTATTGACGCGCATTTGTTCGCACCCTGGTGTATAATCGTGATGTTGGGTACAAATCAGATAGGGTTTCAGAGGGTGACTCATCGTGTTAGGTGTGTCTGCTGCGCAGGGTAGAGTCCTGCTCCTGAACGGTCAAAGTTGGGAACCGCTCTCGATCATCACTATCCCCCGCGCGATCAATCTGCTGCTCGCGGAAAAAGCCGTCGTCGTCGAACAAACCGATCAGTTTCTACGCACGGTGCGGGACAAGTTTCCGATTCCGTCGGTCATCGCGCTGCGCACGTATGTCAATGTGCCGCGCCGCCAGGCTCACTGGAGCCGGCGTGGGGTGTTGATGCGCGACAACTACACCTGCATCTACTGCGGGTCGCAGCCGGGAGCCACGCTTAAGGGCGGGAAGGTGCTGGTCAAGAGTGATTTCACCGTCGATCATGTGATCCCGAAGTCACGCGGTGGCAAGGATCAATGGGGCAATACCGCCTGTGCCTGCTACCTGTGCAACCACCGCAAGGGTGACCGCCTGCCGCATGAAGCGGGGATGCGGATGCGTTGGGAACCCAAAACCCCACGCACCAGCTATCTCGTCGTCGCCATTGGCAGCGGCCAGGAAAACTGGAGACGCTACATCGAGGTATAATGCCTCGTGGTCGCCAGCACAGCGGGACGATAGCCGCTTCTGGCTTCAGGAAGCGGAGACTATCGTCTTTTCTTTTGTCCCTCTCAAACTTTTCCCTAACCTTTCCCTTCACTGCATATGACCTATTTTCGTGTTATCTGGCTGATCCTACGCTGGACAGCCCGCTTCGTGTTCAGGCTGGTGCGGTGGGCGCTGTTGATCGGGCTGGTGCTGTTCCTGGTGCAGTATTCCGTCCCGCCTTATGGCGACGACTGGACAGCCGTCGGCGTGATCGTCCGCGATCATCAGTTCGATTACGTCACCTGGGAAGTCGGCGCGCTGGCGGCCAAGACCGCACAAACGGTGTGGGGTGAACATCCGTTTTTGAGCGAAGCCGACCGTTCCGACCGGGTGCGCGCCTATTTTGCCGATCTTCAGCGGGCGCGGGCGCTGGAAAGCCAGATCGAACGGGCGTATGCCGAAGCGGACACGCCCGAAGCCGCCAAACGTGCCGCCGCCGCGTGGATCGCGGAACGCGACCTGCTGCGTGCTGACCTTGCAGCCCGGCAAACGCTGATCGAAGCGATCCTGGAAGGCCAGGTCGCCGCCGTGCTGACCGAACTGGGCTTCGGGATAGGCGGTCAGCTTTTGCCGCCGATGTCGATGCGCTTCACCCAGGTTCCCAACCTGCTGATCGTGTCGCCCCGCGACGAAATCCGCTTCGATATTTCGATCAACCTTGATCCGCTGCCCGTCGATACGCAAGCCGCGCTTGAAGGGCAGATTGACCGGGCGCGCGATGTCTCATCGCTGATCGTGCCGCTGGGCGGGATCGCGCTGTACCCGGCGATGATTTTGGAAACCACGTCGATTCCGTTCGCGGTGGAAACGTTCGCCCATGAATGGCTGCATCATTACCTGTTCGCGTTCCCGTTGGGGCTGAACTACGATTTTGCGGGGGAAGCGCGCATCATCAACGAGACCACGGCCAGCATTTTTGGGCGCGAAGTGGGGCCGCTGGTCTTGCGCCGCTACTATCCTGAACTTGCCCCGGCTGCTGCGACAGGCGTTTCCACGCCAGAGCCGCTGCGGAACCGGCTGGTGCGGGCGTGGCAACGTGACGAACCGCCCGCAAACCCGGACGGCGATCCGTTCGATCCGGGGCGGGCGCTGCACAACACCCGCGTGCGCGTCGATACCCTGTTAGCCGAAGGCCGGGTACAGGCCGCTGAAGCCTACATGGAGGCGCGCCGCCGCCTGTTCGTCGCCAACGGCTACCCGCTGCGCAAACTGAACCAGGCATATTTCGCGTTTTTCGGCGGGTATCAAAGCGATGTGCGCGGCGCGGGCGGGTCAGACCCCATTGGTCCGGCGGTACGGGCGCTGCTGGAACGCAGCGAGTCGATCCATGCGTGGATCATCACCATGCGCACGATCACCACGCGGGAAGCACTGCTTTCACAGGCGGAAGTGATCGAAAGCGGCTGAGATTGAACGACTCAACACAAGACGCTGGCCGCACACTGTTCGTGGCGAAACTTTTTCGGCCAGCGCCCTTGCGTTGACTCTTTTATCGATTGCGCTGCCCTTACGCGAACTGCCATTCCTTCAGCATGGCGGCAATCAGCGTGGAACGGCGCGGCAGGCTGTTCAGCACGACATGTTCATGCAGCGCGTGCAGGCCGTCCCCCTGTGGACCTAAGCCATCCAGCACCGGAATACCCATCGCCGCGACCGTGTTGCCATCGCTTGCGCCGCCGCTGCCATCTTCGGTCACCGTCAGGCCGTGCCGTTCGCCAATCGCCTTGCACTGTGCGAACGACTGGCGCATGGTTTCGTCGCGTTCCATCGGCGTATGCCCGTTGATCTTTTCGACCCTGATCTTTGCGCCGGGCATGAACGGGGTTAGCTGCATCATCGTGTCATACGTGTCGTTGAACGACTGGACGCTTACCGCTCGCGTATCGACATGGGCGACGACTTTCGCCGGGATCACATTGGTCGCGCTGCCGCCTTCAACCATTGTCACCGATACCGACGTACCGTTTTTCAGGTCGTTCAGGTCTTTCAGCCGCAGCGCCTGCTGCGCAAATTCGATGATTGCGTTAATGCCTTTTTCCGGCGCATTGCCCGCGTGCGAAGGCAGCCCGTCGATCTCGATGCGATAGGTGGCGATGCCCTTGCGGAACGTTTTCAGCGCTTCATCGATGGTGGCGGGTTCCATCACCAGCACCAGCCCGCAGTCACGGGCGTATTGTTCGATGAACGGCTTGCTGTACGTGCTGCCCACTTCTTCATCGGTCGTCATCAGCACGCGAATTGGGCGCTGCGGCATTTCGCCGCGTTCGTGCAGCCCGCGCAGCGCCGACAGCACCACCGTGATCCCGCCTTTCATGTCGATAGCACCGGGACCGAACAAACGTCCGTCGTCGTCGATGCGCACCGGGCGTTCGGCCAGCGTGCCAAGCGGCCACACGGTATCGGTGTGGATCAGGAACATGATCGGTTTGCCGGGGGCGTGTTCGTTCCACTGCGCCAGCAGGCAGTCCCCCACGACCGTTTGCGGAATGCGTGTGACCGACGACGCGCCGCATTCCATGAACTGCGACTCCATGAACGCGCCCATCTGATCGACATGCGCCTTGCCCAGGGTCGGCGTTTCAAATTGGACGAGCTTGGTGAGCAGTTCGACCATCGCGCCCTTGCGCTCTTGAAAATAATGCAGCAGTTCAGCCATACCAGACCTCTACGAATATGAAAGATGAGCGGGGACGACAGCATCGGCCATCGTCCCCGCGTGGATACCTCAGTTGATCTGTCTCAGAACGGACAAAGCGTCTGCGCGGCATAGACCGGGCTGGCGCTGCCATAGCGGTTGAGCAGTGCCACCGCTTCCGGGCGTGCCGCCATTATACTCAACACTTCACCGCACGCACTATTCAGGTTGTTGGTGATCTGAAACGCATTCCAGAAGGTGAGCGCCAGCGCCGCGTACACGGGCTGTGCCGCCGGGTCTGGGTACTGCACCAGGATCGCCTGCTGTACTTCGGCGCGGCGCGGGTCTTCCAGCGCGGCATACGCCAGCAGCAGACGGTACAGCGCATAGGGCGGCAGCACCGTTCGGTCATCCGGCTGCCACGCTTCCAGGCTGGCATCGTTCAGCGCACGGGTATACAACGCGGCGGCTTCCCCATAATTGCCGGCTGCGAATGCCGCATCGCCATCCAAAATCACCTGAATCAAATAGCGCGGCGCTTCCAACTGCGTGAGTGCAGAAATATACGTGAACCCGTCCCAATCGTAGACGGTGAACCCGGTACGCTGCGGCCCGGTTTCGGCGCTGCCTGTTTCCCCGAACTGCACCACGATTTCGGCAATGCGATCCTGATCCAGGTCTTCGATCCGCACTGGGTCAGCGCTTTCAAGCGGACGGCTGAGCAGGTTGACCAACCGCCCGCGTTCCGCCGTCGCGCCCGCCAACTGCGTCCTGTACTGGCACGTCCCGCTGATGCAGTCCTGGGACGCGAACAGCAGATCGGTGCGCGCATCGGCGTTCATATCTTCATAGCGGATCAGCGTCGGCGCGTCGCCGCCCAACGGCTCGTGGTACAGCGCGATCACGCGCCCATCCAGGCAGCCAAAGACCATCAGCGTCCCGCCTTGATCGGGCGTGGTCAGCGCGACGATGATTTCCGCCGTCCCTTCTCCAGTCAGGTCAAGGTCGCCGCGCACCGTTCCGCTCCCGCCCAGCGCATTCCAGCGTTCGCGCAGGTCGCGTTCCAGCCCAACCGCCGTCCCCCCGGACGACAGGTAGGTTTCAATCGCCAGTTCCATCCCGCGCCCGCTGACTGGGACGCTTTCAATCAGCGCCGCCGACTCGTTCGGGGCGGGGCAGGCCTGCTGATTCGGGGTCGGGGTCGGGCGGGCGGCCAGCGCGATGGCCGTCGCCGGGTTGTTCAGCCCACCGTCGAGCGCGATCACGTTCGGCGGCGGCAGCGGGGCGCGCAGCAGAAAGCCCGGCGTGACCGTTGGAAATGGCGGTACGGTCGGCGGCGGGCTGCCCGCCGGGGCATTCTGGCAGGCGGCCAGCATGAGGAGTAGAATCGGTAGGAGAAGTCGGTTGATCATGCGAAAAATTATACCATGCACATACACATTCGCCCTGCCGCTGCCGCCGATGCATGGACGATCCGCCGGATGGTGCTGCGGGAGGGGCTAGACCCTACGACGCTGAAATGGCAGCATTTTCTTGTGGCCGAACATGCGGGCGAAATCATTGGCGTGGGGCAGATCAAGCGCTATGGCGGCCTGGAGGAATTGGGCAGCCTGGTCGTCAAAAAACCGCATCGCGGACGCGGCATCGCTGCCCAGTTGATCGCCGCGCTGGAGGCGCAAGCGAGCCGACCGCTCTATCTGGCGTGCGCCGCGCATCTGCGGACGTTTTACGAGCAGTTCGGCTACCAGGTGATCCCGCTCGACGATGCGCCGCGTGCGCTGCGCTGGAAGCTGCGCATTCCCAACATGCTGCCGGGCATCACCGTGTATGCGATGCGCAAGTTGTGAAGGCGCGCCAAAATAGTGGCATTTGGCGCGCCCGTTAATGTCAGGCGGTGGTCAGTTCGCGCAGCGCCGCTTCATCTTTGAGCAAATTGCGGCGGCGTAACATCATGCTGCCAATCAGGATCAGCATGACGGCGGCGGCGACGGCGATCCCCAGGATCAGGTAGGGGGTGGTTTCCGGCGTGATAAAGAAGTCGTTCAGCACAGTGAAATAGGTCGATGCCGCGTTGAGCGCCGCCAGATCGCCCGTGCCAGTCACGATGTACACCGCTTCGCCGCGTGGCAGCGCGATTGCGTTTCGGCCATCGGCGAAGGTCTGAATCGTGACGGGGATCGTGCGGCCTTCGGTTTCCAGCCGGGTTTCGGTCACGTCGGGGGATGCCTGGGTATCTGCCGCTAAAGTGATGGCTTCGCTGATCGCCTGGGCGGCCAGTTCGGGGTTTTCCAGCACGCCTTCGCGCATCAGGATCAGCGGGTGGGCGGCGGGCGACCCGCGAAAGATCAGCACATACTGCATCCCTTCATACTGCTGCGTATGCAGCGTGACAGGCCCGGCATCGGTGTTGTAAAGCTGCTGCGTCCACGTCCCGTTGACCAGGTTGACTTCGCGCACATCGTAAGGCGCATCGACGGTGATTTCTGCTGTGCGCAGTGCATCCGCCGCCGCCTGTTCAGCGCTGTCTCCGCGATAGCCCACCGCGAAAATGGTGCCAGCATCCGCCGTGAACAGCGCGTAATCCGGCGTGCTGCGGTCATCCCACCCGGTGGGGATGAACACATGCCAGCCATCGGCATGGTTGTAAAAATCGGTCGCAATATCGAGCCGGTCGGCGGCGGCTTCATCCGCTTCCTGGGCAGCTACCGCAGCAGGCACGACACAGCACAGCAATGCTGCGATCAAAAGTCGTCTACGCATGGTCAACGCCTACTGTTCCATCACATGCGCCCGGAGTGCGTTCACCCGTTCCGCGATATTTTCCAGCCGGATGCGATGCCACATCAGCGCCCAGGGGACGAGAATCGACCACACAGCGGACGCGAACCCGACCGCGCTCGTCACGCCGGGGGTTGCGTTCAGTTCAAAATCGCCCTGGGTCGCCATCATGCTGGCATCGGTCAGCACCGGGCCGAACACCACCGGATGAATCGTATCCGGGCGGATGCGGATGATCAGGAACGTGATCAGCACCGTTGAAAACGCCAGGATGCCGTAAACCGACGCGAAACGACGGCGCTGTTCGATGTTTTCGATCCCGCCGCGCAGCATCAGGTAGGCGGCGTAGGTCAGGATCATGATCGCGTCGGCGGTCAGACGCGGATCCCAGTTCCACCAGGTATTCCAGATCGGGCGCGCCCACACCGACCCGGTGACCAGGTTGACCAGCGCCAGCCCAACTTCTACGCCCGCCAGCGCGAACGTATCCCAACGCGGGTGGCGGGTGCGCAGGTATGCAATCCCGCCGATGACCGTCGCGCCCAGGGCGATGAACGCACCCGCGAACGATGGCACATGAATATAGAACAACCGCTGCACGTTGCCCTGTTCAATATCCGTCCCGGCACTGAACAGGCCCATGTACAGGCTCACCGCCACGCCAATTATGGTGGCCAGGGTGAGCAGGTTCAGGAACAGCGTCGCGGTGCGGTTCGGGGCGACGGCGGCAGCCGGGGCAGAATCGAGCCTGGCGGTGTGACTGCTCATTCGGTAATCCTTTCTCCATTACATCCCAAAATTGACGATAAATCTGTGAAATTCTACAAAAATCTACAGCAAAATGCGATAGGGCGGCTCATTCTTCGACCACGTATTCAAACAGCAGAAAGCACATCGTGATGAAGATCGCATCGAGCGCGGCCAGGATTTGCATCCATGCCTGCCAGGTTTCCGGCGGGGCATCGTTCATGATCGCGCTGGAGGCGCGCACCGCCGCCAGCAGGATCGGCAGGGCAATCGGCATCATGACGATGGGCAGCAGCGCTTCACGGGCGCGCGTCTGCACCGTCATCGTCGCCAGCAGAGTCCCCACTGTTGTGAAGCCCGCCACCCCCAGCACCAGCGTGAGCAGCAGCGGCGGCGCGAACAGCGAGAAGCCGTACAGCACCGTCATGACCGGGAGCAGCACCGCCGCAATCGTGAACGTGAACAGGAAATTGCCGATCAGCTTGCCGACGAACACCGCGCTGCGGCTGATTGGCGCGAGCAGCAGGGCATCCAGGTTGCCCTGGTCGCGCTCCATGGCAAGGCTGCGGTTCAGGCCCAAAATGCTGGCGAAGATCACCGTCACCCACAGCACACCGCTGATCACTTCGCTGCGTGCCTCCCGGTCGAGTTCGAGCGCGAAGCTGAAGATCAAAATCGCCAGCAGCGCGAACACACCCATCGCACCGACCAGTTCGCGCCCGCGCAGTTCGGCCTGAATATCCTTGCGTAAAATTGCGCCGACGGCGGTCAGAAAGGGTGCAGCCTTCATGTTCGGTTCAGCCCCCCGCCGCAATTCCGCTCACCGTCCGGTACGTATCGGCCAGGGCTGCGCCGTCTATGCCCGCCAGCGGCGCATCATGGCCAATCTGCCCTTTGGTCAGGATCACGGCGCGTTCGGCCAGCGCCGCTGCACGTTCCAGATCGTGCGTCGCCATCAGGATGGTATGCCCCTGGGCGTGGGCGGATTGCAGCAGGCCATCGAGCGCCGCCGCCCCATCCTGATCCAGCCCGGTGTACGGCTCATCGAAGATCAACACCTGGGGTTGATGCAGCAACGCGCGGGCGATGCTCAAGCGCTGCTGCATCCCCCGCGAAAACCCGCGTACCAGGTCATCCCCGCGCCGCGCCAGCCCAACGGCCTTCAGGCTGCGTTCGATCAGCGCGTGATCGACCTGGAGGTTGTACAAGCGCCCGAAAAAGCGCAGATTTTCCGCTGCCGTGAGCGTGTCGTACAGCAGGACTTTATGACTGACCACGCCAATCTGAGCGCGCACGGCGGCGGCCTCTTTCGGCAGTTCCCATCCGCCCACGCGAATCACCCCGGCGGTGGGCTTGCTCAACCCGCACAGCAGGCGCATGAGGGTGCTTTTGCCGCTCCCGTTATGGCCAAGCAGGGCGACGAACTCGCCCTTTTCGACCGTTAAATTCAGCTTGCGCAGCACGGGAGTCAGGTTGTAGCGCTTGGTCAGCGCGATGGTTTCGATCAGCGGCATAAGGGGCTTATCCGGCTCAGTCGCGGCTCATCAGGTCGGCCAGCCGCGCCTTGAGCGCGTTCCGCTGCTGCTGATACGCCTCCGTCGGAAGGTCGCCTTTTTCGTGCGCCGCATCCAGCTCGGCGATCTGGCGGATCAGCGCATCGATCATCGCGGGGTCGCCCGGCGATTTCCCGGTTGGGATGGCCGAAAGATCCGCCCCTGCCGCCCCTGCCACACCACGACGGGCGCGCCGCTGGCGATACCATGCATACAGCGCGGCGATCAGCACGATTTCGCCCAAGATGCCGATCCCGATGATGAGCGGCAGGTTGTTCGACGCGATCAGCCCGCCGGAACGCTGCGTCGCACTGAGCGCGCCGCCGCTCACATCGAAGCGGATCACGTCGCCCGCTTGCAGGTCGAGCAGCCCGCCGTAAGCCTGATACTGGGTGCTGCCTATCGTCTCCGTCCCCAACGGCGGCAGTTGATCGCTTTGCACGCGGGTTTCCAGCGGACGCACGAGCAGGCGCACGTTCCCGTTCACGGCATAATTGAGCGGCTGTTCGATGATCGCGCTGCCGCCATACGGCACCAGGTACACCACCTGCACGATATGATCCTCACCCGGCAGCACGGGCGCGGTATCCAGAATCAGGTATTCTTCCGGCAGCACGACGTAGCGCTGCTGGCTGCCGCCCAACCCGGTCACCACCGCACCGGGCGGCAGGCTTAGCACGACCGAGATCGGTTGGCCGTTCTGGGCGATCTCGCTGGTGGAAAAGGCGCGATCCGACGTGTTGCGCAGGCTGAAAATCTGCACCACTTCAAGATTCTCGCCAATCGCGTTGGCCTGGGTGACCAGCCCGGCGACCTGGATCACGCTGGGGTCTTCGGTCAGTTCGTAAATCGTGACGGGCAGATTGAACACCACTGCGCCCGCCATCGGCGTGGTGAGCGGGCTGGTGAACACCCGGTCACGGTACACGAACGTGGTCACGTACTGGCCGTCAGCTTGCAGCGGGATGTTGTCAAACGTGAACGCGCCCGCCGCGTCGATGGGCGTGGTCAGTTGCAGCGGTTCGCTTTCGGGCAGGAACGCGAACAGGGTGACATCGCCCGCAGCAGGAACCTGCCCACCGTTGGTAGCGTTGACAACCCTGCCGCTGATCGTGCCGTTGATCACGGCATCCGCTTCAGCCGTTTGAGCAGGCGCGGCGGGTTCAGCCGTCGTGACCGGGGCGGTCTGCGCGGCAGGGTCGAGCGCGCCCAGGCTGCCGAGCGAGAGCGTGCGCGTGAACGCCGCCACCGCCTGCAAGTCGGCTTCGCTCAACTCACCGCCATACGCGGGCATCATATCGCCCACGCCCTCATTGATGATGTTGTAAAGCTGACTGTCGCTCAGCGTGACCATGCCCGGCAGATGTTGCAGGTTGCCCACGTCGCTAAACTCAGCGGCGCGCCGGCCATCGCCCAGGCCGCGTTCGCCGTGACATTCCGCGCAGTTTTGGGCGTACAACGTCCGACCCCGCGCCACCTGATCCGCCGTGTAATGCAGAGTGTAGGTATACAGCCCCACATCCCAGCGTTCCTGTTCGGTCAGTGCATCCCTCCAGGGCGGCATCAGGTTGGCGATCACGCCGTTGGTGATCGTCGCGTGCCACTGCGTCGGGCGCTGACGCGATGCGGTGGCGGGGTCAAGGAAGCTGGCGACGTTCTGCACCTGGCCGCTGGCGACCAGTTCGCCATCGCCCGCCCCGCCCAGGCCGTGACAGCGCGTGCAGTTGGCCGCGTAAATGGCCGCCCCACGCACCAGGTCGGGCGGCTGCACCGGGTAGCCAACTTCGGTCGGGAGCGCCGTCGGCGGCGGCAGGGATGCGACAATGCGCGGTTCCCCACCTAATCCGGTACAGGCGGTGATCCACACCAGCAGGGGGAGCAGAACGGTTACAAATCGACGCGGCACGCAGCACTCATTTCTGAACAAGGAAGCGGATAGGGTTACACCGAAACAGTGGATCGGGCTTTTTGAACGGCGGCCTCAATCGCTTCGTGGATCGCTTGATCGACCGACGCATTATCGTCGCCCTGCATGGCAATCAGGCGGCGCGCTGCCAGTTCGTCCAGCGCTTTGAGCGCCTGAACGCCGCGCTGCATCCACAGTTCGCGGTCGGCAGCGTAATCGGCAGGGTCAATTTTGCCCAATGCGTGGTCTTCGTCCAGATCGCGGATATTGCGCAGGGCGCGCTCGTAATACACGGTGAGCCGTTCGCGCTGTTTCTCGATCAGGATGTCCTCCGTCGAACGCTGCTCCGGGCGGGCGATCAGCGGGGCAGCGATGATCAGCAGGGTGAGCGTGACCAGAATCGCGCCCAGGATCAGACCTTCAATGCTCATGATGGCGTTTCGCCCTCCGCTAACAGCGCGTCAATCGTCGCCCGCACGCTGCCGATGCGCACGAACAGATCATCGTCGCCGCGCCCGGTGTCGGGCAGCACCTGGAAGAAGAAGCGGCGGATATTCCCCTGCTGGTCGATGATGAAGGTTTCCGGCACGCCGATGATGTGGTAATCGTTCTTGCTGATGCGCGTGCCAGTGTCCGGCCCGTTCGGGTAGGTGATGCCGAATTCGCGGATGAACGCCTGTGAATTGCTGTCCACATCGCTGTAGGCCACGCCCACCACCACCACCCCGCGATCCCGGTAATCCTGCCAGAGCTGTTCGAGCAGGGGCGCTTCATCGCGGCAGGGCGCGCACCAGCTCGCCCAGAAATTGACCACGACCACGTTTCCGCGCTGCGCCGCCAGGTTGAACGGCGCGCCATCGAACGTGGTGATGGTGAAATCCGGGGCCTGGCCGCTGGTCGGCTGAGTCTGGCTCTGCCGCAGCAGCGCGACCAGAATCACCAGTGCAAAGACTGCTACCCCGCCGATCAGCACCCACGAGCCGATGCTCAGGCCGCGCGTGGGCGCAGGTTCGTCCTCTGGGGCGAGCAAATCGGGAAGTCGTTCAGAATCGTTCATCATCGTTCAGGTTATTTCAATCATTGAATATCGCGTTCGATCACGGCGCGGTAATCGGCATCCGCGTCAGCGGCAGGCGGCGTTTGCGGCGCGCTGGCCAATACCCGCCGCTTGCCCGCCCACCGGGTAAAGGTGAGGATTCCCCAGGCCGCCGCCACACCACCAATCAGGATCGGCGCGCCCACTGCCAACGCTTGCAGCCCCGGATCGGTTGGGGAGCCGATCACGCGCTGGCCGAAACGGTCGATGAAGCTGTCGATCACCTGGCTTTCGGTCGCACCGCTTTCCAGCAGGACGCGGATTTCTGCCCGCCATTGGGCGCACGCTTCGGTGCGGCACGCATCGAGCGTTTCATTCGGGCAGACCGGGCAGTACAGGCGGTTGGCAATCGCGTTCACGTCGTCATCCGTGACGGCAATGCTTTGCTGCGCGGACATAGGCAGCGCCCCCCACACAGCCAGCACCACGAGCAGCAACCAGCGGCGGATCATGCGCTTGCTCCGGCACGGTGCGGCGCGGACGATTCGACCTTCGCCCGTGCGCCAAGCTTGTCATTGGGCAGCACGCTGATCACCGTCCCCAGGATCAGCACCAGGCCGCCCCACCACACCAGGTTGACGAGCGGATTCAGGTACACCTTGAACGTGGCGGTGATCGCGTTCGGGTTCGCGGGGTCGGTGCGCTGCCAGCCGCTCAGCAGCACGTAAAAATCGTTTTCGAGCGTGGAATGCGCGCCCGCAATCGTCATCGTGTTCATCCCGCGTGCCTGGGGGTACAGGTCATGGCGTGGGCGAATTTCCGCGACGACGGTTTCGTTTTGCAGCACGCTGATATTGGCGATATCCATCACGCGGCCATCTTCGGCAATCTGCCCGACATCGAGCGAATCGAAGCGCATGGTATAGCCGCCCAATGCCAGCGTTTCGCCCGCCGCCAGCGTGCGTTGGGTTTCCTGCTGAAACAGCGTCGAGCCGATCACGCCAATCCCGATCACGGTGATGCCGAGATGCACGATGAAACCGCCGTAGCGCCGTCGGTTGCGCCCGAAAATGTTCACGAGCGCGGCGGCGAAGTTCTCTCCGGTCACGCGGGCGCGCGCCGCCGCTCCGCGAACCGTTTCATAAACCGCCACAAACCCGGCCAACAGCACCACGCCATAGCCCAACAGCGCCCCGGCCAGAGTCGTCCCGGTCAGGAAAAGGATCACCAGGGCGATCACTGTGAGCGCAGCGGGGACGATCAGCGCGCGTCCCAGACGACCTATCGTCATCGCGCCCCAGGCCGAAAGCGGCGCGATGCCCATCAGCAGGTACATGACCAAAAACAGCGGCGGCGTGACCATCTCGAAATATTCCGTCCCAATGGTGATGTCGGTGCCGGTGGTCAGTTCCGCCACAATGGGCGCGCCGAAGCTGCCCCAGAAAATCGCGCCGGTGAGCGCGACGAACACCACATTGTTCAGCACGAACAGCGATTCGCGGCTGAGGATGCCCGCAAACGCATGTTCATCGCGCAGCCTGCCCTGCCCACGCCGCCACAGGATCAGCGTCACGCCGATCAGGGTGGCGGCAGCCCAGAAGCAGAACATCGGCAGGCCGATTTCGCTCTGCGCGAAGCTGTGTACGCTGTCGATCAGCCCGGAACGGGTGGCGAACGTGCCGAAGATCATCGCGCTGAAGGTGAAGATCACCAGGAACATATTCCAGGTTTTCAGCATCCCGCGCTTTTCCTGAATCATCACGCTGTGCAGAAAGGCTGTGCCAATCAGCCAGGGCAGGAAAGCGGCATTTTCGACCGGATCCCAGCCCCAGTAGCCGCCCCATCCCAATACGTCATACGCCCAACGCCCACCCAGGATCAGCCCCAGGCTGAGGAACAGCCACGCGGCCAGCGTCCATCGCCGGGTCGCCTTGATCCAGTTGGTGGAAAGGTCGCCGCTGGCGAGCGCGGCCATCGCAAACGCGAACGGAATCACCAGCCCGACGAACCCCAGGTAGAGCATCGGCGGGTGAATGATCATCCCGAAATGGCGCAGCAGGGGGTTCAAGCCCTGGGCGGTTTCGGCCAGGCGTGCAGCGTTTGGCACCGAAGCCCCGGCGGGCTGCAAAACGGCGCTCACCGTTTCGCCGTTCGCCCCCACCCAATAGCGCGCAAACGGATTTTCCATAAACAGCACCAGCCCGATGAAAAAGGCCAGCGTCGCCATTGTGAACGCAGTGACATACGGCATCAGGCGGCGGTGTTCACGCCCGTTGATCAGCAGTGCGCCGAACGCGAAGCCGCCCATCAGCAGACACCAGAACAGCAGCGACCCTTCCTGTGACCCCCATAACGCGGTGAACCGGAACAACGCCGGGGTATTCGGGTCGGTCACCTGCCATACATAGCTGATCTGGTACTGTTCGGTGAGCAGCGCGAACAACAGGGACAGCGACGCGACCAGCAGGAGCGGAAAGGTGAGCAGGGCAGCGCTGCGGGCGCTGAAGATCAGCCGATCTTCAGCGCGCCGCGCCCCCCATACCGATACGGCCATCGCGTAGACTGCCGTGCCAAACGCAAGGATGAGCGAAAGAGTTCCAATTTCGGAAAGCATAAGCGGTTATCTTCAGGGTCTAGCTATCGTTCCGTGCAGGTCGAATCACACACTGGGCGCGACGATGCCTTCATCGAGCAGTTGCTGCGGCATCCCTTCAACGAAGCGCGTCGGGCATTTCAGGTTCAGTTCGGTGGCATGGAAAACCCCATCGGCATCCAGCGTCCCGGTCAGAATCGCCTGGGCTTCATGGCGCAGCAGGTCGGGCTTGACCTGGTTTTCCACGCGCACCTGAATCCGGTTGGCGGTGGGGTTGTTGGCGGCGATGTGCAGCGCTTCGCCTAAATCGTCGAATTCGTTCGGCACATGCGCAATCGTGAATTCGATGATCAGGTTTTCCGGGTCATACACAATGGTATCGCCAATCACTGCGCCAGTGATGCGCACGCTCTGCCCGGTATAGGCGCTGTTCGCCAGCAGATCATCGACCGTGATGAAAAAGCGTGCGCCGTTGAGCGTGCCGCTGCCGATCAGGATCACGACGGCAGCCAAAATCAATGCGCCGCCCATCAGAAACTTCAGCCGTTCGCGTTTCACCTTCGGCGCGGCAGCTGCCGATTTTTCCCAACTCTGCGACTCTGCCGCCTGTGCCGCCGATGGCTGCGCGGAAGCCTGCGCCATACCCGCACTCCTGTCACTCACTGACCTTACCAACAGATGACCCTGATTATACCGCATTTTGTGACGTTCGTCACAAGCAGACGTGCTGATTTCTCACCAATCCCCCTCAAAAATGGGGGACAGGCGCAGTGTCCCTATCTGCGGCGGTTGAGCAGTCCATCGCGGCTCATCACGAACCCGACGACTGCCGCCAGCGCCGTCCCGCCGATCAGGATGATCGCCAGTGACCCGCCCTGTACGCCACCACCAGAATCGTCGTTAGCTTCTGTTTCGGGTGAAGCAGTGGTTTCGGGCGGAACAGTGGCTTCGGGCGAAGCAGCGGCTTCGCTTGCAAGGGTGGATTCGGCAGTCGGCTCTGGGGTCACTTCTAGGGTGGGTTCGGGAGATGCTGTCCCTTCGGGCGAAGCAACAGCTTCGCTTGTCGCATTGGTTTCGGGTGTGGCGGTGCTTTCCTGGGCGAGCAAAGCTGGCACGACGGCGAACAGGCCGATCACCAGGATGTGGCCGATCAACAGGCGCAGACGCGGGAGTTGGATCATAGTGTCTCCACTTCAGTAGGGGGTACCACAAGGTCGCAATGAAGCCGCTATTGTACCGCACCGCACCCTAAAACGGGGAGCCGCTGCGCGGAATCAAAAAGGCGCACGGTTCCGGTGCGCCCTTTCGATTTATGGCACCTTCAAGTGAAGTGGGTTACTGCTGATCCTGGCTTTGCAGGTACGCCACCAGGTCGGCCATATCCTGGTACGTCAGCCGATCCCCAAAATTCTGCGGCATCACGCCCGCCGGATACCCAGGGCTGATGTACTCATTGGGCAGGACGATGCTGTGTACCACATAGCTGAGGGGATCAGTGATGCCAAGCGCCTGCACCGCCGGGTCCGCCAGGCGTTCGGTTTCAGCCCGCGTCCAGGTGCCTTCGGTCAGCGGGGCGACGGCGGCGTTCATATGGCAGCCCGCGCACGCCAACGCGCCGTTGTACAGCGCCATGCCGTTCTGCACATCACCCGTGTAGTTGGCGAGTTCCGCGACAATCGCCGGGACATCGCGCCCAACCGTTTCAATGTCACTGGCGACGACTGTACTGGCATCGACCGGGCGAATGGGATGCTGACGTACTGCCAGGGCATCTTCAGTCGTCCAGTCATCGCCCTTGTCCCAGTTCAGAATATAGTTGGTCAAGTCCTGAAGCTGGTCGTTACGCAGCGGGCCACCGGCGGTCTGCGCCCAGGCAGCCATCGGCTGCGGCCAGTAGCTTGAACTGGTGGGACGGCCATGTACCAGCGTGGTGAACACGAAATTGTACAGGCCGCCGCCCCATCCCAGGTTGACCAGGCGGTCAGGCGCGGCAGGATCGTAATCCCCCGGCGCATCGACGGCTGCCTGAAGCTGCTGGGTCAGGGTGGCACGTTGGGTTTGCAGTTCGGTCAGGCGCGCCTGAATTTCGGTCACACGTGCTTCGGTCGTGCCTTCCGCGCCCAGTTCAGCTTCCAGCGCCTGCTGTTCGCGGTTGATCTCAGCGAAAAAATCGTGACCGAACAGGTACGGGCTGTTGAGGGCGGGCGCACGGCCCACCACCCCCAGCCCATCCACCCCATGACAGGTCGAACAGTTGTTTGCGAACAGCGCCGCGCCGCGTTCAATGGAACGCCCGCTGAACTGGCGCTCGAACGCGGCCATGCGCCCTGGCTCGTTGATCGCAATCCATCCGATGATGGCGATTGTGGCCAGGAATGCCACCGTACCCACCAGGATACGGTGTTCCATTTTTTCGATCAGAAGTCGCTGTAGATTCATTGAATCACGTTCCCGGTGCGCCAAAATACTGCGATTCGCGGTGGATGAAGATGTGCTGCGCGTTCAGGCGCGGGATCGGGTTGCCATTTTCATCCAGGCGCAGGATGGGTTCGCCATCTTCGCCATACACAACCTTCCCGTTTTCGACCACGACATCATCCCAGCGCACGAATACGTCGATACGCTTCAGATTTTCCTGCACTTCGGTCACGATCACGCCGCCCCATGCATTGTGGAGTTCGTCCTCATACAGTTCCAGTTCGTGCGCGAATTCTGCGACCACTTCGCGCAGTTCCGGCGAAGTCGTCGGCACGGTCACGAAATTCAGGTTTGCAATCGGCAGCTGCTGCGTGTCCAGGTAAGCGATCACGTCTTCTTCCAGCGTAGCGGGCAGCGCCCCGGCTGGTGTCATGAAGCGCGGCGCATTTTCGGCCAGCGGCAGTTCCAGTTCGGCATTGAAGGCATTGACGACGGCTGAAGCCTGCGATTCGTCCTCCGCGTGGAACTCGCGGGTGGTGTACATCCCCGGCGTGAGTTCGTCATACGGAATGGGGCGCAGTGTCCCCATGTAGTTGTGCGCGGGTTCCATCGTCATATGGTGCATGACGGTCACGTCTGCCGAATTGATCACGCCGAATTCCGGCAGCCCCATGTAACTGAAGATCACCATCAGCGACATGAGCGCAAAACCGACCGTCAACTGAATGCGGCGGTGCGCCCAACGGCGGCTCGGCGCGGTATCGATGTACGGCCAGATGAACAGAAAGACCAGGAACACCGTCGGGAAGATGATGCCCCACAGCACTTTATCGCCCAGCTTGAGCGCGCCTTGAATCCACAGGAAGTACCAGGGCGCGGTCGTCCCCAACGGCGTGACCTGTGGGTCGGCGTGGTTTTCTAGCGGCGCGTGGAAGAACCACGTCACCAGCACGACCAGGATCAGCGTCGTAACAGCGATCCACATCACTTCGCTGGTCAGCACATCGGGGATGAAGTACACACGCTTATCGAGCGGGACGCGCTTGGCGGTGTCTTCACCGATGTTCTCTTCACGCGGCGGCAGGCTGTGGCCATGCACGATCACCTTATAGTAGTGAACGCCCGTGAACACGAAAAGGAGTGCTGGCACGAGCAGCACATGCAGCAGGTAGAAGCGCAGCAGACCATTCGCGCCAATATCCGGGCCGCCGCGCAGCAGCAGATTGAGGTTCGTCCCGACGATCTCTGGCGGCGCGGCTTCGACCATCGACGCACCAATCGTCACCGCCCACAACGCCAACTGATCCCAGGGGAGCAGGTAGCCGCTGAAGCTGAGGAAATAGGTGAGGATGACCAGCACGACACCGCTCGCCCAGGTGAACTGACGCGGTTTCTTGTAGCTCGCCGTGAAGAACGTTCGGAGCATATGTAATGTGACAATGAGAACCATCGCTTCCGCACCCAGACGGTGCAGGTCGCGCATGAACTGACCCAGTGGCACATTGCTCATCATGGCCAGCATGTTGGCATAAGCGACATCCGGCGATGGCGTGTACCACACCATCAACAGCATCCCGGTGATCGTTTCAAAAAACACGAAATACGTCGAAAGCCACCCCAACCGGAATTCAGGGTAAACCCCCGTGACCGATTTATGGAAGTAGCTGGGACGCATATGCAGCCAGAACCCGTCGGCGTGGGGCTGAAGGCGCGGGTTCGGCTTGCGCGATGGGGCTTCGCCGCGCAGCGCCTCACGGATGTCTTGCAGGTTCATCCCGGCAGTGGCGCGTTCGACGACTTCATTGACCCCTTCAAAGACGGCTTTCTTTAAGCCCTTTTCCTTAATGTCGTCCAAAAAGGACGGGAATGGGAGAACGGACATCCGTTATGCTCCTGCCTCTCCTCTTACGATCCAGAGCGATGACTTGCGTAGTCTTTATTCTGTACCCGCACGGCGCAGTCTGCGCCCGGTGTTAACCGCAACGTTGGCAATGCTGCGCCCGTTCAACGGAATGGGGTCGCCAATGGCATTCGATACCGCGCTGGAACCATCGGTGAAAGTGACGGTCGTTTCAAACCGATCCAGGCTGCGCGGGGCTGGCCCTTCAATGTAACGACCGTTCAGCTCAAATTTGGAACCGTGACACGGGCATTCAAAGCGATGGTTCGACTGCGACCATTTCGGCAGGCAGCCCAGGTGTGTGCATACGCCGTACAGCACCACCACCGCACTATCGGGCGTGTTGGAAATCCAGAAGCGGCCTTCGGGAACCTGGGTGGGCGGCGCGTCTGGCTGCGGAATACGATCCGGCGCGATGTTGAACACGCCGCCAAATGTGCCTTCAGCAAATCGGGGCAGCGCGAACCAGATCAGCGCTGCGCCAGACCCTCCTAAAAGCATGGCAATAGAAGCACCCCAGATATAGTAGAGAAATTCGCGTCTGTTTGGGGCGGCAACCTCAACGTGCGGCGCGGCTTTCTGCTGGGGGGCGGCGGTAACTTTGGCTTGGGGTTCGGTCGAAACCACACTCGCCATGAACACCTCCTGAACGACGACTTATTCTCTCAACGTGACCAGAGTATATCACACCGCACGTTGTCTAGATAGAGACTTACTAAGATTCGATGACCCTGCTGATGTCTTTGTAAAATGTATCACAATCGCCAGGGGCTGTCAAAAAGTCTCACGGAGTTTTAGAGATGGGCGGAAGGGGATCGGGCTATACGGCTGCCAGTCGCCTGAACAGCCGCATAGCGGAGGGGTGCATCATGCCAGGTTGCGAAGCGCATTGCTGCCCGCACCAAAAGCGGGGATTAGGATCGCTTACCGCTGCCGCTCCATCACCAGAATGCTGGCTCGAAAATCTTGAGGGCTACGATCACCAGCGCGCCCACACCCAGCAGCGCCCCCACAATGTTGGATCGGGTCGCGATCTGTTTGTACTCTGCCGATGCCGCGCCCTTGTCGTTCAATACGCGAATCTGGCGGGAGAGCAGCGGCGTGTAGACCAGATAGGCGGCCAGCATATCGACAATGTACAGCCCAATAGCCACCCACAGCCAGGACGCGACCGACTTTCCCATTGCGATCATCAGGACACCGGTCACGCCAGCCGCAATGTACAGCGGATTGGCAATATAGTCGTCCAGAAATTTAACGCCGCGCAGTGCAAACGACAGCGACTCTGGCTGGCGCGTGCCGCGCATAATCCAGGCGACGTAGGTAAAATTGAAGCCGACTGCCATAAGCGCCGTCAGGATGTGGGCAAAAACAAGAAAGATGTACAGCGTTGGGTTAGCGCCATCCGGTGCAGGGTGCATCGCGTAGTCTCCCGATAATGTAACATGTAGTGGACGAGAGACTAGCCAATCGGCTGTACAGTGACTATATTCAGCCGTCCATCATGCCTGTTCAATCGTCCAGGGTAGCGAACCGCAATGTCTGATGTACTTTCCGATGTGCTGGCGGCACTGCATCTGCGCGGCACGGTGTACTGCCAGTCGAACATTCATCACGAACAATGGGCGCTTGCTTTTACCGCGATTGACGCTGCGGTCTTTCATGTGGTGCGTGATGGAGGATGCTGGCTTAGCACCCACGCGGCGCAGGTTCAGCTTGGCTGTGGCGATCTGGTCGTGTTGACTGCTGGCGAATACCATGTGTTGTCTCAACCCGTCAGTTTTCAGCAGATGCACACTATCAACCTGGACGACTCACGCTGGCAGAATACCTTTTCACATCACGGCAGCCGCGATCCGCAGCCGCATACAAGCCTGATCTGCGGCACTTTTCGCTGTGACCGTTCACCTATGCTGACTATGCAGTCTCATCTGCCGCCCCTGCTCCATCTCAGCGCGCGGCAAGTTTCAGAAACGGGACTGGCGCATACGCTGGCCGCACTCATGGATGAAGCGGATGCACAGCGTCATGGGTCATCCGTGATGCTGCATCGCCTGGCCGAAATCATGTTCATTCAAATCGTGCGCACCTGGCTGACCAGCGCAGCACCGGCACATCCGGGTTGGTTCCAGGCGCTGCGCGATCCCTTTATTGCGGCAGCCTTAAGTGCAATGCACGATCAGCCGCAGTTTCCCTGGACAGTTGAAGCGTTGGCGCGCTGCGCCGCGATGTCGCGGTCGGCATTCGCAGCGCGCTTTCACGCGCTGGTGGGTCTATCACCCATCACCTACCTGACGAACTGGCGGATGCAGCGCGCCGCTGCATGGCTGAAACACACGGATTTATCGATTGCCCAGGCTGCCCAAACCGTTGGCTACCAATCGGAACTGGCATTCGCCAAAGCGTTCAAGCGTGCCTATGGCGTTACGCCTGCCGCTTACCGCCGCCGCGCCACGACTTAGCGCAAGCGCTGTGGCATGGCAAAAGTGAGCGTGAGCGTCTGGCTGCGATACTGCTGCCCTTCAATCGCCCGCAGCGCAAACGCGGCGACATCAGCACGCGACACGCTCATACGCGGATTGACAGGCTCCGGCGGCTGCGAAGCTTGAATAATGCCTTGCGGCGGTTCGCTGTTCAACCCAGAAGGCCGCAGGATCGTCCAGGTCAGCCCACTTTCGCGCACCAGCGCTTCCTGGGCTTCATGGTCGAGCAGCACATTATGCAGAATACTGCGCACGAACATGCGGTTGGGCAGGCTCATCTGGTTCTGGCTGTCGCCCGCGCCCAGGGAGCTTAACACCACCAGGTGAGGATTTTCCCCAACCGCTTTGACGGCACGGATCAACTGCCGGGTTCCTTCGGTACGAATGTCGCTGCCTCGCAGGTTGTAGCCGCTGCCAAGCGCGCAAAAGACGGCATCCTGCCCCCGGATGGTGCGCGTCATATCGTCGAGCGAGCGTGCATCGCCCTGCACGATGGTCTGTTTCGGGTGATTGACGGCAATTTTGCCCGGTGTGCGCACCAGCAGCGTTAGCTCATGCCCTTGTGCAAGCGCCTGCTGCACAAACTGCTGTCCGGTTTCTCCGGTTGCACCCAATACTGCGATCTTCATGATTGCGCTCCTAAGCGTATGTTCAAATGGTCGGCTTCAAACCGTTGAAGAAGATGCGGATCACGATTTCCGCCAGTGTGTCGAGCGGTTGTGCCGGGTAGATAGTCCGTGCGCGTGCGACCTGAACCGTATTCATCATCATCGTGATGATCGCTTCATTGGGCAGGTCGAGCGCGATTTCACCCTCCGCTTTGGCAGCATCGACCAGCGCGAACAGCCGTGTGTTCACCTGCTGGAACTTGGCTGCCACAGCGGGTTGGTTGGAAAAAATGTGCAGCACTTCATCGTGCATGATCATCGTCGGAAACCCATCGGCATCATAACCGGATACCATCATGAAGCGCATGATTGACCGAAGCTGTTCGATGGTAGTGCCGCTGGCAGTCATCATGAACCCTTCGAGATTCTCCAGCGCACGCATGGCGGCGGTGATCATCACCGCGTCCTTGCTTTTGAAGTGCTGATACAGCGTCGCTTTGGCAATGCCCACCTGTTCAGAGAGCATATCCATCGTCAGATGCGTATACCCGACCTGGTCGATCAGGCGCGCCGCCATTTCGATGATCAGGGATTCCCGAATGTGCAGT
Organism: bacterium; assembly: GCA_033764035.1. Lineage (GTDB taxonomy): Bacteria > Chloroflexota > Anaerolineae > Aggregatilineales > Phototrophicaceae > Flexifilum. The sequence continues at coordinate 128,543 of JANRJJ010000014.1, forward strand.
TTCCGTTCCTTGCGCGGCGGCATGAGTCCTCTATCCTGTGCAGTTCGGTGAATGGACTCTGATTGTGCCGAAATCTCACCTTTCTTGCACACCGCGCTGCATCAATCCCCCACTGCCGGAGCCATGACCACACGCGGCCTTTTCATCCGAAAACGTGCGGCCACCCGCACGTGTACCAGCCCGAAGCTGAGGATGAAAATCGGAATATCACGGATCACGGGAATGCGCAGGATCAGCCGGGCAATGGGCGGCAGGCCAATGACCTCACCCGGACGTGGGGCCGCATCCTGCTGGCTGGCCTGCAAGCCTTGAATCAGCCGAATTTCCCACATCACGCGATCCTGCACCTGTTTCAGGTCGCGCACGCGCACGTTCCGCCGCCGCAGCGGTTCCGCCAGCACGTTGGCGGCAATCACGGCATCACGGATGGCGACGTTGATCCCAATCCCGCCGAACGGTGACATCACATGCGCCGCATCGCCGATGACCAGCAGGCCATCACGATACCACTGCTCCGCCTGTTTCAGTTCAACCGGGAGCAGTGCGGTGTCCTTCCAGTCAAGGCTTTCCAGCCGCGCCGCAAACTCTGGCACCATGTGCGCGACATTGGCGCGCAGCGCTTCAATGCCGCGTGCTTTCCACGCTTTATACTCCACGCCTTTTTTGAGCGTGAGCGAGATCTGCCATTCGTCCGGGCGGCGGAACATGAACAGCGTCGTCCTCTCTTCTTCGCGCGCCACCAGCCCCTCTGGGGGATCGCCCGCTTCCAGCGGCAGCTTGAACCACACCACGGTGGTGGGCGTTTTGGTCAGGGTGCGCGTTTTCAGCCCGGCCAGTTCGCGCACGACGGAATTGCGCCCATCCGCGCCGACCACGAGCTGCGCCCGTGCTTCATGCACCGCACCATCGGGGGTTTTGTAGCGCACGCCGACGATCTTGCCGCCTTCTTCGATCAGCTCGTTCACCCGCGCCTGCATACGCAGGGTGAAATTGGGGTACGCGGATGCTTTCGCAACCATGAAGTTGATAAAGATCGGCTGCGCCAGGATCATCACATAGGGGAACTTGGAGGGCATCCGCGAATAGGTGAGGTTGTATGCCTCAATCGCTTCTGCACCGACGGCCTTCACCGTCGTTACCCGGTTGTGCGGCAGCGTCAGAATTTCATCCATCAAGCCCATTTCGTCGAGCAGCCCCATCGTAAGCGGGTTAAGCGTATCGCCCCGGAACTGACGGTTGAAATCGCGGTAGGCTTCCAACTGCAAGACCTTACGACCCGCACGCGCCAGCAGGTAGCTCAATACCGAACCGCCTGGCCCACCGCCGACCACAATCACATCGTGCATCTCATTCATCATCCCGATCTACTCCAATAACGTTCAAAATTGAACATTGCTGTTCATTTTTGAACACTTGAATGAGCATTGTTTGAGTGAATCGTGACAGACGCATGAAAAGGGTCGCCGCCAGGCATGTCCCTGGGGTCACATTGACACAAATGGCACACGCTGCCCTTTTTTCCTATTGCCCGGTGACCTAAATGGAAATTTCATAAAAACTCTGTCAAAATCAACGATAGAACTTATGGTTAGTCAACGCATTCATGTGTCCGCAAATTGTCTTGATCAAGGTGTCCTCATGACCACACGATCACTCACCCTGTTTTTCCCGGTCTATAATGAAGTCGAGTCCATTCGGCCCATGACGGAAAAGGCGCTGCGCGTCCTGGGCGCGGTGTACAGCGACTACGAAATTCTGATCATTGACGACGGCAGCAGCGATGGATCGCAGACGATTGCCGATGAACTGGCCGCGCAGTATCCCCAGGTGCGCGTGATTCATCATGATGGCAACAAAGGGTATGGGCAAGCGCTGCGAACGGGTTTCATGAAAGCCAGCAAAGACATCGTGGCCTATACCGACTGTGACGAACCCGCCGACCTAAAGCTGTTCGTTGATGCCATGACGCATATCGAAACGCACGATATGGTGATCGGCTACCGCCTCAACCGCTGGGAAGGCGTGCGCCGCTTTGCGTACTCGAAGATATATAACACGCTGGTGCGGGTGCTGTTCGGGGTGCGCGTCAGGGACATCAATTTCTCGTTCAAGCTGATCCGTCGTGAAGCGCTGCGCAAGCTGCACCTGGAAGCCGGGTCGGTGTTCATCGATGGCGAACTGCTGGCGGAAGCCGCCCGCCACCGCCTGACGATTTTTCAGATGCCCGTCAATTACCAGCCGCGCAAATTCGGCACATCGCATTTCAATTCAGTCCGCGCCGCGACGTACACTTTTCAGGAAATTCTGGCATATCATCAACGCCGCCGCGTCGATATTCGTACCGAACGCCGTTTTGCACAAAAGATAGCTCATTAAATGCAGGATGTCGCTTATCAATCGATGAGCCGGTTGCAGACGACTCACTGGTGGTGGCGTGGGATGCGACGGGTGTACCGCCGCATCCTGCGCACATATGGATCGCACGGTGGCGTAACGGCGGATATTGGGTGCGGCTTTGGCGCGAACTTACCGGTATTGCAGGACGAAACCGCACCGCGCCTGCTGGTCGGCGTGGATGTATCGTTCGACGCGCTCGATTCTATCCCGCGCCGCCCCGGACTGGCGCTCGTTCAGGCCCGCGCCGACGCGCTCCCATTCCGGGCGGGCGCTTTCGATACCCTCGCACTGCTGGCGGTGGTCGAACATGTCGAACACGATGAACAGGTCGTGGGCGAAGCGTACCGCGTGTGCAAACCGGGCGGGCTGCAAGTGCTGCTCACCTCGGCCTTCATGATCCTTTGGAGCCACCATGACACCGCGAATGGGCATATCCGCCGCTACCGCACCGCCGCGCTTGAGCGGTTGCAGCGGGCTGCGGGCTGGCACGTCCTGCACAATACGTATGTCAATGTGGCCATTTTTCCCCTGGTCGCGCTGGTGCGCCAGATGCAGCGGCGATCCCGTCCTTCTGGTGACTCGGCTTACGATATGGGACCGAACCCACCGGTGATCCGCCGCATTCTGGAGTCGCTGCTTGCGCTTGAAGCGATGGGGCTGCTGCGCGGGGTGCGCTTTCCGTTCGGGGTCGATGTCGTCAACGTCTGCCGTAAGCCGTCGGGAGAGGATGCATGACGCGCCTGCGCGACCTGCTCCGCGCCTACCCCGTGCTGCATTTTCGGGAACGCGCCCACCTGATCGTGCGTTGGCGGCTTGCCCCGCTGAGGCAAATCGCCGCACTGGTGCCACATTCCGGCCTGATCCTCGATTTAGGGTGCGGACACGGCCTGTTCGCACTGCTGCTCGCCCGTCAGTCTGCCGCCCGTTCCGTCATCGGTATCGACCTTGATGCCGAAAAAATTCGCCTGGCGGAGACGCTGAAGGTCGAGCAGCTACGGTTTGTCTGCGGCGATATTGCCGCGCAGACCGACCTTCCCCCCGCGCAGGCCGTGACCATCCTGGATGTGTTCTATCTGATCCCGTTCGCTGCACAGGAAGCGCTGCTGCGTGGTGCGGCAGCGCGGCTCGCCCCTGGCGGGATGATCATCCTGAAAGAAATGGCGGAAGCGCCGCGCTGGAAGGTCTGGCTGAACTGGCTGGAAGAAACGCTGGCCGTCAAGGTGCTGCGCATCACGTTAGGCGGTGACTTCTACTTTCGACCGCGTGCCGAATGGGTGCGCCTGCTCGAATCGTACGGGCTGACGGTGCGTGTGCAGCCGATGGATCGCGGGTACTATCATCCGCACGTGGTATTCATTGCGCACAAGCCATGACCGCTTACCTGATCGTCAACGCCGATGATTTTGGGCTGACCGAAGGCACGAACCGCGCCATCGTGGACGCACACCAGCGCGGACTCGTGACGAGTACCTCTTTGCTTGCCAACGGGCAGGCGTTCGACCATGCCATCGCGTTAGCGCGGGCGGCTCCATCGCTCAAAGTGGGGGTGCATCTCACCCTGACCGAAGGCGCTCCAGTGGGCGACCGTGCATGGCTTCCGGGCGGTCAATTTCCGCTGAGCAACCAACCCTATGCGCGGGCATTACTGCGCGGAACCCTGCCCCGCGCCGCCATTCGTGCGGAATTTCATGCCCAGGTCGAAAAAGTGATCGCCGCCGGGGTGCAGCCCACGCACATCGACGGTCACAAATATATTCACCTGCTGCCTGAAGTTGCGGTGCTGGCCGCTGAAGTCGCCCATGCGTTCGCGGTTCCGGTGATGCGGATTCCTGCCCCGGCTGATCCGTTTCAGCCCGTGCCGCGCCTGGCCGGGCTGTTCGCACTCGCCGCGATGGGCCGGCTGGCACGGCGCGCCGCCCGTCATCATGGGCTGGCATTCAGCGACCGGATGATCGGGTTCATGGCGACGGGGCATCTGACCCACCAGCGCCTTGCCCATCTGCTGGCACAGCCGCGCCCTGGCGTGACTGAACTGGTCTGCCACCCGGCGTATCCCACGCCTGACCTGGAAAAACTCCGTGCGGCGGGTTACCGCTGGATAGGCGAATACGATTTTGCGCATGAAACAGCAGCGGTCAGCGACCGTTCATGCCTGCCGCCCGGCTGGACACTGGCCAATTTCGGACTCCTGACCTGAACCCGGCTACGAAACCCACAGCCACAAGACGAACTGCGCCAGAAAGATCACCTGTAACCCGCCGCCGACCGCCAATACCAGCGCCCGCCGCAACCGGGCGGGGCGCGAACGGCCTTGCAGCAGCAGCGCCATCATGATGAACACCGGGAAGATGGCCACTGCGTAACGCAGCATTCCATGCAGTTCGATGTCGGCATGGCTGCGCAGCAGGATGAAAAACAGCGTCACGCCGACATACAGCGGATACGCCAGCGGCAGACGGCGGATCATCAACACGCCCATCACGACGCACAGCACGAACGCCAGCGTATTGAACACATTGCTGACGAAAAACGGGTGTGCCGGGTCGAAGAGAGATGCGACCGCTTCCGCCACCGATTGCAGCGGAAAAACCAGACTGGTTTTCCATTGGGCGCTGGCGAACTGCGCTTCGACGCTGCCAAACCCCGCCAGGCGCATCCCAAACACATACGCCGCTGTCCCGGCGATGCCGCCTAACACCGCTGGCAGAGGACGCAGCAGCGCGATCATGGTCGTGCGCAGCTGCGCGGTCAGCATTCCCCAGTTTTCCAAGTTAGGCGCGATATAGATCATCGTGGCGAACGGCAGGGCAAGCGTCCAGCCCTGTGAGCGGGTGAGCGCCGCCAGCAGCGCCAGAATACCCGCCAGCCAATAGCGCTGGCGCATCACCATCCACCACGCGCCCAGTACGCACGCCAGAAACAGGCTTTCGGTGTAGCCTGCCATCAGAAAAAAGGCGGCGGGATAGGTGATGAACAGGAGAATCGTCCAGCGGGCGACCGGTTCCCCGCACAGCGCCGCCGCGATTTTGTACAGCAGCAGCAGCGCGAAAAATGCGGCGACCGAGCTGATCACGATAGCGCTCAACAGATAATCGCCGCCGAACACGGGCGCAAACAGCCGAATCAGGGCAGGGTAGAGCGGCGGATAAATGATCGCATCTGCGTTGACGCTGTAGCCTTGATGCGCGATGAACAGATACCACCCGGTATCCCAGCGATACCACGCATCGATCAACGCACGCAGCAGCCCCTGCGATGTAAATATCTCATGGTAGAGGTTGTACACGGGCTGGGTTTCCCACGCGAAGCTGAACGGCAGTACCCGATACACCATGACGGCGATGAGTGTCGTTGCCAGCCGAAAGACGAGCCATGCCATCAGCACGAACCGAACAGCCGGGTCAGCAAAAATTGTGTCAAAAAAGCGGCGCATAGGTTCTCATCGTCAACGAAATATAGGCTTAGTGTAGCATCAGCGCGGCAGCCCACGATAAAGAATTGCCGCGCCCGCCATGCGCAAACCTTTGTTCTCGCACAGGCTATCCCCCGTATCATTGAAGGCAGCACCAGTATTCACCAGTCATCGGCTCTGTGCCGGGGAAAAATCACCGTGTTGGAAAAACGTCATGCTCGTCTCGTCGTCCTCCTTGCGGGTGCGTTTTTCCTGTCAGGCTTCAGCGCGCTGCTGTATCAGGTGGTCTGGCAGCGCCTGTTAGGGTTGTTCACCGGGTCGGATGTCCGTTCGGTGACGATGATCACCGGGGCGTATCTGGCCGGGTTGGGGGTCGGCAGCCTGATTGGAAGCGCATTTGCCGACCGCCTAAGCAGCCGCAGCGCGGTGCGGCTGTTCGCGCTGTGCAACCTGTTGATCGCGGCGTTCGCGGCAGTCAGCCGCTTCTTTTACTACGATCTGCTCTTTTTGCAGGGGGGCGCGCTGGCTGAACAGCCGATCATCATGCTGGTGGTGGTGTTCATCAGCCTGCTCATCCCTACCACGCTGATGGGCTTATCGCTCCCGTTGGTCGCAAAGGCCGTCGTGCGCGCCATCGAACACGCGGCCAAAAGCATCAGCCGGGTGTATGCCATCAACACGTTGGGCGCGGGAATCGGGTCGTTCGTCACCGGGTGGGTGCTGATTGGGACGCTTGGCTATGACGGGGCGCTCTACATCGGCGCGGCGCTGAGTACAGCCGTTGGGTTGATCGCGTTCGGCGCAGCGCGGCGCTTCGCGCACGATGATGCTGCTCCGGCTTTGCCCGGCAGTGTGGCGTTGGTCGATGCCTTCCGGCTGCCCCGTTCGGTGTGGGGGTGGTGCGGGTTGGTGTTCGCCTCCGGCTTCATCGTGATCTCGCTCGAAATCGTGTGGTTTCGCCTGCTCGATTTCACGTTGAAATCCAGTGTGTACAGCTATGGGCATCTGCTGGCGTTCTTCCTGATCGCGGATGCGCTTGGCAGTCTGTACGGTACGCGCATCGTCGGACGCATTCGTCACCCGCGCCGTGTCTTTCTGCTGCTGCAAGCCGCCATCGCGCTCTACGCACTGCTCATCACCTGGTTTCTGGCGGTGACCGCCAGCCGTGATGGCGTGTTGGGGCAGTACATCGCTGCAAATGTCGGTTATCTGTCGCTGGAACTACTGACCACCACCCCGGCGTATGCCTATGGGATCATCGTGGTCTATGGACTGCTCCCGTTCATCGTGCTGTTCCCGCCCGCCTTCATGGTCGGGATGTATTTTCCCATCGTGCAAAAAGCCATCCAGAACGATCCGCATGTGGTTGGGCAGCGTACCGGCATGGTCGAAGTCGCCAACATTGCGGGCAACACCCTGGGGAGCATCCTGACTGGCACGCTAATCCTGAACCTGGTCGGCAGTCCGGGCGCGCTTCGGCTGGTCGGCCTGATCGGTTTTGGGTTCATGCTGGTGCTGATGCTCGAAAAACGCGGGCGCGCTCTGGCAGGCGGATTAGCGGCAAGTCTGTTGGTGGTGGTGATCGGCTTCCCGGATTTACATACGTTCTGGAACATGATGCACGGGCGCAGCGTCGGCACATTCACCGCCGCCGAAGACTCGACGGGCATTTCGGCCATCCTGACCCGCCCCGGCGACGATGCGCGCATCTGGGCGAACGGGCGTGATCAAGGGACACTGCCGCCTTACGAATGGCATACCTTCATTGGAGCGCTGCCCGCCCTGCTGCACCCCGACCCGCAGTCCGCAATGGTGATTGGCATTGGTTCCAGCGGGACACCCTATGGGATCGGCGTGCGCGATACACTCAGCCGGATCACCGCTGTCGAGCTGATCGGCAGTGAATTGGACGCGCTGCGTGCCTTCAGCGCGGTCGATGGGCGCGGCGCGTTCGTCAATACGCTGTTCTCCGACCCGCGCTACGAGTTGATCATCGGGGATGGCCGTCGCGAACTGGCGTTGAGCGGTCAGCAGTTCGATATTGTCGTGGTCGATGCCGTACTGCCCTGGACATCGCACGCCGGGCTGTTGTATTCGCAGGAATTTTACGCGCTGGTGCGCCGTCACCTTGCGCCAGGGGGAATCGTGGTACAGTGGCGGCCATCGCTGCGCAGCGAAATCACGTTCACGGCGGCCTTTCCGCATACGCTCCAGGTGGGTGGCGTGGTGATGATTGGCAGCGACCAGGCGATTCCGTTCGATGGCGCGGCGCTGATGGAAGCGTTCAGCACCCCGAATGTATCAGCGTATTTACAAGCGGGCGGTACGAACGTCGGCGATTACCGCTTCTGGCTGACCCAAAGTGAAGTCATGGTCTATGCACCCGGCAGCCCGCGTCCACAGGGGCAGGTCACGACAGATTTGTTTCCGCGTGACGAGTATTACCTGAACCAACCGTTAGGCGATATTCGGCTGCCCGTTGCCGGGGTCGGCTGGGTGCCGATGCAGTGAGCGTGCCGTGAAATGAAAATCGCCGCTGGTGCAGCGGCGACTTTCATGATGAGCGTGTGATCCCAGCGGGATTCGAACCCGCGTTTAAGCCTTGAAAGGGCTTCGTCCTGGGCCTCTAGACGATGGGACCGGATAAGACAAAGTGTAGCAGTCCTGTACTGCCGCGTCAAGGCTGGGTTGGCGCAGAAATCACTTCATAGGCGACGACTTCTTCGCGCCGCCCGCGAATTTTCATCGACCCCATCGACTGTGTTTGCACATGGGCAGCCACATACGCCTGGGTGGCACTGCTGATCAGAATTTGCCCATGTGCGGCTATCGATTGCAGCCGCGCCGCCAGGTTGACCGTATCGCCCACTGCGGTGTAGTTCATCAGGTTGGGCGCGCCCACGTTGCCGACCACCGCCTGCCCGGTATGGATGCCAAAATTGATCTTCGTATGGTACAGCGGCTCGAACTGCTGCTGAAAAGCCGGCATCCGTTCCAGAATCAGCATCGCGGTGCGCACAGCCCGCAGCGCATGATCGCTTTGCACCAGCGGCGTGTTGTACAGCGCCATCACCCCATCACCGATGAATTTATCGACCGTGCCGCCGCATTCCTGGATGGTTTCGACCACCATTGTGTGGTAGGCATTCAGCACCAGCAGCAGCTTGTTCGGTTCGGATTGTTCGGAAATGCTGGTGAAATTTTCCAAATCGCTGAACATCACGGTGATTTCGCCAAGCGTGCCGCCCAATTTCACCTGTTCCGGGTCGCGCAGCAGTTGTTCAACCACGCTGCGCGAGACATACCGCTCGAACGTATCGCGGATCATCTGCTGCGTTTGCAGCAGTTCATCGGTGTTCGATTTCGAGCGCAGCCGTGTCCGCATCCGCTCCATCAGTTCACGCGGGTTGAAGGGCTTGGCGACATAATCATCCGCGCCCAGCCGCAGCCCTTCCACCTTATGATCGACATCCGTCATGGCGGTGAGCATGATCACGGGGATATTGCCCGTGCGCGGGTTGCCTTTCAGCAAAGCGCACACTTCAAAGCCGCTCATGCCCGGCATGTTGACATCCAGGATGATCAGGTCTGGCAGTTTTTCATGGGCAAGCTGAATCGCTTCGCCGCCGTTGGCCGCCTGAAGCGTCTCCAGCTTCATCGATTCAGCGATGTCGGTCAGAAGCTGCCGATTATCGGCGTTATCGTCCACAATCAGTACAACAGCCACAGCGTCATCCTTCAATGTTCCCATGCTGCCTTCATCGAGCCGCGTTCCACAAGCTCCGGGATCAGCCGCCGCGTGTGCCGCTTGCCCGGAGCGCAATATACAGTATAGTACCCTGATCCGGCTGACTTTTCACCCAGAGAGTACCTTCGTGCAGTTCGATCAGCTTTTTGGCAATCGTCAGACCCAGACCGGTGCTGCTCTGCTCGTCCTGGTCGGGCGCATCTGCGAAGGTCTCGAAGAACTGCGCCTGGGCTTCGGGCGAAAGCGTCACCTCCGGAAAGGCAATGTCCATCAGCGCCCATGTCCCATCGGAAAGCCAGCCCATCAGCGGCAGTTGAAAATCGCCGCCCGTACCATTTCTGACGAGCAGCGGGCGGGCGCGCACTTCGATGGCCTGTACGTCACGGCTAATCGCGTAGCGCAAAAGCTGCGCGGCGGCTTTTGGAAACCAGATTTCATCGGCCAGCACGGCGGGCAGCGAATCATCCGGCTGAAAGTGGATGTCGATGCCTTTTTCGGCCCGTTCCACTTCGATGATATTGAGCGCATTCTGAATCAGGCCGCTCATGCTCATCAGCCGCAGTTGCAGCGCTAACTGCCCTGCATCGATCAGGTTCAGGTCGAGCATATCGCTGATCACCGCCAGCAGCACGGCGCTGTTGCGATGAATTTTGTTCATGCGATCCTGCTGTTTATCGTTCAGAATGCCGTACACACCGCTTTCGAGCAGTTCACTGTACCCGACAATCGAGTTCAACGGGGTGCGCAGCCGATGCCCCAGCAGGTTGAGGAAATCGCTCTTGTACTGCCCGAACTGACGTGACGCGGCAAGCTGACTGCTCAGCTCTGCCATGCGCCCGCGTTCGGTGGCCAGGTCAGTCACAAGCTGGCGCAGATCGCGGTTGGCAACGCGGACTTCTTCGGTCAGATTTTGAATCGGCCTCAACACCTGATAGCGCAGCACCGACCAACCGAACAAGAGCGCCGCGCCTGCCGTCAGCATCAGACCAACGGGGAAAATGCGCGTTTCGTCGATCAACTGAGCCGCCACCCCGCCCACCACCAGCAGGCTGGGCAGGCGCAGCGTGGGCGCACGCGGATGCGTCGAAGTCAGCACCGCCCACAACACGAACACTGCGCTGAAGATCAGCGCCGCCAGCCCGATATAGCCCAACGGCTGCAACCCGAATGCAGGCGTGAATACGCCACCTGTCCAGATCACGATCAGCCCGATCAGCAGTGCGACCGGCATGAGCGTCACCACACGACGCGCCAGGCGGTCTTCTTCCCGAAAATACGGCGACGCAGCCAGCGCATACGTCACCACCGTCAGGCCGATTACCGTGCCGAAAAGCTGCCACAACGTCTCCTGCTGGGATTCAAGCCGTATCCCACGCAGCGACCCGGTGAGGTAAAGCGCACTCCAGATCATCAGGCTGATGCAGAATGCGATCAACCCCCGGTGCGATTGTGTGCGATCCGGTTCGACAAGCAGCAGCGTACCGAACACCACTCCGCAGGCGATGCCGAACGAGAGCAGGCTGGCAAGATCGATCAAAGCGGCCTGTAAATTCACCGCGTGCGTCATCCTTCAGTTGAATCGACACCCAGTGCCGATTATAAAGGATCGGCCTGTGCCTTGCATCTGCTTCACCGCTGAATCCAGGGGCTTTGGCGCGGTTTTTTGGTACACTCGCGGCAAATGTGCAGAAAGGATGCGGGGCATGGGGTACAGTCCGATGGAACGTGCAGAAGCCTTTCTGCGCGCCGGGGAATTACACGACGCGCTCGACGCGCTGAGCGAACAGATCGCCGCCATACCCGATGACCAGGCGGCGTACCGTCTGCGCATCGGCATTCTGCTCCGGTTGGCGCATCAGGAACCCGATCAGCATGATTCGCATCTTCAGGCCGCCGCCGCCGACCTTACCCACCTTGAACCGCTGATGGTTGAAGACCTGATCCACCAATACCAGGTCGTGCAGCGGCTGCAAGGCGCGGATGCCGCCCATCAACTGCTGATCGACCGCTATACGGGCAGTTCACCGGGTGACCCGGCTCACGATCCGCGCTGGGTCGAACTGCTTCTGGAAAGTCTTTACCAGCGCGGCGATTCAGCCACGGCGATCAATCTGCTGTTCGACCTGCCCAAAACCTGGCGCTGGCTGCGCTGGAACGGCGATTTTCACGCGCTCAAGGGGGATGACCGGGTGGCGCTCGATTATTACTGCTCCGCGCTCGATACGCTCGATGAAACGGCACAGGACAGCGCACCCAAAGCCGCCGGATTCATCGGCAATCTGCGTGCGCAGCTCTTAATCCGCCGCGCCGCGATGTATGAACGGTTGGGGTTGTATGCCGAAGCCGAAATCGACCTGGCCGAAGCCGAATCGCTGCTCCCTGCCGACCCGATGATCCGCTTTCGCCGGGGGCTGATGCTGTTCCTGAGCGGACAGCCCGATTCCGCATTCGCATTGTGCCGCGCCGCTCTGGAGGACGAACGTCAGCCTGCGCTGCGCGAAGCGATGATCGATCTGGTGCGCGAAGAGGCGCGTTATGCGGCGGTGCGCGCCGCGCTTGGGGTATAAGCGCCTTCAGGTTGCGGCGGGTTTTCGGGAACGCTTATAATGGCGGCACTGGAAGTAGGCAGCCATTGAAGGAAACACCATGACGTTAGAAACAGCCGTGCGTCCCGGACTCCACAGTCAGGCCATCATCGACCGCGATAATCAGGTGATGTCGGCCTCTATCACCCCGCGCTACCCGTTCGTGATCGAACGGGGGCAAGGGGCGCGGGTATGGGATGTGGATGGGCAGGAATACATCGACTTCGCGGCGGGCATCGCCGTCACCGCTACCGGACACAGCCATCCGAAAGTAGTGCAGGCCATTACGGAACAGGCGCAAAAATTCTTACACATTGCCGGGACGGATTATTATTACGATGTCCAGGTGCGGCTGGCCGAACGCCTGAGCCAGATCGCGCCCTGGGAAGGTGAAAGCCGGGTCTTTTTCTGCAACAGCGGCGCGGAAGCCGTCGAAGGGGCGGTGAAAGTCGCCAAATGGTACACCAAACGCCAGAACGTGATCGCGTTTTTCGGCGCGTTTCACGGGCGCACGATGGGTGCGCTTTCGCTGACAGGCAGCAAGTACGTCCAGAAGGACGGCTTTTTCCCGATGGTGCCGGGCGTGTTCCATGTGCCGTACAACAACCCGTACCGCTGTGGGCATGGGCGCGATGCGCACCAGTGCGAAGCAGCCTGCTTCTGTGTCGATTACATCGAGCAGATTCTGTTCAAGCGCGTCTGTCCGCCCGAATCGGTCGCCGCCATCATCATGGAACCGATTCAGGGCGAAGGCGGCTACCTGGTGCCGGACAAGCGGTTCGTGCAGCAGCTTCGGGCGCTGTGCGATAAGCACGGGATCATGCTGATCGCCGATGAAGTGCAGAGCGGGGTTGGCCGCACCGGGAAATGGTGGGCTATCGAACATTTCGATGTTGCGCCGGACATCGTGTGCAGCGCGAAAGGCATCGCCAGCGGAATGCCGCTCGGCGCGATCATCGCCAAACATCACATCATGTCGTGGCCGCCCGGCGCACATGGGACGACGTTCGGCGGCAACCCGATCTCGTGCGCAGCGGCACTCGCCACGCTCGACCTGGTGGAAGGCGGGATGATGCAGAATGCCGTCGAACAGGGTGCATACCTGACCGACTGCCTGGAAGAGATGAAAAGCCATCACCCGTCGCTGCGTCACGGGCGCATTCAGGGGCTTGGGCTGATGGTGGGGGCAGAACTGGTCATGGATGAAGCGCGCACCCCGGCCAAACCGCTGCGTGACCGCATGGAACGCATCGCCATCGATAACGGCCTGCTCATCCTGGGCGCGGGCGAAAGTACGGTGCGCTTCTGCCCGCCGCTCATGATTGACCGGGAGACGGTGCAGGATGGCCTGCTGCGGTTTGAAAAATCGCTCACCCAGGCCGAACAGGAAGCCGGCCTGCTGTAAAATTATCGGCTGAACCGCAGCGGTGGCACCATCCTGGTTGCGCCGCTGCGGTGTGTTCCGCGATGTGCATTACCCCCTATCCCGCTGATCGCGGGTACACTACACGCGAATCGTGCAACTTCTCTACCACCATCGCGTATAGGCCTCAAGAGCGCGTGTGGTACTGCCGTCGAACCGCACTACGGCACGCATTTTCGGGAGTCACTGTGAGCGATCAACAAGGATCTACGACAGACCCCGTCATTCTCGAATGGGTGACAGCAGCGCTGGCAGGTGACCAGGATGCATTCGCGGAACTGGTCTACACCTATCAGGATGCCGTCTACAATCTGTGCTACCGGTTGTTGAGCGAACGCGGTGAAGCGGAGGACGCGGCACAGGAAGCATTTCTGCGCGCCTACCTGAACCTGAACCGCTATGATACCTCGCGTTCGTTCAAGACCTGGCTGCTCACAATTGCCTCGAATCACTGCATCGACCGCCTGCGGCGGCGGCGCATCCACTGGTTGAGCATCGACGAACCACTGCCGAGCCTTTCGCTGCGCGAAGACGAGCCGGAGCCAGAGGACGTGACGATTCTGCGCGAACAAAGCAAAGCGATGCAGAAACTGCTTGGTGAACTCCCGCCGGATTACCGCGCCGCCGTCGTGCTGCGCTACTGGTACGATTATTCGTATGTCGAAATAGCCGATATTCTCGATACCACCGAAAGCGCGATCAAGAGCCGCCTGTTTCGGGCGCGCCAGATGTTGGGCGACAAAATGAACCCGAAACCCGCGTCCGGCTCGATCAAACCTTTACTGGAGAACGCATGATGGCGAATCCACGTCAACGGATGCTGATGCAGGAAGCGCTGGACGAGACGATCAGCCCGGAACGGCTGCGCGAACTGCACGACCAGCTCGATCAATCGCCGGGTGAAGCGGCGGCCTTCAGCCGGATGCGGCAGGTGGACAGGCTGCTCAAGACCGCGCCGATGGAAAACGCGCCCGAAGGGCTGGCGCTGCGCGTGCTGGCGCGGCTGGCCGAAGGCTTGCAGACGCAGAAGATCGTCCGGCCTACCAGCCTGGCGCTGGCGTTGGGGCTGGCGCTGACGGCGTTAGGGCTGATGCCGCTGTTGGGCATCATCGGCTATCTGCTGATCAGCGTGTTGGGCAGTGCTTCCGCGCTCAGCGCTCTGCTGCATCAACTGGTGATCCTGCTGGGGGCGGTGGTGCAAACGCTCAATGCACTGGTGACGAGCGCCCAGGCCGTGCTGCAAACGTACCCGGAAGTCCCGGTGTTCATGCTCACCATGATCCCGGCGGGGCTGCTCTGGATATGGTGGGCAGCGCGCCAGGGTGGGGCAGACCAGGGCCGCACGCACGAATGACCCGATACTGACGAACTGTTTTGAAGGTGACGACGATGACGAACCGCCGCAGTCTTGGCTTTCTGATCGGGGGCGCAGTGGTGCTGACCCTGGGCGCGGGCGTGCTGGTACACAGCGCGCGCCTGGCGATGCCGCCGCTGGTGAACACGGAAAACATCCTGTACCAGGATGAATACCGCCTGAACGGCGCTGTCGCGGGCGATCTGGTCGTGGTGGGGTCGGCGCTCACGGTCGAAACCGGAGCCAGCGTGGGCGGGGATGCATCGTTCGTCGGTGACCGTGTGACGATTCGCGGGGCAGTCGATGGTGACCTGAGCATCGCAGCGGGCGAGATCGTCATCGACAACGCGGCCATCAGCGGCGATGCCGCACTGATCGGCAGGGCAGTCATCCTGAGCGGCAGTTTTGCGGGCAGCCTGAACGTATCCGGCGACAGCGTGATCATCCGCGATGGCACGGCCATTGAGGGCGATGTGAGCGCGTGCGCGACCAAGATTGAAGATGAACGGGCGGCCAGCGCTGAAGCGGCCACCGCTTCGGGGAGTGGTACGATTGTCCCATGCGCCGGGGATGCAGTCGTCGAGCCATTGGCGGCGCTGATCGCGCTGCGCACAGGGGAAACCCTCGTCAGCGCTGCGACGGGCGGCGCGCTGATCACGGGTGCAGTTGAAGTGCTGCTCCCGTTCGTGCTGGCCGGGCTGACCAGCCTGGTCGTCACGCTTTTTCCCCGGCAGATCAGCCGCATCGAAGAAGCGGTACGCGCCGAAGCGCGCCGCCTGGGGGGGTTGGGCATCGCGGTATTCATCCTGGGAACCGGGCTGGTGCTGGCGCTGATCGTCGCGCTGGCGCTGCTGCCACCCCTGGGAATTCTGCTCATCCCGCTGTACTTGATCGGCGGGATCGCCCTGCTGGTGCTGGTCGCCGCCGGGTGGATCACGCTGTCGCTGATGATCGGTGATGCGCTGGCGCGCCGACTTGCGCGGTCGGCAGCGCGGCATTCGCGCCCAGCTCACCCGCCGCTGATCCACGCCGCCGCCGGGAGCCTGCTGCTGTCGGTCAGCTTTGCGCTGCTCAGCCGCCTGCCATTTGGGGAGGTGATCACCGCGTTTCTTGGCCTGATCATCCTGTCGGTGGGGGTGGGCGCGACCCTGCTCACCCGCTTGGGGACGCGCCCGCTCAACCGCGTGCCGCTGGTACAGGGGTGAACTTCCCGCTTTGAATTGTCGTTACCGCCGCCCCCGCTATAATAGGGCGTAATGAATGCCTTCCAGCACAAGAGTAAAGGGCGGCGCTATGCGACGGCTGTGGCGACAAGGGCAAGGGCAGCGTAAAAACATCGGGGGAGCAGCGGCAGCGCTGGTGCTGATCGCGCTGATCGGCGTGAGCGGGTACGCCGCCCCGAACGCTCAGAGTGTGACATTTCAGGACGATGTGTTCGACCTGCGCGCCGATATTGAACTGCTGGCCGACCAGCAGTTGGGCGCGAACACCCGCCCGCCGGGGTGGACGGGGACGATCACGACCGATTCCCCGTCATTTGTGGCCGATCTGTGGGTGGACAATGAACTGCTGGCCGATGCGGTGTTCGGGGCAGGCGTGCGCCCCCCGGAATGGATCGGCGTGACGGTGAGCGTGGCGGGCATCCTGGCGCGCAACGTCCGGCATGATGTCGAACTCACGGCGGATCAGGTCTTCGGCGGCAGCGCCCGTCCCCAGGAATGGCGTGGGTCACGCATCGAGACGATTGTCTGCAACCGCACCCTGCAAAATGTCCTGACGGTGATCGGCCAGTTCTACGGGGTCGAATCGACCACGCCGGATTCCGCGCTCAACTACTGTGCGGCGGTCGAAGCGGAAATTGAGGACGAACTGATCGAGATCGTGTTCGCCCTGCCGGAAAATCGCATCGTGCCGGAGACCGCGATCACGGAAGTGCGCGCTGATCTCGACCTGCTGACCACGACCGTGCTGGGGACGCTGCCGGAAGGCTACATCGGGGAAGTGAGCCGCGACAGCCCGACCTATGCCGCCGATATTCTGCTCGACTTAGAGACACTGGCGAATGCCGATCTGGGCGTAGGCATCCGCCCGCCGGGGTGGACGCTGAGCATCCCCAACAACCCGGCCAACGCCTACCTGACGCTGCGACGCAACCTGGAACTGCTGGCCGATGCCACCGCCGGGGTAGGCGTGCGACCGGAAGGCTGGCGCGGCGCGGACGCGCTCGAACGCTGTGAGCCGCTGCTGCGCAACCTTTCGCTGATTCTGGGAATCAACTACCCGCAGTTCACGCTCGAAACCATCGACGTGAACGCGCCCGATTACTGCGCACAGATTTCCAGCGCCGTGAACAGCTTCGTCGAAAACCCGCCCGTGCTGGATATTGCCGAAGAAGCCGAAGAAGTCCGCCGCTTCAGCGCCGAAGCCGATTACGCCTTCACCTACCTGGATGTGGCGGCCACGCTGTACATGGGGACGATGCCGCCGGGAATCCCCTTCCGCGCCGTGTACCGCAACTACAACGAAAGCACGATGATGTTCGTCACCGGGTCGGATTTTGCGCTGTACATCGACCGCCGCTTCACATCGCTGCCCGAAACCACGTTCCGCGCCCTGCCGACGTTCAACGGCGCGACCCCGGTCGCGTACTGCGATGCCTTCTGGTGCAGCGGCCCCGGTCCCACGCCCACGCCGTTCGGCAGCAGCCCGCTGCTTCAGGTGTTGTTCAACACCACGCCCGTCGCGCCGCCGAACCCGCAGGAACTTCAGCAGACCAAACAGCTCGTCTCGTGGAACTACATCCGCGTGACGTACCTGAACGACAACGTGGCCGCCCGCAGCGCCCAGGTCGCGCTGGAAATCTGCCCTGCGCCCGCCGCTGGCGATGTGCAGTGCGAACCAGTGCTGAGCGTGTTCGACAATAGCACAGGCGTGGATCGCCCGGCGATCAGCCAGGTGAACGGCCTGAACGTGTACGATTTCCGCTACGGCTACTCGCAGAACGTCGTGATTGAAGGGGAAACGCTGTTCTCCCAGGACATCTGGATCAGCGACCCGACGATTCGGTAGCAAAACGTCAGCAAACTGCATGTAGGATCAAAGGCGGGCGCAGCAGCCCGCCTTATTTTTTTATACCTTCGGGAGTTCAAAAGATGACGGATCAGGCACAGGGCGCGCCAGAAGTTTCGGTCGCGGAACTCAAGCGGCGCATTGCGGCGGGATGGGAGGCCTTGTGGGCGTATCTCGATTCGCTCACGCTGGAGCAGATCACCGGGCCGAACGATGCGGCAGGCTGGACGGTCAAGGATCATGTGGCACACCTTGCCGCCTGGGAGGACGGGATCGCCGCGCTGCTGGCAGGTAAATCGCGGCTGGAAGCGATGAACATCGACAAGGCGATGTGGCAGCAGCACGATTACGACGTGATGAACGCCAAAATTCAGGCCGATCACCGTGATCTGTCGTGGGACGATGTAAAAGCGCACTACCAGCGCGTGCATGAACGGCTGAATGCGGCACTGGACGCGCTCAGCGATGCCGACCTGATGCGCACGATTGAAACCTATGACGTGGATCGGGAACCTGCCCCATTCGACGCACACGACCAGGATCGGTGGGTGATCTGGTACGTCGTCGGCAACACGTTTGGGCATTACGAGGAACATCAGCCCTGGATGTGGGCGATTGTCAACGACGGTGAAGCGGGGTAAATCCAAAGAGGGGCGCACCCAAACGAGTGCGCCCTGTTTGTTTAAAGCATCACTTGTTCCGTGACCGCATGGCGCGGGCGATCACGATCACACCGACCAGGCCAAGCAGCGCGATCCCCAGCAGACCGATGCTGCCCATGCCGCCGCCGCCCGTGATGTCATCGAACAGCCCGGTATCCGGGAGCGCCGTCGGCGCGGCCAGGAACGGCTGAGTCGGGGTGGGTCCCGCGCCGCCGCCGCCCGCCGGGGTCGCCGTCGCGGTGGCAGGTGCGGCATTGGCGGTCGCGGTCAGGAATGCGCCTGCAATCGCCGTCGCGGTCTGGTTGACCGGGCTAAGCGTGTTCAGCGCCGGGTCGGGCGTGGGCGGCAGCGGCGTAGCCGTCGGCTGGATACCAAGCGCTGCCTGCACGAACGCCGACCGGGTGGCAAAGGCGGTCTGCGTGGCGATGCTTTCGGGCGTTTGCAAAATCACCTGTGCCAGGTACGCGGTGGCAGTCGCCTGGGCGCGTTCCGGCGCATCCGGCGGCAGCCCGGTGATCGCGTTCTGGACATCGGCAGCGGCCAGCGTCGCCAGCGCCGCCGGGGTTTGCAGCGGGAACTGGAAGCCGGGCGCGTTCGAGGTCGCCAGCGCCAGGTCGAATGACAGGGTGGGGTTACCCGCCGCTGCCGTCGCCAGCCCAACATCGACCTGGGCGACTGCCGTGCCGACTTCGGCATTCTGGGTTTGCAGCGCCGCCAGCGCGACCGCCTGTTCTTGCAGCGCCTGGTCAATGCCCGCCTGATCCGGCGCATCCCCGGCGATCTGGGTAACGATGGCGGCGGCGGTGGCATTGGCCGACTGCTGGAACCCGGCGATCCGCGTGGCCTGGGCGACTTCGGTCGCATAGAACGAGGCAATATCGATTGCGCCGGGCTGCGTTGGGCTGGCGGTGAAGGTTGCCGTTGGGGTGGGCGATGCAGCCAGCGCGGTCTGCGTCTGGGCGATGGCATCAAGCGCCAGGAACGCCGCCGTCAGCGTGAGATCGGGCGTGGGCGTGTTCGTGGCCGGTTCGGGCGTATTGGTCGCCGTTGGCGTGAAGGTTTCGGTCGGCGTGGGCGTGAACGCGAGCGCCGTCTGCGTCAGTTGCAGGTTCACGACATCCTGAGTAGCGGTTTCGAGCGAGAACGCCTGGATCGTCGAGTTGAGCAGGACAATCTGCGTGGCGGTCTGTTCGGCTTCATTCGGGCCTGTCGGACGGGCCGCAGCCACCAGAATTACAGCGATAGCGATGATGAACACCAGGATCAGCGCGATGGCGAGGATCACGAACGTGCGGTTAGAACGTTCGGGTTCTTCGTCCATCTCCGGCATATCGCTGTCAAAATCGCCGCCGATAGGGGGTTCGCCGTCGTCATCGCCGAAGTCGAAATCGTCGCGTTGGTCATTATCGTCAAAAAAATCGTCGAACTCGAAATCGTCGCGTCCGTCGGGTCTATTGGTCATGAGTCCCCCTATGCGGTGCGGGCAGGATAAAGCCGTTGCCTGTTGAAGCCCTTGCTTGTTGCCATTGTAGGGGCAGCCCTCCTGGACACGCGCACCGCCCTACACTTCCATGTTCAAAAACGTCCGTTATTTTTACCCATACACTTCTATATTTGCCAATGGCACATGACGAATTTCCCCGGTGGAAAGCTCGACCAGGCCACATGCCACCCGCAGACCATTGTCCAACAGAACGGGCGTTTTTGGCAAGTCGGTCACGCGCCCAGTCATGGTCAAGCCTTCCCCGCTGATCACGTTGACCGTGCTGCCAACGCGCAGCGGGGCATGGATCACGGGCGATGACGGGCGTTCGCTCCCCGCCAGCGGCACGGTGATCAGCGCTTCGGGCGGGTAGGCATTCACGCGGCCTGGCTCGACGGCATCGAGCATCACCTGCCGCCCGGTATTTTCGCTGAGAAACTGAAAATACGTCGTGTTCATGCGCGCCGCTCCAAAACCTTCCGTAAGCAGGATGGGCGCACGGATGCTGCGAGCGGTATCGATCAGCGCGGGTTCCATGCTCGGCGCAATCACCCCGACCAACCCCTGATCCGCGATCACTCGCAGCGTGATCGCCTTGATCGCCCGGCGGGTGAACACGACTGCACCGCGATAGGCATTATCGACCTGATCGCCGAAGATCGATTCGAGTCCGTCGTCGGGTTCGGGCTTCAGGATGCCAATCGCCCGCTGTCCGTTGCCCCACACCCCTTGCAGGGCGGCGGCATAGGTTTCGACTGTCACGCCGCGCCCCGGCACTACGCTGATCACCGTGCCGTTCACGCCGCTTTCCACTTCGACCGAATCCGCCGTTTCCTGAATGATGATGCGCCCCTGGCCGATGTAGACGACCGTTCCGCCGCGCGGCGCAACGACGCTGCGGCGGCGCACCGGGTCGCCGTTGCGCCGCACCTTTCCGGCGAGTACCTGCCCCCGGTTCACGTCCTGGCCCTGGTCAACACGCAGCAGCCTGTCGAGCGCTTCCGGGCGGCGCAGTTTTAGCTCCCGCGCCGCATCGACCACGATGTACGGGGCGGGACGCACCCCACGCGCCACCACATCGCGGAAGCTGACGCGGGCATTCTTTGGGCGTTCCGGGCTGCCGTCCACATCATCCGGCAGGGCGCGTTCGCGCTGGATCAGCATGACACCGTGCAGGTGACGGTGATCAGGAAAATAGATTTCGGAGGTCATCGTCTTCCTCTTGGGCGGTCTGCTGCGCTTGGGTTTCGGCGGGCGTGGGCGCGGCGGCTTTGTCCTTCTTACGCCGTCCGCGCCGCCCGGCTGGAGCGGCTTCGGCTTCCGGTTGGAACAGGTCGCCCAGTTCGGGCAGTTCACCCGTGCCGATCTTGGGCGGCTTTTGCTTCACGACGGGCGCAGCATCGGCTTTCGCTTCGGTCAGCCAGTCTTCCGGAATTTCGTGGATCGGCTGCCCGGTTGCCTGGGCATACCATGCGGTGATCGCGGCGGCGCGGGCGCGCATCGCCAGCGGCACAGGGATTGGGCGGCCACGCGCATCGACAATCACGCCTGCACGCCCGCCGTTGATCTCCATACGGATCGAGCGCCTGCCGCCGAGGGTCGCACCGCGCCGCAGCGTGCGCACGCTGATGGTCGCGCTCACCCCGGCATCGAGCGGATACGCCCAGAACTCGCCGCCGTTGATCGTATGCTGTTCGGTCTGCCGCGTGCCGTCGTCCTTGCGAATGGTGAGCGTGACCTTGACGGCGGCGCGACCTGGGCGCGGCGCGCCATCCACGCTGAAACACGCGGCCAGCAGGTTCAGGCCCGCCGCATCCAACACCTGGACGACGGCCTCCGGGTTGGTCGGCGCAAGCGTCCCCAGCGCCGGGATGAGCGCGCTTTCGTCCAGGTAGAGGGCGGTCACGCCGGATGGCTGAAACGCATCGAGCATGAGCATCGCGCTGAGCGCGGGCTGCCCGGTGCGTGTGAGTGTCGAACCCGCGCCGATGATCTGCTGGAACTGCGGCAGCGGCGCGTTGGGATTGTCGAGCGCGGTTTCCCGCGTCCAGGCGGGGCGGGTATCGCTCACCAGCTTGCGCAGCGCGGCGCGGGCGAGCGCGTGTTCATAATACAGCGCCCGGTGATTTTCCGGGACGATGGCCGGGCGCAGCCGCTTGTTGTAGGCATAAGCGCGGATGTCGTCATCGCTGGCCAGGAAGGGAAGCCACATGCGTACCGCTTCGATGCCGACGCGCTCCAGCGTTTCGACGGCGCTTGCCCCCACGCCAATATCGGTGCGGATGCTGGTCGAAACCGTGCCGTACACCGCCGCTGAGAGCGTGCTGACGCTGCTGCCCAGGTCAGCGATCAGTACCCCGCCCGCCCGTCGATTCTGGCTGAGCAGGGAACGCCCCAGGTATTCCGCGATCACGTCGTAGCTTTGCGCGGTCGGCAGCACGCCAATATCGCTCATCGCGCCCACGCGGTCGAAGCCAAGCCCGCGCTGCGACGACACGGCATCATAGGCCAGCGCGAGTTCCTGCGCCGCCGATTCAAGCGTCTCGCTTTCCAGAATCGGGCGGACGTTTTCTGCGATGAACACGCTGGTCACATCGGCAAAGGCACTTTTGATCTCGTCGATCAGGTCGGTATTGCCCGCGTACAGGATCGGCGGGTTGCTCGACCGTTTGCCGAAGCGCAGCGCCAGCCGCGTCAGCGTGACCAGCTCCAGCACGGTTTGGCGTGCGCCGCCTTCCGTGCCGCCCACGATGAAGATCAGATCGGGACGGGAGAGCAGGATCGCGTTCAACTGCTGCTGCGGCGTGCGTTCATCGTCCAGGCTGATCGTTTCAACCACCTGCACATACGTCCCGGCAGTGGCGCGGGCGGCGCTGGCAATGCTCATCTGCGGCACCAGCCCCATCATCACCGTGCGCAAAGGCCGCCCGATGCTGGCAGTGAAGCGGATGATGTCCACGCCTTTACGATCCGGCGTTTCCGGTGAAATGATGCCCATATTGTCATCGGTGAGCAGGCGGCGGCGCGTGGCGCGGGTGATTTCGGCGGCGGCGTGCGCCAGCCCAATACCGACATCGTTATGCGGAAAGCCCGCCGTCGTGCGCGCTTCCCCGGTCGCCACCTGCTGGTAAATGCCGTCCACCAAGTCGATCAGCACGGCGCGGGTGTACACGCTGCCAAAATCGACCGCGAGAATGCTCCCGGAACGGGCGAAAGCCGCGTTTGCGCTTTCCCTGCCCCCGGTACGGTTGTCAGTCGGTGTAAAGACCATTGTGTCAGCCCCCTCCGAACAGGCGCGCCAGCAGATACACCAGGCGATCCGAGACGATGGTCAGCCCGGTCAGGATCGCCCCGCCGTACAGCGCGGCCAGCGTGACCACGAGAAAACCCTGCCCTACTGCGCCAATCGCCCGGATCAGCAGGCCGCGCCGGGTGATCTCCGCCGCGCCGGGGACGCGCCGCGCCGCATATTGAAAATATACCAGCGTACAGATCACGCCGACGGCGACGATGAAGCCGTTGAGCAGGGTGAACGTCGAACCATCGGCGGCGGGTTCGGCGGCGCGCACATCTTCCACCGTGCGCACCGTGAGCGGGATCAACGTGCCGCTGACCGCCCCGACCAGGGCAACCGCCGTTCCGATGCCGATCACGAACGCCAGCCCGACCGCCCCCACCCGCCCATACCGCCGTGAGGTGCGAATCAGCAGCAGCAGCCCCAGTACCAGGGGAATTACCCCGAACAGCAGCCCTTCAAGCGTAGGCTGAGGTGCGAGAAAGGTCGCATTCAACCAGGGCGCGATCACGCTTTCCAGCGTGACGATGGTCACGAAACCAGCGGTCAGCCCGGCAAACGTGTAGACCGCCAGGCGGTACAGGACGTTATCGCCCAGCAGATAACTGAATACCATCAGGGTGAGGACGAACCCCGCCCATGTTCCGATTTGTTCTGCGCCCACTTATCGCCTTCTCCTGCTGCGAAACCCGCGCACAATGTTGAACGCCGCGCCCAAACTGATGATCGCGACGGAGGCGATGATCCCCCAGTAAAACGCCGACCCGCGCCGCGCTTCCAGTTCGGCGGGGGTCAGGTCGGTATCGAACGTGATCTCCGGCAGGGTGATCTCTGGCAGCGCGATGACGAACGGAGTCGCTTCGGCTTCGGCATTCGCGGCCTGTTCGGTGCTTTCCCCGGTCGGGGTGGCGCGGGGCGTGCGCGTTGGGCGCGGCGTGTTGGTCGGTTCATCCGCCGCTTCGGTAACGTCGTCCCCGCCCACCGCTTCGCCACTTGTGGATGGCGCGTCGCCTATGGCCGGGGTGGGTGTGGCGCGGGGGGTACGGGTAGGCGGCGAGTCGTCCTGCCGCCGCGACAGCACCCAGGCTTTGCGGTCGCTGTCGCGGCTGCTCACCGTCGGGGTCGCTTCCGGCGCGGGCGTTTCGTCCGTCTCCGGCATATTCAGCCGCAGCAGCGACGCGCTGATCCAGCCGTCACGCCCGTCATCGAGCTGTACGTTCACCCACGCGCCATCATCGCTGAAGCCCAGTACCAGGAGTTCCGTCCCCGGTGCGGCACTCGTCACCACATCGAAGGTCGTCCCCGCCCCGCCGCGCACGTTGACGGCCTGTGCCGCCGTCACCGTCGCCGTGAAGCCGGATGCAGCCGCGGCATCGTCCGGCGCGCCCGGATCGCCGGGGAGCGGTTCGAGCGTCGGCATCGGGACACGTTCGCCGCGTTCAACCGGGTTCACCTGGTCGAGCGCCGCCTGGTAGACGGCTGCATCCGCACCGCCCACCAGCAATCCAGCGAAGGTGAGCGCAGCACCTGTGTACGGTTCAGCGCCAGGGGCAGCGGCATAGCTGGCGGCGGCCAGCAGCGGCACATCCGCCAGCGGCGCGACCTGTTCGGCATACGCCCGCAGATCGTCCGGGTTATCAGCGATCACCAGGATTGCGCCGAAATCGCGCATTGTGCGCACCTGCATCCCGGTCGCGCCGCCTTCCAGGTCGATGCCAAGCGCAGTGCCGGGCTGTTCTGCAAAAGCGCGCAGGCCGATGGCTCCGCCCGCCAGGAAGCGCGAGATGGTGTAATCCAGGTTGGGGAGCAGTTCCCGCCCCGGCGCATCGATAACGCGGAGGAACGCAGCATCGTCGTTGATCGCTGCGACCAGGTTGCCGCCGCGCAGCACCCCGAACGGGTTGGTGCTGACGATCACCGGGTGCGCGCCGCGCAGCAGGATATGGCGCAGCAGGGCATCGGTCATGCGGTCGAGTTCGCCCGCCGATGCCGGGCTGTATTCGACGGCCACCAACACATAATCTGTGCGGGTGAGCGCGTTCAGCGCCCGGTAGACGGCAGTCACGCCGGGGCCGCCATCGGCAGCCGTGCGCGGCGGATCGACGATCTGCATTTCCGTCACAAAAAACGGCGCGACCATCACGATCAGCAGCGCCGCGGCCACGACAAACCGATCCAGACGGCGGCGCGTGCGAACTTTGCGACGGCGCACGGCTTTGGGCTGGGCATCGGCTGGGATGGTTTCGCCCGTCGTGCGCGGCTGGACGATGGTATTTTCATTGTCCTCCAGTTCGCGCAGGTACGGCGTGTCGTAGGTCAGGTCGATGGCGCTGAGGCGGTTGGCTCCCCGCCCTGCCGCCGCGTTCGGCAGCCCGTCGGAAACCAATGAGCGGAGCAGCGAAACTTTCTGTGCCTGTTCAGGCGTGAGCGCGACGGCCTGGGCAAGGGTGAGCGAATCGGTCGAAATAGCGGCGGGCGCTAAGCCGGAATCGGGCAGAATTTCGGAGAGCGCGTCGGTCTCGGCGGGCTGGCTGGCCGCTTTGCGGCGGCGCACACGGCGGCTGCTTCCGGCGGCCTGTGCCTCAGCAGTGGAAAGCTTTTCTTCGACGGCCTTTTCGCGTTCGCGCAGCCGTTTCAGGCGGTCGGGCAGTTCTTCTTCAGGGCGGTCTTTGCGCTGGCGCACAAGCGCGGTCGGGCTGACCTCCCCCACCTGCGCCTGAATTTCGTTCAGCCACTCCGCGCCGACCGTCGGCTGTAAGTCGCCCGTGTTCTGCGGCGTAAGGCTGGGACGCGGCCCTATCCCTTCGCTGAACAGCTTGTCCAGGTCAACATCCGACTGGCGCAGCAGGTCGGCAGCTTCCGGGGTGATCTCCGGCGTTTCACTGGTGCTAAGCATCGCCAGGTAATCATCCAGGCTGCTGAACACCGGGCTTGCGGGCGCAGCCGGGGTGGGTTCGGGCGCGGCGGGCGTGAACGATGGTGCGTCGTCGAACGATACCGCGTCGTTTTGGGCGAACGATGGCGACTCCCCAAACAGCGATTCGAACGACGGCTCCGCGTCTTGGGCAGGCGATTCAAACGTCTCGAAGGACGGCGCATCATCGCTCAGGGCTGCATCGCCAGCGGGATCGGACTCGAAGTCGAGCGCGCCGAAGAAATCGTCGTCTGACCCGGACGATTTTGCCGGCACCGGATCGGCAGCGGCATCGCCTTCAAACTCCAACGCGCTGAAGAAGTCCGCCGTATCAACCTGAGCAGGGGCGCTGGCGGTTTCGGGCGCATCATCAAAGCTGAGCGCGCCGAAGAAATCGGATTCCGCCGGGGCAGCAGTGTCCGCCGCTTCAGGTTCAGCCGTCAGGCTCCCGAAGAAATCGTCTGTGCTGCCTGGCACAGAGTCGTCCGCGTCGGCCAAAACGGGTTCAGCGGCGGGTATTTCAAGCGCATCGAACACAAAATCCTGCCCGAATTCAGGATCATCAAAAGCGACTTCGGAAAACGCAGGCTCGTCGAAGGAAGGTGCATCGAACTGGACGGCAGATGGCGCATCCTGTTCAGCCGATGGAGTCACGTCCGCGTCCTGTTCATCGAACAGGCTGAACAAGGCTTCTTCACTATACTCAGACGGTGCGGTGATGCCGGGTTGAAGCGTCGGCGCAGCGGCGGAGTCGTCGTCCGGCGTTTCAAAATCGAACAGATCGGGTTCAGCGTCCAGTCCTGAAGGGCGTTCGGCGGCGGCTTCCCACACTGGCTCAGGCGCAGTCGGGGCATTTCGCACGTCCGTTGGGGAAGGGACGAGCGTCGAATCATCGGCCAGACCCGCCAGCATCGCGGCGAATTCGTCGCCCGGTTCCAGTTCCTCCGCGCTCGCTGACGGATAGGTCTGCCAGGCGGGTTCGGGGGTGGGCGGTGCTGACGCGGCATCCGGCGCGCCGTATTCGTCCATGCCGCGAATCAGACTGCTCAGGGTGTCGTCGTCCTCATCGGCGGGCGGCACATTCGAGATCGCAGGCGCGGCCAAGGGTTGATCGTCCAGCACGGGCGCGCTGCGCAGCCAATTAGGGACGGTCGATTCGGGTTCCAGGGCAGCAGGGGCATCAAACGACGGTGTACCCGGCAGATCATCGAACGACAGCCCGGCGAACAGATCGTCCTCATCGGTACTGGCGGCGAACGATGGCGCTTCGGGTTCCGGCTCGGCGGGCGTGCCGAACAGCGATGGCGGCTCGAAGCTGTCAGTCACGGGTGCGGACTCGCTGACCACGCTGCCGAAGGCCGTGAACAGATCGTCCTCCGGCTCCGGGCTGGGCGGCGCACCAAACAGCGCGGGCGGTTCAAAATCTGCATCCAGCGCTTTGCTGATCAGCCCGCCGGACGGGGGCGGCTGTGCGTCGAGCAGATTGGCTTCGGGGTCGGCCTGAATCAGGCTGAAAAAATCGGTGTCGTCGGATGGCTGCCCGGATTGCGCCGCAGAGTCGCCAAAATACGCCTGGTACGCGGCTTCGGCAGCGTCGGGCGCTGAGACGCTCAGCCCGGCATCGTCCACATCGGCGTAGAAATCGCTCAAATCCAGGTCGAACGAGTCGGCTTGTGCGGCAGGGGCAGGTACATCCGCGAACAGGTCGGGAACTTCCAACGCGGCATCGTCGCCCATGATGTCGAGCAGGGGCGGCGCTTCAAAGTCGCTGTCGAGCGCGCTGAACGTGCGCTCAGGGGGGTCATCGAACGGAATTTCCGCCGAAATGCCCGTCGGCTCATCGAAAGTCATGTTGAAGTCTGGTTCGGGTTCAGCGGCGGGTTCATCGAAGCGGCGCAGCATCCCGGTGAGCGCTGACGCGGGCGGCGGCACCGCGCTGAAACTGGGCAGGAGCGGCTCATCGGGTGCAGGTTCGGGGTCGGTCTGCGCAGCTTCGAACATCCCGGTATCGATGGCGTTCAGCCAGCCGATTCCGGTATCGCTCTGCTGTTCGGCATCCGGCACGGGCGCGGCCTGATCCCAGTCGAACGACGCGGCATCCGTCGATGGGCTGCTCTCCCAGGAGGGCGAGTCGCCGCCCGTCTCAAAAATCGACGTGATCGGCGCGTCGTCGCGGTCGAAGGTGAATGAGGGGGCGGTTTCCACCGGGGCGGCATCCCCCAGACCGTATTCATCGAAGGATGGAGCGGGCGGCAGTTCATCGCGCACGACCGGGTACAGTTCGTCGGTGCTGTCGCTGATCTCCGGCTGATCGCCGCGTGTGACCGATGAGACGATGCTGGTGAGTTCGTTCAACCAACTGAGCGTATTCTCATCGGATGGCGCAGGCGGCGGCGGGTTGGCGGGCGATTCGGGCGGCGGCATGAGCGGGCCGGTGACGGGGATTTCCGGCTGGCGCAGGAACATATCAATATCTGGGTCATCGAGCAGGTCATCGTCGTGCGGCTCGATGGTTTCACGGCGTGAGGCCACCCCGCCGAAGAACGAATCGAGTTCGCGCAGCATCCCGGTGGCGAACGTTTTGCTTTCGGGTTCGTCGTCGTCGCCGGAATACTGCGGCTGGTCGGATACATCGTCGAACCAGCTTTCATCCGGCCCGGCTGCAATCAGGTCGTCCACATCCGCCGGGATCATCGATGGATCGGTGACGACCGACGCAAACGCGGCATTGCTGCCCACTTCATCGGCCATTTCACCGAACAACGCCCGCATCGGGTCTTCGGGTTCCGGTGCGGCGGGCGCGTCGAAAAGCCCGGTCTGCGGCGGATCGCCCGCTCCGCGAAAGTCGAGTTCGGATGCCGACTGCGCGATTTCGCGGGTAAGGCTCGTCCATTCATCGGCGGGCGTGAAGCTGGCCGCGTCCGCGCCGAAGGGCGCATCGTCAGAGGGCAAAATCCCGGTGCTGCCGTCGGAGCGGTCTGCCTGGCGCAGTCCGTCCACAGGACGGAGTCCGTCCCCTGGGCGCGGCACATCCAAAGACGCACCCCCGGTCATGAAATCGGTCACGCTTGCGCCCATATCCGATGCGCCAAAGCTGAACTCTGGCGGCAGTTCGTCCTCAGCGGCGGGTGCGGCGGGCTGGTCTCCCAGTGATGCAAAGAAGGACTGGATCGCGTCGTCGCTGTCCTCCGGATCGCCGCTGAAGCCGCTGAACTTCGGGACAGCCGGGTGATCGAATTCATCGGAGGCGCGCATCCACGACGGGACATCTTCCTGCTTCACGGTTGGGACGGGGACATCCTGTTCAGATGCGAACTGATCGCCCGTCGTCATCCAGTCGGGTTCTTCCGCCGGGCTTAAGCTTTCCATGCCCAGGAACCAATCGGGGAGGATGCCAGTGCCTTTGGGCGAATCGACCGCCGGAACCTGGGCGGCCAGATCATCGGTCTGAAGCAGTTCGGGGATTTCTTCTTCGATGTCTTTTTCGCGCCGCGCTTCCTGCTGACGGGCGTACCACTCATCATAGGTGAGTTCGGTTTCGACGTTGGCCGCCAGAAAATCCCCAGAGGCCAACCACTCACGGTTGAGCGAACTCCCCTGAAGCATCGCGTCTTCGTCGTCTTCCTCATCGAACCCCGACAGCCAGGGCGCGGGATCGCCAGGGCGCGGCGCGCTTGACTGGGGTGGTGAGGGTGGGGCTGGCGGTTTTGGAGGCGGGGCGGACGAACCCGGTTCGTCCTCATCGTCATCCAGCAGCCAGGGGGGAATTTCGTTCGGATTTTTTGCCATGCCGACCTACTCCCGGTAGTTGCGATCTTGCCCCGCCAGCACGCGCACGCCCGTGACTACGGTCGCCAGCGCAATGCCAAGCAGGATGCCCCGCTGCCCTGCGCTGACGGGAACCGCCAGCACCCAGTTCCGCACCTGGGCGATCACATGATCGCCCGGCAGCGTACCGAGCAGCACAATCAGCAGGACGGCGGTGAATAAAAGTCCGCTCAGCGTCACGCCGCCGCGCATGAAGCGGTATGCCCCATACACCAGCGCGAACAGCACCAGCCCGGCCAGCGCCGATTCGAGCGCGACCTGTACCGATTCGAGCAGGATCATGTTACTTTCATCCTGGTTGGTCAGCCACAGGCCAATCACCAGGGCGGCGCTCGCCAGCATGACCAGGCTGTACAGCGAACCGCGTCCGCGCTGAAGCAGGCGGTTGAGGTGAACCGTGTACAGGTTGAGCAGGCCGATCAGGATCGTCAGGCCGATGGTAACTGCCGCAAGCTGGAGAAAAAGCCCGGCAACCTGATTGAACAGCCCATCACCGATCAGCAATCCCGCCAGCGTGACCAGCCCAAAGCTGATGGCGATGGCGGTCGCCAGGATGCGCCAGAGTCGTCCCACGTCGTTTAGTCCCTTGTTCCGTGCATCACGCCGCACCCAACAGGCGCGCCGCGACCACAAAGCCGATGCTCCCCGCCAGCCCGCCGATCAACAGCCACCGCAGCAGGTCAATTGTGGTCGCTACCGCCAGCGTCCCGGCCTCATCGCCCAGGTACGCCCCGCCGACGAACATTTCTTCACCGATCAGCGGGCTGGTCGCCATGCCATATGCAACCGCCTGGCCGATCAACTGATCGCTGCCCGCGACGGAACGCCGCCCGCCGCGTGACGCGGTATCGAGAATCAGCGCGAGTTCCGCGCCGTAACTGCCTAACAGGATATTGCCGCTCACCTGTTCACTGCCAATCGTCCCGGTCAGCGCCGCCGCGAACGCCAGGCCGCCCGTCCGTTGCAGCGATGGATACCAGCGCACCGCCGTCGATGGCGCACGGTCTGCCCGCCCCCGCGATCCATAAGCGCGGTAAAGCGTAGCATAGGCCAGCGGCAGGAACGTGGGGTCGCTTCCGGTGATGATGGGCGCATCCACGCCGATGGCGGCACGGCGGGCGGTCTGGTACACGACTTCGGCACTGGCCAGCGCCAGCGCGGTACTCAACCCGCCGATGCCGACCCCGCCGAACGAGACATGCACCGGGCGGGCGCTTTCAATCGCTTCACCGACCAGCAGCGGAATCGCCTGGTAAGCGGGAATGGCGCGCAGCGGAAACGCCGCCCGGCGGCGGCGCGCAAACTGCGTGAAGATCGTCACCCCAATCAGCGCGATCACCAGTATCAAGGTCGTCACTACGCGGGTCGTCGCGTCCACCTGCCCCGTCCTTACGCTTCCGTTTCATCCTGATCGTGTTCATCCAGCGCA
This sequence comes from bacterium, assembly GCA_033764035.1. Classification (GTDB taxonomy): domain Bacteria; phylum Chloroflexota; class Anaerolineae; order Aggregatilineales; family Phototrophicaceae; genus Flexifilum. The sequence goes on from JANRJJ010000014.1 coordinate 160,142, forward strand.
GCCCGCAGCGCGGCGATGCCTTCCGGCGTTTCCAGCGCTTCCGCAATCCCGCCGATCATGCGGCCTAACCCGAACAGGCCAAAGACGGGCTGTGACACGTACAGCATTTGCGCCCCTAAAGCACCCAGCGGTTCCGCCGCGTCGATTAGCAGGGCAAGCGTGCGGCCCCACCCATGCGCTTTGGCCCGCCGAAGCCAGGCGATGTAAGACTCATCCTGCGTCATAAAGGCGAGTATAACACAGGGGGTTTATCGGCAACATAAGCCTGGGCGGTACTTCGGTTCGATTTCCCGAACTTTGAGCGCGTTTAGCTTATTGTGACTCATAGTCCGTAGACTTATATACCACAGGTTTCTAACATCAAGATTATGGATAAATCAACTGTGCTGTTACGACGATTTGGCATTCGGGTGCGCTTGCTTCGCCAGTCCAGAGGCTTTTCTCAAGAAGCGTTGGCCGATCTTTGCCAACTTGACAGAACCTACATTAGCAGCTTGGAACGAGGACAACGCAATGTTGGATTAAAAAACCTTCACGCATTAGCAGTGGCTTTAGAAATATCGCTTGCAACACTTTTGGAAACGGTGGATGATCGTGATGAACCGTAAAAACATTCTTGAACGCTGGCAAATCAGCGAACAGGAATTAACAATCATCGTTGATGAGAATCCAAGCCTTCGAGGATTTTTGCTCGGATACGTTGGGGAATACAAGTTGCGAGCATTATTGACTGCTCATCCAGAGGTCACAACCCTGGTAAAGCCAGATGATCACGACCGAAAAAAGAAAAACGATTTAGAAATCGTATACCAAGGACATTCATTTACCATTGAAGTGAAATCTCTACAAACTAACTCGATCAGGCGCAGCTTAACTGATGGAATCATGAAGGGAAATGTTCAGGTCGATGCCAGTGACCGTCGTCTCGTTAAGCTCTCAGATGGAAGCAGTCTGGAAACAACTTGTTTACTTTGTGGCGAATTCGATGTGCTTGCAGTCAATTTGTTTCAATTCCGCGAGCAATGGGATTTCGCCTTTGTACTCAACCGCGATTTACCGAAATCTCGAAGCAAAAAATATACGGCGGTTCAGCAAAATGAACTACTTGCCACACTGGTCTCGATCACGTTTCCTTTGCAACCACCCTTTACCACAAACCCATTTGACCTTTTGGATGTACTGATTAACGAATCTTCAAGCCCTTCTACAAGCGATTCTTGACGAATACCAGAAAGTAGGAGTGGTTCTTGCGAGCGTGCCTTTGTGCTTTAACACGGCTAACCCCTGGTTTGTTGGTTCGCATCAATACAAAAAGGTCTTTTGCATAAAAACCCATCTTTGCATATTCATTGATGATTTCGACGTGTGTAAGCCACTGTTTATTAGCACTGACTTCATCCTGACATTTGACAATCATTATCCCCTTTGCCTTCAATACCCTATAGGCTTCGATTCCCGCTTTTACATATAAATCCAATACGGCGGCGTGCCATTTGGGTTCACTTTCAATCAGCAAAGCCTCTGGTAGTTCATTGGCTGCGGTATCAGCTTGCTCGTTCGCCGTAGAAGTTGGGTCGTCAAATACGTATGTATCGAAGAGAGAAAGTTGTGCTTCAAAACCGTTCTGTTCATCCCAACCTCGATTGAGATGTGTCGCTCCCTCGTAAGCTTTACGAAACGATATGTGCGATCCTGCACCACTTCTGTGTTCTCGATTTTTTCTTAGCAACCCTTCCATGTAAGGTGGGTCTAAAACCACACAATCAATGGATTTATCGTTATAGGGCAGTTTTCGGCAGTCCACACCAGTTAGCAAATCTGTTGCATGAAGCTGATATTTGCCCATCGGTACACTGCGCCAAAAAACTCCTTTTCCATAGGTCACGTCGGCAATCACCGCTCCGTCAGGCACATGAAGAGCTAATACTTTTGGAAACACGTCAGCATTGTTGCCTTGATATGCCGAAAAAATCAATTCTGTTGAGGCACTACCACCCTGTACTCGCCGTTTAGGTATCATAGTTTATCCAGTTGTAGACTATAAGTCACATCATACCATAATGTACTGGCGATTCAATACCGATAAGCTCACAACCACTTATGAATTTCGAGCCGGACGATGAAAGGCGCGCCCTTCAGAGTGCCATCGGCATTGAATCAGGTGGCGAATGCACGCCGCCGGGTCAACGTTGGCCGCCATCGACGGATATGGACATACATTTGCTTATAGAAGCAAAAAGCGCGACTCTGATCAGGTTTTTGCAAACGTGGCTGTAACCTGAGTGCTGGTCTATTCGGTAAACCCTTTCGTTCGCAGCAGGTCGTCGATCCGCACTCTTTGATCAAGGGTGAGATGGTTGGCGAACATCGTGGTAGAAAGCGTTTGAAACGCTGTATAGTCGGTCATCGCTGATTCCATGTTTTTGCGTTGAACCCTTTCTTACGCACAATGTCGCTCTCATTCATTGTACATCCGCGCTGAGTTGCACTACGATAATCGTACTCATCTTAGCAGGGTAATCGCTTCAAAACCCCTCATCCCGTGCGAATTCCGTTCGCCTACCCCTTTCTCCGTGCGAACTTTGTTCGCCTGCAAGCGAGGAGAAGGGGAAAAAGACAGGTTTTTGTCCCTCTACCCGCTTGCGTGGGACAGGGACGGCTCAGCTTGCTGAGCAGGGTGAGGGGCTAGGTCAAGCGAAACCGAATTTGAAGCGATTACCCTGCTCATCTTAGGAGCCGCCGTGACATCGCGCCAGTTTTCCTGGGTTCGGGGGGTCATCCGCGTATGGAATGCCCTCACCGAACCTTCTCACGAGCTTATCGATGCGCAGCAGCGCCGCACTGCGTCGATGATTGCGGCGGCGCTGATCACTTACCTTCCGATTCTGGCGCTGACCATGATGGCCCGGAACGTCTTTTCCGATACCGCGATCACCGGGTGGGCGCTCACCTCTTTTGCCGGGGTGACGATCTGTTATGTCTTCAGCCGTACCCGCTATGCGCGCCTGGCCGGGTTCACCGCCTTGTTCATCCTGTGGATCACCCCGCCGATCCTGATCGGTGAGGGGTTTGCGGTCAACATTCCTGCCGTGCTGTTCGTAATCGAATGGACGCTGCTGGCGCTGATGCTGGCATTCATCCTGCTCGAAATTGGCTGGATGCTGGCGTTCCTGGCCGTCACCTTCGTTGGAATGCTGTTCACGGGGATTACTTTCGATGGCATGAATGCGGATTTTTTCCTGACCGTGTTCAGCGTGTTCATGCTGGCGGTCGGGATGGTCATTCCCAGCCTGCTGCTGCGCCTGCTGGATCGCCGGGCGCGGCACGAGATCGAACATTCGCTGCGGGAACGCGAAGAACATTACCGCCTAATCACGCAGTTGATGAGCGACTATGCTTACAGTGCGACGATCACACCTGCGGGTGTGTGGCGCGTCGAATGGGTAGAGGGCGCATGGAACGCGATCACCGGGCTGCCAGAAGGCGCGCAGTTCAGCGTGAACTGGCCTGCACTCGTCCACCCGGACGATTTCCCCGAATTTGACCGCCTGGAACGGCTGATCCTGGCGAACCAGCCGCAGGTACGCGAATATCGCATCTTCACCCAGGATCGGCAGAGCGTCCGCTGGATACGCGATTACAGCTACCCGGTATGGGATGACCTCCAAAAACGAGTTGCCCGTGTGTACGGGGCGGTGCAGGACATCACACGGCGCAAGCTGGCCGAACAGAACGCCGCCGAACAACAGCGCCTGGCAGAATCGCTGCGCGATATGGCCGGGGTGCTGTCCAGCACGCTTGACCGGGATGAAGTGCTGGATCGCCTGCTTGACCAGGTGATGCGCGTGCTGCCCACTACCTCGGCGGACATCATCCTGGTTGAAAATGGTCTGCTTAGCCTGGCGCGGGCGCGGGGCTACGAATCCGAAAGCCAGGTTCACAGCCTTCAGGCGATGCGGCTGGAGATGGACAAACTGACCACCTTCCGCACGATGTACATCACCGGGCAGCCGATGCTGATCCCGGATACGGCTGCCGACCCCGACTGGACGCTGATCGACCAATCGAAGTGGATTCGGTCGTATGTGGGCGCGCCAATTGTGCTGGATGGGATCACGATGGGGTTCATCGACCTGAACGGCCACCAGCCGAATCAGTTTCATCACGGCCATGCGATGCAGCTTCGGGCGTTTGCGAACCAGGCGGCGGTCGCCATTCGTAACGCGCTGTTGTTCGATGAAGTGCGGCGCTACGCCGATGCGCTTGGCATGATCGTGATCGAGCGGAACAACGAGCTGACGTTCGAGCGTGAACGGCTGCGGGCGATTCTGGAGGCATCTGGCGAAGGCGTGGTATATACCGAAGGCGTGACGATTCACTACGCGAACGCCGCTTTCGGGGCGATCACCGGGTACAGCATCGACGACCTCATCGGCCAGCCGTTCATCATGCTGCGCCCGCCGGGGGTGACCGAAACAGCGGCGCTGACGATGTGGCAGGATATTCGCGCGCAGATGCGACATGGCATCTGGCGCGGCGAAATTGAAGCGCAGCATAAAGACAGCACGGTCTTTACGATGGGGCTGACCGCTTCACTCGTCAGCACCGGGGACGATGCCACCATGCGCATGGTCACCATTGTGCGCGATGTCACCCGCGAAAAAGCCCTGCGCCAGCAGCAGTCACAGTTTGTCGCCCACGCATCGCACGAACTGCGCACGCCGATCACCAACTTCATGACCCGGCTGCATCTGCTGCGCCGTGACCCGGCAAACCTCGAAACCCATTTGCAGGTGATGGAAGAAGTATCCGAACGGATGCGGCGGCTGGTGAACGATCTGCTCGATCTCAGCCGCTTCGAGCGCGGCGCGATTCCGCTGGCCCTGCAAGTGCTGCCCGTGCAGGCGCTCGTCGCCCGCGTGGTGCGCGCTCAACATGCTGAAGCTGACCGCAAAGGGGTGCGGCTCACGGTCGAATTTGCACCTGTCCCGCTGCATGTGCGCGTCGATGAAGAACGGCTGATCCAGGTGATCACCAACCTGGTCACGAACGCGATCAATTACACGCCGCCGGGGGGAACCGTCCAAGTGACGCTGAAAACCGAACCCGACGCGCAAACCGGGGAAGCCCGCGTCCTGATTCGCGTGCGCGATACGGGCATCGGCATCGCCCCGGAACACCTCCCCCTGATTTTCCAGCCGTTCTACCGCGTGGCGACCGATGTCGTCGGGACGGGGTTGGGCTTAAGCATCGCCCGCGAACTGATGCGCCAGCTCGACGGTACGATTCATGTCACCAGCCAGCCAGGGGTGGGCAGTACCTTCACGATGGATCTGCCACTCGTCACACCCTGACCCGGCTGCCTGCACGGATTCCCCAAACGTTTATCCACACTGCCCTATACGCCAGGCCGTATACAGCTATAATGCCTGCCGTGTTCAGGGTCAAACAATGAGGGCAACCCGTGCCAGAACCATCGACCAACGCGCCGGAAGGCGAACGCGAAAACGCGCTCCGCGATACGCTGGTGCATCGCCTCCTGCTATTTTCCGAACGGCAGGCACAGCTTTCGCCCGCCGCTGTCGCCGCATCGCTCGCGCTCAATGCCCTGGTCGTCGCGGGGTTGTGGTGGAGCGGTGGGACGTTGGCCGACGGGATCGCAGCCGGCGGCCTGGTCGCCCTGCTCAGCGCGACCAACGCTGTCATGCTGGCACAGCTTCCGGTGCGCGGGCGCAGTTGGGGTAATCCCAAACCCCCGCTGTTGGCGCTCAGCGCGCTGCAAGCCCTGCTGATCGGCATCGTTGGCGTGTTCGCGCCGCTGGTGCCGGGCGCACTGGTGATCGCCGCTGGCATTGGCGCTGGCCTGACGGCGCTGGCTTTTTACGCAACGTGGATCGAGCCTTTCAACGTGGGGGTCACGCGCCAACGCCTGGTCAACGCCGACAGCACCAGCGACCGGATGTTCACCCTGCTGCACCTAAGCGATTTACACATCGAGCGGGTGGGGCTGCGCGAACGCCGTGTGAATGCCTTGATCGAAGCGCTGAAGCCGGACATGATCGTGTTTTCGGGCGATTTTATCAACATCAGCTACCGGGATGACCCGACCGCCCATGCCGCCGTGCGCGACGTGATCGGCCAGTGGCACGCCCCGTATGGGGTGTATGTCGTCCCTGGCACGCCAGCCGTGGAAAACGGCCAGGCAATCGCCATTTTCACGGCTGACCAGCCGAACCTGACCGTACTGCTCAATGAATGGCGCAGTATCGATACGCCTGCCGGCACGATCCACCTGTTAGGCCTGGTGACCACCCACGATCTGGCGTATGACCGTGTTGTGCTGGCGCACGCGCTGAACGCTGCACCAAAAACGCCCGCCATGCGTATAGTGCTTACGCATTCGCCCGATCTTGCGCCAGATGCGTCCAAAGCAGGATGTCACCTCTACCTGTGTGGGCATACACACGGCGGCCAGATTCGTGTACCCTTCATTGGGGCGATTCTCACTGCCAGCCATTACGGGCGGCGGTTCGTCATGGGGCGCTACAACGTCGAAGGCATGACACTGTACACGACGCGGGGCTTAGGGATGGAAGGGTTTGGCGCTCCCCGCGCCCGTTTCTTATGTCCACCGGAAGTCGTATTGTGGGAGATCAAACCGTGATCGTGACCCTGCTGATGGCTGTGTACCTGATTTGTGCCGTCGCCCTAAGCCTGTACGCCCTGGCGACGCTCGTCCTGCTCGCCTTGTATCTCCGCCATCGCAAAACCCCACCGCTGCCGCCGCCGCTCGTCGAATTTCCTAAAGTCGTCGTCCAGCTTCCGCTTTACAATGAACGATTCGTCGCTGCCCGGCTGATCGATGCGGCGGCGGGGTTCGATTACCCTAAAGACCGCTTCATCGTACAAATTCTTGACGATTCGACCGATGAAACCGCCCGCATCGCCGCCGCCAAAGCCGTTGAATGGGCGGTCAAAGGGATACAGGTGGTGCATGTGCGCCGCGAAAACCGCACTGGGTTCAAAGCGGGCGCGCTGGCATACGGACTCACGCTTGCCCAGGCCGATTTCGGCGCGGAGTTCGCCGCCGTGTTCGATGCTGATTTCGTCCCGCCACCCGACTTTTTGCAAAAGATGCTGCCCACGCTGATGGCCAATCCCCGTCTGGCGTGCGTGCAGGCGCGTTGGGGACACCTCAACCCGTTCGAGAACCCGCTTACGCTCATGCAAACGCTGGCGCTGGATGGGCATTTCGTCGTCGAACAGATCGCCCGGTCACGCGGCGGCCTGCTCATGAACTTCAACGGTTCCGGCGGGGTGTGGCGCATCGCTGCGATCCACGAAGCGGGCGGCTGGCAGGATACTACCCTGACCGAAGACCTGGATTTGAGCTACCGGGCGCAGTTGAAGGGCTGGACGTTCGCCTACCGCCCGGATGTGATCGTCCCGGCGGAACTGCCCGCCAGTATCGGCGCGTACAAGCAGCAGCAGGCACGGTGGGCGCGGGGCGGCACCCAGTGTTTGCGCCGCCTGCTCATCCCCGTGTGGCGGACGCGCGGCCTCTCGTTCGGTGAACGACTGATGGCGACGGTGCATCTGTGTCAGTACATCGTGCATCCGATGATGGTCTTGCTTGCCCTGCTCACGCCGATCCTGCTGGTCACGCGGGCGATTCAACAGGTGCCGCTGGGTTCGTTGGGTATCCTCAGCCTGGTGCCGCCAATCCTGTTCGTGACCAGCCAGGCGGCGCTGTACCCGAACTGGGCGCGGCGGTCGCTGGCGCTGCCCGTGCTGTTGGTGTTGGGGATGGGCCTTTCGCGCAGCAACACCCGTGCGGTACTCAGCGGGCTGTTCGGCGGGCGCGGCACATTCAACCGCACGCCCAAGACAGCCGGCACACGGGCGCAGGTCGATTCGCCACGCATGAGCTTCGACTGGGTATGGGAGGCGGTATTCAGCCTGTATACGCTTGGCGCGACGATCATCGCGGTGCGCTTGCTGCCATCCCTGGTACCGTACATGGCGCTGTACAGCCTGTCGTATGGCGTGTTCGCGTTCTTCAGCGCCCGCGATGCCTGGCTGGCCTACCGTGCCGCATGGATTCAAGGCCGCATGGTCAGCCCGGCCAAGCATACCTTGTAAAGGAGGCACTCCATATGGAACCTACAACGCTTTTCAACGACGACGGCAGCCGCTCTACGGGTGACCGCTCGATGCGCGAACGGATGCTGGCGGGTGAGCTGTACATCGCCGACGATCCGCAGCTTGCAGTCGAAAGCCGCCGCGCTGCATCGCTGGTTCACCACTTCAACCACAGTGACCCGGCAGACCCCCAGGCGCGCCGCGCCCTGTTGATCGATTTGCTGGGCGCGTTGGGCGAAGGATCGGAAATACGCCCGCCGCTGCTGTGCGATTATGGCTACCAAATTCACATTGGCGCACGTACTTTCATCAACTTCGGCGCGGTGCTGCTCGATGTCGGGCGCATCACGATTGGCGATGACGTGCAGTTCGGCCCGAATGTCCAGCTGCTCACGCCTACGCACCCGCTCGATCCCGAACAGCGTCGGGCGAAGCTGGAAGCCGCCGAACCGATCACGATAGCGAACAATGTCTGGCTTGGTGGTGGGGTGATCGTGCTGCCGGGTGTGTCGATTGGCGAAAATACCGTCGTCGGCGCGGGAGCCGTCGTCACCAAAGACCTGCCTGCGAACGTGGTCGCGGTGGGCAATCCTGCCCGCATCATTCGGCAGTTGTGAGGCAAGGGAGAACCGATGAACATTCGACAGCGGTACGGGTGGGGTTTCGTCGCGCTGACAGTCCTGGTCACCGGGATCGTGCTGCTGGCCGTGCTGGTGATCCCGGCATTGGGACAGTCGGCCCGCCCGACGTGTGCGGGAGTCCTGCCGTCGCGCCTGATTGTGCGGGAACGGGCGCGGGTATCGCCTGTGGGGGATGAATCGCCGCTGAACGTGCGTGAAAATCCCGGCACGGACAACGAGCGCATCGGCACGATCCCGATTGGCGGGGTGTTCTACGTGCTGGATGGCCCGGAATGTACGACCACCTATACCTGGTATCTCGTCACTTACCAGGGAATCGTCGGGTGGGTGGCGGAGGGCAGCGCTTCGACGTACTTCACCGAGCCATATCCGCCCGCGCCGTAAGGAATTCGTAATCGAGATGAGAAGCTGGCGAATCCGGCGGTAAAACGGCTGGCTTGCCGCGTCTGTACCACAGTGACGTTTTGAACAGAAAGTGTGGACGCGATGACGACGCAGACCCTTGAAACCGCAACGTTAGGCGGCGGCTGTTTCTGGTGCCTGGAAGCAGTGTACGATCAACTGAAGGGCGTGACCGATGTGGTGAGCGGGTATTCCGGCGGGCATGTGCCGAACCCGACCTACCGCGCAGTATGCGAAGAGACGACCGGCCATGCCGAAGTCGTGCAGATCAAATACGACCCGGCGGTGATCACGTTTGCGGATATTCTGGATGTGTTCTTCACCATCCATGACCCGACCACGCTCAACCGCCAGGGCAACGACGTTGGGACGCAGTACCGTTCGGAAATTTTCTTCCATTCGCCCGAACAGCAGCAGATTGCCCACCAGAAGATCATGGACTTCAACGGCAAGCGCATCTGGAACAACCCGATTGTCACCCGTGTCACACCGTTCGATACGTTCTACCCGGCGGAAGATTACCACCAGTTGTATTTTGAAAATCACCCGTTCCAGCCGTACTGCGCCTTCGTGGTCGCGCCCAAAGTGGCGAAGTTCCGCAAGCAGTTCATCCAGAAATTGAAAGTGTAAGCTTCAGTACACGGGTTGGTTATGAAAACGGCACGCGCTGAAACGTGCCGTTTTTTGATTCCGGGCGGTCTACGCCTGGTCGGTGCCATCGGGCGGATTGTCTTCATCTTCCCCATTGCCTTCGGTGTCATCGGGATCGGGCGCATCTGCCAGGTAATGATCGACCGGATCGCGGCTGAACCCCAGTTCGGGGTCGTCCTCATCGAGCGCGGTCAGATCATCCTCCAGCGGGTCATCGTCCAGCGCCCTACCATCGAGCGTCGGCAGCGGTTCGCGCCCGTCTGTCGTTTCTGAAACGCTGATGTCGCCTTCGCTGATCTGTTCCTCTTCTGCCACCTGAATCCAGCGCTCCCGTTCTTCACGGCGCGCTGCGCGGTCTTCGCCTAAATCTTCTGGAAACCAGGCCATTGCAGCATCCTTTCCATATTCATGTCTCGTTATCGTGCCAACAGATCGATGGTCTGAACAGGCGTGAACGGCGGGTTTCGATCTAGGCCGCCTGATTTCCCATTCTTACCCGGATGCGTATGCTTGACTCAGCAGCACACGATCACAAGGAGGACGTGAATGGGAAAGCGTACACGCTGGATACTGCTCGTGCTGGCGGCAATCGGCCTGATGACGAGCGAACCGCACACAGTTCAGGCAGCGGGAGTCGTCGGCACGGGGACAGCGGCAAGCTGCACCGAAGCGGCATTCGATGCTGCGCTAATGGGCGGCGGCACGGTCACGTTCAACTGTGGGTCTGCCCCACATGTGATTGCGATCACCGGGTCGAAAACGCTCCGTGAGGCGACGATCATTGATGGCGGTGGGCGGATCACGCTCGACGGCGGCGGGTATACTCCGATCTTCTACAACAGCGGCGCAGATGTTGAACTGCGCAGCCTTGTGATTCGGAATGCCCGGTCGATCAACGGCGGCGCGGTGTTCAATGATCGCGGGATGCTCACGCTCGCGTTCGTCCAGTTTCGCAGCAATGAGGCGGTGCAGCCCGCGCCCACTTCGCCCGATGGCAATGGCGGCGCGATCTACAATATGGAAGGCACGCTGATCATCGCCAACAGCCGTTTCAGCGGCAACCGGGCGGCGCGCTGGGGCGGCGCGATCTTCAACGCCGCCGGGTCGGTGACGATCACCAATTCGACTTTTCTGGGCAATCAGGTGCGCGATTTTGGCGACGACGGCGGCGCGCTGGCAAATGGCAACTACGCGCATCGCGGCGGCGACGTGATCATCGCCAACAGTCAGTTTTCGCTCAACCGCACGGTGCTGAGCGGCGGTGCAGTCTACAGCGATAATGGCGGTGCAGTCACCGTGCGCAACAGTACCTTCATCGGCAACCTGGCCAGCGAAGGCGTGGGCGGGGCGATCAGCATCACCACGTTTGGAACCGATACCCCCACCAGCGAAAACTTGGTGATCGAAAACAGCGTGTTCACCATCAATTCAGCAGCTTATAACGGCGGCGCGCTCGATATTGGCGTGCCGTTCACCGTCCGCGACAGCGAGATCACGAACAACCGTTCGTATCGCGGGGCGGGGATGCACATTTTTGGGACGGAAGGCGGCGAGATCGTCATGACCACGATTGCCCGCAACGTCGCCCGACAGGAAGGCGGCGGCATTTACAACCGTTCGGACGATCTGCGCGTCCTTCAATCGCTGGTCGCGTCCAATGTGGCACGCGATGCGGGCGGCGGTATCTGGAGCGTACAGGATGGACGGAGCGGGTTCAACCTGCGGCTGAACCATACCACGCTGAGCGGCAACCGGGCGGGGCGCATCGGCGGCGGCCTGTATGCCGACAATGGCCGTCTGGCGACCTGGCTGCTGTACGCGACCATCGCCAACAACAGTGCGCCTGCCGGGTCGAATGCAGCCGGGCGGGGAATCCGCGCCCAGGCGAGCATCATCACCAGCGGCATAGGCAGCCCGAATTGTGCTAACCCCGTTTCGACTGCGAGCTACAACATCGCCTTCCCGGATACAAGCTGCGGGATCAGCTCGCGTGACCCCATGCTGCTCCCGCTGGCCGAAAATGGCGGCGCTACGCGCACCCACGCGCTGCATGAGGACAGTCCCGCCATTGACGGGGTAGTGATCCAGCCGCCGAGCGGATGCCCGGAAACGGTCGATCAACGCGGGTACGAACGCGCTTTCGACGGGAATTTCGACGGTGTGGCGAAATGCGACATCGGCGCATATGAATGGCAGGACATTGGCGTGGCAGTGGCACCGCTTACCGGCGCAACAACCGATCCAACGCTCACGCCGACGCAGCCACCAACTGCAACCCCACTCCCACTGCTGGTGACCGACTGCGCGCCCTTCCGTCTCACCTCCCCGCGTGACGGGCTGCCGAACGGTGTCGCCGTCTTTTACTGGGATGGCCTGCCGAATGCCCAGGAATACCGCGTGATCGTGATCAACGAAAGCGGTCAGCAGGTCGCCACCTTCAGCGCACAGCCGCCGAATACCAGCCTAAGCGGTGACCTGAGTATCGAAGCGGTCGGTGGGGGAATTACGTTCACGGTCGAAGCCCAGGCCTTGATCGGTGGGCGCGTGGTGTGCCGCAGCGCCGTCACCCTGCCGCGTGAAAGCCCGAACCTGGGCGTACCGCCTCAGCAGCCCGTGCAGCAGTGCGGTAACGGCATCTTTGAACCGGGCGAACAGCAGCTTTGCCCGAACAATCCATAGCCGCCGAAAACGCCTCTGCTATAATGACCACGCCCGTGCGTCGAATCAACGCCGGGCGTGGTTTCCTGATGACAACAGTTCCCGGTGCAAAACGCTTATGCAGAACATGCCCGAATCGCCACTGCTCGACGATACGCAGCCTCAATCCCCGTTCAAACCGCTCCCCGGTGAGGGCAAGCGCCCCCCGAAGTTCATCGACCCCAACGAGCCGCCGTCCGGTGGGGCAGGCTGCGGCATGATGGGCGTGATCGGCGGGGTGGTGGTGCTGTTTTCAATCGTGATCGTCGCGCTGGCGGGCGCGGCGGGCTGGACGACAGGCCAGCGCGAAGCGGCAGCGGCGGCGACGGCCACCCAGGGCGAAACGATCCGCGAACAACTGGATCGGATTCCCCAGGACATCGCCAGCGGCAATACCGTGCTGCTCGATACGCGCATCCGCTACCTGCAAGCGCTGAGCGTCCCGCAAGCCAGCGAGATCGCGCCGACGGCGACCGCGCTGTTTCTCAGCTTGCAGCCGACCGCGACCGTGACGGCTGCGCCCACGTTCGACGCGACGGCGACGGCCCCGCCCGAAAGCACAGCGGAACCGACCGTCCAGCTTGCCGAAAACAGCAGCGGCGGGTTCGATCTGGCCGGGATTTTCCAACAGGCACAGGCGGCGTTCGACGGCGGCGCGTATGAAGATGCTATCGACTACCTGAATGTGATCATCGGGCTGGACGAATCGTTCGAGACGGGCAGTGTGCGCAGCCTGATGTCACGGGCGCTGAATGCGCGGGCGCGAGAGCTGTACAACGCCAACCAGCCCGCCGCCGCCACCCTGCTCGTAGACCGTGCGCGGCAGTACGGCGCGCTCGAAGATGGCCTGGAATACGAAAGCTACGCGGCCACGCTGTACCTGAATGCGCGGGCGGCCATCGGCGCGGGCTACCCCCAGGCAATTGAAGCGCTGCGCCAGGTCACCAACCTGGGCGCGGGCGGGCGTTATTACAATGAAGCGCTCAACCTGCTGTTCGACCAGTATGTCGCGTATGGCGATGCGTGGGCGGCACAGGGGCAGTATTGTCCCGCCGAACAGCAATATCGCAATGCCCTTCAGCTTTTGAACAGTGGGACGGTGAACGGCAAACTGCAAAACGCGATCACCGTGTGCCAGAATGGCACTCCCACGCCCGACCCGCTGTTAGGTCAGCCGGGGAGCAGTTCCGGCGCGCAGCCCATCGCACCGATTGGCGTACCGGGGACATAGCCATCATGCAGGGAAAGTGCGTGCGGCATATGCGCCGTGCGCGTTCATCTTTCCCTCATTGACGACTCATTGCGGCTTTACGTCGCCCTTCTATCGTGATAGTCAGCGTAGTGAACCCGGATTTTGGATGTGCAGGTTCAACAATCCAAAATCTGAACGGCGGCTTACTGGTTGATAATCCGGGTTCGCGGGCAAAGGCACGGAAGCGTAATGGTTTCCCTGAAAATGCCCTTCTCTCAAGGTTCGCCCGACATGCCCCCCTCATGTCGGGCGAACTGATTCTTAAGACGAATGGACAACGACATGGCCGGAAAATATTATGAGGAACTGCACGTCGGCATGGTGATGCGGCATGAACTGAGCCGCACGATCACCGAAGGCGAACATATGCTGTTCTGCGCCATGACGATGAACCCGCAGCCTTTGCACATCGATGCGCATTTCGCGGCGCAGCAGCCATTCGGAAAACCGCTGGTCAACGGCCTGTTCACCATGAGCCTGGCCGTGGGGATCAGCGTGCAGGACACCACAATGGGGACGATCATCGCCAACCTGGGCTACGAGAACGTGCAGCACCCGCACCCGGTCTTTCATGGCGATACGCTGTACGTCGAGACTGAAATCATCGCGATGCGCGAAAGTCAATCGCGCCCGGACTGCGGCATCGTGACGATGACGCACACCGGGCGCAATCAGGATGGGGTGATCGTGGTCGAAGTCACGCGCAGCGCCTTGTTTCTCAAACGCCCCCGCTAAGGTGCTGCCAGGAAATCCGACAGCACCGTTTTTCACGTATTTCAGCCATCAATGCCTAACTGCATGTGATCCCGCCGTTGCCATCGGGGACGCACGTTTCCGTCTGGCCGCCCGTATCAACATCGTACCACGCCGAGAACGAATAATCGCCAAAGCTCACCGTGCAGCCGATGATCCCGCTTCCGGCGTAGCATTTCGCACCTTCAGTCGCGCCATCTTCATCGGGCGCTGCGATTCCGTCCGGCACTGCAGGCGGATCGACGGGCGGCAGCACGCGCACCACATCCGCCACGAATTGCAGGCCGCCATTTTCGGTCGGGGTGGGTTCCTGCGACGGGTTCACCAGGATGAACTCCAGCGCGCACGGGTCGGCGGGCGGCAGAACGGTCAGCGGCTGAATTACGCTCGCGCTCGACCCGATGCGGCTCGCGGCTTCGCGCACTTTCTGGACGGCGGGCAGCAGCAGCCCGGTTGTGGTCGGACATGCGTTGGGGTCAACGATGCCGGGGAAGGCCAGCAGGATGTGTTCGCGTGTCTGGGGCATCGTGCTGGTGTTTTCATCCGTACCCGGCACGGCCAGGTCACTCACCGCTTCGGGGATCAGGCAGATTGCTGAACCGTTATAAATCACGTAGTACGCGCAGTCGAACGGATCGGGCGGCGGTGCGCCTTCCGTGCTGCCAGGTTCAAGCGCCAGCACAGGCGGGATGCTGACCAGGCACACAGCCTGCCCATCGATGAACACCAGGCGGTAGCAGGTACCCGGTTCGGGCGAAGGTGGCGCTTCACTGCCGCCCTGGTCGAGCGTGAGGACGGGGGGAAGGGTCACCAGGCAGTACGCCTGCCCATCACGGATCACCAGGTGATAACACGTTCCTGGTTCAGGCGGAGGTGGCGCTTCACTGCCGACGGGGGTGGTGAACTGCGGGCTGTTTGGGATCAGACAGATGAACGAGCCATCGACCAACACCTGATAGAAGCAGGACGTATCGGGCGGCGGTGCGCCTTCTGTGCCGCCGGGGACGAGCGCTGTCAGCGCGGGTGCTTCACGAATCAGGCAGATGAACGAGCCATCGACCAAGACCTGATAGAAGCAGGATGTATCGGGCGGCGGTGCGCCTTCTGTGCCGCCGGGCAGCGTCGTGATCACAGGGTCGATGGTGACCAGGCACACCAGACTGCCATCGACGACGGTATAGCGTTCGCAGTCGAACGGGTCAGGCAGAGGCGGGGCTGCGCTGCCGCCCGTCTGGAAGCTGCTCACCATGATGTCCGTCAGGGTTACAGCGAAGGCAGCAGGAATAGTTTCAACGGTTGGCACGGTACGGTCACACGGTTCATTGGCGCGTACCACACTCGCCAGGATGTAGCCCAACGGCGTGCGATACCACAGTTCACCGCTGACGAGCGCCTTGTTCAGCACGATCAGGAAATCGCCAGGGTTCAACTGGCCGACAATGGGCGCATCGATATTCGGCGCTTGGCGAATGTTGACCACTTCACCGAAGGTGGCGATCAGGCAGCGTTCGCTGTTGGGGAAGGCGGGCAGCGGCACGCTGATCGCAGGGGTGAGCGTGGCGCTGGTCGATGCAGCGGGGCAGCCCCGAAGTGCCGGGTCACCGGCGACATCCGGGCAGGCATCATTGGCATCATCGACGGTATCCCCGTCCCGGTCAAGAAAAACGGCGGGTACGTCTGTCGGACACGGAATGATCCCGCCCGCCGCATCCCGGCATTCGCCAGTCTGCGCGTGCGCCGCCACTGCCATCGCCCCCATGATGATGAGCAGCAGCACCCCTGTAAACCTTTTGTGGTTCATAAAGCACCTTTCCTGTGGCAGAAAAGTAAATGACCCGCGTTGAGCGCGTGCCTCCTTTACTATAATGCGTTTTGTAACAATAGCAGACAATTTTCACGGTTTTTAACAGCCTTTTTGTGAATCGTATATCACCCGGTGGCAACATCACGTCATCTGGCTACAGGTGTAATCTTGCACAGTGGCCGCGTCTGAACACCATCGCATATCTGGAGATGCAACCCGGCTATGGCACAAATTACGCTCAACGATGGTCAGCAGTTCACAGCAGCGGCAGATCGACGGCTGGTGCTGGCGCTGATGGATCATGGAATCGATATTCTGCACCGCTGCGGTGGCAATGCACGCTGTACGACCTGCCGTGTGCATTTCATCCACGGCGAACCGCAGACGATGACCCAGGCCGAATTTGAACGGCTGGAAGCACGCGGCTTGCTGGGGGAAGCACGCCTGAGCTGTCAGCTTTTGTGCGAACAGGATATGAAGATCGAGGTGATCAACCGCCTGAGCGAAAGTGACCTGGACGACGCAGGACCAGACCCCGAACCGTACATCACGCCAAACCCGGTGTGGATTACGAAGCCCGCCGCACGGTAAGCCGACCATGCCGAACCCGGTGCGCGAACTTCCTGCGGGTTATGCCGTCCACCGCCGCTACATCCTGACGGATCGGCGGCTGCTGCTGATTCTGAACCTGGCCGCGCTGATCCCGTTGGGCGCGGCGCTGCTGCTCATGGCCGTCTGGCAGGTGATCGTCGGGCAGCTTCGGGCGGCGGGCGTGGCCGCACCGCTGGCGCTCCCGTTCGATCCACCCTGGTGGCTCAGCCTGATTGGGGTGCTGGTGGTGGTGCTGCCGCTGCACGAACTGCTGCATGGCATCGTGATGCGCCATTTCGGGCATCGTGTCCGCTATGGTTTCAAGCCGTCGATGGGCGTGCTGTACGCGCTGGCGGAAAATGCGCTGTTCCGGCGGAACGAGTTTCTGCTCGTCCTGCTCACCCCGCTCACGGTGATCACGCTGGCGGGGATGCTGCTCAATCTGGTCATGCCCGAAAGCCTGACTTATACCATCGCGTTAGGCGTGATCTTCAATGCGGGCGGCGCGGTCGGTGACCTGTGGATGACGGGCGTTCTGCTACATTATAAAAAGCGCGTCATCGTGCAGGATGACGCGCAGGGGTTCACTGTGTACGATGTGGTTGATGACGGTACGCTTACGGCAGACAGTCCGGCGAACACGCGGGCAGCGTGAACCAGAAGATCGACCCACCCACATCGGCAGGCGCGTAGCCAATCGTCCCGCCCATCGTTTCCACCAACTGCCGGGCGATCCACAGACCCAGGCCGTGACCGAGTTCCACATCACCCGTGCCGGGGGTACTGCGCCCGAACATCTCGAACAGCCCCGGTTGATCATGCGGGGCAACGCCCGGCCCGGAATCTTCGACTTCAAAGCGCACCCACCCGGCATCGACGAGCGCCGTCAGCCGTACCGCACCGCCCAGCGGCGTGAACTTGAGCGCGTTGTTCAGCAGGTTGTGAAGCACCTGAGCCAGCAGACGCGGGTCGGCATTCACGCAGCCGCTCGTCAGGTCATGGTGCAGCGCAATTTCCTTCTTTTCCGCGACGTATTTCACCCGTTCCGCCATGCCCGCCAGGGTTTCCGAAACGCTCACGCATTCGCGCTGCATTTCCAGCCGCCCATTTTGCAGCGCAGCAATATCCAGAAACGTGCGGATCATTTCCTGCATATCCTGCACCGTCAGATCGACATGATCGAGAATGTCCTGTGCGTCAGCCCGGTCATGGAACAAGTCACGCAAAATCGAATGCGCCAGCCGCATGTTGGTGAGCGGGCCTTTCAGATCATGCGAGACGATGCGGTAAAACGCCTGCTGCATATCGCGCACGATCTCCAGTTCGGCAATCATGCGTTTGCGTTTATCGTTCAGCCGTTTCAGGTCGATGTGCGTGCGCACCCGCGCCCGCGCCACTTCGATGCTGAACGGCTTCGGGATGTAATCGTTCGCGCCGATGCGCAGCGCATGAACGATGTCCGCTTCCTGGCTGCGCGCCGAAATCATGATGATCGGCAGGTCAACATACCCCGGCTGTTCGCGGACTTCGCGCAGCACGTCGAACCCGCTCATGCCCGGCAGCATGACATCGAGCAGCACACCATCGAACGAATCGGTCGCCAGGTCATGCAGCGCTTCTTCCCCGGTCGCCGCCATCGTCAGATGGTATTCGGTGTGGAAGATGCGCCGGAACAATTCCCGGTTAATTTCTTCATCGTCCACGACGAGCAAACGCGGCAATGCTTCATCGACCGAACTGCCAGATATGAAGGATGGCGCAGTCATCAACATGATCGTCAATCTTTCGGTAGCTTCATCTCCTTCACTGTACCCCCAAACCCTTAACGACAAGCATTAACAAGTGCCAAAGTTTAGGGAATTTTTATGCTTTTCCGTTTTCAGGCGTTCATTCGCCCGTTGGTACCCAGATGTTCTTAATCTGCACCGCTTCACGCAGAAAATCCACACCATGCCCCTGATGTGGGGCGAGCCAATCGCGTTCATTTTCGGGTTCAGCCCATACGCGCTTCATGTTTTCGGCGGAAAGCCGCTCGACTGCTGCCACGCCCGCCGCCGTACCAAAGTACCAGATGCCATCGACGTGGTCATGGTCGGCCAGCGTTTTGACGAGCGTTTCGCGCACGCCTGTGACGATGTTGACCACCCCGCCAGGGACATCCGACGTTTCGAGTACCTGGTAAAAATCGGTGGCCGCCAGCGCGCCCGTTTCCGACGGGATGACCACGACCGTATTGCCGCGTGCAATCGCCGGGGCAGCCAGCGCGACCAGCCCCAACAGGGGATGTACCGACGGACACGCGATGCCGATCACGCCGAGCGGTTCGTGCAGCGCCAGCACGATCCCACGCAGAGTTGTCTCCTGCACCGTCCCGCCGAATTTGTCGGCATACGCCGCATAGATGAACAGGCGGTCGATGCTGGCTTCGACTTCCCGCGCTGCCGCCGCATGGCTCTCCCCGGTCATGGCCGCGATGCGCCGCCCGAACTCGTCGGCACGGGCGCTCAGGTTTTCAGCCAGGTAGTAGAGAATCTGGGCGCGGGCATGGCCGTTTTTGCCCGCCCACCCTTCCTGAGCGGCGCGGGCGGCTTCGACAGCATCGCGGATGTCCTTGCGGTTGCCATCGCCCACCTGGCCGATCAAGCGCCCGTCGGGACTCAGGATCGGACGGGAGTAGTTTCCATCCGGGCGCGCTTGTTTGCCGCCGATGAACAGTTTCGCCGTCCGGTCGATGCTGGAAAGCGTTCCGCCTGCCCCGCCGGGTGAAAGCGGCGCAGCCAGTGGGGGTTTGTGTGGGCTGTGCGCACCGTTAAGCGCACTGTGAGCGCCATCCGCCGCTGGTGTGCGGCGCGGCTGCCATTTCGGGCGCAGATATTCGTACAGCCCTTCGCGCCCGCCTTCACGCCCGTAGCCGCTTTCGCGGTAGCCGCCGAACCCGGACGCGGCATCGAACAGGTTGGTGCAGTTCACCCATACCGACCCGGCTTTGACCTTCTGCGCCACATCGAGCGCCAGATTCACGCTTTCGCTCCAGATGCTCGCCGCCAGGCCGTAGCGGGTGTTGTTCGCCAGCGCGACCGCCTCTTTCGGGGTGCGGAACGTCATAGCGACGGCGACCGGGCCGAAAATTTCTTCCTGGGCGACCGCCGACGCGGGTTCGACATGCGTGAGCAATGTCGGCAGGTACCAGCAGCCATTGGCGGGCAGTTCACAATCCGGCTGGTACAGGGACGCGCCCTCTGCCACCCCGCGCTTGACCCAGGTATCGATGGTATCGCGCTGTACGGGATCGACAATCGCGCCGATGTCGATGCTTTTATCGAGCGAATGGCCGACGCGCAGTTTGTCCATGCGCGCTTTCACCTTCGCATAGAACCCATCCGCGATGCTTTCCTGCACCAGCAGGCGCGATCCCGCGCAGCAGACCTGCCCCTGGTTGAACCAGATCGCATCGACCAGCCCTTCAACGGCTCCGTCCTGGTCGGCATCATCGAACACGATGAACGGCGACTTGCCGCCGAGTTCCAACGAGAGCTTGATCCCACGCCCGGCAGTCGCCCGACGAATGATCTTGCCGACATTCGTCGAACCGGTGAACGCGATTTTATCGAAACCAGGGTGTGCGGTGATGGCTGCGCCCGTTTGATCGCCGCCCGTGACCACATTGATCACCCCCGGTGGCAGCCCGCTTTCCGCGACGATCTCCGCGAACAGAAGAGCGGTCAGGCTGGTATAAGGCGCAGGCTTGATCACGACAGTATTGCCCATCGCCACTGCCGGCGCGATCTTCCACGCCAGCATGAGCAGCGGAAAATTCCAGGGGATGATCTGCCCGACCACGCCGACGGGCGCGTAATCGGCCAGGTCGTGATCCGCAAGCTGCGCCCACCCCGCATGGTGATAAAAATGGCGCGCCACCAGCGGCACATCGAGATCGCGGCTTTCGCGGATCGATTTGCCGTTGTCGAGCGACTCCAGCACGGCCAGCAGGCGCGCATGTTTTTGGATGCCGCGTGCCAGCGCGTACAGGTGGCGGGCGCGCACTGACCCAGGCGTGACGCTCCACGATTCGAAGGCGGTGCGCGCCGCGTGGTACGCTGCGTCCACATCGTCGGCGTTCGCGTCGGCAATCTGGGCGAGCGTTTCACCTGTGGCGGGTGCATGGGTGGCGAAGCGGCTGCCGCTTGCGGGCGTGCGCCACTGGTTACCGATGAACAGGTTGAATGCGCGCTGGTGCGCTTCCAGCCATGCATTCACGGGTTCCGGCGCTTCGGGCGCTGCGCCATAGGTCATGCTGTGAAAAATCTCGCGGACGGACATGGTTGTTTTTCCTTACTCGTCATGCAGACTGGGCAGGGTGAAAATGTCGCTCAGTGCGGGATTTAAGCCCGGAAACAGCGAGTCGGTATCGATGCGGGCGTGTTCGGCGGTATCCTGGGCGGCAACGTAAATCCGATTCGGTTCGGACTGGCGGTACTGATACACCTGTCTGCTGACGGGCAGCACGACCCACACCTCATCCGACCCCGCCGCCAGGTATTCGCGCACGCGCACGACGGCATCATCGAATTTATCATCTGGCGACATGACTTCGACGGCCAGCGTGGGCGCACCGGGGTAAGGCCGTTCGATGTTCCAGTCTTTGGGAATATCGCGCTTGCGGATGTACGAGACATCCGGCACCCGTGCGCCCCGGATGCCGCCGCCGACTTTGTTGAGCAGGTAAATCAGCCCATCCATCATGACGTACCCGGTTCCGCGTGGTTCGACATATCGATCCAGCAGACGATGAATGTTGCCCGCGATAAAATGATGCAATCCGTTAACAGGGGATATGGGGATCACTTTACCTTCGATCACTTCGATGTGTGCGTCACTGCCCAATGCCATCAGGTCTTCTTCACTGATCGTCGTCAGCGCTTCTTGTACCCATTCGCTCATGGTGAACCGTTCCTTAATCAACTTCTGAAAACTCATGGTGATTTGTACGAAAATGGGCGCGAATCGCTATCAATACTTCTTCCAGATGATATTCGATGGCTTCGCTGTTGAAACGAAGAAATCGTATGTTGAGCGTTTCAGGATTTTGCTGTCGCAGGATGTCATCCTCTTGCTGGTACGCATGAATACTGCCATCAACTTCAAGCGCCAGTTGTTCTGCGGCACAATAAAAATCCACCATGTAAAGCCCAATCGGAACCTGACGGCGAAACTTTCTTCCTGCTAATTTTCGGTCTCGCAGGGCATTCCACAGGATGGCTTCGCTCGTTGTACTGCGTTGGCGAAGTTCAGAGGCTGTACGTGCAGGTGTTTTTTCACTGGCTGATACACTGACCATCTTTTGTAGGCTGACATGTTCAAACTCCTGAATGCTTGTTGGTATGCGCACGTGTGCTGATTTTGCGCCGCTAGCTGAACCCCTCACCCTGCTCAGCTTCGCTGAGCTTTCCCTCTTCCACGCAAGCGAGGAGAGGGGAAAAGCAAATAATTTGCTCATGCGTCGAACCGCTTATCGTACAGTCTGGTCACTGGACACACGCTTCAGACTTTCCACTGTTCACTACCCAGTGCGGCATCGTGTGTCGCCAGGCATTTTCCCTTCTCCCCGCTTGCGTGGGAGAAGGGAAGCTTCCGAAGTAAGCCGGGATGAGGGGCAAACCACCTCATCCGCCTAGCTGAATACTCACCCCATCGGCATATAATGATCGGCGGCATAGCGCCCGGTCACATGGTGTGAAAGCTGGCGTTCAATATCGGTGAGCAGCGCGCTGGCTCCCACACGGAACAAATGTGGGAACAGCCAGGGATCGCCCAGTTCTTCTTTCATCAGCACTTGATAGTTCATCACCTGCTTGGCAGTGCGGATGCCGCCAGCGGGCTTGAACCCAACGCGGAAGCCCGTTCGTTCGTGGTAGGCGCGAATCGCCCGGCACATGATCAGGCTGACTTCCAGCGTCGCATTGGTCGGTTCTTTGCCTGTGCTGGTCTTGATGAAATCGCTGCCCGCCATCATGCACACCAGGCTTGCCATGTAGATATTGCGCAGCGTCGCCAGTTCGCCCGTCGCCAGGATGCTTTTCATGTGCGCATCGCCGCACGCTTCGCGGAACTGGCGCACTTCATCGTACAGGCGCTCCCAGTTCCCGTTCAGCACATGCTCACGGCTGATCACGATGTCGATTTCGCCCGCGCCCGCCGCCACGCTCTCTTTGATCTCCTGGATGCGCAGGTGGAAAGGACTCAGTCCCGCCGGGAACCCGGTCGAAACCGCCGCGACTGGAATAGTGGAGCCGTTCAGAAAGCGCACCGCATCCGCAACGCGGCTGTGATACACGCACACCGCGCCAGCCGTGATTGGCAGGTCGGCCACGCCTAACGCTTCGAGCAGGTCGGCACGCACGGGCTGGCGCGCTTTGGCGCACAACCGTTTGACATTACCCGGCGTGTCATCGCCGCTCAGCGTGGTCAGGTCGATGCAGGTGATCGCCCGCAGCAGCCAGGCGGCCTGGGCATCTTTCTTCACGGAACGGCGCGTCCCCAGGGTGGCGGCGCGGCGTTCGGCGGCGCTGCGGTTGATGCGCGCTGACTTCACCCATCCTAAATCGAGCGGGATGCCGGGATTGCGCGGTTCAGGTGTGTGATCCGGTTGTGATGCAGGCACAGCGGGAGAAGCGGAAAGCAGATCATCTTTAATATGAGGGATTGCCATAACCCTATCCTCAACGGTCATTTTATCCATCGCGTATGGCTATGGATTGTACCACCGTTGAGGATCGGGGCCGGCTCAGGAACCCGGTTCGCGTTCCAGGTCAGACCAGTTTATCGCCGTCCGGCTGACGGTCGTCGTCGTCGCTGTCGATTTCGATATGAATACGCCGGGTGACGATGGTCGCGCCGAACTTGCGCAGGTCACTACCGTCTGCCCACACGCTGCCATCCGGCAGGATCGTCCCGGTCAGCACCGGGTTGATCAGCCGCGTCCCTTGCAGGTTCGCGCCCGTCAGGTTGGCATTGGAAAGATCGCACTTCGCCAGCACTGCCGTTCCCAGGTTGGCGCGTTCCAGCACCGCGTTGTCCAGGCGGCAGCGTTCCAGCCGCGCCCCGGAAAAGTTGGCCGCCGTCAGGTTTGAATCGCTCAGGCCGACATCGGCCAGGAATGCATCCTCAAAGTTCACGCTTTCGCCGTTCGCGCCGCTGAAATTCACGCCGATCAGCTTGCCTTTGGCGAAATTACGGCGCTGAAGGTCTTCCCCGCGCATATCTGCCCCGCGCACCGTGCCGCGCCCGCTCATTTCGACATCGATGTTGGATAGCGCCCGCTTCAATGTGTTGCGCGTCATGCTGATGATCTGTTCCTGTAAGTCACGCCCCAGGCCGCGCCAATCCGCCGCATTCGGGGGGACGGGCGGCACAGGCGGGATGGGCGGTTCTGGCGGGTGGGGCATCCCGAACGCGCCATGTTCATCACCCTGGAAACCCCAGCTCCATGCGCCGCGCCCGCCTCCCTGCTTGATCTGTCCTTCCAGGTAGATCAGCAGTTGGTTCGCCAGCATATGCACCTGGGAAAGCTGACGGCGGTCGGTATCACCGCTGTCTGCATCCGCACCAGCGGATGGCACTTCCAACCGCAGCGATTCGGTCACAAAAAAATCATCGGCCAGCACTTCCGCGATCTTAGCGTGCAGCCCGGTGTACCCGCGCACGGCCAGCGCGCCCGTCCCGTCCGTCAGTCCTTCGCGCAGCGACCGTTCCGTCGAACGCACCAGCGCTCGCAGCGCGTTCAGGTACGGGGTCAGTTTCCCGGCGGTTTCCGCGTTGATCATGGTCATCCTCTCCTTGTTCATCCATCCACAATCCCAACTCGTCTTCAATCGCAGCCAGCGTGCGCGGCGGAATCAACCCGCGCAGACCGCGTTTGGCATGAAACAGGCGCGATTTAACCGTGCCTATACTCACATCCATCGTCTCAGCGATTTCGGCATATGAAAAGTCCTCCTCGCAGTACAGGATCAGCGTTTGGCGCTGAAGTTCGGGCAGGCGTTCCATCGCCGCTTTGACCTCCATCAGCATCAGCAGCCAGTGCGTCGCGTCCTCCGGCGAAGGTTCGGCGGCGGCGCTGGCAATATCGAAAGCGATACGCACCGCCAGCGGGTCATCCTCATCCAGGTCGGTCGAAACCGTCTCCCAACGCCCCTGCCGCCGCAGCACATCGTAGCACTGGTTGCGCGCCACCCGGTATAGAAACGGACGCAATTTTTCGGGCGGATCAAGCCGGGGCAGGTGCATATACAGCGCGATCAGCGTATCCTGTACCACGTCCTCCGCTTCCGGGGTATCCCCGATCAGGCGGCGGACGAAGCGCCCGATGGCCGGGGCGAGCCGGTCATGCAGCGCCTCATACGCTTCATAATCGCCCGCCCGCGCCGCTTGAAGATATGCCCGTTCCGCCGCGTCGATCAACACCCCGCGCCCTCACTCTCCGTCCGGTTCTGCGCTGCCCTGCATTCAGCAATACGAGCAGGTGGTGAGTTTGTTCAATATTCGCAAACCCTGTATCATCATCAGCGTGATCGCTCCACAGCATACAGCACGGTCGAGGGAACCTATGTCTACACCGCTTGCCGAACGGCGCGAACGTCAAATTGACGAGATGATTCAAAAACTGGCATCGTCCGACCCCGCCGAACGCAAAGAAGCCGCGCTGTATCTGGGTGAAGCGGCGGCAGAACTCGCCGTCGATAAGCTGGTCGATCTGTTCGAAAACGATGAGGATCGCGGGGTGCGCCGCGCTGCCGCTTACGCACTTGGCATGTTCAAAAGCGTTGAAAAAGAACTGAAACGCGGCGAAAAAAGCCGTGAGCGCGTCGTCCAACTGCTGGAACAGGTGGAAACACACGGCAAACTGGGCAAACGTGCCAACAAAAGTGGGCTGTACAGTTCGATTGCACTGCTGATCGTGCTGCTGGCGATCCTGGGGGGCATGAACCTGTTCCTGCCCAACTATCTGCGCACCAGCGATACGCTCGTCGCGCTGGGGGCAATCACGCGCACGCCCACACCATCGAACAGCGTCGTTGGGCTAATCAACGACCAGATCGGCAAAATCCGTGCCGATGCATCCACGCTCACCAGCCAGTATGAGACGGTGCGCGGCGGCGGCATCGACTGCGCCGCCTTCTTCAACAATCCCCCGGCCATCGATGCGGCACAGGTCGCCCCGGCGGAACTGGCGGCGGTCGCGGTATCGCTCAACAGCGTTCTGGTCGATCTGATCTCGACGCGCCAGCCTTACGACGCGGCGTGCAACAACCAGCGTGGGCCGCTCACTCCCGCCGATGTCGATCCCTACCTGCCGACGCTGGCGAATGCGCTCATCCGCCTGAACGATGTCCAGGCCAGCTTCGAGCCGTTCGCACGCTATATCCCGACGCAAACGCCGATCCCGACCGCGACGGTCGATCCGTTCTTCACGCCCAGCGCGACCCCGGCCACGCCCAACCCAGAAAGCCATTTCAGCCCGCTGTACGAACTGGCCGACCTGATGATCCGCCCGAACGGGGGCGCGGCGCTGCTGGAAAGCTACTGGCAGGACGTGATCCGCACCGGCGATACCGACGGCTGCCGGGGACGTGTGCCGAACATTCCCGCCGCGTATGTGCTGCCGGACATCGACCGCGCCGCATCGCCCGATCTGGGGCAGGCGGTTGACCTGATCAACAGCGGCCTGGAAGCGATCAATACCGGGTGGATCGATTTCACCTTCGCGTGCAACAGCGGCAATCTGCGCGGCGCGGCCAATCGCGGCGTGCAGAACGCGCAGACGGCCATCGCCGCCTTCCGCACTGCCGTCGCCACGCTCGACCAACTGCGCGGGGTCGCCACGAACTGACCCGCCCTGGTGTAATGCAAAGGCGCAGACGAGCTGGTTGGGTCTGCGCCTACTTCCCCGGTAGTAGTCCCCTGGCGGAAGTCCCCTGGCGTGGTTTTCGGTTCCGCCTACACTTGATCTTCAGGGTTCTTGAATCAAAAACTAAAGGAATGACGATGCACGCACGTCTTTCAACCATCAGAAAAACGCGATTCTTCACACGGGTCACGCCGCTCATGCTCGTGCTGGCGCTGTTGATCGGCGCATTGTCGGTGAGCGCACAGAGTGGCATTCAACCGTTGGAACTGGACGAAAACACCACTGGGACGCTGACCGCCGCCGCCCCGCAGATCGAATATGCCCTGCTGATCGACACGCCCACCCGCATCAACGTGCGTGTGTTCGCCATCACGCCGGGGCTTGCGCCGAATGTGCGCGTGCTGGACACCGCCGGGACGCAGTTGGGCGCGACCAGCAACACGGGCAATCAGACTGCCGTGCAGATTCAGGCGTTGAACGTCCCGGTCGGGGTGCTGCGGGTGCAGGTGAGCAGCGCCAATGGGCAGTTGGGCGATTTTCTGATCAACGTGGAACCGGAACAACAAATCCCGCCGACCCCGCTCCCGCTGGGGCAGATCGTCAACGGCCAGGTGAGCAGTGCGGCGGCACGGCTGGTCTACAGCTTCAGCGGCGGCGCGGATCAAGGCCGCTGGCTGTTCGTGCAAAGCCTGCTCGTCACCGGGGGGCCGGTCGTCATCGTGACCGATGCGACCACCCAGGAAACCATCGCCATGAGCAGTGGGCGGGTGCGCGGCTCACGGTTCCAACTGCCGACCGGGGCGGTCAATTACCTGGTCGAAGTCGCTTACGCCGGGGTGGGAACGCAGCCCGCGCCTACCGAAGCGTTCACCGTGTGCCTGGCTCCGGAAAACAACCCGAACGCCTGCCCGGTCGTGGGCGCGCCTGTGACGATCCCAACGCTGATCCCCGCGCCGACGGAACCCGTCGTCCCCACCCTGCTGCCCACTCAGCTCCCGCCGCTGCCACCGTCGAACGTGTGTATTCTCGGCTCCGCAACGGGTGGCAATGTGAACGTGCGCAGCGGCCCCAGCACGAATTTCAGCATCGTCACCCAGTTGAATGGGACATCGTTCGCCAACGTGATCGGGCGGCTGCCGGATAATAGTTGGTACCTGATCACCATTTCCAATGTGACAGGCTGGATCAGCGCGTCGGTCGTGCGCCTGGGCGGACCGTGCAACCTGGTTCCGGCCATCCTGCCCACGGCCACCCCCACCGTGAGCCTGGCGACGGCGACGGCCACGATCACGCCGACGGTTTCCAGCCTCACGGCCACGCCCACCGCCACCGCGACGGTCACCAGCCCCAGTGCCGCGCCGACGCTCAATTTCGGCCTGCCGCCCGTGTTCGGGTCAACCGCGCTCACCAGCGGGTTCGTGCCAGACCCGTTCACAGTCGCGATCACGGCGGGCGGACCTGCCAACGTGTCGTACCTGGGCGGCGGCTGCACGGGCAACACCACCAGCGCACCATCGTTCAGCGTGACGTACACGCCGGGTGCGTTCCCGCTGCTGCGCTTCTATTTCGTGGGCAGTGGCGATACCACCATGACGATCAACGCGCCGAATGGAAGCTATTTCTGCAACGACGATTCGTTCGGCACATTCAGCCCTACTATCGACTTCAACAGCCCAACGAGTGGCCGCTACGACATCTGGATCGGCACGTTCAGCGCGGGCGCGAGCATCAGCGGGACGCTGAATGTAACGGAAAATTCCGGGAACCGTCCGTAGCACGTATCGTCACCTTTCATCAAGGCAAAGGGGCGATCCATCGCGGATCGTCCCTCTTTTTGTGCGGCTGCAACTTTTCCCCGTCATTCAACGTTTCACCTACGATGTGTGATCATCAGGGCGCGGCTTGTCTCATGCCTGCCGTATGATTGATGGCACGGTCAGATTTTCCGAATAGACTGGAATCGTCCGCATGATCGATAGTACGGATTGAACACGAAAGGCAAAACCAATGCTGAGCCGTATGATGAAACCGCACGTTCAACGTGCTGCCCGCCCCACCGCGATTCTCGCGCTGCTGATGCTCATCGCCGTGATCGGCGCGGGATGGGCGAACGCGCAAAGCGGCCTTGAACAGATCGCGCTGGGCGAAAACAAGACCGGAACGCTGGCCGCCGACAGCCCAACCGCTGAATACGTGCTGCTGCTGGAACAGCCCACCCGCATCAATGTGAGCCTGTTCGCCATCACGCCGGGGCTTGCGCCCAGCCTGCGCGTGCTGGATGGCAGCGGGGTCGAACTGGGGGTGAGCGTCAACCCCGGTACGCAGAACGCGGTACAGGTCGATGGCGTGAATGCCCCGGTAGGCATCCTGCGCCTTCAGGTGAGCAGTGCCAGCGCCCAGGCGGGGGATTTTCTGCTCACCGTCGAAGCCGAAGCCGCGATCCCGCCCGTGCCGCTTCCGCTGGGGCAGATCGTCAACGGCCAGTTGAGCGCCGCCGCGTCACGGCTGGTTTATGGTTTCACGGGTGA
Organism: bacterium; assembly: GCA_033764035.1. Lineage (GTDB taxonomy): Bacteria > Chloroflexota > Anaerolineae > Aggregatilineales > Phototrophicaceae > Flexifilum. The sequence continues at coordinate 189,510 of JANRJJ010000014.1, forward strand.
AGCCGCCCAGGGACGCTGGCTGTTCGTGCAAAGCCTGCTCACCACCAGCGGGCCAATCATCACCGTGACCGACGCGGGGACGCTGGAGACGTTCGTCACGATTGGCGCGCGGGTGCGCGTGACGCGCCTGCTGCTCCCGGCGGGCGCAGCCGAATACCTGGTCGAAGTCGCTTACGGCAGCGCGGCGGACAGCGAAGCGTTCACGATCTGCCTTGCGCCGGAAAACGACCCGGCGGCTTGCCCGGTTCCTGGCGTGCAGCCCGCCACGCCGACGGCAGCACCGACGACCGCGCCCGTCGTGGTGCTGCCGCCGCTCCCGCCGTCGGATGTGTGCATCCTGGCATCGTCCACCGGGGGCAGTGTGAACGTGCGCAGCGGTCCCAACACCAGTTTTAGCCTGGTGGGGCAGTTGAACGGATCAACCATTGTCAACGTCATTGGTCGTCTGGCGGATAACTCGTGGTATCAGATCGACGGCGCTGGCCTGACTGGATGGATCAGCGCGACCGTTGCACGGGTGGGCGGACCCTGTAATCTTGTGCCGATCATCACGCCAACGGCGACCCCCACGGGGACGCTGCTCACGCCAACGGGGACGGGGACAGGCGCGACAGCGACGGCGACCGCCACCGGAACGCCACCCACTGCGACGAATACAGGCATTGCCCCGACCGCCACTGCCACCAACACCGGAATCGCGCCCACCGCGACGAACACCGGAATTGCCCCCACCGCCACGCCAACCGAAGTGCCGCCGACCGCCACGCTCATTTCGTGATCGCGGCGGGCGCACGCTGACGAGCCTGCGCACCGCCAGATGGGTTGAGAAAACAAAAAGTGGAACCGGTGTTTCCGGTTCCACTTTTTGATTGTGTGAGCGGGTCGTGCGCGACCGCTACGGAATATCGGAACACGGGTTGCCAACAGGCAGGATGGTCGTGTTATCGCGCACATATCCCTGAATGCGCGCGCCGCCGAACTCGAAGCTGACCAGGTACCAGTTCAGCCCATCCGAGCCGATTTCCTGGCCGATTACGCCGCCGACGGTGCGCGGCGGGAAGAAGCCGATCCGCTGGCTTTGCGCGTCGGGCAGCGCCCGCAGATTCAGTTCTTCGGTCGTGATGATCTGGCACAAAAACTGCGGCGTGGGCGTGAACGTCGGCGTATCGGTTGGGAGCGGGGTATTCGTCCCGGTGAACGTGGCGGATGGGGTGTACGTCTCCGTCGGCGTGTTGGTGGGGGTGAACGTCACGGTGGGGGTGAACGTATTGGTCGGCGTGGGCGTGATCGTCGGGGTGTTGGTGATCGTCGGCGTATTCGACGGCGTGAACGTCGCGGTGGGTGGGGGCGGGAACAGCACGGGTTGCCATAAGCCGCTGGTTCCCAACGCAATTGCGATCAGGATGATGATCCCGCCGCCCGCCGCCGCCAGCAGCCGCAGCGATGCCCGCTGGCGCATCGCCCGCACCTGCTGATCGATCTTGTTGACTTCGCTGCGCCGCCCCAGCACGTTGAACGGTTCTTCGCGCATCAGTTGCAGCAGCGATTCGGCTTCGGCGCGGTCGCCATCGTCGATGGCGTTCTGCGCCCGTTCCAGGTAGCGCATGAGCAGGTCGCTGACCACTGTGCGGTAGCGGCTGTCGCTGGCGTATTCGCGCAGCCCGGCCAGCATCGACCGCGCCTGCGAAAGTTCATTGTCGAAGTTCTGGGCAATCAGCGATGCCGACCGTTCGACCACCTGGCGCGCCCGCTGCATATCGCTCACGCCCGCTCGTGTTTCGATCAGCATTTGCCCCAGGTTGGCATCGCCGGGGTCTAGCTTCACGCCCAGTTCCAGCATATTCAGCGCTTCAGAACTGAGCGTCAGCCGTTCATCGAGCGAATTGGCGTTCTGCACCCGGCCTATCGCCCCCTGTGCCTGATCGCGAATCTGCGTCTTGATCCCGTTCAGCTTGTTGTTCGCGGTTTCGATCAACTGGTTCAGGCGCGAACTGTTCGGCAATAGCTGGCGCAGCCGGGCCAGGATGTTCAGCACGTTCTGCAACTGCGCCGATTGATCGCTGAGCGTGCCGCCCAACATGCTGAGCTGTACGCTGGCGCTTTCGGCATCCTGCATGATGCGCCGCACCTTGTCGATGCGTTCTTCCGCGCCGGGGTCGTTCGCCACCACGCGCAGCGCCCCTTCATATTTGCGCAGCGCTTCGTTCCAGTTGTCGTTGACCATCAAACGGTCGCCCTCGTTGATCATCTCGCGGGCGAGCGCTAAATCCTGAATTTCGAGCAGGGCTTGTTCAGCATCTTTCCACGCCAGAATGCCCGCCCGTTCCGCCAGGTCACGCGCTTCACGGTACAATCGTTCGGCTTCGTCGTAGTTCCCGGCGCGCACCAGCGAATTGGCGCGGTTGTAGCTCACCCGCGCCTCGAACGGGATGCGGTGATCCGGCACGACTCCGCGTATCAGGTTGTCCTCGGCCTTCTGGCGGTATTCGAGCGCCGCCGCATTGCCGGGGTTGGCGTTCAGAATGCGGTTGGCAACATCGACCACTTCCTGATAATCGCCCGCATAGTAGCGCTGGGTAAGTTCGCTCAGCAGGTCGTCCACATCGTCGCCGTTGTACAGCCCGCCCTGGCCGGGGACGCGCCGGGAGATGCCCGTTTCGCGCACCGCATCGCCCGTGAAGCCGCTCAGCAGGTCACGTTCGCGTTCCGGCGGCGGATACCCGGCAGAGGTCGAGTACGCACCGGTTGTCCCACCTGCACGCCCCTCGTCCCGCGCTGAATCGGTGCGTGGAGTTTCGCGGGTGGCCGTCTGTGGGCGGTATTCGCCTGTGGACGTGCTGCGCGCCCCGGCGCTGATGGGCGGCGCAGGCGGCGTTGGCTTGCGTTCGACGTTGTAACGTTTGAACAGATCGGTCACGCGCTGCATCGCCTGGCCGCTTTTCGACCCGGCGCTTTCCAGCAGTGCGATCACGTCCTTATGCGTGTTATCGAGTACCAATCCTTCGGAAAGGATGTCGATTGCCTCGTCGATGTCGTCCTCATCGCCCGCTGTATCGATGCGAATGCGGGCGCGCCGCACCAGGCCGCGAATCGTCGCGGCGATGGGCGATGTCGGGTTGCTCACGCGGGCCAGTTCCGCGAACAGCGCCTGTGCCGCCGCTTCATGAGGCGTATTTTTCGCATCGGCCAGCAGCGCACGGGCGGCGCGTTCCAGGTCGGCTACCGTATTTGGGGCGGGATCATCGCCAAGCGCCTGTATCTGACGACGGAGGTCATCGATTTGCGGTATCAGTTCCGCCATAGCATCCTCACTTTTCGTGATTCTGTCCTGAACGTTACCCGATCCGCTGATTACCGACAAGGGCAGGCCGCATTCCGTTTGCGTGCTACACTGGTGATGCGTGCATGTTTTCTGCACTCTGAAACACTGACGACGGTCAAACTGATGTGTGGAGGAACCGAAACGCGATGATTCCAACGTCATTTCAGCCGCAGGACGATCACCCACCCCACAATACACATCCCAGACAGCTCGATCTCCCAGGCCATGACCGCTATATCGTGGGCGATGATGGCGAACTGCTGAGGCTTGATGCCGACGATAACCCCATTTACCCCGAACCGCCGCCGAGTCAGCGCCCACTCGCGATCCGCTTGTTCCTGCTGCTGATCGGGCTGGTTGGGCTGTTGATGTGCGCCAATGTAATCAGTGTGACAAACGCCCGTCCAACCCTGCCTTTTCCAACGTTCACGCCCGTTCCCAGCCAGCCCATCGCCGCTGACCAGGTGATTCGACCGGACATTGCCACCCCTGTTTTAGCCCGCGCAACGCGGCAGGCTTTGGCAACACAGGAATCGATGCTGCTTAGCACAGTGCCGATGTGCGCGGCGGTGATCCCCGAACGGGCGGACGATGGTTGGTGGTTGATTCAGATCGACCGGGGGCTTTTGCAGGCAAGCCGTATCATGCGGATGCTGCCGGACGGCACCGGGGCGTGCTGGATGTATCCCAACCCGATTTACGGGCAGGTTCTCCATTTTTCGCCGGATGGGACGCGCATGATGTACAGCACCCCGGATCACGGCGTGTACGTGCTGCGCTTCGATACCCGCACGACAGTGCCTTATCTCGAATTTACGGAGGAAAACCCGTATCCCAGTCCCGTGCGAAAATCGCCCGATGGCACACGCCGGCTCGATGTGCTTCAGTGGCAGTTATGGCTGATGACCGACGGCGGTGGGGCGGCACGCATCCCCATGCCGGACGGCCTGGGTGACGTGTTGTGGGCGGAATGGATCGCCCCGTAACGCAGTCGTGCGCTTCAATGCACGCGCATCACCTTGCGCACAAACAGCCGCACCACGACGACATCATCGTCTTTCCAGCATTCGTGCAGCAGATCGACAGCGCCAGGATGCAAATAGCGCCGGCTAATGCGCTTCATGGCGGTGTGACCAATGTCGGTTTCCACGCTGAAATCACCCTGGTACAGGTAAGCCGTCGTGTACTGCGCCGGGTCGAGCGGGAGCGGTTCACCGCCGACCTGTACCGCCCCACGCGGGTTGCCAAGTGCATTCTGCACCGCGTGTGCCGTGCGGTCGGCCATGATGATCAGTTCGGGGCGGTCAGGTTCGGCATCGAACCACAGCGGCACGACATGCGGATAGCCGTCCGCGTCAATCGTCGCCAGCCGTGCGATCAAAGGCTGCGCCAGCACCGAGCGCGTCTCGTCGAACGCGACAGACATCAATGTCAATCTCCTGCGGGCGCGGCGGAAGCGCTCACTTTCGGACGTTTCGCGCTGATGCTGATCCCCAGGCTCAGCCCGGTAGCGACCAGCCCCAGCACGGCAGCGCTGATGAAGACCAAATGATAATCACCGAGCAGGTCGCGGAAGAACCCGCCCGCATAGCTGGCGATGCCCGCACCGATCATGTGCGAACAGTAAATCCAGCCGTAAATCGTGCCAAGCGACTTCCGCCCGAAGCGCTGCGCCGTCAGGTTGACGGTCGGCGGCACGGTCGCCACCCAGTCCAGGCCGTAGATCAGCGCGAACAGAAGCATACTGTTCATTTCATAGATGAAGGGCAGCGCCACGAGCGAGATCGCCCGCATTCCGTAATAGGTCGCCAGCAGGCGGCGGTTATCGAACCGATCCGTCAGCCAGCCGCTCGCCGTCGTGCCGACGATGTTCATCGCGCCCATGAAGGCAATCGCCCAGGAAATTTCCACCTTTTGAAAGCCATGTTCGAGCGAATGCGGCAGCAAATGCGTCGTGATCAGCCCGACAGTGGTATAGCCGCACACGAAAAAACTCCCGGCCAGCAGCCAGAAATCGCGGGTGCGCAGTGCTTCGCGCAGCGGCGTGTAACGGTTGTCGGTTGCGGTGGTGGCGGCGGTCGCATCCCCAACCGGGGTGGTACCGACATCGGCGGGCGTGTTGCGCATTAGGAACAGCGCCGGGACGAGGATCACCGCGATGATCAGCGCCAGCACCCCGAATACCCCCTGCCAGCCCGCCACATCGGCCAGCGGGATGAGCGCGGGCAGGAACAGGAGCTGTCCTGCCGCTGCCGCTGAACTGAACAGCCCCAACACCAGCCCACGCCGTGCATTGAACCAGCGCAGCGCGACCGTGCCGCCCAAAGTCCCGGCGACCGCACCTGTGCCAATGCCGACCGCCGCCCCCCACAGCACATGGAACTGCCATAACGCCGTCATGCCGACCAGCAGCGCCAGCGCCCCGGCAATCAAGAGCAGGCCGCCGATCATCACCCGGCGCGGGCCATAGCGGTCGATCAGCGCGCCGCCGATGGGTGCGCCGAAGCCGAAAAAGAACAGACTGACCGCGAAAGCGAACGAAATGCTGGCGCGATCCCACCCGAACTGTGCTTCAAGCGGCTCGAACAATACGCTGGTCGCGTTGCGCACCCCTGCCGAAAGCAGCAGTGCCAGAAAGGTCACACCCAGGATGATCCAAGCGTAGTGAATGCGGTTTTTCATCATCGTTTTTCTCGATTTCCCCACTTGCTGTTGATCATTGTCGGCGGCATCGGCAGGCGGGGCTAGAGCCATTGTATATCCATGCCGTTCATAGCTGAACGGGACGCACATTTTTACAGGTTCTTGACAAAAACCGACCGAAACTTTTTTCCCCCTCCCGACTCGGTATAAGCAGCGGGACATCACCGCCATGCACGATGAAGATCGTTGAAGTGTATACAGGAGCAAACGCACATGCAGCGTTACCGGAAAATGATGATCGTCCTCCGCTTGGTCACTGCGCTTTCCCTCATGCCCGGTGTCCTCCACAGTTGGGCTGCCCCTGCCGCCCAGCAAGCCGCCGTCGCCTCCGATGTCGATGATTTCGATGGGGACGGCATCCTCAACCGTGCCGACCCGGATGACGACAACGACGGCACCCCCGATGAAGCCGATGACGATGACGACAATGACGGCGTGGCCGATCCCGATGACCTGGACGACGACAACGACGGCATTGCAGATCGTGACGATGAGGACGATTTCGACCAGGACGGCATCGACGACAGCATCGATAGCGACGATGACAATGATGGCACCGACGACCTGAACGATGCCGACGATGACAACGACGGAATCGACGACCTGAACGACAATGACGATGACAACGACGGCCTGAGCGATGCCGATGACCTGACCGACGACGACGATTTCGACGATGACGGCCTGGATGACATGGACGAACTCGACGACGACAATGACGGCATCGCAGACGGCATTGACCCCGACGATGACAACGACGGCATCGACGACCTGGCCGACAACGACGACGACAACGACGGCATTACGGATACGGACGACGAGGACGATTTCGACGACGATTTCATCCGCGACCGCGCCGATACCGACGATGACAACGACGGCATCGACGACCTGGCCGATACCGACGACGACAACGACGGCATCCGCGATGAAAACGATGACGATGATGATAACGACGGCATCGACGACCTGAACGACATCGATGACAGCGACGACTTCGACGGCGACCTGATCGACGATACGCTCGATACCGATGACGATAACGATGGCATCGACGATGAGGCCGACCTGGATGACGACAACGACGGTAGTGACGATGAAACCGACGCGGACGACGACAACGACGGCATTGATGATGAGCAGGACGACCGCGACTTCGACCAGGACGGTATCGACGATACCAATGACCAGGACGACGACGGCGATCAACTGTCGGATATGGACGATGATAACGATCTCGACGACGACAACGACGGCGTTCTGGATGAGGATGACGCGGACGACGATAACGACGGCATTGACGACCTGAACGACACCGACGATAACGACGATGACAATGACGGGCAGGACGACGAAACCGACCTGGACGATGACAACGACGGCATCCCGGATGAAACCGACGCGGACGACGACAACGATGGCATCGACGATGATCAGGAATCGGTCAGCGACGAAAGCGATGATGATCACAACCAGAGCAGCGGCAGTGCTGATGACGGCAGCGACGATGACAACAGCCAGAGCAGCGGCGACGATGGTGGTGATGACAACGGCAGCAGCGACGACGACAGTGCCGCCGGTGCAGGGCAGGGGGGTGGCCAGAACCAGGGCGACAACGATGATGCCAGCGGCGGTGATAACGATGATGATGGCGATGACGACGACGGAGATGACGACTAAACAAGTCGGCGGCGACTAACCACCCGGATACGCCTTTACACGCCTCAAGCCAGCGACCGGGGTCGGAACTGACCCCGGTTTGCATTAACCGGGCAAGAGTGACAGAATTTGCGGTGCTGTTCTTGTAAGAGACGCACAACAGCGCGGGTGCGCAATCCACCGCCCGGAAGGACACCAGATGAGGGTTACGCACCCGGTATACCGTATGTCCTTGCGGCCATTTGTGTTAAAGGTTTCTCGTTTATGCGTGTACTCAATTCAACCGAAAACATCTTAATCTATATCGTCCTGGCGATTGCGTTCGCGGGCTTGATCTACGCGGGGATTCTGGCGCGCCAGATTCTCGCGGAAAGCAAGGGTTCCGCCAAAATGCAGCAGATGTGGGGCTACATCCGTGCGGGCGCGAACGCCTATCTGCGGTCGCAGTTCCGCATCATCGCCGTTTTGATCGCCGTGCTGGTGGTTGTCCTGTTCTTCAGTGTTTATGTCGTCAACCCAACACCCTACGCCATCGAATACTTCTGCCCCGAACTGGCGCAGACCGTGCGTGAAGATTACGAACGGGAAAACCCGCTGGCAGAAGGGACGACGCTCAGCCTGGAAGCGTATAACGCCCGCATCTTCGATGAAGAAGCGCTGATCGTACAGCGTGGGGTCGCTGAATGTGAAGCGGCGCGCACCAGTACCGCTATCGGACGGGCGGGCGCGTTCCTGATGGGCGCGGTGTTCAGCGCGCTCGTCGGGTTCATTGGGATGAACATGGCCGTGCAGGGGAGCATTCGCACGGCGGCGGCGGCGGTCGATACCGGGCGCGGCTACGCTGACGCGCTGCGCATCGCCTACCGTTCCGGCACGATCACCGGGATGCTGACGGACGGCCTGGGGCTGTTCGGCGGGACGATCATTTTCATCCTGTTCGGCATCGCGTCGCCGGACGCGCTGCTTGGCTTCGGCTTCGGCGGGACACTGCTGGCGCTGTTCATGCGCGTGGGCGGCGGCATCTTCACCAAAGCGGCGGACGTAGGCGCTGACCTGGTGGGCAAGGTCGAAGCCGGGCTGCCGGAGGACGACCCGCGTAACGCCGCCGTGATCGCTGACCTGGTGGGCGATAACGTCGGGGACTGCGCAGGCATGGCCGCCGACATCTTCGAGAGCTACGAAGTTACCATTGTGTCCGGCCTGATCCTGGGGTTGGCGCTGGCGACGGTCACGCGCAGCCCGATCTGGATCATTTTCCCGCTGGTGGTGCGCGGGATCGGCGTGTTGAGTTCGATCATCAGCACCTACCTGGTGCGCGTGAACCCCGGCGCGGCCAGCGGCGGCAAGGATGCGCTGAAGGCGATCACACGCGGGTTCTACAGCGCCGCGCTGATCAGTGGGGTCATGTTCACGATCTTCACCGTGCTGTACATGCGCGATGACAACCTGGCCAGCGGCCAGATCGTGTGGCAGCCGTTGGCGGCAGTGCTGGTTGGCGTGCTGCTGGCCATCGTCATCGACCGTGTGACGGCGTATTTCACCGATACCGAACATAACCCGGTCAAGGATATTGCCCGCAATACGCAGACGGGACCGGCCACGACGATCCTGAGCGGGCTGGCCAGCGGTATGGAGAGCAGCACTTGGGCGGTGTTGGTCATCGCCGGGAGCATCCTGGCGAGCGTGGGCATTTTCGGCCTGTTCCCGATCACCGATGGCGCGGGCGTGCAGATCGTCGATAATTTCACGGCAATTTTGTACGGCGTAGCCATGACGGGCGTTGGGATGCTCACGCTGACGGGCAACAACGTCTCGATGGATGCGTTCGGACCGATCAGCGACAACGCCCAGGGTATCGCGGAGCTTTCCGGCGAAAGCGACGGACCGGGCGGCAAGACGCTGGAAGCGCTCGATGCGGTCGGCAATACCACCAAAGCGATCACCAAAGGGGTGGCCATCGGCTCCGCCGTGATTGCGGCGGTATCGCTGTTCGGCTCATTCCTGACCGATACCCGCGTGGTGCAGTTAGGCTTGGGTATCCCACTGGAAGACACGGTATACGGTACGGGCATCAACATCGCGGACCCGATTGTGTTCATCGGCTTCCTGATCGGCGGCGGGCTGATCTTCCTGTTCAGCGCCCTGCTGATCCGCTCGGTCAACCGCGCCGCATTCAAGATGATCAACATTGTACGCCGTCAGCTTCGCGTCCCCGGCGTGCTGGAAGGCACGGTCACGCCGGACTACGCCGAAGCGGTCAGCGTTTCGACGGCAGCGGCGCAGCGCGAACTGCTCCCGTTGGGCGTGGTCGCTGTCCTCACGCCGATTGTGGTCGGGTTCCTGCTCGGCGCGCCCGCGTTGGGCGGTTTCCTGGCGGGCATCATCCTGGCCGGGCAGTTGATGGCCGTGTTCATGAGCAACGCGGGCGGCGCATGGGACAACGCCAAGAAATACATTGAAGAAGGGCATTACGGCGGCAAACGCAGCGACTCGCACAAGGCGGCGGTGGTGGGCGATACCGTCGGTGACCCGTTCAAGGATACGGCGGGACCAGCGCTCAACCCGATGATCAAGGTGGTCAACCTGGTCTCGCTGCTCGCGGCTCCGCTGGTGGTGACGGTGGCCGCGCCCAGCACCGACGGCAGCACGCGGACGGCGGTCGTGGTGGTGATGATCGTCCTGGTCGGCGTGATCATCGCGGCGATTCTGCGCAGCAAGCGCGAAGATGACGAAAGCAAGGCGGCGGCTGAAGCGGTCGTCAAGGCGACGGTGAGCGGCGACTAAGCGTGCCGCACCGCATCCAATGAAAGGCGATCCGCCGGGATGGGGATCGCCTTTTTTCGTTCAAGGGAGCAGGCGCGTCAATGCTAGGGCAATATCCGGGGACGGCTTGTAGCGCGCCACTGGATTAGGGTACAGCGTAATCTGACCCGGCAGGTGATGCACAATGCCGCTCAAGGCCTGGTACTGCTTCAGAAAGGCGGCAGCACTGGCGAATCCACGCCGCGTAAAGAACGCCTCATCCTTGTGTTCGGCCAAAGTGCGTAGTGTCACGCCCGCTTGTGCGATCTCGGCGTGAGCGATGGCACGTTCGTCGGCCAGCCACAGAAAGTTGGTCATCCCCGGCGGCATCTGGCCGACTTTTTCGCACAGGATCGCCATCAGTTTGACCTTGCGCGAGTCGGCATCGTCGCTTTCGCCCGCTGCCGTATCGACCGGATGAATGCGCCGCACTTCGACGTTGAATGGGGTATGCGTGCGGTAGGTGAGGGTGTAATCCGGCGCACGGCCTGAAGTGACGGAGCGTTTTTCGTATTCGACGCTCAAGCGTTCATCGCGCAGCATCAGCACGGCGGCGGCCAGCTCTGCCCGCAAATCGCGCAGGGTGTCCGCCTGGCGCATCTGCTGCTTGAGCTTGGCACGAATTTTAGCCTGGTACGCGGTCGCAAACGCTTTGAAGCGGCGTGAATCGCGCACCCACCCGGCAAATTCATCGTAGAAAGGCGGGCGCGCGTCCTCAAAGATAGCATCGAGCAGGTCTTGAACGGCGCTCATCTCAAAAATTACACGGCGTTTCGAGCGGCGGATTCCAGGGGGGGACGGTATCGCGGAAAATCACCTCGGCACGACGGAAGGCCTCGACCAACCCCTCCACTTCCCCTAATGTGAGCAGAACATCAGGCCGTGCCAGCACCCAATCGATCTGCTGCACGTAAGCGCGGGCTTCGCGTGAGGCGATCTGTCCACCCTGGATGAACCACAGGTTGAAATTGAGCGACATCGGCACTTCGGGGTAAAATGCGCCGCCGTGCTGCGCCAGCAGCAGTCCATCCACGTAATAGGTGGCCGTGCCATCCACGATGTTGACATACAGCGTGTGCCAACCTTCCCATGAACCGGACAGTGAACCCGTCTGGTTGTCCGCGATCCAGGGGTCAAGCTGGAATGTTTCCCAGGTGGTGGCGTGCAGGACGCTGCCCGCCGTCCCCCAACCGCCATTGGGCAGGTACTCGAAGTCGAGTTCGCTGTAATCGGGATCCATCGGGAACGCCTGCGGGCTGATCAGGTAAAGTGTCTGTACCACCTGGTCGCCATCCGGCCCGGTGATCGGCGCGTCGCTGAAGCGCACGCGGGCGGCGAACGTCCCCTCAAAGTATTTACGCTGATGGCAAAGCTGCGTTTGCGTCGTGGTCGTGCCGTCTGTCGTGGAGGTCATGACCAGCAGCGTGTTGGCAGGATCATCCGGGTCAGGGACAAACGTCACGTTGTCGGCGCGCCACTCCGCACCGGGGATGCCAGGCCAGCCGTCGCCCGCCCGCACGACCCAACCATGCGCCGCCAACTGCGGGTCATCCGATGCGACATAGCTGAAATCGTCGAACATCAGGCCGGAATCAGGCGACGGCGGCGGGGTATCGTTGATGGCTGAATACGTCACGCCGAACGAGCCGACCAGGAACATCATGACAAACAGGAAACACACGGGCAGCCCCTAAACCTGGGTGAGCGGAAGCCCGCTCGTTGAGCGCAATACACTCCACTATAGCAGGAATTGTGCAGTGCGAACGCAGTGGACGGTAATGGTACAATCAATACAAGCACAAAGTGGAGTGTTCGAGATGACACAGGTTTTCAAAGCGGTGTACGAAAATGGCGTGATTCGCCCGCTGGAGCCGCTCACCCTGGCGGATGGGGATCGGATCGAGCTGCGCATCGAGCAGGTGAACGGCGCGCAGATGGGGAATGGCACTTCTGCGGATGAGAACGGGTTATCATTGAGTAGCAGTGAGGTGGCGGAATTGAAAGAGCTTTCGCCTGAAGAACGTGATCGAATAGGGCGGAAAGTTTTGGGCAATCAATCGGTTCGTGATTTGGTCAATGAGGAACGCGAAGAACGTTTATGACGGCCTACTTTGCAGATACCAGCGCGTTCGCTAAACGCTGCTTGTCGGAAAAGGGCAGCCAGTGGGTGGGTACGCTCGATCTGTGATCCGACTGCATTGCACCAGTTGTTCATCGCAGATTTCAGCAAAGTCGAATTCACATCGATCCTGGCGCGCTGCGCACGCTGGATGCGCTGCAACTTGGGAGCCGCACGATTTTCAAGTGCGCCGCTTGTTATCCTCAGCGGTGATCGCCGCCTGCTCACCGCTGCGCAGGCGGAGGGCTTCCAGGTTGATGATCCGAATGGGTACGCCTGAAGCCCTATTCTCCCCCGTTCTAATTGATTTCATACGCGCCGTCCTTTACGCTATACCTAGATACCACATCACAATTGTTGAGAGTACAGGGGACGCAGGCGCATCGTCATGCCCAAAAACTACTATGACATCCTCGGCGTACCCAAAACCGCCGACGAAAAAGACATCAAGAAGGCTTTCCGCCGCCTGGCGAAGAAATATCACCCGGACGCGAACCAGAACGACCCCACTTCTGAAGCCAAATTCAAAGAACTGAATGAAGCGTATGAAGTGCTGAGCGACCCGGAAAAGAAGGCGATGTATGACCGTTTCGGAACGGTCACCCCGCCGGGCGGCTTCACCGGGAACCCTGGCGGCTTCAACTACACGCAGAACGGTGAACCCGTCGATTTCAGTAACCTGGGCGACATCTTCGAAACGATCTTCGGCGGACGTGGCCAGGGATCGGGACGGGTGACCGAGCGGCCACGCGGTGCGAACCCATTCGGCGGCGGTTTTAGCCCGTTTGGCGGCCAGCAGAGCGGCGGCGACATCGACCAGCCCGTCAGAATCACGCTGCGCGAAGCCTACCAGGGCGCGACCCGCGTCGTCAGCAAAGGGGATCGTCAGCTTCGGGTCGTGATCCCGCCGGGCGCGACCAACGGCACGAAAGTGCGCATGGCGGGCGAAGGGGAGCCGGGCGGCGGCGGCGGCAGGCCGGGCGATCTGTACCTGATCATCGAAGTGGAGCCGGATGCCCAGTTCACCCGTGACGGTGACAACCTGACGACCGATGTGCGCGTCGATATGTTCACCGCACTGCTCGGCGGCGAAGTCGAAGTGCCGACGATGGGGCGGGCGCTCAAGCTGAAAATCCCGGCGGGGACACAGAGCGGGCGCAAGTTCCGGCTGCCCGGCAAGGGGATGCCCGTGCTGCGCCAGACCGATACGTTTGGCGACCTGTATGCCCGCATCCTGATCACCGTGCCGGAACGCCTGACCGATCAACAGCGCGCCGCCGTCGAACAACTGCGCGGCCTGTTCTAAGGGCGGTTGGGACGCGCTGAATCAATCGACTGTTTCGGTTTCTTCCCCCACCCCTGCACCTTGTAAGCGGCGGTAGGTCGCTTGCAGGGTGAGCGCGTCGGCCACATGGAACGGCTCCGGCGCTTCGACGGCGATGGAGCCTTCACACCCGTAATCGACGAACGCTTGCAGCAGGTCACGGTACTTCAGGTCGGCTTCATTGAGCGGCATATGCATCTTTTCACCCTTTTTGGTGTATTCGATGCCGCTCATGTGGCAGTGCATATGCTTCAGGCCGTGATCGCCCAGTTCGCGGCGGATCAGGTCGAGCGCGGCGCGAAATTCCTCTGCGCTGTTGAAGGAGCCATCGCCGGGGCGGGCGTGCAGGTGCGCCCAATCGATGGCGGGCAGCACGCCTTCTACTTCGGCGGCAAGGCGCACACATTCTTCCAGGCTGCCGAACATCGCGCTTTTGCCCATCGTTTCCGGGCGAATCACCACCTGCACCCCTTCAGATCGCAGGATGCCCGTGAGTTCGATCAGCTTGTTCTTGGCGCGCTGGTACACGATTTCGCGTTCCTGGTTGTGGTAGCTGCCGGGGTGAAAAACGATATCGCGTGCGCCCGCCAGGTAGCCTTTGCGCGCCGCCGCCAGCAGCCGTTCATCGCTTTTGCGCATCAGGTCATCGGTCTGGCTGTTCAGGTTGATGAAGTACGGCGCATGAATGCTCAGGCTGATTTTGTGCTTTTCCGCCGCCGCTTTGATCTCCGCGCAGGTTTCGTCGGTCACGCGCACGCTCTGCACCCAGGCGATTTCCAGATGCCCGAAGCCGAGTTCCTTCATGTGTTTAATCGCGTTCGTCGTGCCGCCAGGCGCGGGCGTGGTCGGCGGTGCGCCCACCGTGCCGAACCGGAGCAGGTCTTGATATGCGGGAGCGGCCATGTGCATCCTTCCAATAGATTACGGTGCGCGCATCGCCTTGAAGGCGGCGATCAGCCCGTTGGTCGATGAGTCGTGGGTGGTGATGGGCGCATCGCTTTTCAGTTCCGGCTCGATAGCCTTCGCCAACTGCTTGCCCAGTTCTACCCCCCATTGGTCAAAAGAATTAATGCGCCAGATCACGCCCTGTGTGAAAATTTTGTGTTCGTACAGCGCGATCAGCGTCCCCAGCATGGATGGGGTCAGGGCGCGGAACAGGAACGAGTTGGTCGGCCTGTTGCCTTCAAAGGTCTTTGCGGCCACCAGCAGCGCCGATGGTTCACCGCCGCCCGCTGCCAGTTCAGCACGGACTTCATCGGCGGTCTTGCCCTTCATCAGCGCTTCGGTCTGTGCCAGGAAATTGGCGATCAGGATGGTATGGTGGTCACCGAGTGGGTTCAGGGTGCGGGCAGGCGCGAGAAAATCCGCCGGGATCAGCCGCGTCCCCTGGTGGATCAACTGGTAGAAGGCGTGCTGGCCATTCGTGCCGGGTTCGCCCCAGATCACCGGGCCGGTGCTGTAATCGACGCGCTCACCCTCCAGCGTGACGGACTTGCCGTTACTTTCCATATCGCCCTGCTGAAAATATGCCGCGAACCGCGACAGATAGTGATCGTAGGGCAGGATGGCGTGGGTTTCCGCGCCGAAGCAGTTGTGATACCAGATGCCGAGCAGCGCCATGATCACCGGGATGTTTTGCTCGAATGGCGCAGTGTGGAAGTGCTGATCCGCCCGGTGCGCGCCATCGAGCAGCGACTCGAAGTTGTCCATGCCGACTGACAGCGCAATCGACAGGCCGATGGCCGACCACAGTGAATAGCGCCCGCCCACCCAATCCCAGAAGCCGAACATGTTCGCCGGGTCGATGCCGAACGCGGCCACCTTTTCGGTATTTGTGGAAAGCGCAGCGAAATGCCGGGCGATGGCGCGTTCATCCGGGGCGGATTGCAGGAACCACGTCCGCGCTGACTGGGCGTTGGTCATGGTTTCCTGGGTGGTGAAGGTTTTGGAGGCCACCAGAAACAGCGTGGTTTCCGGGTTCACCACGCGCAGCACTTCAGCGAGATCGGTTCCGTCCACGTTGGAGACGAAATGCAGGCGCAGGTCGCGTTTGGCGTAATGCGCCAGCGCCAGCGTGACCATCTTCGGCCCTAAATCCGACCCGCCGATGCCGATATTGACCACATCGGTGATCGGCTGGCCGCTGTAGCCCCGCCATGTGCCGGAACGCACCGCATCGGTGAACGTCCTCATGCGCGCCAGCACCGCGTTGATGTCCGGCATCACGTCCGCGCCATCGACATAGATCGGCGTGTTGGCGCGGTTGCGCAGCGCGATATGCAGCACAGCCCGGTTTTCGGTCACGTTGATTCTGCCGCCGCTGAACATCGCGTCGATGTGCGCGGCGAGATCGGCCTGCCGCGCCAGGTCGAACAGCAGGCGCATCGTGGTTTCGTCGATGCGGTTCTTGGAATAGTCGAACAGCAATTCATCCTGCGGATGAACGTCGTCCAGGCGCACCGAAAAACGGGCGAAACGCGCCGCATCCTGGGCGAACAAGTCGCGCATGTGGACGGCCTTCATGGCCGCAAAATGATGTTCGAGCGCCTGCCATGCCGGGGATTCGCGTAACGTGGGCATACGGATGATTAATGCTCCTGCCTGTCTATCGAACAGGCGGAAGATAACGCGCCGCGTGCCAATTGACGAATTTGAGTTGTGAGGCGGGGGTGCGTAAGGTAAAATTATGCGACTTGTCGTATCAACAGTACCCACATCACAGCATATGGAATAGTCTTTGCGGGAATTTCAGCATCGCGGTTCCCGGCAAAGCTGAGGAGTCCGAATGGCGGTAGCACAAAGCACGACGTTGAGCCGCGAAACGCTGCTCGACTGGTATTATCAGATGGTCTTGATCCGGCAGTTTGAAGAACGCTGCGACGACCTGTACAAGGAACACCGGATCACAGGCGTTTACCTGCATCTGTACAGCGGCCATGAAGCCATCGGCGTAGGCGCACTGGCCGCGCTCACCCCGGATGATCACGTCATCACCGCTTACCGCGATCATGGTATTGCGCTGGCACGCGGCGTTGACCCGAAGCCGATCATGGCGGAAATGATGGGCAAGCGCACGGGGGTAAGCGGCGGCAAAGGCGGCTCGATGCACCTGGCCAGCCGGGCGCATAATTTCTGGGGCGGCTATGCCATTGTCGGCGGCCATTTCCCGCTGGCGACCGGGATCGCGCTCAAGGTTCGCTACATGGAAGAACAAAACGTCGTCTTGTGCTTCATGGGCGATGGCGCGACCAACAACGGCTACTTCCATGAAGCCGTGAACATGGCGGCGGTGTGGGATCTGCCCGTCATCTGGCTGATCGAAAACAACCTGGTCGGCATGGGGACGCGCATTGAAGATGCCAGCGGCCAACCGCTGCTGCACAAGCGCGCCATCGCGTATGGCATCAAGGATGGCGGGCGCATCGACGGGCAGAACGTGGTCGAAGTGTACGAAGCCGTGAGCGAAGCGGCGAAGTACGCCAAGAAAAAAGGCCCGGTGCTGCTCGAATGCCTGAGCTACCGGTACATGGGACACGGCGTAAGCGATAAGCAGTATAACCAGCGCGAAGACCTGGCGCAGGAACTCAAGACCTGGCAGGACGCACGCGACCCGATCAACGTGCTGCGCGGGATCATCCTGAGCAGCTACCATGATGCCGAAACCGATATGAAAGCGCTGGAAACCCGCGCCGATGAAGAAGTCGAAGCCGCGATCAAGTTCGCGGATGAAAGCCCAGTGCCGACCTACGATGACCTGATCAACCATGTCTACGTCGGTCGGTCGCCGCTCGAATAGAAACGAACTGCGTCAAACGTCAACTGACAAGCCCGCGTGTGCTGCGCGGGTCGATGCTCACCACGATTGAGGGTGTAACCGGATGGCAGAAAAGAACGTATCGATGCGTGACGCGCTGCGCGATGCGCTGCGTGAAGAAATGATCCGTGATGAGCGGGTGTTCATCATGGGTGAAGAAGTGGGTCGCTGGCAGGGGACGCACCGCGTCACACGCGGCTTTTTCGAGGAGTTCGGCGCGAAGCGCGTGCGCGATACGCCGATCAGCGAAATGGCGATTGCGGGAGCAGCGGTCGGCGCGGCGATGGCGGGGCTGCGTCCCGTTGCTGAACTGATGACGATCAATTTCGCGTTCCTCTCGCTGGATGCGATGGTCAACCACGCCGCCAAAATTCACTATATGTTCAACGGGCAGTTCACCGTGCCGCTCGTGTTCCGCGCCGCAACCGGGTGGGGCAACCAGGCGACGGCCACCCATTCGCACACCCCCGAAGCGATCTTCGCGCACTTCCCCGGCATGTACGTCGGGATGCCATCGAATGCCCGCGATGCCAAAGGGATGCTGAAAGCCGCGATCCGCGATGAAAACCCGGTCTTGTTCAGCGAAGTGATCGCCCTGTATCCCAAGCCTGCGCTGGTGCCGGACGACCCGGATTTCGTCCTGCCCATCGGCCAGAGCGATGTCAAACGCAAAGGCGACGATGTGACGCTGGTCGGCTATGGCCGCAGCGTGGAATGGTGTCTGGAGGCGGCCAAAATCCTGAGCGAGAAAGAGGGCATCGAATGCGATGTCGTCGATCTCCGCTGGCTGCGCCCGCTCGACCTTGCGCCCGTGTACGAAAGCTTCAAAAAGACCAACCGCTGTGTCCTGGTGGAAGAATCGCTGCCGATGTACAGCGTCGGCAGCGAAGTCGCCGCACGGTTGCAGGAAGCGGCCTTCGATTATATGGATGCGCCGATCAAGCGGGTGAGCGCGATGGATGTCCCGCTGCCGTATGCCAAAGAGATCGAGCTGATGGCGCTTCCCAATGCTCAAAAAGTGGTGGATGCAGTGAAAGAGGTTGTGTGATGGCCGACGCGATCATGATGCCCGATCTGGGGTCGGGGACGGAAGAAGGCACGCTGCTCAACTGGCTGAAACAGGTGGGTGACAGCATCAACGCTGGCGACGTGATCGCCGAAGTGGAAAGCGACAAAGCGACGGTCGAAGTGCCGTCGAACGTAGGCGGGACGATCATCCAGTTGGTCGGCCAGCCAGGGGAAGCGCTCAAGGTGGGCGCGGTGATCGGCTACGTGGGCGCGGCAGGTGAAGCCCCGAACGCGGAAGACCCGAACGCCGCGCCGATCCCAGCGGCGGCGGAGCCGACGCAAACGGCAGGCCGGAGCGCAGCCGCCACGCTGCCGCCGACCGAAGCCTCCACCAGAGCGATGGAATCCGGCGTGAAAGAGGCCGCGTTCGGCACGCCCACCGGCAACGGTGCGCCGCGCCCGAACGATGCGCCGCCTGTTCAGGTTCCTGCCGCATCTGGGGATGCGGGCGCTGCAAGTGCCGATGCGGATGGCGGTCACCTGCCGGACGGCGTGAAGGCTTCCCCAGTGGCGCGGCGCATCGCCCAGGAAAAGCAGATCGATCTGCGCCAGATCAAGGGCAGCGGCCCCGGCGGGCGCATCGTCCGCGAAGATGTGGAACATTACACCCCCGCTGCGGCGGCTCCCGCAGCACCCGCTCCAGCCCCGGCTCCGGCTGCGGCACAGGCAGCGCCCGCCACTGGGGGAGCCGCACTGCCCGGCCAGCACTTCGGTACCCCGCCCGCCGACGACGTGGAAACCGTCGAAGTCACGCGGCTGCGGGCGACGATTGCCCGCCGCATGACCGAAAGCAAGCAGTACGTGCCGCATTTCTACGTCACCACCGATGTGGACGTGACCGCGCTGCTCGATCTGCGCAAGCAGTTGAATGCCAACCTGGACGATGATCACAAGATCAGCGTGAATGACCTGATCGTGAAAGCGACGGCGCTCACGCTGCGCAAGTTCCCGAACCTGAACTCTCATTTTTATGGGGATAAGATCATCCGTCACAAGCGCATCCATATTGGCATGGCCGTCGCGCTGCCCGAAGGCGGGCTGATGAACGTGGTGGCGAAGGATGCCGATAAAGTCGCGCTGGGGACGATGGCAGCGCACAACAAAGAGATGATTGCCCGCGCACGGGAACGCAAGGTCAAGCCGGAGGATGTGCAGGGCAGCACCTTCACCGTGAGCAACCTGGGCGCTTATGATGTCGATCATTTCAGCGCGATCATCAACCCGCCCGAAGCGGGCATCCTGGCCGTGAGCAGCGCCAAAAAGATTCCGGTTGTGCTGGAAGATGGCAGCATTGGCGTGGCCAACCGCATGAAAGTGACGATCAGTGTCGATCATCGGGTGAGCGACGGCGCAGAAGCGGCTTTGTATTTGCAGCAGTTCAAGAAGCTGGTCGAAAGCCCGATGCAGCTCTTGATCTAGCACCAGTTGGCGGAGGAGCGGTATTCACCATGTCCGAATCGGCAAACCTGATCCCAGAATCGCACAAAGACCTGCTGGAACGGGCAGTCGTCGTCACGCTGGTGACGATGATGCCCGATGGCCAGCCCCAGGCCACGCCGGTATGGTGCGATTACGACGGGGAATATGTGCGCGTGAACACGGCACGCGGACGGCAGAAGGACAAGAATATGACCGCCCGGCCTAAAGTCACGGTTCTGGCGGTTGACCCGGAAAACCCGTACCGCTGGCTGGAGGTGCGCGGCGTGGTCAGCGATATGGATGCGAACCAGGAAGTCGCGGTAGCGCACATCAACAAGCTGAGTGCGCTCTATCGGGGTCAGCCAGATTATTATGCCCGGATGCCCGAAAAACGTGGGCAGGAAGATCGCGTAATGATCCGCATCAAACCGACCCGCGTGGTAGTCGGCGGCTAACGCTCTTGAACAGCAGCAGAGGCGCGGGAACAGGCGGGTTCCGCGCTTCCGCTGCACAGTGACAGCGTAGCAACAGGACGATTGTCCCTCCATTAACGCTCTGTAAATGCCCAACACTTAATTTACAAAACCTGTCCGTACAGGTTAGAATGTGTAAAGACGACGGATAAGTTGGGCAGCAGTCATGGCGATCTCTGAACCCCGTTTCAACCAGCACAGCATGTGCGTCAGCGCGCACGGCCACATTGAAAAATCCGAAGTTGAATTGGCGTTCGTCCTGGCGCAGCAGGAAGCACGGGCGAACGGTACTCCGATGATTGTAATAGTCGATGCGAACGCCGCCGATTTTCTGACTGCCGGGGCGCGCATGGCCTTTCTGGAAGCGGCAGCCCTGCCGTGCATTCGCGCAATTCTGTTCGTGGCGGAACCCACGCTGTTGCAGCAGGCGCTTCGGTCGATTCAGGTGCTTGACCTGTACGGCAAAATCCAGGTGTACACCAGCGCCGCCGATGCGAAAGCGGCATTGGCGACGACGTGAAAGCGCGTTCGTCCGGTTTCCCCCCTTGCCGCTGCCCCGCCGCCGACGTATAACTAGGGTAGTTGCGGCGGTGAAGGACATGGACATTGAGCGCAAATCGACCCTCGGCTGATAATCTGAGCGGCAAAACCCTGGGGCAGTTTGAAGTCCTGGAGGAAATTGGACGCGGCGGTATGGCGACGGTCTACACCGCCCGCCAGAAATCGATCAACCGCATTGTCGCGCTCAAGGTGCTGCCGCCATCGCTGCTGCATGACCCCAGCTTTTACGAACGCTTCACCCGCGAAGTGGACGTGATCGCCCACCTGGAACACCCGCATATCGTCCCCATCTACGATTATGGTGAAGCCGACGGCATCCCGTTCATCGCCATGCGCTACCTGGCGGGCGGCAGCATCGCGTCGTATCTGCGCCGGGGATTACCGACGATTGAAGCGCTTGAACGCCCGCTTTCCCAGGTGGGGCAGGCGCTCGATTACGCGCACATGCGCGGGGTAATCCACCGCGACCTGAAGCCGGGCAATGTGCTGCTGGACGAGTACAACAATGCATACCTGACCGATTTCGGCATCGCCCGCGTGTTGAACAGCAACCTGACGGGCAGCGCGATCATCGGCACGCCCGCTTACATGAGTCCCGAACAGGCCAACGGCCAGCCGCTCGATGGTCGTTCGGATGTGTACGCGATGGGCATTGTGCTGTTCGAGATGCTGACTGGACGCGAACCGTTCTACGCCGATACGCCGCTGGCGCTCATGCTTAAGCACCTGAACGAGCCGATCCCGTCGATCCGCGAATTTCGTCCCGAAGTTCCGGCGATGGTAGAAAGTGTGATCGTCAAAGCGACGGCCAAACATCCGGGTGACCGCTACACGACGGCGGGCGAAATTGCCCAGGCGTATTCCGAAGCGCTGCGGCTTTCGCTGTTCGAGCTGCGCGGCCTGGATCACCCGACAATCCCGCCGACCGGGAGTAACCGCCTGACCCCGCCGCCCACCCCGTCCGCGTATACGCCCCCACCACAGCCCGTCACGCCGCGCCCGCCCACAGGCGGCGGATCGCGCCCGGCGGTCACGCCCGCGCCGATGAATGCCCTGGACGGGGGGACGCTTACCCCTGGAAAGCTGACCGCACCTGGCCAACCGCCCTCCACGCCCAGGCCGCCGACTCCGCCGCCTTTCAATACCGCCGATCCGTACCCGACAGTCCGCGATGTGGATGGCGCAGCCTTCGCCGCCCGTGCCAGCGGGACGAACCCGGCCATGCAGCCTGCGTTTGGCAGCACGCCCCGCAGGTCGCGGGTTCCCCTGCTGGCCGCCGTCTTCCTGACGGCGTTCGCCGCCGTCACACTGGCGCTGCTGCTGATCCCGGCGTTGTTTCAGCGCGATTTACCGCTGCCCCCGCTGCCGCCAGGGTGGAGTCTGTATGAGGGCGACGATTTCAACGTGTTCACCCCTGAAGGCTGGAGCTACGAAGCGCGGTCGGACGATCAGCGCACAGTGCATGTGTGGAACGACGACAACAATGCGCTGTTCAGCGTGGCGGTATTCGATGCCAGCATCCGTTCGCTCGCCAGCTACGATTACGCCGTCGAACGCTACCGCCGCCGCTACTACGCCTCCGACGACCTGCAAGACCTGGAATTGGTCTCGCCGGATGAAGGCTGGCTGCGCCAAAGCTATGCGGTGACGGGCGATTCCACGCTGCGGCGTTCGCTCGATGCCGGGCAGATCGATGTGTTCTATCTGCGGGAGGACCCGTTTCTTGTCGTGGTCGAAACCTACACCGCCTATGCCACCGAAAACACCTACGTCGATGATTTGCAGATGATGCTCGATAGCCTGCGCATTAGTTGACATTCAACAAGGGGTTCAACGCCAAAACCACAGCAAAAGGCTTGAAAGTTGCCGTTTACCGTTTGAAAGCCGCGACTGAATTTTGGACATTGGTCACTAAATTGTGGGGCTTGAGCATGATCTATTGAGCATGAGTTTCGCGTCTATTCCAAATGATAGGTTTTTCTCAACACAGTACGATTGAAAATTGTGAAGAGGCAGGACGATGGACAAAAATTTACCCATCAAGAAGCCAACTGATTCCGCACAAGGAAAATCGGGCAATCGTTTGGAGGCTGATGCAGATGCCAGCGACGACTTTTTCAGCCAAACAAATGATAAGGCTTCAATGCCAAGTACTTCATCCTCTGCCTTGCCATCCCAAATTTTGGGCTTGCAGCGCATGATTGGCAATCATGCTGTACAGCACCTGCTTTCTGCAACCAATTCGTCCATTTCATCGCCCGTTTCGCGCACCGTTGCACCTTCAATTCAGCGGGGGAAAGTGGGTGCTGCCCCGCCCATTGGAAACGGGAATCCTTTTGCAAACTTTGGGGCATCGCCCCTTTCTGGGTTGCCCGATGACCTGATTGCTCAATTGAATGCCGGGAATGTGGCTACGCTCTCTGATGGTAATATCGCCGCCTTTACGCCACAGCAGTTCAGTCAGCTTGCGCCCCAAATCATTGCCGCGTTTACGGCTGAGCAAATCGGCTATATTCGCATTCAGCAGCTTGCCCAGATGACTGCCACACAAGTCGGGGCGTTTACAAATATCCACATGGCGGCATTGTCCACTGCACAATGCCCGTACCTGACGCAGATTGGATCGCTTTCACCCGGTGCATTTGCGGCGCTTCAGCCCGGCTGCATTGCCAGCCTCAGCAGCATACAGATCGCAGCGCTCGATGGGCAGCAGATGGCAGCAATGACCGTCCATCAATTTCAGCAGTTCAGTGGAATTGCACATCTGCAACCTGCTGCATTCGCACACATTCCCGCCGCGTGCATTTCACAATTGACGGCGAACCAACTGAACACCATCACGGGCGCGCAGTTTGCACAAATGAACCCCGAACAATTTGCCGCTTTCCAGTTTTTGGATCAGCTTGATGCGCAGCGATTTGGGCAGCTTCATCCCACCCACTGCATTGGCAATCTCACCGATGTACAGGCAGCGGCGATTTCGCCCCAACAGGCGGCTGCTATGACGACGGCGCAGTTTGTCGCCTTTACCCAGCTTGCCCATTTAACGCCAGTCGCATTCATTGAGCTGCACCCAACCCACTGCATCCAGCATATGAGCGCAGCCCAGGGCGCAACGGTGACAGAAGCGCAAATGAACCGCATGAAACCTGCTCAAGTTGCCCAAATTCCCACCGCAGCATTTGCGGCGCTTCATCCAACAGACTGCATTCCCAAGTTGGGTGGTGAACAACTGACTGCGCTCACAGGGCAGCAGATAGCCGGGATGACTGAGGCACAATTCCAGGCTTTTACACGCCTTAATCAGTTGAAAGGAGCATTATTTGCTTACCTTTCACCAACCGATTGCATTGCGAAGCTTTCGCAGGCACAGGTCACCAATTTACTCACAGCCGGGCATATCAGGAATATGACGGCTGACCAGTTCGCGCAGTTTCAGTTATTGGCCCACCTTCCAGATGCATTGTTCTCAGAATTGCCCGCGAACCGCTGTATCGCCAACCTGACACAAGCACAGGCACAAGCGATTACCGCCGGACAAGCAGGACGTATGACGACCGACCAGTTTAACGCATTGACCCGTCTGGCAGACTTGTCGCCCCAAGCTTTTGCGGCGCTGAGTCCGGCTGCGTGTATTGCCAACCTGTCTGTTGGCCAGGTTGGAGCCATCACTGCCGCTCAAATACAGGGAATGACCGCCAATCAGTTCGCCCGGTTTCAACTGCTTGGGCATCTACCCGCCGCGCTATTCGCTCAACTGGGTGGTGCAACCTGCATTGCCAATATGACAGCGCTGCAAGCGCAGGCAGTGACCCCTGCACAGGCAGCAGTGCTTACCCAAGCCCAAGCACAACATCTGACGGCGGTTGCGCTTGAGGCAATGGCCTTTAACACCGTTGTGACCGCCATACCCAACGCTGTCTTTGCACACGTTCCAGGCGCGAGTATCGTGTCTGGTGCGCGTGCCATCAAACATATGCTGGCGAACCTCAGCAATTTGGTGATCGTGAACGGTCCAAATGGCATGTGGAGACAAACCTTAAATGAGCAGCAGCATGGTGGCTTCTGGGTGATGTTTAGATGGAACGCGAATACAGCATTTACGCTGCACGTCCACTTTACAGCGAACCAAAAAATAAAGGATGGTCAAATGAAAGTGGCGATGAATGCGGCTGAAACCTATTTGGGTCTAAACGAACAAGCAGTACGACAGACCGTCAAAAGCTTGACGGGGACATGAACGATTGATTAGCACTCGTATCAGAAATTTGCTAAATCCTCTTGACTGTAAGGCGCTGTGCGGCTATAGTGTGCGCGTAACGTTAGCACTCACCTGCTACAAGTGCTAAACTTTGTGCCAATCCACAGTCACACACTCAGGAGGACTTGAGTCATGACGCAATCCATCAACATTCGTCCGTTGGGCGACCGCGTGATCGTCGAACCCGTCGAACAGGAAGAAACGATTGCCGGGGGTATGCTCGTGCTGCCCGAAACCGCAAAAGAGAAGCCGCAGCAGGGGCTGGTGCTGGCCGCTGGCGAAGGCAAGCGCGATGAAGACGGCGAACGCATCGCAATGGATGTCAAGGTGGGCGACAAGATTCTGTTCGCCAAGTACGCCGGGACGGAAATCAAGCTGAACGGCAAGAAGCTGCTGATCATGAAGGAAGCCGACATCCTGGGGATTGTCGAAGGCTAAGTCTGCTGAAGCAGAATCGCTTTCACCGACAATCCCGTTTTTTTTGTCTGGAACCTGAAGCACGACACACCGAATCTGTAAAACTCGATCAACTGAATCACACAAGAGGAGTCGACGGACATGGCAGCAAAAACGCTGGTTTTCCGTGAAGAAGCGCGGCGTGCGTTGCAGCGCGGCGTAGATAAAGTCGCTGAAGCGGTTTCCACCACGCTTGGTCCCAAAGGGCGCAATGTGGCGCTGGACAAAAAGTTCGGCGCGCCGACGGTCACCCATGACGGCGTGACGGTGGCGAAGGAAATCGAACTGGAAGACCCATATGAAAACATGGGCGCGCAGCTTCTGAAAGAAGCGGCCACCAAGACCAACGACATCGCGGGCGACGGCACCACCACCGCGACCGTGCTGGCACAGGCGATTGTGAACGAAGGCCTGAAGAACGTGGCAGCGGGCGCGAACCCGATGCTGCTCAAGCGCGGGATCATGGCGGCGGCGGAAGTGATCGCCCGGAACATCCGCGAACAGGCCGTTGCGATTGAAAGCAAGGAAGAAATCGCCCAGGTCGCCAGCGTGAGCGCCCAGGACAGCGAAATTGGCAGCCTGATCGCCGAAGTGATGGACAAAGTCGGCAAGGACGGCGTGGTCACGGTCGAAGAATCGCGCGGTCTGGAATTTGAAACCGAATACGTGGAAGGGATGCAGTTTGATCGCGGCTACATCAGCCCGTACTTCATCACTGCCCCGGATACGATGGAAGCGACCATCGAAGAACCGTACATCCTGATCTACGAAAAGAAGATCAGCGCTGCCCAGGACATCGTGCCGCTGCTGGAAAAGATGGTGCAGATCGGCAAGCGCGATGTGGTGATCATCGCGGAAGATGTGGACGGCGAAGCACTGGCGACGCTGGTGCTGAACAAGCTGCGCGGGATGCTGAACGTGCTGGCCGTCAAGGCCCCCGGCTTCGGGGATCGCCGTAAGGCTATGCTGCGCGACATCGCCATCCTGACGGGCGGCACGGTGATCAGCGAAGAAACCGGGCGCAAGCTCGAAACCGTCACCCTGCAAGACCTGGGGCGTGCGGGCAAGGTCAGCTCGACCAAAGATGAAACCGTGATCGTGGATGGCGCAGGCGAAGAAAGCGCGATCCAGGGGCGCATTGAAGAAATCCGCAAGGAAATCGACCTCAGCACCAGCGATTACGACCGCGAAAAGCTCCAGGAACGCCTGGCGAAGCTGAGCGGCGGTGTCGCCGTGATCCGCGTGGGTGCGGCCACTGAAACCGAACTGAAGGAAAAGAAGCACCGCGTGGAAGACGCGCTGAGCGCGACCCGCGCCGCCGTTGAAGAAGGGATTGTCCCCGGCGGTGGTGTGGCGCTGGTGAACGCCGTCGCCGCGCTGGACAGCCTGAAGATGAGCAATGAAGACGAACAGACGGGCGTGCTGATCGTGCGCCGTGCGCTGGAAGTGCCGATGAAGAAGATCGCCAGCAATGCGGGCGTGGATGGCGGCGTGGTGATCCAGGAAGTGCGCCGCCGCCAGGCTGAAACGGGCAATCACAAGATCGGCTACAACGTGATCAGCAACGAATATGGCGACATGATCGCGGCGGGCATCCCTGACCCGGCGAAGGTGACTCGTGGCGCGGTGGAAAACGCCGCCTCGATTGCTTCGATGATCCTGACGACCGAAGTGCTGATCACCGACGCGCCGCAGAAAGAAAACGCCGCGCCTGCCCCGCAGATGCCGGAATACTAAACCGAACTCGGTTCGGTCATGAAGCAGGGCGGTTCCCACGCGGGAGCCGCCCTGTTTTTGTTTGTGCAGCGCACCAGACGCGCATCCGGCGCGCTCGTGTTATCATCACCCTGGATGATGTGATGAGCGAGGTTGACGAATGGCCGATGACGCGCTGATCAAGGCGCTGCGCGCTGCCCTAAGCGCCACGCCGGAAAATGCCGTACTGCGTAAACACCTGGCGGAACACTTGTTCGCAGCGGGCGCGTATGCCGAAGCCGAGCAGGAATACCGCCGCGCCGTCGAACAGGACGCATCCCAGGCCGATGCGGACTTTGAAGCGGAATTACACGAACACCTGCCGCCGCCCGCCGCCCCGGATGAACAGGCCGAAGGCATCCTGGTCGAAGGCTGGCCTGTCCCCGCCGCGCCCACCGATGGCCGCATGGAACGCCCCAACATCGCGTTCAAGGATGTGGGCGGCATGGACAAGCTGAAGGAAGAAATTCGCATCAAGATCATCCACCCCGTTCAGCACCCGGAGATTTACAAAGCATACGGCAAAAAAGCGGGAGGCGGCATCCTGATGTACGGTCCGCCCGGATGCGGCAAGACCTACCTGGCGCGGGCGACGGCGGGTGAAATTCGCGCATCGTTCATCAGCATCGGCATTCATGACGTGCTGAATATGTGGATCGGCCAGAGCGAACGCAACCTGCACCAGTTGTTCGAACTGGCACGCCGCACCGCGCCATGTGTGATCTTCATTGATGAAGTGGACGCACTGGGCGCTGACCGCACCGATATGAAGCACAGCGCCGCCCGCACCACGATCAATCAACTGTTGGTCGAACTGGACGGCGTGAACGTCTCGAACGACGGCGTGCTGATCCTGGCGGCCACCAACGCCCCCTGGCATATCGATCCCGCGCTGCGCCGCCCCGGACGTTTCGATCAGATTTTGTTCGTGCCGCCGCCGGATGCGCCCGCCCGCGCTGAAATTCTGCGGGTGATGCTGCGCGATAAACCCGCTGAACAGACGGACATCGATCAGCTCGCCAAAAAGACGGGGGGCTTTTCCGGCGCTGACCTGAAAGCCGTGGTCGAACGCGCCATTGAAGAAAAACTGCGCGATGCGCTCAAAACGGGTATTCCCGCGCCACTTACGACGGCGGATTTACTGCGCTCCGTTGGCACGGTCAAGCCATCGACGCGCGAATGGTTCGCCACCGCCCGCAATTATGCGCTGTATGCCAACGAAAGCGGCACCTATGACGATGTGCTGGCATACATGAAGAAGCATGAAAACCCCGGTCTGTTCAGCAGCCTGTTTGGGAGGGACACCTCGTGAGCCACCCGTTGAACCAGTCGCAGCCTCCGTCCAACCAGCCGCCGGGCGGCAGTCTTCCGCCGGGTGGCAGTTCGCCGCCGGGCGGACTCCCACCGTTCTCCGGCGGTGCAGGCCGGGCATCCCTGTTCATGGCCGAAGTGATGATCGGCGCACGCCAGTACGCCGCCGCCGAAACTATGCTGCGGACGCATCTCGCCAGCAGCCCGAATGACGGCGCTGCCCATTCGCTGCTGGCGCTGGCGCTGATCGCCCAGGAAGGCAAGGTGAACGAGGCCAACCTGGAAGCTGACCGGGGAATTCGCTTCGCGCCGACCGACAGCTACGCGCACTATGTCAAGGCGTTCGTGAAGTGGCGGCAGCGGAATACGACCGAAGCGCTGAGCGCGATCCGCGAAGCGATTCGCCTGAATGCCCAGGACGCACGTTATCATACGCTGGCCGGGCAGGTGTATCTGTTTAAGGGCAGTGATGCGCTCGCCATTGATGCCGCCCACGAAGCATTACGCTTGGCACCAGAGGACGGCAGCGCGCTGACGATCCTGGCGCGGGCGCTGCTGAGCCAGAAACGCTACGATGAAGCCGAACCGGTGATCGCAAATACACTCCAGCTCAACCCCCAGGATGCAGATGCCTATGTCAGCCGGGCGATTCTGCACATCAAGCGGCATCAGTACCCCAAAGCCAGTGAGGATTTCCGCCAGGCGCTGCGCATCGACCCGCAGTCCCCGTATGCCGAAGAAATGCTGATCGAGACGATGAAGGGGCGCAATCCGGTGTATGCGCTCATGCTGCGTTACTATCAATGGTCGGTCGGGCTAAGCCCTCAGGCACGCTGGGGATTGCTGATCGGCGGGGTGATCGGCCTGCAAGTCGCCAGTTCGACGCTCAGCCGGGTTGAAGGCGGCAGCGGGATCGTCACCGTGCTGTTCATCGCTTATTACCTGTTCGTGTTCCTCTCGTGGACGGCAGTCCCGCTGTTCGATGTCCTGCTGCGCTTCGACAAGTTCGGGAGTCAAATCCTGCCGCCGGATCGCAAACTTGGCGCGAACGTCGTCGGGATCGCGCTGTTGATCGCCATCGGGTTGGGCGTGGCCGGGTTGTTCTCCAGCGGCGTCGTTCAGCGCAGCCTGTGGATCGCCGCTGCGCAAACCGCCGGGTTGATCCTGCCCATCGCGGCGGCCTTCAATGCCGAACCGGGTTCCCGCGCCCGCCGTAACTTCCTGATCTGGGCTGCGGTGCTGGCGCTGTTCATCCCCCTGGGCTACACCACGCAGCCCGGCAGTCCATCACCGAACAATGCGGTATCGCTGTACATCTTCGGGCTGGCGGCCTTTACCTGGGTGGGGAATGTGGTGGCCGGCAGCGTGCGCGCAAAAGCCGAACGTTAATGCTTCAGGGCGTAGGCGAACTGCGCTTTTTGCAGCGTGATCACCTGGGGCGGCAGGCGTTTGCCCGGCGGCAGCGTCCCCGGAAACGCCGCCAGCCGCAGCGACCGTGAATCGGGCTGCCCGGCGGCATTCCAGGCGCGCAGTGCGCCCATCAGCCGCCGCAGCGGGGAACCATCGCCCCAAGCGCGCACACCAATGCGCACTGTTTGCGTGCGGTCGCCCTTTTGGAAAGGGACAGCATACAAGAGCGCCAGCCCATCGACGCTGGCTAATCCATAGGTCTGGCTCCATGCGCCGGGTTTCCCGAACAGCATCGGCAGGGTGGTTTCTACGCCGTTTTTGTCCTGGGCAGCGCGGATATCGATCACATCGGGAGCGCGGGCGGCCAGCCACAGCCAAAATCCGCTGGAATGCAAACGGTAGGCAGGCGCGCTGATCCCGCTCTCCCATGCCCGCCCAGGCGCTTCAAGCAGCCCGCGCAGCGATTCCAGCGTATGCGCAGGCGGGCGTGTGTGCTGAAGCTGCGTGACCAGCAGGCGCTCATCCCGGTTCACGGCAGTTTCACCCGCTTGTGCCGCCGCCTCACCGCGCAGCGGCATGAACCCACAGGGCGATACCGACGCGCTGACCAGATGATCGCGCCGCTTGACGAACGTGACCGAAAACTGCGCGCCCGCCCACACATCGAGTGGGACGATCAGCCGTCCGCCGTCCTTCAACTGGTCGAACCACGCCGGGGCAAGATCGTGCGCCTGCACCGTCAGAATGATCCGGTCATACGGCGCATGGTCAGGGTAACCCTGCCACCCGTCGGCACGGTGCAGCACCACCGGGGACGGCAGCGCCACCGACGACAGCGCACGGCGGGCGTTTTCGATCAGGTCATCGTCGATGTCCAGCGCGGTGACCTGCCCGCGCACACCCACCATGTGGGACATCAGCGCGGCGTTGAAGCCCGTCCCCGCGCCGATCTCCAGCACGCGCTGACCGGGCTTGAAAGCGCCCTGTTCAAGCATGATCGCCATCATGGACGGCTGCGACGATGAGCTGATCGGTTCCGTCCCGGCGAACTTGGTCGGCACGACGGCATCAGCGTAGACTTGTTCCAGCGGCGTGGTGGGCAGAAAGCGGTGACGCGGCACGGCGCGAAAGGCCGTCTCGACGGTGGCGGAACGGATGACGCGCTGCCGCTTGAGCAGGTCGATCAGCGCGTGGTGCAGCGCGTGCGCATTGGGCGGGGTGTCCGGCATGGCTTATGCCCCTGTTCACGATTATCATGAACAGAGTATACCGCCATGATCCCGGAGAATCCCGATGCCCGACAGCTTACCCCGTTTTAGGAGAGGTGGACGAGATTACACGCTCACGTTCGCGCAGGAAATGCTGACCAACCCGTTTCAGATGCCGCCGAAAAGCCACCTGATCGACCTGATTGAACATGAGGACGCGCATTACCGCATCATTTTCGACCCGGCATACTTCAACCTGCCCGAAGGCGAAACCGCCCCGTCGAAGTCGCAGTGGAACAACCTGAAGAAGAAGTTCAAGCGGCACAACGCACAGGTGTTCCTGTTCAAGGAACACGGAGAGGTGACTCACAATGGGCAGCGGGCGTACTATCTCGATTTCGGATTCTTTTTCGACCCCGTGACGAATACGTCCAAACGCCCCAGAACGCCGCGCAGCGGATAACAGACCGGGCAGCGCATTGCGGGCTGTGCATCAAGCGTGCTATTATTTTGGGTATTTCACACCCGAAGGATGAGCGAAGATGCCTTACAGCGAAGTATCCACCGGCGCTAAACTTTATTACGATGATATTGGCGAAGGCTTTCCCGTCATTGCCATTCACGGATGGCTTGGCACGGCACAGACCCATCTGGCTCGCGTCATGGATTGGCTGAGCGGGCGCGGCTACCATGTGTACGGTCCCACGCGGCGCGGCTATGGCGAATCCGTCCCCAAACCGCGTGATTACCCATCAGATTTTTATCACCGCGATGCGCGGGATATGCTCGCGTTCATGGATGAACTGGAAATTGAAAAAGCGCACGTCCTCGGCTTTTCGGATGGGGGCGAAACCGCGCTCGTCATGGCGACGATGCAGCCTGCCCGCTTCGCATCGGTGGCGGTGTGGGGCGCAATTGGTTCGTTTGAACCTTCGCTGCGCCCGCGTATTCAAAGCAACTACCCGGCGCACTGGATGGATGAAGAAACGCGCCGCATCAACCACATCAAGGATCAGGGCGCGGCGGATCGGCTGGTGCTGAACTGGATCAGCGCAGTCAAGCAGATGATCGACGCGGGCGGCGACATCAGCCTGAGCCAGGCGCACAAGATTAGCGCGCCGCTGCTGATGATGCTGGGCGACCGCGATACGCTTAACCCGGAAAGGCTGGGCCGCCGCTTTGTCGATCATGCGCTGCGTGGGCAGTTGGTCATGTTCAACAGCGGCCATTCCATTCACGATGAGCAGTGGGAAGCGTTCTCGAAAACCCTGGGCGATTTTCTGGCCGCTGCCGATGCCCGTCGCTGAGCGGCCAACTGCGGCGTTCACGGCTTGGTTTGCAGGAAAGGGAGCTGCAAGCGGATGTGAACGCCGCCAAAACATCAAGAAAAGGTTAACGCTTCCATAAGCGGATAGGCTTGTATCAAACGGCATTTTGTGCATACACTGCATAAGACATGCATCATCGATCATGCAGCCGTGTAGAAAGCGCTGTCCTTTTATGCCGTACCTCAAAACCGCACAGCTTCCTGGCGAACCGATCTTTATCGTGCTGTTCGATGGCGTAATCACGCCCGAAGACACCCTCCAATCGTACCTTGAAACAGCGCACTTGTGGTATGACGACCTGCGCAAGACCGGGTCGCACATTATCATCGATGCGCGCACCGCAGAGGGTAATTTCATCGATACAATGGGCGCACTGCGTCAATCGGTCATGCAGGAACAACAGTTGGCTGAAATGATGCAGCATGTGCAGTTTTACATCGTCGGCACAAACGCGCTCATCAAGCTGTACACCCATGCGCGCCAGCAGCAGCAGTTCGGCGGGCTGAACATCCCGCTGTTCGCAGGCATAGAGGATGCACTGGCCGCCGCCCGCACCGCAATTGCGCAGAAGCAGCACACCAGCACGCCATCATAAGTTTTTCGTATCATCCACATGTCCATCACAGTTGATCCACAGGTTTACAATGGCTTACATCAGCGCCCTCCGTCTCCCTGGTGAACCGATCATACTTGTGCGTTATGAAGGCACCGTGACTGTTGAAGATATTCACGCCGCTACCCCAGAAGTGGATCGCCTGCTTCATGAACTGGGCGGAACGCTGTACCTGATTATTGACGCAGCCCAGGCGACCAGCAATTTTCAGCAGATGATCGCCATTCTGCGCACGCCGTCGGCGCTGCTCATCGCAGAACCGGGCCGGATTGTGCCGCCCGATCTTAAGGTACACATGCTGCTGGTCAACAACAGCGGCATGGCCAAGCTGTATTCCAGCGCCATCAACCAGGTGCAGTTCGGGCAGTTGAAAGTGCCGCTGTTTCGCACGCTGGAGGATGCATTGACTGCCGCCCGTACTGCGATTGCGCAGCAGATCGCCGCGTCATAACATTGTAAATGCAGTCGGTTAGTTGATGAGGACACCACGCAATGTCGCCCTATTCGTTTGAACGTTTCCCCGGCGAACCCATTCTCCTGTTCACGTTTACCGGAAAAATCGACCACACCACCATTTTACAGGCGTTCTTGGACGGCAACCCGCTGATTGAAGCGGTCGCCGCCGATGGCTTCACCCGCATTTACAGCCTGTTGGATATGCGCGGCACGGAAGTCACTTTTGCCGACGTGATTCAGATTGTGCGGCGCACCAAAGAATTTTTTTGGGAAGGCCAGGCGGTCAGCAATTTTCAGCCGTTTATCATTGGCACAGGCGCAATGCTCAAGCTGTACGTCGAAATCATTCGCCAGGAAAACAACTTTGGCCTGCAAATTCCGATGACGACGACGATAGAAGATGCGCTCGCTGCCGCCCGCAAGATGATCGTAGAAGCGGCGCGCACGGATGCCTGAAAGCGGCCACAACCCAACCGGGCTGGCGCTGGACGACCTGAAAGCGCTGCGCCAGCGTCCCGATCTGTGGAACCGTGACCTGACGCACGGCATGAACAACGACGTATTCCTGCTCAACGATGGCGTGCATGTGGTGCGGCTGGCAAAAGCCCGGCGCGAACATAACCCGTTTCGCGCCCGCCCGTACCTCACCGCCGAAGCGATGCGCCGACTGGAAGGCCACCCGCACATCGAACAGGTGACCTACGCTTACGAAGACGCGGAAACGTGCATCGTAGTCAGCCGCTACCGGGATGGCATCGCTCGCCTGAGCGAAACAGCAGCCGCTTCGGGCGTACAAGCAGCGTCAGCCCTGCTGAATGCGGCGCTGCCCGCGCTGGTCGAAGCGTGCGCGTTCATGGATGAGCGCGGGGTGCTGCACAAAGACCTGTGCGATTGGAACGTCTTTTTTGACGGCACGGGCGCGCCGTTCCTGCTCGATTTCGACAGTATGCGCGCCATCGACTGGTCACAGGGCAATATCCCATTGGAGCCAATGGCGCTCGGTTTCGAGCGTGACGCTTCCACGCTGCGGCCTGAAACGCTCAACATCGACGATTTACAGGAAAATTTCCTGTTTGAAGCCTTTTTCTTCACCTTTCAGGACGATGAAGCTTTCGCGCTGCCTGTGCTGCATCGTTTTTTGACCCTACAGCGCGATGTGTACTGCCCGCGCCTGGCTGCGCATTTCCGCGGAATAAGCCGTGACGACCTGGCAAGCATGATCGCGCTGCGCGGCGAGAAGATCGACGGGTGGCTGCGCGACCCGGTGCGGCTGGCGCTGCTGTACCGCCGCAAACGGATGCACTTCCTCATGCGCGGCCTGAACTGGGCGACCGAAACCGCCGAGTCGAGCGAGTACGATGTGCGCTGGTTCTTCGATCAGGTCACGCCGCCGCTGGAGCGCGAGATCGCCCGGCGGGGTTCGCGGCGCGAACCCGTCCCGCTGCTGACGGATGATCCGGCGCTGGTGGTGAGCGATCCCGCGCCGCCGTCCGACCCTGTGCGACCGGACTCATTTACGCTGCGCCCGTTCCCGCGCATCACCGTCGATGCCCGCCGCGACGATACCTTTTCGCCCGATCTGCCGACGCTGCCGGGGGGAGTGCGCCTGGTCGCAATCGGGGATGTCCATGGCAAAGTGGAACGCATCGCCCGCATGAACGCGCTGATCGATCACCTGAAGCGGCATTACCCGGTCGAAACCACGCTGATCCTGGGTGATCTGGTGGAAGGGGGCGGCGATGTCGCTTCAGCGCTGCGGGCGGTCGAACTGTTACGCGGCGCGTCCGCATCAGCGCTTGGCAACCATGAGTTCGATTACCACGATCTGGACGCGCTGAACGCGGGGGAAGCCGATCTGCGGGCGCGCCTGGCTGCTGCGTTGGCGCACCATACGCCGGCTGCCGAGTGGCTGGCGGGCGCACTGGCACAGCACATCGCCCATACCCGTGAGCCGTTTCTGCGCGTCCTGCGCCGTGCAGCCGCGTTCCCGTTCCTGTGCGCCAATGTCCGCGATGATCACCTGCCGTTCAAGCCAGGGGCAATCACACGCTGGGGCGGCAGGCCAATCCTGCTGCTAAGCGCGCTCACGCCCGCGTTCAATCACGAACTGGGGTATCATACCCGGCGCGGGTTCCCGACCCCGGCAGCACTGCGCCCGGAACCGCCGCGTGACCTGCTGGCGCAGCAGGTGCGCCAGGTCAGGGCGGCGTATCCCGATGTGCCATTCACGGTGGTGGTGATGAGCCACTGCGGGATCAACTTCGACCAGGCCGAACTCGTCGATCCCGCTTTCGACCTGATTTTGGGCGCGCACACGCACAACCTGGCACACCTGGTCGCAGACTGGGGCAGCCACCAGACCCACCTGGTCTACGGCGGGCAGAATGCCTACGTGCTGCCTGTGATCGACCTGATCGCCCGCGCTGATGGCCGCATCGACCGCTTGACATATACGCATATCGATGTCGATGCGTCACTGCTCCCTGTTCATCCTCCAGACAGCGGCGTGCCGCCCCAGGGGCGCACGATAGGCGTTGCCGACACCCCGTTCCCGCTGGAAGGAAAATCGACCCGTTCGACGGCGCTGCTGCGGCTGATCACCGATGCGATGCGGCATCAGACCGGGGCGCAGTTGGCGCTCAATTTTGGCGGCAATGCCCGTGAAAGCCTGATGGCCGGGGCGATCACCGAAAGCGACCTGGCCGCCGTGATACCGTTCCCGGATCAGGCGGCGCTGGTGCGGCTGACCGCCGACGATCTGCGGGCGATCCTGGCGTTTGCCGTCAGCGCTTCGCGGATCGGTTCAGGCCGTAAAATCCTGCTCATCCACCCCAGCGGCTTTACCTACCGCGTCGATTCCGACCTGACCATCCACCTTGACGGCCTGCCGCCGGGGGACTCGTACACGGTCTGCGTAACGCGCTACCTGCTCAACGGCCTGGGCGATTCCTTCCCGCTCACGCGGCGCATCCACGACGGGACGCTGCCGTATACCCTGGTGGGCAAGACGATCCGCGACCTGCTGACGGCGGAGATCGAAGGGCGTGGCACCCTTCGGGCGGACGATGCGCCGCGCATCGCCATCGCGCCGGATGCGCCGCTGCTCTATCACGATCCCACGATTGCGTACTGACGGTCACGGGTGCGCCGCGCAATTCTTTCCGGTGTGCTACACTCATCGAAGGCAAGCCCACCGAGAGGAATTGGCGGTACACCATGCAGGAACTACGCCGACCGTTCTTTTATGCCGCGTTCATCGTCGTCGTGATCGTCGTCGCCATCGAAATCAGCGCCGCCCCGGTGCTGTCGCTCGTCAGCCAGGTGACGAATCAGGCCGGGCAAACGCTCACCATTGATGAAGTGCCGCCCGAACTGCGCGCCGACTTTCTGGCCGCCCAGGCACAGAATCCCGGCAAGTTCAGCGGGCTGGACAGCCCACCTGGAATCGGTATTCAATACCTCATCATCGTGGATGGTATTCTGCTGCTGGTCATGGGGATGATGGTCGCCAGCCAGGTGATTCCCCAGGATACGTATGCGCGGCTTCAGGGGTTCACATCGTGCCTGGTGTCGCTCATCCTGGTGATCAGCGCCATCGGGATGATCATCTTCGCCATTGTCGCGCTGCTGGTCATGATCACGCTGTTCCTGGCGGTGCCGTTCGGCACACTGATCTACCTGGCGCTGTTCGGCTTCTTCAATCGCGGCGGGGCGGCGACGGCACTTACGCTGATCATGACGCTCAAGATCGTGTACTGCGTGCTGCTCGTGCTGGCGCAGCAGCGCTTTCTGCAAAACCGAGTCCTGGTGCTGCTCAGCCTGTCATCGCTGCTCTGCACCTTCATCATCACGTTTCTGCACGGCATCGTGCCGATCATTCTGGTCAGCATCACCGATAACATCAGCGGGATATGCGTGGCCATCTGCGGCGTGATCTGGGCGGTAATCGTGCTGATCGGCGCGATCCCCGCCGTGATCAAGTCGCTGGGCGTGGCAAGTTAGGAAAGGGTGGGGACTGAACATCCCCACCCTTCACGATCAGCCAATTTCGATGCGGCAGGCATCGTCGCACTGGATGCGCACCTGCCCGCCGCCTTGTGAAGCGCTCACGTTGAGCGTGCGGGCGTTTTCGGCGGCGCTCATCACGCGGTCGGTGATCTGAACCGCGCTGGCATCATCGGGCGCAGCAG
The DNA here is from genome assembly GCA_033764035.1 of bacterium. Taxonomy (GTDB): domain Bacteria; phylum Chloroflexota; class Anaerolineae; order Aggregatilineales; family Phototrophicaceae; genus Flexifilum. Next base: position 227,762 of record JANRJJ010000014.1, read on the forward strand.
GCGTATACGTCACCCGCACCGCGCCCGCGATCCACGTCAGCGGCAGTGTGCGCACATCGGCATCGGCGGGAAGGATGACAAATTGACACGTCCCGCTGCCCGTCAGCGCAATTTCGACCAATGCGCGGTCATCGCCCGTCCCGCTGGTCATCAGGCAGGCGGGCGCGCTGGCGATGTCGCGCACGCCTACCCTGGGGCGCAGAAAATTGAACAGGTCGCCGCTCATCAGGTCTTGCGCGCTGTCGAACGTGACCAGGTTGAGCGACCCTTGCAGCCCTAAGCCGCTGGTGCAGCAGAACAGCAGCACCACGATCAGCAGGATCGCGATCACGGGGCCAGGGATTTTCATTGGCCCCGCCGCGGACGAGGCCGCCAGATCGGGCCGAAGTCGCTGCCGCTGTTGCTGTCCAGCACCCGCGCCCCGCGCCCATCGGCATTGATCACGGCGATATCGCAGTCCACGCCATCATCATCGCAGTTGACCTGGTAGGCGATCTGCGTGCCATCCGGCGACCAGTTCGGGTTGAGTACGCCCGTGCTGTTCCCCACCTGGCGCAGCCCGGAGCCATCGACGTTGATTACGAACAGGCGGTTGTTGCGCGAAAACGCGATCTGCGTACTGTCGGGCGAAAAATCCGGGTCGCTATCAGAGTCCGCACCGTTGCCCAACTGCGTGACGCGACTGCCGTTGGCAGGCATCACGAACAGGGTGAACTGACGCAGCCCGCCGCGGCGCGAGACGAACGCGATCAGCTCGCCATCCGGCGAAATGTCCGGGTCGAAATCGTCAGAGCCACCATTCGGCGTGAGCGATGTGACCGCCAGCGTGGTCAGGTTGACCGAACACACCTGGGAACCCGTCGTACCAGTCGGCAGGCAGTTGTAAATGATGCGCGTCCCATCCGCCGACCAGCTCAGGTCGGGGTCGCTGCCGCCGCGAAAATCCGCAATCTGGCGGAAGCCCGTGCCATCGGCATTCATGATGCAGATTTTATCCGGTGTCCCGGCGCACATGAACGCGATGCGATCCCCGGTGGGCGACCAGGCGTTATGCCCGCGTGAGAAGCTGTTACCGGAAGTCACGTTCGACGGGAACGAAAGCCGGTTCAGGCTGACGTTCGACTCGCCGACGGTCATCACGAAGATGTTCGGCACCCCGCCCTGACGGTACGACATGAACGCCAACTGGCTGTCGAGCGCGCCGCCAAACGGAGTCGGCAGTGGCGTGCGGGTCAGGGTAGGCGTTGGGGTGGGGGTCAGGGTGGCCGTAACGGGCAGAGCCGTTGGAGTCAGGGTGCCGGTCGGGGTGGGGGTTTCGATGGGCGGCGGCGGTTCGGGCGTGCGCGAGAGCAGCAGCACCGCGCCGACGATGATGGCCAGCACGACCAAAATCACCGGGATGATCCAGACCGGGAATTTGGTAGGTGGCTTGGCGGCAGCGGGCGCAACCGTAAAGGCGACTTCCGCGCTTTCGGTGAATTCATCGTCCGGGTTGGCTTCATTGGCGACCACCAGGCGGAAACGGTACTCGCCGGGGGCGGCGGTGGGCGGCACAGCGATGTTGATCGCGTAGGTGTGCGTGCCGTCCGGCGTGAAATCGCGGATGAGCGGGTCAGCCGGCGCGGACTGGCCATTTTCCGGCGGCGGCGCGGGCGGAGCCTGAACGGTATACCAGGCCGCCGTTTCAGGTGGGGTGACGACCAGCCGTGCCACCCCACGAATGCGCATTTTCGACGTGTTCTTGACGGTAAAGGTCACCGTTCCCTGACGGTTGATGTCCAGGACGACAGTGCTGGTCGAAGGGGTGATCTCGAACAATCCCGGCATGTTGCGCCTCCCTTGAGCATGTGAGCCGACCCCATCCGCATCGATGTGCAGCGGATGGAGTCGAGATTGGTTATCGCACAGAAGTGCTTTCAGCGCGACTCGGTGCAGGTGTGGAACGCATGTCGCCGCTGGGTGGTTCTTTCGGGAAGAATGGGAAATTCGGGTTCAGGGTGATCCTGAGCTGCGGCGTAACAAAGACGAACGGCGGGAGTGTGACAAACGGCAGCGGCGTGAGGAACACCACCGGGGTGCGTGTGCGCGTCGGGGTCAGGCTGGGGGTGGCGGTGCTAGTCACCGTCGGGGTTGCGGTCGCCGTCGGCGTTTCCGTAGCGGTGGCTGTCGGCGTTTCAGTGGGCGGCGGTGGTTCACCGGGGCGCGAGAGCAGCAGGATCGCCCCGATGATGATCGCCAGCACGACCAGGATCACCGGGATGATCCAGATCGGGATCGGTGGGGGCGGCGGCGGGACGACGGGCGCAATGGTGAACCCCACATCGGCGCTTTGGCTGTACTCGTCGTCCGGGTTGGCCTCATTGACAAGTTCCAGGCGGACGCGGTAATCGCCCGGCGCGGCAGTGGGCGGCACGGTCACATCGACCACGTAGCTTTGCGTGCCTTCCGGCGCGAAATCGCGGATCAACGGGTCGGCGGGCGTGGGCTGCCCGTTGCCCGCTGGCGTGGGCGACGCGGACGGCGTTTTCACCGTATACCAGCCCGCCGAATCCGCCGGGGTGGCGACCAGCCGCGCCTTCCCGCGAATGCGCATTTTCGTGGTGTTCTTCACCGTGAAGGTGACCGTCCCCTGGCGGTGGACATCCAGGGTGATGGTGCTGGTGGAAGGCGTGATCTCGAACAGACCGGGCATAACATTCCCTCCGCGTATGAACGCGACTCAGCAGTTGAAGAAGTAATTGCAGTCGGACGTGATGTGCAGAAGACCCGTGATCCCACGGTCTGGCTCTTTATGACCGATCCAGATGAAATATTCACCCGGCTGCACATCGAAAAAATTCAGGCCGGGCTGGAATCCCTGAACATCGTCGTTGCAGTGGATGTTCCCTTCGGGATCGAGGATGATCAGCGTGGTATCGCCGTTGGTGCTTTGGAAGAAGAACGCCAGATTTTGCGATGGCGGATCCACTTGCACAAGAAAGAAGGGCTGGCTGGAGATGAACCCGGCGCACAGACGGTCGAACGAATCGAAGCCTTCGGCCTCAAATTCAGCGACGCTGAAATTCTCGACGGGGGTAAGACTGGTAGGATCATCGCCCATGAAGTAGTCGTTTCCCACGAAAAATTCACCGAACAGCGGCATATTCGGTGACAGCGACAGGCGCGGGAGCGGGGTACGGGTGGGCGTGCGCGTGCGAGTGGCCGTCGGCGTGACCGGCGTATTCGTCACCGTCGGGGTCGCAGTAGGGTCGGGCTGCGGCGGATCATCAGGCCGGGTAAGCAGGATGATCGCGCCCACGATGATCGCCAGCACAACTAGGATCACCGGGATTATCCAGTACGGGAATGGTGGGGGCGGCGGCGGCGGTTCAGGCTTCGCGTTCAGCACGACGGTGACGGCGGTGCTTTCGGTGAACAGATCGTCCGGGTTGGTTTCGTCGGCCACCACCAGTTGAAAGGTATGCGTGGCGGGGACGGCATCACGCGGGGCGGCGATGCGCACGATATACGGCTGCGTCTGCCCCAGGTCGAAGGTGCGCACCGTGCCGGGCAGTTCGGGCGTATCGCCAGAATCGCCCGGTTGCAGGATCGCCAGCCAGCTTTCAGCGGGCGATCCTGCCGGGAGGATCAGCCGGGCGGTCGCCCGGATGCGGCGTGACGTGTCATTTTTGACGGTGAACGTCACCGTCCCCTGCCGTTTCTCGTCCTCCAGCGTGACGAGTGCAGATGACGGGGTAATCGTAAACGGGCCAGGCATGAAGGCTCATCCTCTCGTGGTCGTTACAGGAAGCAGATTCAGCGGCGCGAACAGGTTATCTCACACGAGTATATGCGATCAGCCTTCTATGCGATACGTACGCGCACGGCATCGCCGCCGCTACGACCACATCATCAGCTTGGGATGCCCGGTATGCGCACCGTTGCTTTCGGCCAGTTTTTCCGTGAGTGCGTTTTCATGGCTGAACACCCATTCATCGACCGCGCCCACCAGGTGAATGAAGCTGCCGAATGCGCCCAGGTTCAGGCTGTGGCCGCTTTCGTGTTCGATATGCGGCATCGACGACTGCCGATGCACGAACGAAAAATTGCCCATGTTGAAGGCCGTCTTGTAGATGTTGATGTTGGCGATGAAGCCGCCGAAGATGAAGAACGTCCCGGTCGGCCAGTCCACATCGACGACCTTACCCGCCAGCGACCCGCCGCCGTTCGATGCGATGCCGAAACGGAAGAATTCCACCCGCGTGATCAGGAAGATCAGGTGACCGATCAGGCTCAGGATCACGAACAGCAGCCCCAGCCCGACGATCAGCCACGACATCGGCATGAGCCAGTTCAGCCAGCCGATCACGCCCTGGTACACGCCCCACTGCGATACCGGGCCGATGCTCGAAATCCAGTTGATCCCGCCCAGCACCAGCGCGACGATCAGCGCCGTGCTTTCGCTGCCGAACAGCGATGTGCCAATCAGCGTGAGCAGCAGCACGTTCATCGCGCTGTTGATGCCGATCAGCGCGCCGCGTGTGAGCGCGGTCACGGGTTCTTCCGTCGAAACGGCTTTTTTCACCGTCGCCGTCGCAATGATGTAGCAGACCAGGGCGATCCCGCCCAGCACTGCCGCAATGATCCCCAGATCGGGCGTGAACAGCCGGATCATGACCGTGACGAACACGGCCAGCGCTGCCCCGAAAACGGCGCCCATCGTATTGATCGACATGATGCATTCCTTTCAGTTCAGGTCAGTTGAGATGTGTCTAAGTCTCTCACCACGCGGCCACGAACGCCGCGATCATGAGGCCGATCACGATCAGAAAGTACGGGATGGCGAAGGCGATCACCACCCCATCTGCCCACACCAGCGGCCCGCCGAAATTGCCGCGATATGGCTCCCGGTAGCCTTCGCCAACTTTGTACGCCCACGCTTCCCAGGGGTTGCTGAGGTAGCCTACGTCCGTCGCGCCGTTCACGATCCGTTCCATGAGCGGGTACGCCGTCCCATCGCGCCGCCGCCGCGCACCGCCGTAGGCGACCAGCCCCGCCCACGCGCCGAACAGCACCGTCGTCACAATCAGCCAGGCCAGATAGCTGAGCGTGAACAGGGGGCCGAACGCCCGGTTCTGCCAGACATGGGTATTTTCATGCACCCACAGCCCCACCGACGGATCGCGCCCGGCGATGCAGTTGCTCATCGTATTGCCGAGCGTGAGCGCAAAATTCGGCTTGAAGGCGAAACCTTTGCGGTAGCGGTGATTGTTGCGGCGGCGGTCGCCCAGGTTCGTCCCGCTGGCCGGGGCATCAGCTTTGTCTGCCCATGAAAAATCGACCAGGTGCAGCAGGGCGGAAAGATACGATCCGTTCAGCGCCCAGGTGACATCGAGCAAAAACGCCACGATCCCCAGGCGATCCCAACGGTAAGTCGCCCAGATGCCGCCCACTGCCCCGGTGAATGCGCCAATCAGCGTCGCCGTCCAGCGCACGCCATCGGGCGATGTCAGAAACGGGGTGAACGTCCCATCCAGGCTGGGGCGAATGGCCAGCACGAATTCAAACACGGCATTGGGCAGGAAGAAAAACCAGGTGAGTACCGTCGCCGCATCCTGATTGTTGTTCGCCAGCTCTAACAGCCCACCGATGAACATACGGGCGAACAGGCCGCCCAGAAACGTGACGATCAGCGCTTCAAAAAAGCGGATCATCGAGCGGGCGTTTTCGCCTTTGGTCACGCCCAGCACCAGCCCGATGATCGACGCGATGAAGGCCAGGATGAGCAGGACGACGAGCGCCGACGAATCGAAAATGCGTTCCATATCAACCAGAGTCCTATGTGGGGGCGCGCTGTCGTGCTGCTACGCCTGCTGTGTAATCGCCGCTGTCACATACGCGGGTTTTTCAAGCTGGACAATCCGCTCGATCAGCCCGCGATACTGCACCGCGCCGGGCGGCACCTGCACCACGATATGAAACGGGATGACTGCGCCGCTTTCATCCTGTACGATCTCGTCGATGCGAAAGCCGCCAACCCCGGTCGCCGTCTCCAGAAACGTGAGCATTCCTTTATGGGTGCCGCGCCACTGCGAAAGATATGCGGCGCGGGCGACCAGCACGCGCAGATTATCCAGCCCGGACGGAAAATCCGGCAGCCGCGCCGCATCGTGAAAACTCTCCGGGTTCTGTATCCAGAACGGGTCAAGATCGACCCACCCGGCCAGGTAATGGACGAACAACTGCGGCGCACGGTACGGGTCGAAGTATTCGGCCAGCGAGTCGAGAATGGCCTCCGACGGTTCGAGCAGCGTCAGCATCACGTCGATCAGCCCGCCCAACAGCCCGTTGGCCTCATCGTGCAGGGTCAGGCGGAAAATTTCCGGGAGCAGCAGTTCGATCTCAGAGCGATTCATCGGCTTCACTCATCACGATCAGCGTGTGCTGGCCGGACACGAACAGGCGGTGCGGCGGCAGCGTCACGCGGTCGAAAAATACCGTATTCGAGATTTTGAGGTACTTCCAGCGTCCGTAATCCGCTCCCTGGTCGGCGCGCGCCCGGTAGATACCCTGGCCGCGCAGCGTACCGTCGCCGTTTTCGGCCAGCCCACGCGCCCCGCCCATCACATAACGCCCGTTTGGGTCGCTGGCGATGGTGTGAATGGGCAGGAACGGACGGTTACCCGTCCCGCGTATCGGCAGACCCGCCCCTTCATTCGGCGCGACCGTCGCCCACGCTGGATCGGCAGTATCGACCTTCAATCGCATGATTCCACCGCGATGCGTGCCGACCATCACGGTATCTTTATCCGGGAAAGTGATCGCGTAACAGCTTCCTGCCGCCCATCCTTTCGAGTAAGCGCGCCAACCTTCGCTGGGGTCTTCCTGGGGACGCATGACCTCCCAACGCCAGCAGCCTTTCCCTTCGTCGGTGCCGGACGCGACGAACGTCCCCGCCCACAGGAACAGGCGCGGGCCGTCCTTCTGCATTTCCAATACGCGGATGTCCTCTTCAATCAGGTTGGTGCGCGTCTGGTCGTCGATCAGCGGGCGGAACGAACGTCCGCCATCGCTGGAGAGGAACACCCCGCCGACCTGCCCCAGTTTTTGCGCCGCGACGGCAATCGTCACGTTGCCGCTCACATCGGTGGCCGCTGTCACCGCGTAAAAGCCGAGCTGTGGGCTGCGCGGGACGACGCTGAGCGGAAGCGGACTGGGACTGACGCGCAGCACGGGCAGTTCATACAACGCCTGGTCGGTGGCGATGAGCAGGATCGGTTCTTTGCTGCGCGTCATCCACGCTAAATCTTCGATCTCCAGGCTGCCGAACTCGGCGATCTTGTCGCCCCAGGTTTCGCCGCAGTCCCGGCTCAGGTACACCCGCGACCCGCTTTCCGAACGGGTGCAGAGCGCGACCAGCCCGGCATGTTCCGGGTTCGGGGCAACACGCCACAACTGCTGATCGATCTCGGCAAAATCAGCAGGCGTGCGCCATGCTTCCCACCCATCGCCGTTATCGAGCGAACGGTAGAGCGTTTTGCCACTGCACGCATACCACGTATTCGCCTGAAACTGATCCGCTGCCAGCGAACCGACCGAATCGGGCGCGTCGTTCACCTGCATGGTGATGCCTTCGACATAGCGCACGCCCGGTTCCGACAGCGCGACATCGTAAATGTGCGATGCGCGCAGTGATTGCCCGAACTGCCAGCCGCGTGTATTCACGCCGGGGGTGGGCAGCGGACAGATCGTCTTGTACAGCCGTTCTTCCAGCCGGGCGCGGATCGCCTCCGGGTTTTCTTCAGGCCGCACTTTGATCGTCGCCGTCACGTTCACCGGGATGTAGCGCGTCCAGTCCGCTTCGCAGATTGTGCCAAGCGGTTTGCGTTCTTGCAGCGCGTCCTGCACCTGGGCGAGCGCCAGCGCGGTCTGGTTGGCGTGCAGCGTTTCGAGCGTGAGCCTGCCGCCCGGCCACTGCTCTTCGGCAATATCCGGCACCAGCAGCACATCGACCGCGCCGCGCCGTCCATAGCTCCATTCGGCTTCGGTCATGGCTTTAGCGCGGGCGACACCGGGAATTTTGCGCGCCAGGCTTTCAAAATCGCGCCCGGTGACGGCGCGTTCCAGCGCGTGCAGTTCGCGCGGCCCGCGAATGCGCGCATTCGCCAGCGTCTCCGCGCTGCGCCCCCCGGTCGCGCTTTCGGGGTTGGTCACCTCCACGCCAATGATCGCATCCTTCAGCACAGTGAGCGTGTGCGGCGCGATGTTGCCCTCTACCCCGCCGCCGTGCCGGTACCACACGCGAATGGCACGGTTAGGCGGCGGCAGGTGGGCATTGCCCAGAATGTGCGGGGTTTCGGCCAGCCCGCCGTCATCCCCCATCAGCCGGGCGGCGGGCGCGAACAGGATCATCCCGCTTTGACGATCCACTTTGTACACATAGCGGTCTTCGCCCAGGTCGTTGAAGTGTTCGACTTCGCGCCACAGGCGGTATGGCACGCCCTGGTAATCGCGTTCGCGCAGCCGTTCGCGGGTTTCGTCGGCAGCCATTTCCACCCCCACCACCAGATCGCGCCCATCCCCTGCGGGCGCGATGATCGGCGGGTGCTTGACGTACACGGTCTGCCCGGCTTCCCCGCTGCCCACGCCCACCCATTCGCCTTCGATCTGGCGGGCATGGACGGCGATCACGCGGGTTTCGCTCTCGTTCCCGCCGATGCGGGCGCTTTGGTTGGTGATGAATATGGGCGGTTCGTTCGCGCCCGTCGAACGGGCGGTCACGCGGGTTCCCGCCGGAATTTCGACCACCCGGCGCGCCATCTGCGCGGTTTTGGTGAACACCAGTTCTACCTGGGCAGCGGCAGGCGGCTGAAGCGTCACGCCTAACAGGTTGAGGAAGGCAATATACGCTTTATCCGGCAGGCGGTTCAGCCGGGCGATCATGGTTTCGGTCAGGAAGGCGTATAGTTCCAGCAGCACGATCCCCGGATCGCTTGGGGAAAGGTCGCTCCATTCCGGCGTAGAGGCTTTCAGCCGGATTTTCGCATCTTCGAGAAGCTGCGCGAAGGTGCGGTCATCTAGTTTTGGCAGCGGCAGCGGCATCAGCCTTCACCCCCTGCAAGGTCGAGCGAAAATTGCAAAACGTCGATCTGCTGCGTGGCTTTGACCCGGTAGCGCAGATGCACATCGAGCTGCGATGGCAGGTCTGGGTTGCGCCCTGCGTCGATGTCCAGCACCACGACACGCGGCTCCCACAGATCGACAGCGCGCTGTACGTAATAGATCGCCAGGCCCGCCGTCGTCTCATCGTTGGGCGCGAACAGCAGGCGGTGCAGCATACAGCCATAATTCGGGCGCATCACCCGTTCTCCAATGCGTGTGGACAGCAGCAGCAAAATCGCCTGCCGCACTGCGTCATCATCTTCGACCATCTCCACCCCGCCGCGCAGGTGCAGCCGCAGCCCGGTCACCGGGACGGATTCGCCAGGCCGGGGCAGGGTGGGGTATTGAAAACGCCATGAACGAAACCGGGCTTTTGGCATGTTGCGCTACTCCGCAGCGTTCACCCAATCCTGGCCGGGCGTGACGACGAGATAATTCACACTGGGCAGACCGTTGGTCAGCCCGGTGAGCGTATCCATGCAAATCGGATGCCCGTCGATGGTGACGAAGCTCGAATATCCGGTCACATAGGTGAGCGCCGCCTTACACGGTAGTTGACCCGTAAGCGGCTCCATCGGACACCCGTCAATCGTCCACGTCAGCGGGTCGGGTTGCGCCAGGATCGGCTGGCCGTCGATGGTCACCCAGTTTTGGCTGGGCGCGTTCTGCACCCGGCTGGCATTTCGGTGCGCGCACGCTAAAAAAGCGCTTTTGGTCAGAACTTTCATGCTCTCGCCTCCCGGTGTGGGTCAGCCCCGTTGGGTCAACCCCGTTGAAAATCGATGGTGCTGCCGCGCATGATGATGTGTTTACCCGGCGCTTCCAGCGTCAGGTCTGCCGCAGCGTGCAGCCGCACCTGATCCGGCGTGAGTTCGATGTAGCTGCCTTCGCTGTTCTCCACGCGGATCGTCCGGCCTGCATCGTCCAGGCGCACGCGCTGCCCGCCCGGTGTCAGCAGGGTGAACCGGCGTACCCCGCCGCTTTCGATGCCGGGGTCAATCGAGCCGTTCATGCCGAACAGCCCGCCCAGCACGACTCCCTGTGCCGGGTCACTGTCGATCAGCAGGATCAGCACTTCATCGCCCACGTCCGGCACGATGATCAACCCTTTGCCCGCCCCCGCCCCCAGGCTGAGGACGTGCATCCAGTCGGTTTCAATGTCCTGGTAGGCATTCAAAATCGCCCGCACACGTCCCAGCCCTCCATCAATGGCGGTGACCGTGCCAAGCGTGGCGCTGGCGCTGTACGACCGTTCGCGGCGCGGCGGTGGGAGCGTTGTCAACTGCACGTTATACGACGACGCGGTATTGATCGTGTGCGTTGCCCCCGCAATCACGTAAGCGCCTGCAAATCCGCTTTCCACCCCATCGATCTGCACTTGTGCGCCGGGGCGCAGCCGGGGGTCGCCCTCTGCCACACCCCAGAATACCACTTCGCGGGCAATCTGGCGGTCGAGTTCGGCTTGTGCCAGTGCAGCCGCATGTTCGATGTTTTCGGCATGTTCGCCTACGAACGCCCGTTCGCCCGTCCCCTGCACGGCGGCGGGGTCGGCGCTGGTGCGCACGTCGCGCCCGGTGCGGGCTGCCCCGGTCGTGCTGGCATATGCTTCAACGCGGCGCGCATTCCACGCAGCAGCCGTCGCCGTGCGCAGCGCGGGATCGGCGTTCACTTCGAAGCGCGCTTCAAACAGGGTTTCGCCCAGCGTGAGCGGCAGCGCTGCATCGCCCACGCCCTCCAGCGTGAGCAGGTGGAGCGTATTTTCGCGCACGGCCAGGTAGACCCCGGCACGGTCGGCCAGGTCGGCCAGCAGGTCGAAATCGGTCTGGCGGTGCTGGATCAGGAAGCTCCACAGCGGCGAATCGGCGTGTGCATCGACCGCCAGCGCCAGGTCGCTCACCAGCGCCCGTGCCAGCCCCGCCAGCGTGAGTTCGATATGCGCCCGCACCGACTGGCGTTTGCGCAGCGCGTGCAGCGGGTCGTAAGCGCGCACGCGCGTTTCGCGCTGGTTGGCGGCGTGATAAGTCCGTTCGACCGCCGTCACCTGCCCGGTGAACAGTGGGGTGAACGCGCTTTCCACGCTTACGGTGAGCGTCTGCCCCGGCGCGAACTGGCCTGTAGGCATGGCCGCCGTCACCGCATCGGTGAAGGTGAGTTCGCACAGCGTTGGCAGCGAAAGCCGCTGCTGCACCCGGACTTCGGTCAGCAGGCCGTTTTCTGGCGCAAATGCCGCTCCGTCCAATTCGAGCCGTACCCGTGCCAGGGTCGTGATCGGGTTCATAACTGTTCTCGCAGTGGGGAAAAGAGCGGCAGGCGCAGAATGCTTGAGAACGAAATGCGTGCGCTTTCGACCCCGGTTTCAGCCATGCGCAGCACCTGTTCGACGATGTACGGCGCGGGTGGGATGTTCAGGATCAGGCCGGGGGTGAGCGCATAGGGCGCGTCCAGATCGTTGAACAGGGCGAGCAGCCGCCAGTACGCCGGGTCGCCATAAAAGGCGAACGCCAGCGCATCCAGCCGATCCCCTTCGATCACCGGGTGATAGCGGATGTTTTCTTCGGCCAGTTCCGCTTCAATATCGATCTCGTCAAGCGGGGTTTCAATGCCGAGTCCCTGCTGAGTGAACGGCGCATCGGCAATCGGCGCGTTCAGTTCGCGCACGCGCAGCATTCGCATCTTCAGCCACGAACGGCGCGGCGCGCCATCCGCCGTGAAATCGTCCAGGTGTTCAGAGACCGACGCGATCACGCCGGGGATATTCCAGCGCCGCCCCCAGATCAGCCGCACCAGCGGCGGCTGACGGTACGACTCGGTGCCGATGGTATTTTCCGAAAGATTCCACAGCGGTCCCGTCAGGTCACGCACGTCCTCCGCCGTCACCGTCGAACCGCTGAGGGCGACATCGAACAGCAGTTCAAGCTCCAGTTCGGTACGCCCGCCGCCCGTGAACAGCAGTGGATCATCGGAAAGCTGCGCCCCGGTGAGCAAACTGCCGACCGATTCGCGCACGCGCACGCCCGCCGCCCGCCGCAGCACCAGCGTTTCCGGGTTGAGCAGGCAGGTGAGCATCTCATTGGTCTGTTCGACGAGAAAAGCTACTCGTTCCATGAATCGCCCCGCTGTTCATGATCGATGCGGTCACGCCGCTGCTGTGCCGGGTGTGAACGCGACTGTGCGCGCACGTCGTCCGTCTCCGTATCGAGCAAAGAAGCCCAACGGCCTTCTGCCCCTTCCACATGAATCGGGTCTGGCGTGTACGGCGGGGTGAGCCGCGATGCGATCCGCGTTTCAGTTTCGACCGGGTAGGGCGCAGCGCGGACGGTTTCCGCGTGGGTGCGCACGATCTCGGCATTGGTGCGGACAATCGCGGTGCTGGTGCGGATGGTCTCGGCGTTGGTGCGGACAATCGCAGTGCTGGTGCGGATGGTCTCGGCGTTGGTGCGTACCACATCGCCGCTTGTGCTGCCGTCCGCTGGACGGGTATCCATCGAGCGCGGCGCATGATCCACTGCCTGCCCGTCAGTCTCGATGCTGCGCGGCTCCGCAATGCGGCGGGTGGATGTGGATTCCCGCACGATCAGTGGTGGACGGCGGTGCGGTCGGGTCTGGTGCGGCGCATTGGGGATAGACTGCGGCGGCGTTGATGTGACGATGCGCGGTCGCGGTACGTCGTGTTCGGACGGCGGCGCAGAGTCCACCCTGCGCGGACGCGGGACTTCATGATCTGCAAGCGGGTCAGTGTCGTCATGAGGCCGTGCGCGATCAGGCGATGGGTGCGTTTCGACCGACCGCACCGGGACGCTTTCGCGGATCACGGCACGGGCGACGATGCGCACGGGTAGCACATCCTGTGCGGGGTGTGCCTCATGCGCGGGCGGTTCATCGTGGGGCAGTGTAGGCGGCAGCGGGCGTGTCCGCATGTCTGACGTGTGCGCGGTGGGCGGCACACCTTCAATCCGGCGTGGTTTGCGCTCGAACAGGCGGCGCGCACGCTGAAGCCGAAACCGGTGAGCGCGTTCATGCGGCAGGCGTGTTTCGGTTTCAACCAGCCGGGGCGCGGCGGGGCGCGCTGACTCATAAGCTGCCGTCCGCACCACCTCCAACGCAGGGTGATCGTGCAGCACCGCCTCCACATAGCGCGGATCGACCTGCTTCAACAACTGCGGCAGGGCGTGCGGCGCGCCTGCCGCCACCTTTTCGATCCAGTCCGGCGGCGGCAGGGGGGTCGCCCGCTGTACCCATTCGGCGGGCGCGTCGTCATACGGCGTGTGTGAATGCACCAATTCACGATGTGCCGTTTCACGGCGCACCACATCATGACGGGCGGTTTCCCACTGCGTCTGTGCGCCGTGCAGCAGTCGTTCCAGCAAGGCGATGATCCAGCTTAACACCCGCATCCTAAGCGCCCGCATGGTCATTGCTAGCCCCGCGTCAGGCGTTCATAGACCAGGGTGATGCTTTCGATGGCGATCTCCGGGCTGAGCGCGTCGAGCTTCGCGCCGTTCCACCCGGCGATCCACGCCTGATCCAGGTTCCACTTGGGCGCGTCTGCCGCGTCGTTGCCATCGCTGTTCACCATCACAATCGAAACATTGCGGCGTTCGATGCGCCCTTCCACGCCGAGCATCAGCCAGTTGAACACATCCCGCGAAGCCGTCAGCCCGTAATGCAGCGTGACCGGGGAATAGCGCACCTGGCCGGGGATCGCCCGGATCACCTGGCGGTTGCCCGCCTCGCGGTAGTTGATCACATCAATGTTGATGCCGATGCCGCTGCACGCAGTGAAATACGCCTGCACCGCTTCACCGATCACCAAGCGCCAGTTGTACGAACGATACGGATCGACGGGAAGTCCGGTTTCGGGCATTATTCAGCTCCTTCTTCGACGGATTCGGTACCTGCATACTGACTGATGCGGAACACGACGAATTCAGCGGGCTTGACCGGAGCCATGCCGATCACGGTGGTGACGATACCCGCGTCGATATTTTCCTGGGGGTTGGTTTCTTCATCGCATTTGACGAAAAACGCCTGCTGCGGGGTCGCGCCTTGCAGCGCCCCATCGCGCCAGATGCGCAGCAGGAACGCCGTCACATCGCGGCGGATCAAGTCCCACAGCGGGCGGTCGTTCGGCTCGAAGATCACCCAGCGCATACTTTCGGCAATCGATTCTTCCACCATGCTGAACAGGCGGCGCACATTCAGGTAGCGAAACTCGTTGGCGGCGGGCGCGACGGTACGCGCCCCCATCACGCGCACGCCTTCGCCCGAAAAGAAGCGGATCGCGTTCACGCCTGCGCTGTTCAGGATGCCATGTTCATCCCGCGAGAGCCGTTTCTGCACGCGCAGCGCCCCACGAATGATCTCGTTGGCCGGGGCTTTATGCACCCCGCGAGTCGCATCCGTGCGCGCCCAGATGCCCGCAATGTGACCGGACGGCGGCGTGAACACAGGCTGGCGCGTGTACGGGTCGGTCACTTCGATCCAGGGATAGTAAACCGCGCCGAACCCGTTATCGGAAACACGCGGACGGAACCCGGCTTCTGCATCGGTGGCATCGCCCGTTGCGACGCGGGTCAGGCGGTTCACATCCGTGATACCTTCCGGCACATCGATGATGCACACCCGATCTTTCAGGTTTTCGCAGTGCGTCAGCAGCGCATCTGCCGCCGCTGCCCCGGTGATGCCCGGCGCGGCGACGATGGCGATCTCGTCGATGCGGCCTAGTTCATCCAGCCCCGCCGCTAAATCGGCTTCGCTGGCGATATTGCACACATAGCACATCGACCCGCCGTTATCGAAAAACCCGGCGATAGCCCGTGCCAGCACGTTGCCCGCGCCTGCGCCGCGCCCGTTCGTGCGCCCGCCGCCGCTGGCATAAATGTCGTTGAACTGGGTGCGGTTGGTGATGGCGACGGCTTCGCCCCGGCGTTCGCCCGCGTTCGGCGCAACCCCGACAAACCCGGCGATGCTCGTCCCAACGGCCTGGATTGGCCTTGCCCCAACGGGCACTTCTTCAATGTACAGATCGGGCGCTTGATAATTGCTGACCGGCATGAACGTTCTCCTTTGCTGATGGCCTCATCGCGCAGCGCACAGCGCGCCGCGCACCGGGATTCACGATTCGAACGCGACCCGCACGATCACGGGGTCTGCCGCCGTGCCGGATTGCTCGACAGCGTGTTCGATCAGTTTGCCTTTGGCACGGATGCGCAGAATGCGCTTTTGCGCGGTGGCGGGGATCAGAGGAAAGAGGAAGGTGCCGGTGCGCGTGGTACGCTGGCTCAGGTGCAGGCCGGGCAGTTCGACGACTGCGCCATGCAGCGGCGTATCGCCAGGCCCCAGGACGATCCCATGCAGATCGGTCGTCTGCACGGCGCGAACATCGAGCGGCTGCGTGACCAGGCGCGGGATGCGTTCTGGCCTTTCGCGGCGCAGCGGTACTTTAAGGATGAAGCCAGGCCGGGGAGCCTGCTGAAAAGCCGTCCAGGCCTCCAGCGGCAGCGGTTCCAGATCGACCTCGTAGTCCGCTTCTTCCAGCGCCGCGAAGATCAACTGGCCGAGCAGACGATGCCCCTGAAACGGGTCAGCATCCGCGACCGTGACCAGGTAATGCAGCATAATCTTGCTGGGGGTGGGGGCGGCACGCGGCAGTTCATGCGCCGTCATCACCCGCACGACATGGAGCAGATACACGCTGACGCTCGTTCCGCGTGCGCCAACGTCCGCACCGGGCGGCGTGAACAGGATGCGATCATCGTCCAGCGCGGTCACGGTGCTGACCCAGGCTTGCAGTTCACGATCCATCTGGTCGATCATGGCTTCACTCCGTGCAAACAGGGTTCGCGTGCAAGCCCGGCGCGTACCTGCCGCTCACCAGGATGAGCGGTGGATTAAAATCTGCAAAATCAGTGTAGACCCACAGTTCGTAAATTGTCAAACAAGTCAAGTGCAGTACGGCCTATTACCGTATCCTTAAGCCGAATGATGTGCTGTCCTTCCTCCAGCATAGGCGAATCGAAAAAGGGCGCAAGTCGGCTTTTCGCCCCCTTTTTGAGATTCCATGCCAAATCGTGAACTCATTCAACAGCATTTGGAGAGTAAGTGGCCGGAAGCGTGACTTTTGTGCCACCGATGTCGACTGTACCGACAACTCGTTGAAAGCTGTTATAATGATCTAACGTGCGAAAGCCGATGACCGCATCACCGCGTGGATTGTAGGCAACCACCAACCGCAGTGTGCCGCGACGATTCGGGTTTTGTGCATCTTTCAGGTCGTAAGTCGTGTAGCTGCTCCCTTTTATCCTAGGCAACTCGTTTTTAGAATTTTGGTAAGCGTGTTGGGACTCAATGTTAGTTCGTGAGGGTATTTCTGTAGACCGTATGATGGTGTAGTCTTTTTGATTGCTCCTCCCCCTATAGGTCTTGAAAATCTGGGCAAAAACCCCATCCAAATATCGATCAAGCCCCTGATAGGCACCTTTCAGCGCAGCGCTGAAAGTCGCCAACGGATTGCCAGCATTCGTCACCAGGATGTTGTTGATTCGGTCGGTATGTTGTCTCGATTTGTCAACGATTTCCGCTTCCTTTTGTACACGCTGCACGCTGTTCAAATTATTTTCATAGGCGAAATCTGCCGCAATTTCATGAACCACGTCCCCTAAGGGTTTGCGCTGGTAGTGTGGCAGCGGAATTTTGAGGGGATCCGTATAATGCGCAAAATTGTAAGCAATCGAGTCGTGATCTGTATCTGTACCAAGAACATCTTCAAAAGGGTACAGGACAGTTTCACGCTGTAGGATCGTATAGCCCGTCGGCGTAGCACAGATTGCCACAGGTTTGACAGCTGTACCTGTAATCGCTGTTCCGCGCCGTATTTCCCGAACCAGTGCGTGATTGCCAATAGCGCGCTGTAAGTGCAGCATCCTATGGACGTTCGTACCAAGACCTTGGTCGGTCACCTGAGGTGATGCTTGAATCGCAGGGGTGGATTTCGACTGCTTTTTCGGGCCAGGCATAGAACGATGCATGAACAACCTCCTTTGAACACACATGCAACATAGCCAGCGACTTGATGAAAATGTGCCTGTATGGATCAATCCATTGCGATGTGCTGGAGTGTGCAAAGCAAAACGGCGAAGCAGCCGATGCGCAGGCTTTACATTCTTCATACAATATCCACCATCATAATCCAAAACGTGAAAATCATGAAACCCAACATTGTTAAGTGCTTCATCCTTTCGGTCTGAACCACCGTTGACCAGGCCGTAAACAGGATGTGAATAAAAGTCGAATACACAGCAACTCCGGCACGGGCCGCGCTATAATCTTTTACAAGTGATGACAAATGGATGAAACGACGACAACCATGCAAACCGATGTCCTGGTGATTGGCGGCGGCGCGACGGGCGGCGGCATCGCGCTCGACCTGGCGCTGCGCGGTGTGCGCGTGATCCTGGTGGAAATGGGCGACCTGGCGACGGGAACGAGCGGTCGCTATCACGGGCTGCTGCACAGCGGCGGACGTTACGCGGTGCGCGACCCTGAAAGCGCCCAAGAATGCATCGACGAGAACCGCATCCTGCGCCGCATCGCCGCGCCATCGGTGGAGGACACAAGCGGCTTTTTCGTCCTTTGCCCCGGCGATGACCCGGCCTATGTCGAAGCGTGGCTGGCGGCGTGCGCAGCGGTCGATATTCCGACTCAAGCCGTGCCACTGAGCGAAGCGCGCCGCCGGGAACCTGCGCTCAATCCCCGGCTGGAAGCGATCTACGAAGTGCCGGACGGGACCTGCGATTCATGGGACTTGCTTCACCAGATTCAAGGCGGGGCGCGGGAAGCGGGCGCGGTCTTTCTGACCTACCACAAAATCGAAGCCTTTCACCTGCACGACGGCGCGATCACCGGTGCGCAGGTGCGCAACCTGCGCACCGACGAGACGTTCGACATCGAATGCGCGCTGACGATCAACGCGGCTGGTCCCTGGGCAGGGGATGTGGCCGCGCTGGCGGGCGCAACCTTTGCCATGCGGCTGAGCCGGGGCGCGATGCTGGCCTACAACATTCGGTGGGTGAACACCGTGATCAACAAGCTGCGGCTGCCGGGCGACGGCGATATTTTCGTCCCGGTTGGCACCGTGAGCGTGATCGGCACGACCAGCGTCAAGACGACCGATCCAGGTGATACCCGCGTCGAACCCTGGGAGGTCACGCGCATTCTGGATGAAGCCGAAGCGATGACCCCTGGCATCAGCCGGGCGCGGATTCTGCGCGCCTGGGGCGGGGTGCGCCCGCTGTATGACCCCGGCGGCGACCAGCGCAGCGCCAAACGCACGTTTACCATGCTCGATCACGCCGAACGCGACGGGATCGCCGGGTTGATCAGCATCGTCGGCGGTAAGCTGACCACCTACCGCCTGATGGCCGAAAAGATCGCAGACCTGGCGTGCCAGAAGCTTAGCGTGACGGCGGCATCGACGACTGCCGCGAATGTGCTGCCCGCTCTGCATGGCGGCGCGAATCGGCTGCACCGCCTGACCGGGCGGCTGGATACGCTGGAAGCGGGTGAAAATCCCGGCGCGCTGGTGTGCGAATGCGAGATCGTGACCGCGCCACAGATTCGCGAGTCGCTGCGGCATGGGGATGTGCATACCCTGAACGATCTGCGGCGCGACCTGCGGTTGGGGATGGGACCATGCCAGGGCGGGTTCTGCGCGTACCGGGCTGCCGGGGTGTGCCAGGCCGAACAGCCCGCGCTGAACGCCCCGGCGCTGCTGCGCGAATTCGTCGAACGGCGGTTCGGCGGGATGCGCCCGCTGATGTGGGGGCATAATCTGCGCCAGGCCGTACTGACCGAACACCTGTACGGACGCACCATCGGCTTGTTCGGCAGTGAACAGGCTCGCCAGGCTCACCGCGTCAACCTGGCGGAACGGCTCCCCTGGGAAAACGCGCCCGTTGAACGCGCTGACCCACCGCCGCGCATCGTGATCGTGGGTGCGGGGCTGGCCGGGCTGACGGCTGCGCTGACCGCGCTGAAGATGGGCGCGCAGGTCGAAGTGATCGCCCAGGGGCAGGGCGCGCTCACCCTGCACCCCGGTTGGATCGAGATCGGCGCGGTTGAAAGCCTGGCGCAAAACCCGGATCATCCGTATCACACGGCGGGGGATGCGCTGACGGCGGGGCTGGCAGCCCTGAACGATGCAGCGCCGCTGCACCCAACCGCATACGGAGTCACCGCGATGGGGCGGCTGCGCCCGGTCGATTATGCGGTGGGCGGTGCGCTGCCCGCGCTGGAGGGGCAGCGCGTGCGCGTCATCGGTTTCCGCGTGAACGGCGACACCTGGCGCGACTTTTACCCTAACCTGGTCGTTCAGGGCTTGGCAGCGCACAACATCGAAGCCGCCGCATCGCTGATCGAGATGCCGCACCTGGGCGGCAATTTCGATGACTGGTCCACCGATTTCGCGGCGTTCATCGACCACGACGACGGCCAGCGCCACCTGATCGCCCAGATCAGGCCGCTGCTGCAACCCGGCGAGATCGCCGCGCTCCCGGCGGTGCTGGGCATGGAGTGGGCGACAAAGGCGCGGCTGGCAGCGGCATTGGGGACGACGATCCTGGAAATTCCGGTGCTGCCGCCCAGCATCCCCGGTCTGCGCTGGTATCACGCGCTGCGCCGGGCAATCATCGAACGCGGCGGGCGGTTCACGGTTGGCCCCCGCGTGCGCGGGCTGGATGTGCAGGGTGGCCAGGTGCGCGGCGTATTTGCCGAAACCGCCGTGCCGGATCGCCCGCGCTGGTTCGCGGGGGACGCGGTGATCCTGGCGACGGGCGGCGTGTTCGGCGGCGGGCTGGAGACGACGTATCAGGGGGTGGTGCGCGAAACGACTGCGGCTCTGCCTGTTATGCATGTGCCGCCGCTGCATGAATGGATCGCCCATGATCTGACGAGTGGGACGGGTCAGCCGATTCAGCGGGCGGGCGTGAACATTGACGCGGTCATGCGCCCGCTGCGCGGGGAAAATGCCGCCTATGCCAACCTGTACGCGGCGGGGAAGCTGATCGGCGGGGCGATGCCTGTCGCAGATGGGGCGAGCGAAGGAATCGACATTGCGACGGGCGCGGCAGCAGCGCTTCAGGCGGTGCGGGCGCTCAGCCGCACACCCGAACCCACCACCGGCAGGCGGTAACGGTACGTAAATTCAAACCTTCGACGGAGCAGGGGCGCACACCCCCTGCATATTTGTATGAAACTTGTGCAATTTATACAGTCAGTGATCCTGCACTCCTGTACGGCGCTATAGTATTGGTGATCGTCGTTCATCTTTTCGCCGCCTTTCGCAAAGGATTTGTTATGCGTGCGCCTCAAGTTCACAGTAAACCACAGCAATCGCAAGCTTCCTTTGCTCGGCGAACAGGTGACGAGATCAACCAGCCTGCCGCCGATTACAGCGCCTTTTCACCCACGCATATCCTTCAGCTTCAGCGATTAATCGGCAATCAGGCGACGCTGAAGCTGATGAAAAAAACCGCAGCGCCAATCACGTCCGTGCGGCAGGCGAAGCCCGTCACCGTGAAAAGTGCCGACGGACGCATGATCCGCCGTGCGGTCGGTTTCGAGTTCCAGACCGGATGGGGAGTGATTCGCAACCCTGGCAGGTTTCTACCCTACATCAAGTACAAGAAGGGGAAAGTACTCCGCGATTACGGCACGCATCAGATGACAGCGGATGAATCGGCAAACGCAGTGGGTGCAGAACTTGAATGGGTCGTGCATCCGCCCATCGAAGAAAGTCAGCCCGTTGCGACGGTCACCAACATCATGACGGCGCTGGAAAATGTCGCCAACCTGATGACTCCACATGCCGATCAGCAGCGCGTCGATCTGGGTGCTGTAACGGGCGATGCAAGCCTGAAGGGGGTCGAAGCACGTCCGACGCTGGCAGGCGAAGGTGCGGCGACGATGGACGCAAATCCTCAGGTGACAGGCGGCATCCGCTTAGGTCGTTTGATGCAGCTCATGTCGGATGTAAAAGATGTGAGTACGGGGACGGACACCTCTCGCACGCGCGGGCTGCAGGTGTTGGGGATGAAGGACGTTCTCAAGGTATTGGTCAATGAAGAAAGCGGGCTGTTGGCGGCAGGATATGGCCGGACGAAGGATTTGGTTCATCCTGCGCTTGCGCCCATCATCGGCGGCCAACCGCTCTCATCCGGGCTTAAAGGGCTGGTCGCGTCGCTGATAGCGGCGATGTATTCGGCGCATAAAGGGTATGTAGGCGGGCCATTTCCTTATCTGAAATCTTTTGCGCTGCTGCTCGCCCGTACCGATTACAGTTCGATGTTCAAAATGATGCCACCCAATGAACAGAATTATTACAAAGCGAACCCGGACGAATTCGTCACGCTGGTGTGTACCGCCGCCGGGTTTGGTGGCACAATGGATAATCCGATGTTTACCAAAGGGGTGATGAAGGTCGATAACCGCCCTGAAAAAGGCACCTGGACTCCGGACATCACGCGGCGGGCGTGGCTGCACGGCATCACACAAGGGGTCGATCTGCTCAGCCGGAAGCAGTTCAAGAAGAATACCAAGCTTGAATCGCTCGGTGCGTTGGGCAGTAAAACCGATACGGTTCGTCACGACGATGACAGAGGCACGCTTCAGGCGCCGATCTTCGAGTTCCGCAAGGTGCAGCAGCATATTCCGATGCTTCAGTGGAAACCATTTGCTGAACAGGTGTTCGAGTACATCAAGTACCTGAACACCGGAAACACGGAAGAAGAAGACAGAACCGATGTGGGCGGTATTGACCAAATAGACGATGGTTTGTTCGACTAGGCGCTCAGCCGCACACCCGAACCCACCACCGGCAGGCGGTAACGGTACGTAAATTCAAACCTTCGACGGGGCAGGGGCGCACACCCCCTGCTTTCATGTATTATTGTAGACATGAAAACGCAGCCGATTTTTCCGCTCTCCCTGCTCACCGTGCTGGCGCTGGCGATTCTGAACATCGGGATCGCGCTGTCTGTCTCGTCACCCTACCTGGCGCTCGAAATCGCGATCAGCGTGGGGCTGACGTTGATTTTCATCGGCATGGCGGTGTTGGTCATGATCCCGCTTAAGCACCGGCTGGCGCACCAGGTGGAGGAAGAACGGCGTGTTGCTGAAGCGCTGACCGCCGAACAGGTGCGCTATTCAGCGCTGTTCAACCAGAACAACGACGCGGTGTTTTTCATCAATTTTCACGGGCGGCATGTAGCGGCCAACGCCCGTGCCTGCGAAATGTTCGGCTACAGCCATGCCGAACTGATCACGATGAGCAACCGCGATCTGGTCGCGCCGGATGAACTGGCCGACAGCCAGCACGTCCTGGCGCGGCTGCTGCGCGGCGATTCGATCCCCGTGTACGAACGGACATTCCGCCGCCGGGATGGACGGGTCTTTTCGGCAGAGATCAATGTCGCGCTGGTGCGCAAGCCGGATGGCACCCCGCTGCATATTCAAAGCATCGTGCGCGATGTGGCCGACCGCAAAGAAGCCGAACAGCAGGCAATGGAACTGCGCCTGGTGCGCGAAAAAGTGCGGCTGCTGGCCGAACTGGGGCGCATCACATCGCACGATATTCGCACCCCGCTTTCGGTGATCAGCGTGAACCTGCACTTGCTGACCAAAGAAAACGATCCCGCCGGGCGGCATGAACGGGTCGGGCGCATCGAACACCAGGTCGCCCGCCTGAATGGGATGATCGACGATTTGCAGATGATGTCACGGCTGGAATCTGGCTTGGAACTGGTGATCGAAAGCATCGACCTGAACGGGCTGATGGAGACGGTTGCCGAAAAACAGCGGACGGCGGCACAAGCGAAAAATCAGCGCCTCCACCTGCACCTCACCCAACCTTCCCCAACCGTGCAGGGCGACGGCCATTACCTGAACGCCTGCATTGCTGCGCTGGTCGAAAACGCGATCCACTATACCCCGGAAGGCGGGACGATCACGCTGCAAACCGAACAGAGCGCCGAAGGCATCTGCGTGCATGTGGTCGATACCGGAATCGGCATTGCCCCGGAAGATCTACCCCACATCTTCGATCATTTCTACAAGGCCAACAAAGCCCGCACCGCCAACGATACCCGCGCCGGGTTGGGGCTGCCGATTGCGCTCAAGATCGCATCGCTGCACGGAGGGACGATTCACTGTGACAGCACGCCCGGCAGCGGCAGCCGCTTCACGGTCGAACTGCCGCTGCGCCTGCCCACCCCACAAACGGCGGCCTGAACTGCCTTCCCCGGCGGGAACAACTGCCCCCATCCGTTCGTCTATACCCCTGTACCTTTCACACGCAAGGAGAGACTGCATTCATTATGGAAATCCTGCTGCGCCTGCTCATCCTGGTGCTGACGGCGCTGTTCGCCGGGCGAACCGATTCTGTGAGCGGCCCGCCGCCCCAGGATGACGATCAGCCCACCTTCGAGAGCTTCATGGTGATCGAAAACGTCACCCCAACGCTTCTGGAATCGGCACCGCCCCAGGTGCGCCTGAACGTGACCGGGTATCAGCCGGACGGCTGCGTGTACCCGGTCGAAGTGCGTCAAAGCCGCGTCGAAAACATGATCCGTATTGAAATTTTCCGCGTGATGCCCCTGGCCGCGATGTGTTCCATGCAGATCGTCCCATACCAGGCCGAAATCATGGTCGAAGCGCGCTTCGATGCGCCCGGCGCATACACGATCATCGTCAACGAATACATGCTCGATATCACCTTGTAAACGAGAGATCAGGAAAAGGACATGACCATGCGTAAAATGCTCGTACTGCTGCTGATGCTGGTGCTGTTCACAATGGGATTCAGCGCTGCCGCCCAGGACGCTACGCCTGAAGCCGCCCCGGTCGAGACCGGCGTTTCCCTGGCGATTTACAACCAGGGGACGGCGCTGGTGCAGGATCGCCGCCTGCTCACCTTCGATGCGGGCGAAAACCGGGTCAATTTCACCGACGTGGCCGCCAGCATCGACCCGACCTCCGTCACCTTCCTATCGCTGACCGACCGTCTGAATACCTACGTGCTGGAACAGAACTACGCCTTCGATCTGGTCGATTCGGCGGCACTGCTCAACCGCTACATCGATCAGCCGATCACCGTCGTGGTGGAAGATGGCACGGTCTACGACGGGATTTTGCTCAGCGCACGCGGCGGGGCAATTCTGCAAAGCCCGGACGGACAGGTGATCACCATCAGCAGCGGCTACATTCGGGAAGTCCGCTTTGCCGAACTTCCCGGCGGGCTGATCACGCGGCCAACGCTGCGCTGGCTGGTGCAAAGCGGCACAGCGGGCGACCAACTGATCCAGCTCACGTACCTGACGGGCGGCCTTTCGTGGACGGCGGATTACAACGTGCTGCTGGCGGTGGATAATGCCACGCTCGACCTGAACGGCTGGGTGACGCTGACCAACACGTCCGGCGCGACGTACCAGGATGCGGAAGTCAAGCTGATCGCCGGGGATGTCAACCGGGTGCAGCCGGAAATGATGGCGATGGGGCGCATGGCGGATGGCATGGAAGCGATGGCCGCCGCGCCGGTCGATCAGGTGGTGCAGCGCGACATCAGCGAGTACAAGCTGTACGAAATCGCCCGCCCGGTCACGGTGGCCGATAATGAAACCAAACAGGTCGAGTTCGTGACCGCGACCGCCGTCCCCGCGAACACCTTTTACGTGTACGATGCCAGCTTTCCGTATTACGGCGGCGGCCCGATCTACGATCAATACTACGGCGCGACCGGGATCACCGATGTGGGGACGTACCTGGAATTCACCACCGATGCGGACGGTGGTGTAGGTGCTGACCTGCCTGCCGGACGGATGCGCGTGTACCAGCAGGACATCGATGGCGCGCCTGTGCTGATCGGTGAAAATTCCATCGATCACACACCGGAAGGCGAAGATGTCCGCATTTACCTGGGCAATGCCTTCGACCTGGTAGGGGAACGCACCCAGACGAGCTTCAACTTCATCAGCGGCGATGTGCTGGAAGAAACCTATGAAATTCGGCTGCGCAACCGCAAGGACGACGAAACGGTCGAAATCCGTGTGCCAGAATCGCTGTTTCGGTGGTCGAACTGGGAAATTCTGAACGCCAGCGCCGATTACACGCAGATCAACAGCAATACCATCGAATTCCGCGCCCTGGTCGAACCGGGAGCCGAAACCGTGATCACCTACACCGTGCGCTACGTGTTCCCGCGCTGATACGCGCCATCCAGAAACGCGGTGATACGCTCGAACGCGCTTTCGATGCCGATCCCATCGCGTGACCAATCCCAGGGGGTGGGCTGCCCGCCCCCTACGCCGCGCACGTCCACCGCGGCGGGTTTCCACAGCGCCAGCGAACGCCCCGGCGGGGTGAACGGCGCGTAGCGCGCCGGGTCGGTCGGCCCCAGGATCATGATCGTGCGCGCCCCGGCAGCACCCGCCAGATGAGTCAGCCCGGTATCATTGCCAACATACGCGAACGACTCCGCCGCCAGCGCCGCGATCTGCCCAAACGTGAGTTCCCCGGCGAACATGACTGGGGGTTGATCCAAATGTGCAGCGGCGGCTTCCAGGATCGGACGATCCGACCCCGCGCCGACCAGCACGATCCGCCGCTGATACCGCCCCGCCAGCCGGTTCGCCAGCGCCGCCAGGCTTGCGGGCGGGTAGCGTTTGGAATCCATGACCATGCCGGGGTTGCGCCCGCCCGCCGGGTTGACGACCAGATATTCCCCGGCGCGCAGTTCCGGCGCGGCGCGCTTGGCGATCTGCCAGAAGGCCGCCCTGTCTGCGGGCATCACCGGGACATGGGCGTAACACCCATCGGCATCCACGCCCAACGCCCGCACCACGTCCAGGTAAATTTCTCCTTCATGGCGCGGCTGATCGGGATCGACAGGCGCACGCACGTTGTAGCCAAAACCGCGCCCGTTGGAATCGAGTCCGGCACGCCCGCGCACGCCCGCAAGCTGCACGGCGGCGCTCATCAGCGGTGAACGCACCAGCGATACGATCAGGTCGAACTTTCCGGCGCGCATCTGCCGCACGAACCGGACGAAACCGCCAGGCGTTTTCACGGGCAGCGGCGCGGCTCCGGTGTCGATCACCGCGTTCAGCGCCGGGTGCTGTTCGATGACAGCGCGTGACCACCCGCTCACCGCCCAGGCGATCCACGCGGCGGGATACGCCCGGCGCAGCGCGGCCAGTACCGCCGTGCCGATCACCACATCCCCAATGCAGCACGGCAGCACGATCAAAATCCGCATCGCTCACCCGCGCTTCCAGGCAAAAGCGACCGTCAGCCGGGGCAGACACGCCAGCGGGCGGGTCGTCGTGCCATCGGCGCTCACGGCGAACACGCCCGCCGCGATCCCGCCGCGCCGCAAAAACGCGATCCACTCCCCATCGGGTGACCATTCGACATCGGCCAGGTAATCGCCGCGTTCATCGGCGGCGGCCAGTTCCCACCGTGCCGCGCCGTCGCGGTCGATCACATGCAGGCGCGGGTCGCCATACGCCTGATCGACCGAAAAGAACGCGATGTGCGTGCCATCCGGCGAAAACTGAGGCGCGAACAGCCACCGATCCGGACGATCATGGATAGAACGCTGAATGCCCGTCGCCACATCGAGCGCGGCCAGATGAAAATGGCCGCCTGAATTGGTGATGTACGCGATCTCCGCGCCATCCGGCGACCAGGTTGGCGACATATTCCCCGCACCCGCCGGGGTGAGCGCGGATTCGGCGCGGGTGGTCAGGTCGATGTGCATGATGTCGAACGCGATGCCCAGCGATGCGGTGAACGCCAGCGCGTCACCTGTTGGGCTGTAGGCGACGTGCGCATCCTGAGTAAAATTTTCGGTCACCCGCCGGATGCCTGTCCCATTGATGGCGGCAGTGTGTATTTCGACCGCGCCCGCTTCGCTCGACAAAAACGCGATGGACTCGCCATCCGGCGACCATGCCAGCGCATCGCTGATCGACAGCAGTGGCAGGGCATGGCGGCGGCACTGATCCAGATCGACCAGCACCAGATCGTTGTAATCGAAGCGGCTGTTCTGGCGCACAGCGGCGATCAGCAGGGCTGCGTCCGGGCGTGCCTGCCCGAACCAGACTGCACCGCCGCTCAAACTGAGGCAGACGACGGCCAGCACCGCCGCCACACGGATCAGGAGGGACATAGCTGCACCCATGCCTCACGACTCAACCACGAACGGCGATAGTATAGCGCGAACCTCAATCGCGCAGCGCCCGCAGCCGTTCGCACACTTCATCGACCACGCGCTGAAACAGCATCTCCATGACGGCATCGGGTGCCTGGTACGGCCCGCCGAAACTGCCATCGCCCGCTACCTGGCGCATGGTCTGGCCGTTGTCGATCATCTCCAGGTTGATGCGCGGCTTCACGGTATCGATCACGTCCGGCGGCAGGTCGCCCACGCGGGTGAACGGGAAATTTTCGCCCCAGTTGGCATGGTCGAGCGTCATACCGATCTCGGATTCCACCTGTTTGACCGCGTTTTCGCGCCACCAGTGATACCAATCGACCTGGATGATGCCTTCGGCATGGAGTTCGCCTACGCGGGCGGACGGCTGGTTGTAACCGTGACCGTTCAGGATGAAGAAGCGCGAAAAGCCCTGGTGCATCAGGCTTTCAACCATTTCGAGCAGCACCTGGTCGAAGGTTTCCTGGCTCAGCGAAATCGTGCCGGGAAATTCCGCAAACACCCCGCTCACGCCAAAATGGAGCGGCGGCGCGATCAACACATGTTCCCGTTCAGCGGCGGCCAGCGCAATCCGCGACGGGATCAGAATATCCGTCATCAGGCTGAGATAAGCGTGTTGTTCAGTCGCGCCTGTCACCAGGATCACGCGGTTATCGTGCTGCAAATAGCTTTCCACGTCTTTCCAGTGCAAATCCTGAAAACGCATGGGCGGGTTTACTCCTTTAGTCTACCATCCCTGCTCGACTCTACAGGCAGCCGAACATCGTCATGTAATGCCGAACATTGTCATACCATAAGGATAGTGGACACTTCGGGCAGGCGCACAGAAATGTATACGCTTCATAATCGCGCCTGGTTGTACCCATCCCCTGGCACTCTTGAGTACAATTGAGCGCAGTCGAGTCCAGATTTTTCATGAAAAGGATTTTTTACGGATGAAAACACGACGATTGACGCTGGCACAGGCGCTCGTGCTGGCGTTAAGCGCACAGTACGCCGCCCGCGATGAGGTCGAAGTCCCATTTTTTGCGGGCGCGTGGGGCATTTTCGGGCATGGCAACGTCGCCGGGGTCGGGCAGGCGCTTGAGCAGTATGCCCACCGGCTGCGCTACTACCAAAGCCGCAACGAACAGGCTCAGGTGCATACCGCCATTGCTTATGCCAAGCACAAAAACCGGATGCAGACGTTCGCGTGTACCTCCAGCATCGGCCCCGGCGCGCTGAACATGGTTACGGGCGCGGCGGTGGCGACCGTCAACCGGATTCCGGTGCTGCTGCTGCCAGGCGATATTTTCGCGGAGCGGATTCAAGCGCCTGTCTTGCAGCAGTTGGAAAGCGAACATACCCAGGACATCAGCGTGAACGACTGCTTTCGACCCGTCTCGCGCTACTGGGATCGGCTCAACCGCCCGGAACAACTGATCACCGCGCTGCCCGAAGCGATGCGCGTACTGACCAGCCCCGCCGAAACGGGCGCGGTCACGCTCGCGCTGCCCCAGGATGTGCAGACGATGGCGTTCGATTACCCCGAAAGCCTGTTTGAAAAGCGCGTGTGGACGATCCCGCGCAACCGCCCGGATACGGCGCTGATCCAGCAGGCCGCCGCGTGGATTCGCGCTGCACACGCGCCGCTGATCGTGGCGGGCGGGGGGGTGCATTACAGCGAAGCCTGGCGCGCGCTGGCGCAACTGGCCGAAGCGGTCGGGATTCCGGTGTGCGAAACCCAGGCGGGCAAAGGATCGCTGCCGTACAATCACCCGCTCAACCTGGGGGCGGTGGGCGCGACCGGCACCGCAGGCGCGAACGTGATCGCCCGCGATGCCGACCTGATCATCGGGATCGGCACGCGCTACAGCGATTTCACATCCGCCAGCCAGACCGCCTTTCAAAACCCGGACGTGCGCTTCATCAACATCAACGCCGCTGAATTCGATGCGCACAAACAGCACGCGCTCCCGCTGGTGGGCGATGCCAAAGCGACGCTCGAAGAACTGGCCGTGCTGCTGGAAGGCCACCACACGGCGGAAGCATACCGCCAGCGGGCGGGCGAACTCAACCGGGCGTGGGATGCCGAAGTCCACCGGATTTACCATCTGGAACACGAGCCGCTGCTCAGCCAGGGGGAAGTGATCGGCATGGTGAACGAACAATCGCACCCACAGGATGTCGTGCTGTGCGCGGCGGGCAGTCTGCCAGGGGATTTACATAAGCTGTGGCGCACGCGCGATCCGCGTGGGTATCATCTGGAATACGGCTTCAGCACGATGGGCTACGAAATTGCGGGCGGGCTGGGCGTGAAACTGGCCGACCCCGCCCGTGACGTGTACGTGATGGTGGGTGATGCCTCCTTCCTGATGATGAACAGCGAGATCGTCACGATGGTGCAGGAAGGCGTGAAGGTGGTTATCATCGTGATCGACAATCACGGCTACGCCAGCATTGGCGGGTTGAGCAAGAGCGTGGGCAGCGACGGGTTCGGCACCAAATTTCGCTACCGCACCGCCAGCGATCACCTGGACGGCGAGACGCTGCCGCTCGATTTTGCGGCGATCTGTGCCGGAATGGGCGCACATGTGATCAGCGCGCCCACGCGGGAAACATTTTCGGCGGCGCTGGAGACGGCCAAAAGCATTCAGGGCAAGCCCGTGTGCATCATCACCGAAACGGATCGGCGGGAGCGCGTGGGCGGTTACGACTCGTGGTGGCATGTCGCCATCGCGGAGGTGAGCGACAACCCCGCCGTGCAGCAGGCACGCGAACAGTATGCCCGGCACAAAAGCAAACAACGGTACTGGTAGACGACTCATCGAAAGGAACTTCACCATGCAGCGGATTCTTGATTATGTGAACGGAAGCTGGACGGACGCGGGCGCATCCGATTACCTGAATGTGTTCAACCCCGCCAGTGCCGCCACCATCGGCCAGGTCGCCATGACCCCGCGCCAGGCGGTCGCCCAGGCGGTGGAAGGCGCGCACGCCGCGTATAAGGAATGGCGGCGTGTGCCAGTGGGGACGCGCATTCAGCCGATGTTCAAGCTGAAAGTGCTGTTGGAAGCGCACCTTGAAACGCTGGCACGCACGATCACCAATGAAGCGGGCAAGACGTACAAGGAAAGCCTGGCCGAAATGCAGCGCGGCATCGAAAATGTGGAAGTGGCGTGCGGGATGCCGATCCTGATGCAGGGCTACAACAATGAGGACATCGCACGCGGCATCGACGAGCATATGTTCCGCCAGCCGTTGGGCGTGGTCGCGGCGATCACGCCGTTCAACTTCCCCGGCATGATCCCGCTGTGGTTCCTGCCTTACGCGGTGGCGACGGGCAACAGCTTCATCCTGAAGCCGAGCGAAAAAGTCCCGATGACATCCGCCCTGTTGTTCGAGCTGATCGACCAGGCCGGGTTTCCCAAAGGCGTGATCCAGTTGGTGAATGGCGGCAAGGATACGGTCGATGCGATTCTCGATCACCCGCTGGTCAAGGCGGTGAGCTTCGTCGGCTCTACACCCGTAGCCAAGTACATCTACAGCCGGGCGACCGCCAACGGCAAGCGGGCGCAGTGCCAGGGCGGGGCGAAAAACCCGGTCGTGATCCTGCCGGATGCCGATATGGACATGGCGACCAAGATCATCGCGGATTCGGCTTTCGGGTGTGCGGGTCAGCGCTGCCTGGCCGCATCGGTGGCGATCACGGTGGGGGATGCGCGTAACGTGTTCACCGAACAGATCGCCGATGCCGCCGCCAGCCGCGTGGTCGGCTACGGGCTGGACGATGGGACGGAAATGGGACCGGTGATCAGCCCGGACAGCAAACAGCGCATTGAAGGCATCATCGGGGCGGCGCAGCAGGATGGGGTGAATGTGCTGGTCGATGGGCGGCACAAAAAGGTGAGCGGCTATGAGGATGGCAACTGGGTCTTTCCGACCATCCTTCAGGATGTGCCGCCCGGCAGCACCCCGGCCACGACCGAAATATTTGGCCCCGTCCTCAGCATGATGCACGCCAATACCGTCGAAGAAGCGATTGCGCTCGTCAACGACCGGGCGTATGGCAATATGGCCTGCATCTTCACCAGCAGCGGCGCAGCAGCACGCGAATTCCGCTATGAAGTGAATGCGGGCAACGTCGGCGTGAACATCGGCGTAGCCGCGCCGATGGCGTATTTCCCGTTCAGCGGGTGGAACGAGAGCTTTTTTGGCGACCTGCACGCGCAGAGCCATCACGGAGTCGAGTTCTTCACACAGACCAAGATCGTCGTGGAACGCTGGCCGCAGGAATGGAGCCGCCAGTTCTAGGGCTGTCAGAAGATGAGATAGGGATGGGCGATGAAAAACCTGCGGCGTGTGCTGTTCGTGCTGTGCAGTTTATGGATCGCCATGCCCCTGCTGGCGCAGGAAGCGGGAACCCCGTCGGTGGGGACGGCCACTGTGCCAGTGGCGGCGACCGATACGGCGGCCACCCCCAGTACGGTGGCCGTCAGTCCGTCGCCATCGCCCATCGCCGCGACGGCGACCCCGACGGCTGTCACAGCAGCGACCGCTGAGGCGACCATTTCCGCCGATGCCGGGGCGCGCCTGGTCACGACCGCACAGCCAAGCCCCACCCCGACGAGTACGCCGATCCCGGTGTTCCCGCTTCAGGCGGGCAGCATCGAAGGCAACATCAACGATGCGATTCCGCTGGCACGTTACAGCTTCACCGGGAGCCGCGATGAAGGCGTGGCGATCACGATGGACACCACGTCCGGCAGCCTTGACCCGTTCGTGATCCTGTACGGGCCGGATGGGTCGCAGATCGCCAGCAACGACGACCGTGCGCCTGGCGAACGCAACGCGGCGATCAGCATTTCGCTGCCCGCCAGCGGCACCTACACCATTGAAGCGACGCGCTTTTCCCAGGGCGAAACGCTTTCCACCGGGACGTTTCGGCTCACGCTCACCCGCTCGAATGTGCAGCCGACCGGAACCCCTGGCGATCCGCTGGCCGAACGCCCGAATTTCGGCGTGCCGTACACCGTCGTCGCTTACCAGGACCTGGGGACGGGGCGCATCGTCGATGATCAACCGCTGTATTTCGCGTTCGTCGGCCAGCAGGGCGATCTCGTCCGGCTGATCCTCTCGCGCACCAGCGGCGATCTGCTCCCCCGGCTACGCATCTACGACGATCAGCGCCGCGAGATCGGGCGGGATGCGCAAACCCGCGACAGCGAAGCGATCATCTATGCCACGCTGCCGCAAACGGGCTGGTACCTGATCGAAGCGACCCGCCGTGCCAGCGGAAACGGCAGTGCGGGCAGCGCCGGGACGTTCGATCTGTTCGTGAACCGGCTCGCCAACGCGATCTTGCAGGTAGGCGAACAGGTGACGGGGAATTTCACGGCGGAAACATCTTCCCTTACGTACATCGTGAACGCACGCCTGGGTGACCAAATCAGCGCGACCATGTTCACGGTCGATGCGAACGCCGGCATTCAACCCGCGCTCGATATTCTGGATTTGGGGCTGCGCCCGCTGGAAGGCGCGACCGGGGAACGGTTCGTCACCGCCCGCACCACCATTCCGCGCAGCGCGCCCTACCTGCTGCGCGTGACCAACCGCAATCCGTCGGCGATGGGCGCGTTCAATCTGCGCCTCTCCAGCATCCCGGTCAACCAGGCGGCGCTCGTCACCCGTCCGCTGGGCTATAACGACCAGACCGAAGGGTTGATCACCAGCGGCGAACCGCTCGACCTGTACCGCTTCAGCGGCAAAACGGGCGAACTAGTCACGATTACGATGAGCGCGGCCAGCGTGCGTTCCGCGCTCGATTCGTACCTGATCCTGATGGACGGCGACCTGAACGAACTGGCCGCCAACGACGATACCAGCGCCAGCCGCGATGCCCGCATCGCGCAGTTTCGCCTCCCTAAAGATGGCGATTACCTGATCCTGGCTTCGCGTTCCGGGTTGGCGGGCGGCACCACGGCGGGATCGTACCAACTGGCGCTGACGGCGGGCGAAATTCGCCTGACCAACGGCGCGCTCTCGGCATCGCTCGATTGGGCATCGCCCGCCGACCTGAACCTGTTCGTGCGCGACCCCCAGGGGCGGACGATCACCTGGAGCAGCCCGAACGCGCCCAGCGGCGGGGCGCTGCAAATCGACAGCAATACCGGGTGCAGTACGCCGAGCGATCAGCCCGTCGAACATATCTACTGGCCGTCCGCGCCGCCGCCGGGGGATTATGTCGTCTGGGCGTGGTATCAGGATGGATGCGGGCAGTCCGCCCCAACCGCGTTCTCGCTCACGCTGCGCGTGAACGGCGAACCGCTGATCGTGAACGAGTCCCTGCTCAACATCGGGGAGCGGCTGGAAACCACGATCCGCCTGACGGCGACCGGAGAGGCGTTCGTGGTCGATTCGGGCGCGATCACGCTGCCATCGCCGCAGCAGACGGTGAGCGAAGGCGGCGACCCGGTGATCCGCTTTGGCGATGTCGTCGAAGCCGAGATCACCGACGCGGTGTACGCCCGCTTCTACCAGTTCAGCGGCAATCAGGGTGAACGAGTGCGAATCACAGCGGAACGCTTGACGGGCGACCTGGACGCGCTGATCCTGCTGCGCAACGCCGCCGATCAAACGCTGCCCGATGGGTTGAACGATGATGCGGACGATTCGACCCGCGATGCGGCGCTGACCTACACCCTGCCGTATACCGGGCAGTACGTGATTGCCGTGACCCGCTACGGGGTGCGCGACGGCACGACGCTCGGTCGGTATCGTTTAAGCGTGCAGCGCGTGGTCGAATGAGGCGTTAGTCCCAACCTGACCCGCCATTTAGACCGTGACACGGGGTACAATAGCGACATGCGCGACGGTGCATCCTCGTCATGCGTCGCTAGCCTTACGAGGTCCCTTGTTGTGATTCCACGTCCTTTAGTCTCAGCGCTGGCCTTGATCGCGCTGGTCACGATCACCGCCTGCCAGCCCACCAGCCCCCTTCAGAACGCCACCGCCAGCACGCCCGTCCGCGCACTGCCGATGAGCGTGGCCTTTCAGGCGCAAACCCTGCCGACCGCCGTCCCGCCGGAAATCATCAGCGCAGCGGATGCGGAATATCTGCTGCTCGAAAACGTGTATGCCCGGCTCACGCCGTCGGTCGTCAACATCGATGTGACCATCCGCGATTTCAATCCTGAATCGCTCCAGCTCGACGCGGCCAGCGGCTCAGGGTTCGTGTACGATGCCCAGGGCCACATCATCACGAATGCACACGTCGTCAACGATGCCGACGAAATTTTCGTCACGTTCAATGATGGGTTCGTGGCCGAAGCGCAGATGATCGGCTTTGACCTGTACAGTGACCTGGCCGTGATCCGCATTGATGCCCCTGCCGACCGCCTGATCCCGGTCACTTTCGCGGATTCCAACGCGGTGCGCGTCGGCCAGCGCGCTATCGCCATCGGCAATCCGTTCGGCCTGGCCAGTTCGATGACCGTCGGCGTAGTCAGCGCGTTGGGGCGGCAGCTTCCGTCGGCAGAGATGCTCGACATCAACATGGCGGGTTTTCAGAACCCATCGATCATCCAGGTCGATACCGACATCAACCCCGGCAATTCCGGCGGGCCGCTGCTCAATTCAGCGGGCGAGGTGATCGGCGTGAACACCGCGATCCGCACCGAAACCGGGACGTTCCAGGGCGTGGGCTTCGCCGTGCCATCGGCCACCGTGCAGCGCGTGATCCCTGACCTGATCCGTCAGCAGCGCGTCGATTACGCCTGGTTGGGGATTAGCAGTCTGCCCGTTGAAGGCGGGTTCAGCGTGGCCGGGCTGGCGGGTGACCTGAACCTGCCCGTGGACAGCGGCGTGCTGGTCGATACCGTCACGCCGGATAGTCCCGCATCGAAAGCCGGGCTGCGCGGCGGGAATACCGTCCGCTCGATTCGCGGGCGCGACATCTGCGCGGGCGGGGACATCATCGTCGCGGTGAACGGCACGTACATCAACACGATGGATGAACTGGTCTACTACCTGGTGGTCAATACACGTCCTGGCGACGAGATCACACTGCTGGTGGTGCGTGGCGAAGAAACGTTCGATGTCCCGGTCATGCTGGAAGGCCGCCCGGCGGAGGGGCGTGTCCCGCTGGCATGTGGATCGTAAAGGGCGGCACGCCGCCCGGCGGAGGGACGTGTCCCACTGGCATGTGGTGCGTAACGCTTGACACGCGCCGCCTGTACCTTGAGTTCTGGTGCAGGCGGCAGTATCATCGCTGATACTGGGTATCAGTACGTCAAGAAGGTACAGCGTGGACTTTTTACAGCAGTTGTTGATCGACCCCGTAGCGCTCCCGTTCATGCAGCGTGCCATGCTCGCGGTGCTGCTGATCGGCGTGGTCAGCGGTGTGATCGGCGCGTTCGTGGTCACACGGGGGATGGCGTTCCTGGGCGATGCGCTGGCGCACACGATGCTGCCGGGCGTGGCGATGGCCTTCATCACCAGCAGCGGCAGCCGGGATGCCGTGTTCATCGGCGGGCTGGCTGCCGGGGTGCTGTCGGCCATCGGCATTGGCCTGCTGACCAAAGGCCGCCGCCTGAGCGAAGATACCGCCATCGGGATCGTATTTGCCGGGGCGCTGGCGTTGGGAATCGGCATCATTTCGACGGCTCGCAACTACACCACCGACCTGAGCCATATCCTGATCGGGAATCTGCTGGCGGTGACCAACGACGACCTGATCCTGATCGCCGCTGCGGGCGCGGTCGTGCTGGGGCTGATCGCCGTGTTGTACAAAGAACTGCTCGTGATCACCTTCGACCCCACGCTGGCGCAAACGCTGCGGCTGCCCGCCGAAACCCTGCGGATCGCGCTGCTGGTGCTGCTGGCCGTCACGGTGGTGATCTGCTTGCAGGCGGTGGGGATCGCGCTGGTGGCGGCGATGCTCGTCACCCCGGCGGCGACGGCGCGGCTGTTCGTCCGGCGGATGCATCACCTGATGCTGCTCGGCGCAGCCATCGGCGGAATCGGCGGGGTGATCGGCCTGTATGTGACATGGCATGTGCGCATCGCCCCCAGCGCGGGGATCGTCCTCACGCTGACCGGGCTGTTCCTGCTGGCGTTCCTGTTCGCACCGCACAAGGGCTATGTGTGGTCGCTGGTTGGGCGTGCGGCACAGCGCGATTGAGTTTTTGTGTCCGTTTGCAGCGATTGACCGTATACTAGGCGGGATTCTGAATATCTTCTGGAGCCGCCGCCCGCAATGCGCTTTGTCTGCACCCTGCTGATCCTGGCCTTTGGCCTTCCGTTCGCCGCCGCACAACCCGCCCCCGCCGCGTGCCTGCATATCGCGCTGACCGAAACCCGGCTCGATGAAGGCGGAGCGGTCGCGTATATCGTCACACTGCCCGCCGCGCCCGCCGCCGGGGAAACGGTGACCGTTTCGGCAAGCGCCGCCAATGCCCAACGCCTGACGATCACGCCCGAAAGCCGCACATTCGATGCATCGAACTGGCAGACCGGGCGCATTTTCACGCTCAGCGTGCGTGATGATGCCGTGAATGACCCGGACGTAATCTTCACCACGCTGACGCACACCAGCGCCAGCAGCGACTCGCAGTCACCGCTGCACGAACTGGCCGCGTGCCAGGATTTCACCCTCACGCTGGCCGATAACGATGACGGGATCACGCTGCGCCCGACGGCGACCCCGCCGCCCACATCGATCCCGCCGACCGCCACGCCCGACCGCAGCAGCGCGGGCATCTACTTCGACGGCGAAATCGACACGGTGACGCTGAACACGGGCGAAAGCGTGGACATCACCGTGCATACCAATACCCCGCCGCGCATGGACGAAACCTTCACGATCTTCCCGCTGTACGACCCGGCACAGATCGCGGCATCGCCCAGCATCCGCGAAGTCACGTTCAGTACGTGGGGCGATGGCCGCATCTTCACGTTTACGCCCATCCCAGACCCGGCGCAGACCGCCCCACGCATCGTCACGGTGACGTTCTACGTGACCAGCAGCGACCCGTATTCGCGCTATTTCAACCTGGTCAATGCCGCCCGGCTGACGGTGACGATTCAGGGGGATGCGTGACACAAAACCGACATTAGAACCTTTGGCGCAAGTCATACGTATTAAGCTTGGAGCCTATCAGGTACAATAGAACGACAAGCACGCACAAACATCACCGGAGCAGGGGGCTATGGCGCTGGCAGAAGGGCAGAGGGTCGGGCAGTACCAGATCGTCTCGCAGTTGGGGTTCGGCGGGATGGCGACCGTCTACAAGGCGTATCATCCGCGCCTGGATCGCCATGTGGCGATCAAGATGATGCACCAGGCCTTTCAGGAGGACGCGACATTTCTGGCGCGCTTTGAACGCGAAGCGCAGATCGTCGCCCGCCTGGAACACGCGCACATCGTCCCGGTGTACGATTTTGCCGAACTTGACGGCCAACCGTACCTGGTGATGAAATATGTCGAAGGGCGCACGCTCAAGCAGGTGATGGCACAAAACCCCCCGCCGCTGGCCGAACTGATCCGCGTGATGACGCACGTTGCCAGCGGGCTGGATTACGCGCATCGCGCCGGGGTGCTGCACCGCGACATCAAGCCGAGCAACATCATTATCGCTAACGATGGTACGCCTTACATCAGCGATTTTGGGCTGGCGCGGATGGCGCAGTTGAACGAAAGCACGCTCAGCCATGATGTGCTGCTGGGTACGCCGCATTATATTTCGCCTGAACAGGCGATGGGCAGCCGCGAACTGACCAGCGCGACCGATCTGTATTCGCTGGCGGTGGTGCTGTACGAACTGCTCGTCGGGCGGGTGCCGTACAGCAGCGATACCCCGTTCGCGGTAATCCACAGTCACATTTACAGCCCGCTCCCCAAGCCAAGCGCAATCAATCCGGATATTCTGCCCCAGGTGGAAGCCGTACTGGTCAAGGCACTGGCGAAAAAGCCCGACGAACGCTACCCGAACGCCCATGCCATGATGGAGGCGTTCAAGGCGGCGGTCACCGAAAGCGGGATGACGGAACTGAACCCGAACCGGGTGCAGGCCGCTGCTGCCCGCATCGATGCCACCCCGCCCGCCTACGAGATCGTCACGCCCACGCCGACCGCGACAGGCCATACCGAAGCCCGTTTGCAGCGCCTGGCAGCGCCCGGTGACCCGGACAACACCACCGCGCCCGCACCGCTTCCGCGTGTGGACGATGAAACGCCCGCCGATGTGGCTGCGGCTGCACCCGCGCCGAACGCGCCTGGCCGATCAGGATCAGCGCGCAACCCGTCGGATTCATTCCCGCTCCCACCGGGGGTGGGACTCCCACCAGGGGTGGGCGCTGGCACGCCGATCAATGACGCACGCCCCGCCGGACAATCGATCAACCCCGGCAGCCTGGCCAGCAGTTTCGGCAGCCTGGCCGCGAACGCTGCCCGTTATGCGGCGGACAAAGCTGCCCGCGCCAACGTCGAGTTCAACACGGGTTGGGATAGCAAGCGCGGCGTGCGCGTGGAAAAGGTGCTGCACCGCCACGATGACGGCGCATCACTGGCGCGTATGGCAGGCGGTGGTCTGCTGGTGCGCACCCCCACCGGCGACGAGTGGACATTCAGCGAAAGCGAAGCGGCTGAAGCGCCCTGGTGGGAAAAATACAAGGAAAAAGACTGGGAGGACGTGCTGAACGCGATCTTGGCCGAAAATGACGAGATCGCGCCGCCGGATGACCAGGAAGCGACTCGCCGCCGCGCCGCCGCGCAGATCAAGCGCCGCAACGAATTCGTCGGCCACCTGATCCCGTTTTTGATCGTCAACGTGCTGCTCATGCTGATTGCGGACGGCGAAAGCTGGTTTTTGTACCCGCTGTTCGGGTGGGGAGCAGGGCTGGCCGCGCACTACGTGCAGACCTATTACCGCACTGGGATGCGCGAAGCACGCCGAATCGCCCGGATTCAGGCGGCGTATCGCTATGAACTGGGCGAAAAGTGGTACGCTGCGCCCAAGCGCGAACTGAAGCGCATCCGCCAGCAGGCCGATAAGCCGTTCCGCAAGCGCCGCGAATTTTTCTCACACCTGGTCGTGTACATCATGATCAACCTGCTGCTGATGGTGATTGCGGGTGGCGATGGCTGGTTCCTGTTCCCGCTGTTCGGGTGGGGCATTGGTGTAGCCGCCCATGCGTTCGATACGTTCTCCAGCGGCAGCAGTGAGCGCGAGATTGACCGGATTATCGCCCGCGAACGTGCCGCGATCAGCGGGACGACGAAGCGCAAGAACGATGAACGGACGCGCACAGGCGAAATCGAAGGCGCGGCGGGCAGCCAGTCCCCGGCCAAGCGCAAGGTGGAGCAGGTGCGGCTGAACAGCGACGGCGAATTCACCGACAGCATGGTCGAATCGCTGGAGCAGGACTACCAGCGCAATCGGCGGCGGCGCTGAAACCCGGCATGTCCCGTTTCGCCTGTGTACTGCTGCTGCTGGCCGGGCTGGTGTTGAGCGCGGAATCGGTGTATGCCCAGGAAATCCCCCTGACTGAACGGCTGAATTCCCCGGATGGGCGCTACGGCGTGGGCTACCCGGCGGGGTGGGCAGCGCAGATTGGCACGCCGAACAGCTTTACCGACTTCACCGCCGCCCTTGTGGGGGATGGCATTCGCATCGACGTGGGCATCGTCGCGCCCGCTCAGTTGAGCAACCCCGCCGCGTACCTGCTGCGCGATTTCAGGTCGGTCGCAGCACAATTGTTGGCGGACGATGAAGGGGCTGCATCTGTAGCGTTCAACGAAACCCGCATTGATGCATTCGCCGCCCTGGGAGGTGCAGCGCCGGACGGGCGGCGTTTCGCCATCGCCATCGATTACGGGTCGCACATCGGCGCGGTCATCGTGACAGCGGAGGGCGCATCGCCCGGCGAACTGCCGCGTGATCTGGCGGGATTGGCGCGGGCAGTGGCCGGGTCGATCCGCATCCTGGGGGTGGCAGAACCCGAAGCCGTTTCCACGCCCGCGCCTTTCGACCCGAATACGCGCACATTCGCGCTGACCGACGCACCGATCACGTTTCGGTATCCAGCGGACTGGTATGTGCTGATCCCCCCGGCACGCGAGTTCGGCGCGTTCGATACCCTGATCGACCTGTACAACGGGCGGGCGGCACTGGGCAATCAGCCCAACGCCGACGGCGGCCTGACCGCCTTTGAGCCGGGCGAGTTCGCGCTGCGCGTCATCGTGCTTTCGGCGGCGGATGATGCGACCGTCGTCGATGTCCTCACCGATGAAGTGCGCATCCTCCCGCCGGATGTGTACCAGGTTGGCACGCTCGAAACCCTGGTGATCGGCTCGGCGGTGCGCCCCAGAGACGCGGCGCGTATCCCCGTCAATACGGCGGTGCGCGATGGCGAATTTCTCGTGATCGCGCTCGCGCCGGGGCGTATGGCGCTGCTCTCGTCGTCCGCCGCGCCCGGTGAAGGGGACATTTACCGCGCACCAGTCATGCAGATCGCGGAATCGCTCGTGCTTACGGATTCGTCATGAACGGAGGCATGTCGTTCGCCGCTGTGATGACCGAATCCAGCACGGTCAACGGCACCCCGCCGCGATTGTAGGTCACGCCGTCCAATTCGATGAACGCGATCTCGTCCACCGCCGCATCCGGGTAGCGTACCAGCACGCCCGGCGTACCCGTCAGCCCAATGTCCACCGCCAGTTGCAGATCGACCGCGACCTGCGGCACTTCGATCCCCTGGGCGCATTCGAGCAGGGCTTCAGCATCCATTTCCAGGCGGTCGCTCAGGTTGATCAGCACATTCTCCGCGAAATACTCATCATTTTCGGCCATCACGTACAGCGCTTCATATGCCCGCCAGAAGCCAAGCCCCGCGCCCTCATCTGCTTCAGTATTGAGGGCGGCACATTCCGCGATCACGCCCAGTGCGGCGGTCTGCTGGCCGCCCGCCGTCGGGAACATGCGGAACTCGAACTGTGCTAGCCCCGCCAAAACATATGATTGCAACAGTTGATCGATGGTCGCACGGTAGGTCTGGCAGTGCGGGCAGCTCCAGTCCGCAAATTCGATGATCGTGATTGGCGCATCGGGGTCACCGATAGTGAACGCGCCGTCCTCTCCCCGCCCATACGGTATGTCGCCGTTCACCAGCGCATTCACGATGGAATAAGGCGGCGCGGGGACGGCGGTCGCTTCGGGCATGATCTGCGCTTCCGCCGCCTGAAGCAGCAGTTCGAGCATCGGGCGGTTGGGCGTTGGAGTCGGGTCTTGGGCAACCACCGGACTGGCAGCCACGATCAGCAGCAGGTACACCAGGCTGAAGCGGACTGTACTGCGGCGGACGGACGGGTTCCTGAACCAGATAGGACGCATAGGACTCCTCGTGCGCTCAAAATAGACCGTTCAGCCCGGTATTATAGTGACTTTTGGCGGTTCCTGCTGTGGCCTGTGTGCATTTCAATAATAGTCGGGGGTTGGCAGCCCTCGCAAACACACCGGACGATGACAGCTTGACAAGGCGGTAACGAAATGTACGTACAAATGACCACCGTTCGCGTTCCAATGGGCATGATGGCACAGTTCCGCCAGCATTTGCAGGATCAATATCTGCCGACCGTTGCGGATCGGGAGGGGTTCATTGGGTATGTCCTGATGGAGCAGGTCGATGATGCCGACATCGCACAGTTGATCGTGCTGTGGCAGAACCAGAACGCCGTCGAAGCCTTCGCCAAGACCGGCTCGCTGGCGGCATCGGTCAATGCGTTCAGCGCGGTGATCACCGGGGTATCGGTGCAGCGGCAAAGTTACATCGTCACCGACCAGCGCGGATTGGCTATAGCCAATTCAGCCGCACAGGGGGCATCGGCAGTACACTGAAAAGCGTGAAGCTGGCCGTGCGTGCGGGGCGATTCTGCTCTCATGCACGGCTGCACGCCATTTTTCCGTCTGCTGTTGGGATCACCGGGTTATTGTGGATCGCCGTCGTGTACTGACCATTTTTCTGATCGTGTTCGTGAATTTCGTCGGGGCGAGCATCGTACAGCCGGTGCTGCCGCTGTACGCCGGAAACCGTTTCGACGCTTCGCCCGCTGCGGTTTCACTGCTGCTCGCCTCGTACTGGGCGGCACAGTTCCTCGCCGCGCCCGTCCTCGGTCGCCTCTCCGACCGTCACGGGCGCATCCCCGTGCTGGTCGTCAGCCAGATTGGAACCTTCATCAGCTTCATCCTGCTGGCGGGTGCGGAATCGCTGCCAATGCTGTTCGCCGCCCGCATCCTGGACGGGATC
This sequence comes from bacterium, assembly GCA_033764035.1. Classification (GTDB taxonomy): domain Bacteria; phylum Chloroflexota; class Anaerolineae; order Aggregatilineales; family Phototrophicaceae; genus Flexifilum. The sequence continues at coordinate 270,450 of JANRJJ010000014.1, forward strand.
ACGGGCGGCAACGTGATCGTCGCCCAAGCCTACCTGACCGATCTATCCACGCCCAGCCAGCGCACACGGGCGCTCGGCGTGGTGTTCGCCGGGTTCGGCCTGGGCTATGTGATCGGGCCTGCCGTCGGCGGGCTGGTGTCGGCCCTGTTCGGGGATCAGGCGGCGTTCATGCTGGCGGCGGCCATTTCGTTGGGGATGGTGCTGCTGACGGCGCTCACGCTGACAGAGACGCTCACCCCGGAAATCCGCCGAGCGCGGCGGGAACGGGCGCGGATCAAGCTCGGCTTCGGGGATGTCGTCGCCAATCCATCGCTCCCGCTGATCATGAGCCTGGGCTTCGCGGCGCAGCTTTCGATTGCGCTGCTCACTTCGACGATTGCGCTGTATGGCGAACAGGTGGTCTTTGCGGGGCAGTCATCGGATGCAGTGCATTTGGGGAACGGCCTGATTCTGAGCGGTTTCGGGGTCGGCCAGATCATCACGCAGATGTTCATCGTGCAGCGGCTGGTCGCCCGGTTTGGCGAAAAGCGGCTGATCGTGGCCGGGACGTTCTTTCGCGGCCTGGGGATGCTTTCGGTGGTGCTGATTGTGTCGCCGTACTGGATCGGCGTGGTGGCAATGCCGCTGGTCGCCATCGCCAGCGGGGTGATGATGCCGTCGCTGCAATCGCTGGCGACGGTCAGCGTCTCCAGGGAGGTGAGCGGGGCGGCGCTGGGCTGGTATCAATCCGCCGCGACGATGGGCATCATCATCGGCACTGCGTCCGGTGGTCTGTTGTTTTCCCTTGCGCCCGCCATGCCGTTCGTGGTCGCGGGGGTGGTGCTGATCGCGCTCATGCTGCCGGCGCTGCACCTGATGCACACGCATCGGGTGTATGTGGAACCCATCGAACCCGCTGAAGCGCCCGCCGCCGCGTGAAAGACGGGCATACATCCGCTACAATCCATCGGATTGAGGCGGACAACTGCCCGCTGCTGCATAAAAGAGGCCGACATGACCGACCCAAACCCGCTGCTCGCCTGGCGCGATGAATTTCCGATCCTGTCCACCTGCACGTACCTGATCTCGAATTCACTGGGGGCGATGCCGCGTGCCGTGTACGATAAACTGCGCGATTACGCCGACACCTGGGCAACGCTCGGCGTGCGGGCATGGGGACAGCCGTTCGCGGACAACCCAACCTGGTGGGAACTGAAAGGCGCAGTTGGGGACAAAATCGCCCCGTTGATGGGTGCGCCCGCCGGGAGTGTGCTGGTGCATGAGAACGCCAGCATCGCCAACAGCATCCTGATCAGCGCGCTCGATTTCAGCGATACGCGCCGGAACCGGGTCGTGATCAGCGATCAGGATTTCCCGTCGGACGTGTACAGCGTGACTCGCGGGCTGCCGCCGCATATGCAGGTCGAAATCGTGCGTTCGCACGACGGGATCACGCTCGATACCGATGCCCTGCTCGAAGCCATCGACGAACGGACGCGGCTGGTGTCGCTCAGTCATGTGCTGTTCCGGTCGGCCTACATCCTGCCCGCCGCCGAAATCGTGCGGAAGGCGCACGCGGTGGGCGCGCAAGTGCTGCTCAACGGGTATCACAGCGTCGGCATCATCCCACTGGATGTGACCGCGCTGGAAGTCGATTTTTACATCGGCGGCACGCTTAAATGGATGTGCGGCGGGCCGGGCGGGGTGTTCCTGTACGTGCGCCCCGACCTGCTGCCGACCTTGCAGCCGCGTATGACCGGGTGGTTCGCACATCAGCGCCCGTTCGCCTTCGACCTGGAGCAGTTCGATCTGCGGGAGGACAGCTACCGGTTAGCCAATGGCACGCCCGCCATCGCCGCGCTGTATGCGATTCAACCGGGCGTGGAGATCATCCGGCAGGTGGGGGTGGCGGCGATTCGGGAAAATTCGCTGCGGCAGACGGCCATGCTGATCGAGTGGGCGGACGCAGCCGGGTATCGCATCAACACGCCGCGAGAGGCTGCGCACCGGGCGGGGACGGTCACACTCGATATGCCCCATGCCTATGCGATCAGCCGGGCGTTGATCGCGCAGAACATCGTGATCGATTACCGGGAAGGGGCGGGCATTCGCATCGCGCCGCATTTCTACAATACCGATGCAGAAGTGCGCGCCGTGATCGACGCAACTGCCGCGATTCTGGCAGATGGAAGCTGGCAGGGGTACGAACAGAACCGCGCCTTTGTGACGTAACGCGGCAACGTTAAGGAATGACCCGCGTATTCAGCATGTCGTTCAGCGCCTTGACCAACCGCCGCAGTTCGGCTTCCAGGTCGGCGGTGATGCCTTCCTGAATCGCCGCTTCGCGCAGATGATCGCGGGCTTCGCGCAGGTGATCTTCCCCGCGCCGTGCCGCCGCTAACCCGGCGCGCATGTGCGAACGTGCCTCACGGTTGACGGGGCGGGTGTACTGCCCCGGAAAATCCCACCCGAATTCGACGGCCACCTGGTGCAGCCCATCAATGAAGTCATCGGCGCTTTGAATCTGCATTTCCGCGCCGCGCTGAAGCAGGGCTTGCAGACCGCCGCTCAACGTCGGCTCCACGCCGAAATCGAGCTGGGTGATGTCGCGGTAGCGCGATTCCACTTCATGAATCGACCCCGGCTGCGGGCGCAGTGACGATTTCTGCGGCGAAAGCCCGGTGAAAACCGGGTACAGAATGCCCACGCACAGGTTATGAATATCCATGCGGAAGTACTGGGCGTTTTCGCTCAGGCTGCCTTCAAGCTGGCGCGAACTGTTCAGGTCGATGATGCGAAGCTGCACCCCATCCCAATACACATGTTCCAGTTTGTGATCCATGTACACGATGCCCTGGCGGTGTGCCAGCCGCAGCGTTTCCCCGAACTGAAGCGCCAGCGAAATTCCTTCTTCGGTGGGCAGGCGAAAGCGTGTGTTCGGGCGGTCGGTGCGCATTAGGTAGAACAGGTTTTCCGTGCGCGGCAGGTTTTCAAGCGCGAGATAAGGCCGCCAGCCGCGTTCCGAATACGTGAACAGATCACGGGTAAAAGCGATCACGTCCGTCCCGAACGAGTCGATGTCGCCATCTTCCGGGGCTTCGCTGTGCGACGACAGGTAGCCGCAGTCCAGCAGGCGCACGACGTGCGGGTTTTCGGCCAGCTTGGAGAGCAGTTCGGCTTCATTGGCGAAGGCGCGGTATTCCCAGCGCGGCGCTTCCCCTGGCGAAAGGTGTTCGGTGCGCATCACCTTCAGGGCGGTCACATCCCCCGTCCGGCGATCCTGGGCATCCACCACGCGGGCATAATGCCCCAAAGCATACGTATCGTTGAAGTTGAGAATATGATAAACGTCTGCGAGCTGTGCCATATTCACCCACGCTGTATATCCCAAATCAGCGCATTCGTTTGGGATATAGCCCTCGACTCTACCACCGCCAAATTGCGAACGATAGGGTGCTTTTTGCCGGAATCGACCCGGTTCCGGCGGGCGCATTCACCCGGCGGTGTAACAACGTAGAAACCTATGCTTGCGCCGCCTAGCACCTTCGATAGAATTGATTTCATAAACGAAACACGAGCGCGCACCAAAAGGTCTTCACGGTATGAGCGAAGCGGAGAAGCGCATCCGTCTGCGCGGCGGGTTCAGCACCAGCACGGGGCAGATACGCGAAAACAACGAAGATAACCTCCACCTTTGGCTGCGTGATTCCTATGCGCTTGCCATCGTCGCTGATGGTATGGGCGGCGCTGCCGCTGGCGAAGAAGCCAGCCGGCTGGCGGTCGAATCCGTTCAGGATGGGATGATCGCCCTGAATCCGCCCGCGCTCGATTCGATGAGCGATGAGGCCGTTGGCGACCGGATGAAAGGCGTAATTCGCACCGCCAATACGGTGATCGTCAACCGAGCCGCCGCCAACCCGGAACTGCGCGGGATGGGGACGACGGCGACGCTGGCGTTCGTGCGCGGCGCAAACGTGATCGTCGCGCATGTGGGCGACAGCCGCGCTTACCTGATCGAACACCGCACGCAGCAGGTCACGCAGATCACGGCGGATCACAGCTTTGTAGAAGCGCTGGTCGCCGCCGGGCATCTCACCCAGGAACAGGCCGAAGATCACCCCATGAAAAATGTGCTGTACCGGGCATTGGGGCAGAACGAAGACATCGATGTGGATGTGTACGAATCCCGCCTGCACGCCGGGGATCGGCTGGTGCTGTGTTCCGACGGCCTGACGCGCCATGTGCGCCCCGGCGAAATTGCCGAGATCGTGCTGGCCTATGAGGAGCCGACAGAGGCCGCTCAAAAACTGGTTGACCGTGCCAATGCGCTTGGCGGCGAAGACAACATCAGCGCGGTGGTGATCCTGGTCGAAGGGTTGTGGGATGATGAAGCCACGCTGGAACTGAAAATGCTCTCCACGCTGCCCAACACCCTCCCGGATGAAGATACCCTGCTGCTGCGAATGCTGGATGATGACACCCGACGTGGGGTGCCGCGTTACGTGCTGGAAACCCCGGCCATTCCGCAGCCGCCTGCCGGCACCACCCAGCAGACTCTTGAGGCGAAGGCAAACCCGCCGCCTGCTGAACCGCTCGACGGGCAGACGGCGGCCACGACGGATGGAGCGGATGACGACCCCAGCAAATTCGTTGGGAAGGGCGGTGAAGGGCGCGATCCCAGCCTGCCGCCTCAGTAAAAACCCGATCACCCGTTTTGGCCTAACCCAGCCCCTTACCCTGCTCAACTGCGTTGAGATGTCCCTCTTCAGGGCGAATCTGGTTCGCCCTGGAGGAGGGAAGCTTCCAAAGGAAGCCGGGATGCAGGGTTTTGATGCGGTTCCCCTACCCTGCATTTGCGCTGTCATTGTCCTATTGCCAGACTTCGCGCTATAATCGGCACGTTAATAAAACCTAACCTGTCTTCCTGTAGCAGAGGTGAAGGCGATGACGAACCGCCCGAATGAACCGGATACGCAAGGCAGCCCGTCTGAAGGGCAAAATGGCGGTTGGCGTCAGCCCAGCGGCGGCGGCACCGGTGGATGGCGCGTCCCGGAACGTCCTGCTGATGCCCCGGCTGAAATCCGCGACGTAAAGTCGGCTCCACGCCAGGAACCGGGCTGGAATGCCCCGGTACTCCCGCGTAACCTGGATGTGCAGCCGCAGTCATCCGGCGGATGGCATCGCCCGAAGCCCGAAGATACCACTGTGCAGGAAGTCGAAAGCGACCCCGCTGCGGCGGAGGGCGATGAAGTGCTGGCCGCTGATGGCTCGGCAGGTGCCGAAGCAGCAGCGCCCGCCGATGTACTCCCTCAAGAGCCGCTCGAAAGCGCTGAACCCGTCATCGATGTGCTGCCGTTCGACAGCGCTGACGCGCCGCCGGACGATGAGGCCGAAGCACAGCCCCTCCCCACAATGGAAGACGACGAGGAAGACACCGGCATCAGCATGAGCGAGCTGATCGCGCTCGCCAGCCTTGCGGATCAACAGCTTCCGCAAACGGCGGCTCCTGCTTCAGAAGCGGAAGCACCCCCGGCTGACCCCGCCGCAGACCCGGCAGCCTATGCCCGCGAACAGCTTGCGCGCCTGCAAAGCATGGATGCGAACGTGAGCGGCACCGTCAGCATGAGCGGGACGCAGCCTTCGGTCGAGACCGGGGCAGGCGCGCCCGTCGATCCCGGCGCGACAGGGCCAATGGATCCGGCGGCGTATGCCCGCCAGCAGCTTGAAAAGCTGAGCGACAGCCAGCGGCTCGCCGCCGCGATTGAAGCCGGAACCGCCGGGACTCCGGTCGAGCCTGCCGCCCCCGTCGCCGTGCAGGCTCCGACGCTGTCCCCACAGGAAGAGGTGTTGGCGGCGCGCTACCGCAGCGCCGAAGAAGCGATCCGCGCCCTGCGCGATCAATATCTCGCCGGGCAAATCACCCGCGACCAGCTTCAGAATGAACTGCGCAACTACATGGTACTCGATGACGCGAACCGCTATTGGATGATGGGGTTTGAATCGGATTCGTGGTACGTGTACGAAAACAATGAATGGATGCTGCGCACGCCGGATGTGCTGGCGCGCCAGCAGGCGGCTCAGCCTTCGCCCACCCTGACGAGCGAAGCGGCGGGCGGCCTTTCGCTGCAATACCTGGCCGACCGCGCCGCCCAGGACGTGCCGCTGCAAGAAGGCCAGACCGTTCCCACCAGCCCGATCTACGACGATGATATGCCGCTGCCGCGTCGGGTACCCGTTTTGGACCTGGAAGCGACCGTCCCCAACACGCAGGGGGTGTACCTGGGCGAACAAGACCCGAATGTGACGGTCGTCGCTAATCCGTATGGCAATGAAACCGTTGCGACTGGGGTGACGGTGGCCAATCCGCGCCTGGCCGGGTATGAAAGCGTCGAAGCACCGATCCCACCCGCGCCGCCCACCTACAATGTGGAAGAAGTCACCCCGAACTATGAACGGGCGCTGGAAGCACAGCGGGCGCGCACCTTCCGCACGATTGGCCTGGTCACGGCGGCGGTGGCCGCCCTGCTGTTCCTAGTCGCCGCGGGCGTGGTGATCCTGGGCGTGGTCACGTACAACAACATTGCGGAACCCTGGCGCGACGAGATCGCGGCGCTGGCGAACTATCGTCCCCCCTTCCAGACCGCCCGCATCTACGCGGCGGATGGCGAAACGCTGCTGGCCGAACTCGCCAGCCGCAGCGGGGGCGCACGCGAAACCATCGACCTGGCCGATATTGCGCCGGAAATGATCCACGCGGTGGTATCGCTTGAAAACGAACGCTATTTCGATGACCCCGGCTTCGACCCCATCGCCATCGGACGGGCGTTTCTCGATAATCTGAGCGCGGGCGAGATCACATCGGGCGCAAGTACGATCACTCAGCAGATCGCCCGGAACCTGGTGCTGCGCGATAACACGGTATCGGCAGATCGCAAGCTGCAAGAGATCGTGATCGCCGCCGAAATTGCGCAGCAGTACGATAAAAGCTTCATCCTGGAGCTGTACCTGAATGAAGTGTTCTTCGGCAACCAGGCGTATGGTGTGGAAGCCGCCGCACAGTTCTACTTCGGCGTTTCGGCTGCCGATGTCAACCTGCCCCAGGCGGCGATGCTGGCCGGGTTGATCCAGGCTCCCGCGACGTATGACCCGGTGATCAACCGTGAAGCCGCGTTTGCGCGCATGAACCAGGTGCTTACGCAGATGGCGGCGGTCGGGTGTTTGCAGTTCACCACCCCGCCGTATGATACGCCCGCGACGGCCTTCTGCGTCAACCAGCAGCAGATCGCCAGTCCGCAGACGGCGGTCGATAAAGCCCGCGTCGAAACCCGCGCTTTCCTGCCGCGTTCGTACCGGGTGCAGTACCCCCATTTCGTCAACTATGTACAAGCCGTGATCGAACGCGATTTCGGGTCGTCGGAAGAAATTTTCCGGCGCGGGATGCAAATCACGACCACACTTAACCCGGCGCTTCAGCAGTTGGCCGAAGCCGCGCTCGATGCCGGGGTGAACCAGCTTACGACCAATGCCGTGAACACGGGCGCGGTGCTGGTGGCCGACCCGCGTTCGGGCGCGATCCTGGCGATGGTGGGCAGCCCGGATTTCGCCAATGAACAGATCGACGGGCAGGTCAACAACGTGTTCACCTGGCAGCAGCCGGGGTCGGCCATCAAGCCGATTCTGTACACGGCGGCGCTGGAAGGGGTGACGCGCAACAACGCCCTGGAATATTACACGCCCGCGACCATCCTATGGGATGTCCCGGTCACGTACCAGACGGTGCCTCCGTATGCCCCGGTCAACTTCGATGGCCGTTTCCGCGGGCCTGTGGCGATGCGCTTCGCACTTCAGAACAGCTACAACGTGCCAGCGGTGAAAACGCTCGAATGGCTGGGACTCGACCGCTTCCGCGAAACATCCACGCGCATGGGGCTGCGTTTCCTGCCCGAACAGGAAAACAGCATCGGGCTGGCGGCGGCGCTTGGTGGGTTCGATGTGCGCCTGTACGATATGGTGCAGTCGTACAGCACGCTGGCGAACAACGGCGTGCGCGTGCCGATGTTTAGCATCCAGTCGATCACCGATACCGAAGGCAACGAGATCGCCCAGCCGACCCCGCGTGCAGCGGGCAGCCAGCAGGTGCAGCCGCAGATCGCCTACCTGATGCAAAGCATCCTCAGCGACAATGAAGCGCGTTCGGCGGCGTTCGGCCCGAACAGCGGCTTGAACCTGCCCCAATTCCCTGGGCGCGTGGCCGCCAAGACCGGGACGAGCAACGAAAGCCGCGACCTGTGGACGATGGGCTTTGCCAATAACATCACGGTGGGTGTGTGGTTGGGGCGCAATGACAACAACCCGACGATCAATACCACCCAGACCAACGCCGTCCCCGTGTGGAACGCGATCATGTCGTCGGTGCTGACGGCACAACCGCCCGCTGGCTGGACGGCTCCGTCCGGGGTGGTGCAGCTTGAAATCTGCGCCGATACCGGGACGCTGCTCGATGCCACCAATCAGCAGACGTGCCGCAACCGCCGTCAGGAAATCTTCGCACAGGCGCAGCTCCCGCCCGCGCCGACTGCCGGATTCGTGCAGCAGCTCCCCATCGATACCTGGACGCGCCAGATTGCCAATGAGAACTGCCCGAACAACGTCGTGACCGAACAGTTCCTGGCGCTGCGCGATGCGTCAGCCGTCGCATGGCTGCTCAATACCGCCGATGGCCGCGCTTACGTGCAGGCGAACAACCTGCCCACGCAAACGCCCCCGACAACGGCGTGCGCGCCCGGCCAGACCCTCCCGCAGGTGGAGATCAGTTCGCCCGCAGAAGGCCAGGCGGTGAGCGAGACGATCCAGATCACCGGGACGGTGCTGGCGGATAACTTCAACCGTTACCAGATCGAACTTGCGCCCGCCGGGACACAGAACTACCAGGTGATCAGCGGGCCGTTCGGCCAGCAGGGACAGAACGGCGTGATCGGCCAGTGGGACAGCCGCACCGTACAGAACGGCAACTACACGCTGCGCCTAGCGGCGTTCTCGAACAACGGCGGCTTCCTGTACCGCACGCGCAATATTGTCGTGAACAACATCCCGCCCACGCCGACGGTCACGCCGTCCCCAACCAATACCCCGCCGCCGACGTTCGCGCCGTTCACGCCGCTGCCGTTCGATACGCCCATTGGCGGCGGCGCGCAGGTGCTGCCCGGCGCGACCGCTACGCCCCAGGGGTTCATCCCCCTGGGTCAGCTTAGCGATGTGGGCGCAACCCCCACCTCCGAGTTCTAGCGCGGAGGCACAGCGACAGCCATAAAAGCAGCGAGCGATCCACAACTGGATCGCTCGCTGCTTTTACTTGGAGGGTTAGTGCGTGTTTCTACGCGACGGTCACGCCCGTTTCCAGGTATACATCCTGGATGGCACGCAGCAGTGCCGCTCCTTCTTCCATCGGGCGCTGGAACGCTTTGCGCCCGCTGATCAGGCCCATGCCGCCCGCCCGCTTGTTGACGACCGCCGTCAAAATCGCTTCTTTCAGGTCATTTTCGCCGCTAGCGCCGCCGCTGTTGATCAGCCCGACGCGCCCCATGTAGCCGTTCGCCACCTGGTAGCGCGTCAGGTCAATCGGGTGGTCGGTCGAAAGTTCGGTGTACATGCGCTCATCAAGCTTGCCATAGCTGGAATTTCCGGTGTTCAGCGCCTTGAAACCGCCGTTGTTGGTCGGCAGCTTCTGTTTCACGATGTCCGCGCCGATGGTCACGCCCAGGTGATTGGCCTGCCCGGTGATGTCCGCCGCCGCTTCGTAGCTCGTCCCGTTCACCTTGAACGCATTGTTGCGCGTGTAGCACCACAGCACGGTGGCCATGCCCAGTTCGTGCGCCTGGGAGAACGCTTCGGCCACTTCGATCAACTGGCGGCTGCTTTCCGCGCTGCCGAAATACACCGTCGCGCCCACCGCGACCGCACCCATATCGTGCGCCTGCTTGATGCTGCCGAACATCACCTGATCGAACTTGTTCGGGTAGGTGAGCAGTTCGTTATGGTTGATTTTGACCATGAACGGGATTTTATGCGCATATTTACGCGCCACCGAAGCCAGCACGCCGAACGTCGATGCGACCGCGTTGCAGCCGCCTTCAATCGCCAACTGGACGATCTTTTCCGGGTCGAAGTAGATCGGGTTCTTGGCGAACGATGCGCCCGCCGAATGTTCGATCCCCTGGTCAACCGGGAGGATCGACAGGTAGCCCGTCCCTGCCAAGCGCCCATGTGAGAACAGCGCTTGCAGGCTGCGCAGCACGCTGGGGGTGCGGTCGGATTCATACCACACCTGGCTGACAAAATCGCCATGCGGCAGGTACAGGTGTTCTTTACGGATGGTATTGGAAACGTGGTTCAGGTAGTACTCGGCATCGCTGCCCAGCACTTCGACAATTTTATCGAGGGTGTAGGTCGTATCGGGGTGAAGCGCAAGCGCCATCTGCCGTTTATCCTTCGCTAGTCACGACATGCTCATGGGTCAGTGTATCATACGCAAAAGTCGATGCGCTATACTGGGTTATGAATATATCAGGACGGCCCATGTCACGCGCTCACACCGACCCTTCATCCTACGCCGTGTCCTCCTCCCACCATAGGGTATTCATGCACCTGTGGCGCTATTTGATCCTCCCGCTGCGCCCTTCGGACGCGCCCGCTGCCAAAGCGAACCTGCTGTCGCTGATCCTGCTGCCGATGATCGTCACGGTGTTGGGCGGCGTGCTGTGGGATTTAACGCCGCTGGGCAGCACAGTGTTCGGACTCTACCTGATCCTCAGCAGCGTGATCCTCACCATCGCGTATGGGCTGAACCGCCTGGGGCGCTATCAGATGGCTGCGTCGGTCACGATCCTGGTGCTGATGTCGATCCCGTTCGCATCGCTGGTCACGGATCGCGTGTATGACCCGGTGCAGGTGATGATCGTCCTGGTGACCACGCTGCCCGCTGTGCTGGCGGCATACCTGCTGTTCGCGGTGCGCGGGACGGCGGCGGCAGTGCTGCTGGCGATTTTATCGATGCTGCTGCTGCCCATGCTGCGCCCACAGATTCCCTTCTCGCTGGTGCTGTTTCCGCTGTACATCATGGTGGCTGTCGGCCTGCTGGTGCTGATCGCTGCGCTGATCCGCCGGGAAAGCGAACGCGAACTGGAGATAAATCAGCGCGAACTGGCCGAAAGCGAAGCCCGCTTCCGCAATCTGTTCGCGGCCACGCTGGAACCGCTGGCTGTCGTCAGCGATGACACGGTATTCGATGCAAACCCGGCATTGGCGGCACTGCTGGAACTGCCGCTCGCACAGGTGATTGGCAGGAAAATCACCAGCCTGATTCACCCCGAAGACGTGCAGCGCGTCTTACACAACACCCAAAGTGGCCAGATGGAACCCCAGGAAGTCCGGCTGATCGGCAGTGACGGCGGGGTGATCCCGGTCGAGCTGCGCGGCAAAAAACATCAGTACAAAGGTGAAATGCTGCGCGTGATCGCGGTGCGCGATGTGCGTGGGACGAAACAGGCCGAAACGCGGCGGGTCGAACTGGCCGTCGAACGCGAAAAGGTCAACGTGCTTCAGCGTTTCATCGGCAACATGAGCCATGATTTACGCACGCCGCTCACCGTGATCAAGACCAGCATCTACCTGATGAACCGCCTGAAGAACGACCCCGACGCGCAGCAGCAGCAGATGGAGACGCTTACACTGCAAGTGGACAACCTTCAGCGTTTATTCGACGATCTGCTGAGCATGTCGAAGCTGGATAAGGCCGATACCAGCGATTACCGTTTTAAGTGGATGAACATCAACCCGCCCACCCGTGAGGCGGTCGAAGATGAACAGCGGCTCGCACTGCGCCGCCGCCAGATGCTCGCATTCATCCCCGGTGATGCCCTGCCCAACCTGCTGATCGATCAGTATGAATTCAAACGCATGATCAAGCACCTGATCCTGAACGGATTAGGCTATACTCCAGAAGGGGGTACAGTGACCGTCTCGACTTTCGTGCAGGGGCGTGAACTGGTGATCGCGGTGGGCGATTCCGGGATCGGCATCAGCCCGCTGGAACTGCCCTTCATCTTCGAGCGTTTCTACCGCCGCGACAGCCTTCAGGACAGCGACGATGGCGGTACGGGTTTGGGGCTGAACATCGCCCGCAAGATTGCCGAAGCGCACGGCGGCAGCATCACCGTCGAAAGCGAAGTCGGCAAGGGCAGCATCTTTCGGGTGTGCCTGCCCATTTTGGATGAAGCACAAGCCATGATCCTTTTAAACGAACAAACCAAAGGAAGCGCATGACTCAAACACCGGCAGCACACGCGCCGTTGAAACGGGCGACGTACGGCGAACTGGCGCGCCTGTTTCTGCGCATGAGCGTGACCGCCTTCGGCGGGCCTGTCGCCCATATTGCAATGGGCGAAGACGAGATTGTCACGCGGCGCGGGTGGATCACCCGTGCGCATTATCTCGATCTGGTGGCCGCCGTGAACCTGATCCCCGGTCCAAATTCGACCGAAGTCATGATCCACGTCGGCTACCTGATGCGCGGGATCCCCGGCGCGGTGCTGGCCGGGACATGTTTCATCGTCCCGGCCCTATTGATCACGATTGCGCTCACGGCGGTGTATGTTGCGGGCGGGTCGCTGGCGATCATGGAAGCGATCTTCTGGGGGTTGAAGCCGATGATCATCGCCGTGATCGCGTTGGCGGGCTACCGGCTCGTGCCATCGGCACTGAAGACCCGCCCGCTGCAACTGCTGTTCGCCGTGTGCCTGGTCGGCCTGGTGATCTTCGACCTGCCCGAAGTCGTGGTCATGCTGGGTGCGGGGCTGGTGTACGGGTTGTACAGGCGCTTTGGGGCGGGCAGCCCATCGATTGGCGCTGTTGGGTGGGTCGGCATCGGTCATGACCTGGCGCTGCGCGTGCAGCAGGCGGCAGTTCCGGCACTGCAAACTGCGCCCGCCTTGCTGAATACCCCATCTTTGTTCGATTTGTTCTGGTATTTTCTGCGCATCGGCTCGATTCTGTTCGGCAGCGGCTATGTACTGTTCGCCTACATTCAGCAAGACCTGGTGCAGACCTACGGCTGGCTGACCGCGCAGCAGCTTCTCGATGCCATCGCGATTGGGCAGTTCACGCCGGGACCGGTGTTCACCTCGGCGGGTTCGGTCGGGTATATCGTCGCCGGAATTCCGGGAGCCATCGTCTCCGCCCTGGCGATCTTCCTGCCGTCGTTCGTGTTCGTAATCGTGTCCGCCCCGTTCATCGCGCAGATGCGCCGCAGCGTATTTTTCAGCGGCTTTCTGGATGGCGTGAACGCGGGCGTGCTGGCGGCGATCCTGCTCACCGTGATCGACCTGGCGCGAGCGGCGTTGATCCCACAGACAGGGAGCCTGGAAAGCGGCCTGCCTTTCAGCATCATCGGCGCAATCATGGCCGGGATCGGCTTTTTTGCCATGTTCCGGTACAAAGTGAATGCGACCTGGGTGCTGCTGGTCGGCGGCATCGTTGGGGTGCTGGTCAGCCTGACCTAGCCCGGCGGCGCTGCTGATCGTGCTGGTGGTAGTGGCGGGGGTTCAGCAAAAGCGTTAAGATTCGTCACGTTCGGCGCGTCCGGTTTCGGGCTATAATCAGGGTACTTTCGAGCTTCCCACCACCTACGCACGCTGTGGGTGGGTGTCGATTTTTTTTGAGGTCAGGCGCATGATCCCTTTACCACGCATCATGACGGTCGATCCCAGCGGGGTCGCGGCGCGGCTTGTGCGGGCAGCCGTCGATCTGCTGCACCGTGCCGCGATTCAGTTCGATGTCCCTTCTTCGCTGGATGCGCTCGATGAGGTCGCCCGCACCAGCCTAGATGTGGTGATCGTCTCGCTCGATCTCGATCAATCGATGCAGGGGTTCGATTTTGCGCTGCGCGTGAAGCAGGAACGCCCGGAAATTTCCGTGATCGTGATCGCCGGGGAAGCCGATGCCGACCTGCTCGATGAAGAAACCCGCGCCGCCTCACCCTTCCTGTTCGTGCGCCACCCAATGGATGCCGAACTGCTGCTGCGCGCCATCGCCGCCGGGCTGGATGGCCGCGACGTGCTGACGGCACAGTTTGAACCCGCCGCCCGCGCCGCCGAACATTCCCATGCCGATATTGGCGCGGTACCCACCATCGACGTGAAAGCGGCGACTACGTTCGTCGATCAAGTGCTGACGGATGTCGGCGCGATGGCCGTCGTCCTGTGCAACCGGGCGGGCGATGTCCTGCTTGAACGTGGGGCGGTGGGCTATATCGACCGCGATCAACTGACCAGCGCGCTGCTGCCATCGGTCATGACCACCTTCGAGATGAGCAAGCTGGTCGGCGGTAAAGCGGCGGCGCTCAGCTACTTCGATGGCGACCGCTTCGATGTGTACGTGCTGTCCGTCGGGCTGCATCACATGCTCACCGTCATTTTTGAAAGCAACAACGCGGCACGCGGTCAGCTTGGGGCGGTCAGCCGTTTCGGGCGGCGCGCCGCTGAGGATTTGGTCGCGCTGATCGGCGCAAGCGCGTTCATGGTGGAAGCCGAACGCGAAGCCCGCGCCACGATGGAAATGCGCCGCGCCGCTGAAATTGCGCAGCAGGCCGCGCAGGATGCGCCCCCGCCGCTGCCTGAAGAAAAGAAGCGCGGGCGCGGGCGCAAGACCAGCGAAGTCGCCGCGCTGGACAGCACGCGCCCGAACGCTGAACCGCTCATCCTCCGTTCCGACGAGATCGAAGCGGTCGTGCTGCCGGAACCGGAACCCCTGCGCCTGGAGCCGATTGCCGATCTCGACCTGGACAAGCTCGACCCCGGTCTGCTGAACGGCTTCGACCTCAGCGCTGCCGACGACCTGTTCGATATGGAAAAGCTCGCCGGGTTAGCCAATGAAACCCGCCGCGAACGCGGGCCTCTTTCGTATGATGAAGCGCGTGAACTTGGGATCATTCCGTGACAACGAGCGAGCCGAACAGCAAACCCGAATCGTCGCTCATCGGCGCTGATGCGCTGGTCGGCAAGACGCTCAAGGAAGGGCGTTATACTCTGGTGCGCGTGCTGGCCACAGGCGGCATGGCGCGCATTTATGAAGCCGTCGATAACACGCTTGAACGCACGGTCGCCGTCAAGGTGCTGATGCCCGAAACGTCCGGCGATGGTGGCGATGATACCCTCACGATCCGCTTCAAGCGCGAAGCGAACGCCGTTGCCGTGATTGAACACCCCAACATCGTCCGCATCTACGATTACGGCGAAGAAATGGGCGTGTACTACATCGTCATGAACCTGGTGCGCGGCAAAGACCTGGCACAGGAATTGTTTCAACTGCGCCGCGCCAGCGAACGCATGGACGTGTACCGCGTGATCCGCCTGCTGGAACAGACCGCCGCCGCGCTGGATGAAGCGCACCGCAACGGCATCATCCACCGGGACGTAAAACCTTCGAACATCCTGGTCGATGAAAAAGACCGGGTCACGCTGACCGATTTTGGGCTGCTGCTGCGGCCTTCCACCGATACCACGTTCGGGACAGCCTTCGGCACGCCGCGGTATATTTCGCCCGAACAGGCGATAGCATCGCACAAGGTCACCCCGCAGAGCGACATTTACTCGCTGGCGATCATCGCCTACGAAATGCTGACGGGCAAAACGCCTTTCAACGGCGATACGCCAATGGAGATCGCCCTTTCGCACATTCACGATCTGCCGCCGTCGCCGCGTGCGCTCAACCCGTCGATTCCCGAAGCGGTGGAAGCGGAACTGCTGAAAGCGCTGGACAAGCTCCCCGAACGCCGCCATGCCTCCACCGGGGATTTCATCGGCGCGGTGCGAATGGCCTACGGAATGGGCATTGACGATACCCCATCGCGTCCGCTGGCCGCCCCCAGCAATCCGACCCGCCCTGACGCGATGGCTGAAGCGATTGCGACCAACCGTGACCTGGCCGAAAAACGGGCGAAAGCTACGCCAGGCGGCAGCCCGCCGCCCAAGGCGATCAAAACGCCGGATTCGCTCAAGCCGCCGCCGCCCAAGCAGACCGATGAAGTGGTGATGACGGCCAACCGCCTTGCCAAAAACTGGGATACCGTCCTGCCCAAATCGCGCACCCGTTCGGCGCGGCTGCCGCTCGTGCCGATCCTGGTCGGCGTTGCTGGGGTCGTGTTGGTCGTGCTGATCCTGATCGCCAGCGGCGGCAGTGGCGGCACGAGCATCGCAGGCGGAGACAGCACCGCTACGTCCGCGCCGCCGACCGATGCCCTGGCCACGCCGTCGGGCGATTCAGTGCTGGCCGGGGTGATTGCGACCGATACCCCGCCGCCGCCGACAGCCACCTTCACCCCGCTGCCGCCGTCGCTGATGCTCGACTACACCGATTCATCGCTCACGCTGATCAATACGAGCAATGTCGCCGTCGAACCGCGCCGGATCACGTTCCGCGCCGCCAACGATGCGATCACCGAAATCGGCTCGTATTTCCTGGCGGGCGACCTGCGCGCCGGCACGTGTTTCCGAATCCGCGCGCAAAGCCGCCAAAACGAACTGCCGCGTGCGTGTGCCGCACTTCAGAACGAACACAGCCCGAATGTTGACCCGACCACGTTCTTCTGGCGTGTCGAAACCAGCCCGTCGGCCTTCACCGTGCTGATCGATGGTGCGCCTGCGCTCGAATGCCCGTCGGTGCAGCGCGGCCAGACCAACACCTGTCGTTTTGAACTGCCGCCACTTTCGTAAACGCGCCGTCTGTTGCAAAACGGTTCGTGGTTGATACAATTGTTCTACCATGAACACACAACCGATCACCATTTCCGCACAAACCTATCGGCGTTTTCTATTGGGCAAACAGGGGTTGTATCCGGGGCGGCGCTGGCAGGGCAAAGCGGGCGCAGCGGCGGCCATCCGCGCTGTTGAAGCCGTCCAGATCGACCCGCTCAACATCACGGCGCGCAATCACGATCTCACGCTGCACAGCCGCGTACTCGATTACGAGATCGCGCATCTCGACGAACTCGCGCATCAGGATCGCAGCGTGTTCGATTTTGGCAACCTGCTGTTTTACTACCCTATAGAAGACCTGCCCTATTTCCGCCCGGTCATGCGCTGGTGGGTGGAACATTCGCATTACCGCGAGATCGGGCTGCAATACGCCGACCTGATCGAACAGGTGCGCGGCGAAGTGCGGCAGCATGGCGCGGTCGGCAACCGCCATTTCGCCGGAACCGCCCGCGTGGAAAGCTACCGCGCCAGCAAGGATACCGGGCTGGCGCTGCGCTACCTGTGGCTGTCTGGCGAACTGATCACGCACAGCCGCACCCGCTTCGAGCGCAATTTCGCGTTCAGCGCCAACGTGATCCCGCCAGAGTATCAGTGGACGGCCACCGACGCGCAGACGCTCGACCGCTTCACCCGCAAAGCGTTGTCGTTCGCGGGTATTGCGCCGCGCACGCTGTGGAGCCGGAATATTTACGCGCTGTATGAACGCCGTCACCCGCAGTTTGAGTCCGCGATCAAGGGGCTGATCGAAGGCGGGGACGTGGTCAGCGTCCGCATTGAGGGACGCAAGGACGTGCGTTATATGCTGGCGGCGGATGTGCCGCACCTGGAAACCCTGGCGAACGGGGCAATCCCGGCGGCATGGACTCCGCTGGAGACGACGACCGAACAGGAAGTCGTGTTCATGCCGCCGCTGGACATCGTGACCGGGCGCAAACGGGCGTTCGATGTGTTCGGGTTCGATTACCTGTGGGAAGTGTACAAGCCTGCGCATCAGCGGCGGTGGGGCTATTACTGCCTGCCCATCCTGTACGGGGATCGGCTGGTCGGGCGCTTCGACCCCAAAATGGAGCGCAAGACCCGCACGCTGGTGATCAATGGGTTCTGGCTGGAGGACGATTTCACCCCGGATGCCGATTTTGCGGCGGCGCTGGGGCGTGGACTGGCGCGGTTTGCCCGGTTCAACGGCGCGGCCAGCGTCGATACCGGCATGATTGCCCCGCAGATGCTGCAAGCCCAGGTAAAACCTTTCCTCACATGATGATGCGGGAGCGTAGGCGACGATGATCATTCAGGATTTAATGCCGCAGGATGAAAGCGCGATTCGCCAGGTGGCACAAATGCTCGTCGATGGGTTCCGCCAGCACTGGCCGGATGCGTTCCCGACGCTGGAGGATGCGCTTGAAGAAGTTCACGACTCGTTTGCCGATGACCACATCAGCCGGGCAGCGTTCGACCCAATGGCTCCTCCTGACCATCGTGTCATCGGGTGGATTGGCGGGCAGCCCTCTTATGCCGCCGTGTGGGAACTGCACCCGCTGATCGTCCGTGCAGACCAACAGGGGAAAGGCGTGGGACGGGCGCTCGTGGCCGATTTGGAAACGCTCGTGCGCGGGCGCGGCGCGGTCACGCTCATGCTCGGTTCCGATGATGAGGATAATATGACCTCACTTTCAGGGGTCGATCTGTATGCCGACCTGCCCGGCCACATCGCCGCGATCCGCAACCTGAAGCGTCATCCGTACACGTTTTATGAAAAGCTCGGCTATCGCATCATCGGCGTGATTCCCGATGCCAACGGAATCGGCAAGCCCGATATTCTCATGGCCAAACGGCTGATCTGAACCCGTAATACCCTGTCGTCTTTTACCGAATTCTTACGTGGCTGTGCTAAAAAATGCACGTCGAAAACGGCTGAACCGCATGAACTGGAACTAAAGGAAAGACGACGTATGGCAGGCGGAGAACAATTCGCATTCAAGGCAGAAATACAGCAGCTCCTCAACATTCTTGTGCATTCGCTTTACACCGACCGCGAGATTTTCCTGCGCGAACTGATCTCGAATGCGTCGGACGCGCTCAACCGGGTGCAGTTTGAAGGGCTGACCAACCCGGACATCCTGGACGCGGATGCGGAACTGTACATCGAAGTGAAGCCGGACGATGCCGCCGGGACGCTCACGATCAGCGATACGGGCATTGGCATGACGCGGGACGACCTTGCCAATAACCTGGGCGTGATCGCCCACAGCGGCGCGAAATCGTTCATCGAAGCGCTGAAACAGCGCCAGGACGCGAACGGTTCCGGCGCGGCGGCGAACGTGATCGGTCAGTTCGGGGTCGGGTTTTATTCGGTGTTCATGGTGGCGGATCGTGTGCGGGTGGTATCACGGTCGCATGACAAGGACGGTTCCGCGTGGGCATGGGAAAGCACGGGCGGCGACACCTACACGATTGAACCCGCCGAACGCGAAACACGCGGGACGGACATCATCATCACGCTGAAGGAGGACGCGAAAGAATTTGCGCAGCCCTGGAAGCTGAAAGACATCGTGCGCCGCCATTCCAACTATATCGCCTTCCCCATTTACGTAGGCGATGATGAGGACGCGGCCAACAAACAGACTGCGCTGTGGCGGCAGGAACCGAAAGAAGTCACCGATGAGGCGTACCAGGAATTCTACAAAAGCCTGACTTACGATTGGGAAAACCCGCTCCACCGCATTCACATGCGCGCCGATACGCCAATTCAGTTCTACGCGCTGCTGTATATCCCCACCAAAGCCCCGCGTGAGATGCTGATCCAGCGCGAGCCGGGCTTACAACTGTATGCGCGTAAAGTCCTGATTCAGGAACGCACCGAAGACCTGCTGCCCGATTATCTGCAATTCGTGCAGGGGGTGGTGGACAGCGAAGACCTCCCGCTCAACGTGAGCCGCGAAAGTGTGCAGGCTAACCGCGTGATGGCGACGCTGAAAAAGACACTGACCAACAAGGTGTTGACCGAACTGAAACGGATGATCAAAAGCAAGCCGGACGAGTACCATAAAATTTTTGCGCAGTTCGGGCGCTATCTCAAGCAGGGGGTGGCCGTCGCGCCGACCGACCGCGCCGAGATCGAGCCGCTGCTCATGTTCCCCAGCACACGCGGCGAAAATGCCGATCAGTGGGTGACGTTCGCGGAATATACCGAGCGTGCCGCTGAAAACCAGACGGATATTTACTACGTGATCGGCGATGATTACGCCAGCGCATCGCGCAGCCCGCACCTGGATGCGTTCCGCAAGCGCGGGATCGAAGTGCTGTACTTCATCGATCCGTCGGATACCGTCATGCTGATGGGCCTGCCAGATGTGAGCGGCCACCGGCTGCGCAACGTCGATGAAGCCGACATCGACCTGAGCGAGATCGGCACGCCCCAGGCGGACGATGAAGCGGAAACCCCCGCGCCGCTCGAAAGCGACTCATTCGGGGCGCTGCGGGAACGGTTCGCTGAGTTGTTGGGCGAACGGGTGAAGGATGTGCGCGAAAGCAAAAACCTGAGCGGCAGCCCGGCACGGCTGGTCAGCGACGATGCCAACCCCGGACGGAACATGTTCCGCATCAACCGCCTGCTGGATCGCGATTACGAACTGCCCGTCAAAATCCTGGAGCTGAACCCACGTCACCCGCTGCTGCACAACCTGAGCGCGCTCCTGGCCGAATCGCCCGACAGCCCACTGCTGCCCATCGTGATCGAGCAGGTGTTTGAAACCGCGCTGCTTCAGGATGGCATCCACCCAGACCCGGCGGGCATGGCAGATCGGCTGGTGCAGTTGATGCAGGCTGCCACCCGGAACAGGTGATCAGCGCTTCAGAACCTCAGCGGCTGTTGACAGGAAAACAAAACGCCCCGGCATGTGCCAGGGCGTTTTGGGTTCGCGTGCGAACCAACTAGAGGGTGTTGACGATGTTCGAGAAGATGTTGCCGATGGCGGGGCCGAGCAGCGCCAGGATGACGATGACGACGACAGCCACGAGGACGAGGATCAGCGCGTATTCGACGAGACCCTGGCCTTCTTCACGAGGTTGGTAAATCATAATGAGTTCTCCCTTGCGATAAGCACGCTAGTGTAGTGTTCATCACTACTATGTTCAGAATAGCACAATTTCGCCCCAGGGCAACCGTCTATTCGTAAAGGTTTTGTGAATTCTTCTCAATGTTTCTGGTGATCAGCGGGTGCAGGCGGCGGATCGGTGGGAATCTGCGCCAGGTGCGCGGCCAGCGCTTCGATCAGCGGCTTAAGCGGCGTGGGCAAGCCAGGAGCCTGAAGCGTCTGGGCGATCATGTGGCGGTCGTTCAGGTTGAGCGCATTTACGCCCATTGCGCTGTACTGCATTTCATGCTGAAGCAGGTAGGGGTATTCCTGGGTGGCATGGTAGCGCACCCCGTTCAGCAGGGTGCGCAGTGACATTTCGCGCTTATCCACCTTGACGGGAATTGCCGTCAGGTCGAAGGCGGACGCGGCCTGATCGATCTGGTCGAGCAGTTTCAGGGTGGTATTCATCCAATCGGTCAGCCGGGGAAAACGCGCTGCCGCCCGCTGACCCGGCGTTTGCACGCTTTCGCCGCGCAGCGTCATGCGCACGGCTTTGATGAACGCCCGCACGACCTGGCCGATACTCGGCTTTCGGCTGCTCATCCGCGCCCCCGTTTGATCGTCCTGCCTGCCTGTGCAGGTTTCTCTGCCCGGCGTATGTCGGCGCGACGGGTGATGCTGCGCCGGGCAAATTCCAGCCCCGCCAGCGCGACAACGCCGACCTGCACCGCCAGCGCGATCAAAATCCACTGCTGCGTATTGTTACGCGGCGCGGTCGCCGTGGACTGCGGCATCAGTGCCGCCATCTCGCTGGCTGGCGTGCTGACCGCCGCTACGCTCATGGCATTCAGCGTATGTGTCGGCGTAACAGGCGCGTCGGTCGGGGCAGGGGCGGGCAGTTCGCTCACGCGCATGGTCGCCAGTACATCGGGCGGCACGACGACGGTTCCAGCGGGCAAGCCTCCACTGGCGGTGGCGATCTGCGACAGGTTGGCGGTAGGGATGGCCGATGTTGGTGTGGCGAACACGAACGGCGTGATTGTCGCGGGAATCGGCGTGGCGGTGACGTACACAGTGACGGTCGGCGCGGCTTCCGTCGCATCCGACGGCGGCACCAGGAAAATTTCACCCGGCAGCAGCGACCGCGCATCGGCCAGGCTGTTCAGCGCCATCATGCGCGGAACATCGTCCCAGGTGTAGCCGTAGATCAGGGCGATGTCACCGAGCGTATCCCCGGTGGCGATCAAGTGCTGAATATTGCCCGCCTCATCCACGCCGATGGCATAAATGCGCTGCGGAACTGCCGCTGCCGCGTTCGATGCCTGCTCGCCGCCCGCTGATCCGGCGCTGGCAGCGGGCGGCACACCGGGATTGCCGAACACCAGCACATACGCCCGTCCCCAACCGCCACCCGCGATGCCGATTCCGACTTCGGAATAGTTCGCGCTCGTCAGCCCGGCATAGTGAATCGCGCTGTTTACCCAGAACGACCAGGCGACGCTCGCGCTGGCGTTCGAGCCGCCGTAAATGTTTTCCGACACCATCGCGGAAGGATACCCGGCGTTCATCGCCCGCGAACGGGGATTCGACCCGTCCGGGCGGAAATGATCAATCGTCCCAGTATCGACCATCCACTGCGCCTGTGACTGGGCGGCGGCGCTCAGCGTCCCGTTCAGGGCATAGGCTGAACGCCCCACCGACGCACGCAGCGCATTGATGCGCCCGAACAAATCGCTGACTTCATCCTGAGCGAATGCAGACGGGCTATGCGCGAACATCGCCGCGCCGATCAGCACGATCAGGGCGGCACAGCGTTTCAGCCTGAAGATGGACTTCACCGTGAAGCACAAATGGGTCATCATAGCCGCTGATTGTACGGAACGGGGACACGAGAGTCAAAGGCGAACGCGATGCATTCGCCCTTTGCCTTTGCGTTAACGCTATCCGCTTTCACGCTCACATCTGGCGTTTTTCCACGCCATCCAGCAGTTTGATCGCGTCGAAGGCGGTGTCCTGTACCATCGCGCTTTCGTCCTTCAGCGCGTTGACGAGCCATTCCATCGCGGCGGGGTCGCCAATGCGCCCCAACGCTTCGGCAGCGGCCCGGCGGATCCATTCGTTCTCGTCCTGAAGCGCGTTCAGCAGCGTATCCAGCACGACCGGGTCACCAATGCGACCGAGCGCTTCAATGGCGACTTCGCGCACGGCGGCATCGCTCAGCGTGTCCTCATGGCTGCGGGCGAACAGCAGCAGCGTCGGCACTGCCGCCGAATCCCCGATCCAGCCCAACGCTTCCGCCGAAGCCACCTGCACTGGGGCAGGGTCGCGGATCAGCAGCCGCACCAGCAGATCGACCCGGCGCGTATCGCCCGTTTTGCCGATGAGCCGGATGAAGAACGCCCGCTGAAGATCGTCGAGCGTGTCGTTGGTTTCCATCACATGCAGCAGCCGATCCGACAGCGCGGTATCGCCCTTCTGCACCATATCCAGCAGCCCGGCGCGCAGCCGCATCCCCACGTTCAGCTTGATCAGTCCCCACACCTGGCTGTCGAGCTTGTCGATCAGCAGGTCGATGATCGGGGCGGTCGCTTCGGTGAAGCCGAGCTTGATCAGGCTGGAGAGCGCGGCATACTGCACTTTCGCGTTTTCATCCGGCAGCGCGTCGATCAATGGAGCCAGGGCGCGGCGGTCTTCGCTTTGCCCCAACGACTGCGCGGCGGCATAACGCACCCGCGAATCGGCGTGCGTCAAATTCTGAATGGCCTGTTCCAGCATCGAAGTCATGTGTACTTCCCTTAAGTAGGCTAGCCCCAGCGCTTTCAGGTCTGCGCCCGAAAGGAGGGTCAGGTCGAAAATGCGTCACTGTCCAACCAGATCGTGACCGGGCCATGATTGTGAATTTCGACGTGCATCAGCGCGCCGAATACCCCGTGTTCCACCCGTGCGATTCCTTCGGCACGCAGCCGTTCCGCGAAGTAATCGACCAGCGGCGCGGCGATGTGCGGGGGCGCGGCATCGGTGAAGCCGGGCCGCCTGCCCCGGCGGGCATCGGCGTACAGCGTGAACTGGCTGATCACCAGCACGCCGCCGCCCGTTTCCAGGACGGAACGGTTCATTTTGCCGTCGTCATCATCAAAGACGCGCAAATGCGCGGTTTTCTTCGCCAACAGTTCGGCCTGTGACTGGGTATCGCCGTGCGTCACGCCGACGAGTGCGACGAACCCATGATCGACCGCGCCTGTGATTGCGCCATCGACAGTGACACTGCCGCGTGTGACGCGCTGTAGCAAGACTCGCATAACGGCTGCCTCACAATGTACCTGATCTTGATGTGTACATCATGATAGCGCACGACACTATACAGTTGGTTGGGTTCAGTTGGCCAGGGTATAGACGCGGGCGCGCCCGGCACTCTTACCCGGCACAGGTGGCGCGGCGGGCAGGCCACAGCGCGGTTTGGCTGAAACCCTCTCAAAGCGTACAATTAGTCGGGAATCGAGGGGTGTACAGTCACGATGGCCGATAGCATTTTCGATAATCGCTACCGTTACGATTATATTTACCCGCGTGGGCGCAGCGGTGAAACGCTGCGGGCGGTCGATCTGCAAGAAGGGGAACGCCTGGTCGTGATCAAGCGGCCTGCGCCCCAGGATGCCCCGCCGATTCGCAGCGGGCAGGAAGTCAGCATCCTGAACGAGCGCAAAGCCTTGCAGCGGCTCGCCAGCCACCCCGCGATCACCACCTACCTGGGCGGCGGACAGTTCACCGTCAGCGGCACGCAGCATCAGTACATCGTGATGGAACGCGCTGCCGGGGAAACCGTCGCTGACCTGGTGCTGGAACTGGACAAACACGGCGACCGCCTGCCCGAACTCGAAATGCTGGTGATCGTCGATCTGCTGCTCGACCTGCTCAATTCCGCACATTCCTACGACATCGTGTACAACGATGTCGATGCTAAACATCTGTTCTGGGATCGAGAAGGCTATCGCCTCAAGGTGATCGACTGGGGGAACGCGGTTTTTCTGGAAGGCGACGAGATCACGCCGCAGGGAATCAGCCGCCAGACCGATATTTACCAGGCCGCCGAACTGATGTACACCATCCTGACGGGCGGCGGGCGCATGGAAGTCCCCCGCGATGCGGGCGACGGTTTCAAACTCAACTTCGGCCATGACCAGGAACGGATACACACCCGTCTGCAAAGCATCGTCAGCCGCGCCGCCCACCCTAACCCCCGGCTGCGCTATCGGTCAGTTGCGGAACTGCGTAAAGACCTGGCCGATTACCGCGCCCCGCTGGAACGCGAACGGAATGCGCTGATCGGGCGGGTGAACGAGCGGCTGCGGCGTGACCTGAGCAAGAGTGACCTGACCGGGCTGGCGCGCACGCTTGAACCCGCGATCCTGGCCGATCCGGGGTATCCCCCAGGACGGCAGACTGCCGCCGAAATTCAGCACAGGCTGACCGATCTCGATGTTGGGGCAGACCTGGATGCGGCGCGCATCTACATGACCAACGGCAACTGGACGCGAGCAGGCGGCCTGCTGGCCGAACTGCGTCCCCGTGCGCGGGCGATGACCGCCAACCTGATCGATCTGTTCATCGACTGGTCGGGGACGCTGCAAACGCAGCGCCCGCCGCTGCCCGCCGCCGTCGGGGAAGCCGTCGCGATGCTGTTCGATGGGCAGTACGCTGGCGCGGTGAACGCGCTCGTCACCCGCGACCTGCACCAGCCCAACACGCGGGGACTTCAATACACCCTGGCCGACCAGGTGGCGGCGCACATCCCGGATATTCTGCTGCTGCGCCCGCCGCTGCACCGCCTGAGCGAAGCGCTCACCCGGCTGACCGCCGATGGCCTGATCGTGAGCGAACCGCGTGTCGCGCTGGTCGAAATTCAAAACCAGCTCGACGCGCTGGCGGAGATCATCGACGCGAACCTGATTCGCCTGCGCGATGGCTACCGCCTGCTGGTCGATGAACTGACCGCGCTGGCGACCCTGTTTGAAAGCACCATGCAGCAGTACGGGTTAAGCGAAGAACGCCTGCCGATCAGCGCATTGGTGCGCGCCACCAACGCAGCGATGGCGCTGGCCGACAACATGCATGTGATCGGCAAACGAGCGGCGGCAGCGCCGCGAGAAGCGTTGGGCGCGCTCGATGCGTGCCGCGTGATCGACCCTACCAACCCCTCCTGGGACGTGATCGGTCAACTGCTGGCTTCGCTGTATGAAGTGTTAGGCCGCTTTCAGACGTACATCCCCAGCGCCGATGGGCTTGACCTGGAGAACTGGTTTACCGCTGCCCGCCGTGAACTGATCCCGTACAACGAACGGCTTTTCGATGAAATGCTCGCCGGGATGGTGAGCGGCCTGGAAATTGGCGGGCGCAGTTGGGCGGGGTATGCCGAAACCGTCGTGCAGGGCAACCGCATCGGCGCGATCACCGCCCTGGCGAGCGCGTCGGAGGCGGTCGGCACGGTCAGCCCGACGCTGGCAGGGTGGTTCAACCAGCTTCGTACCGTGATCGGCAGTGCCAGCTATATTGAACGACATGCACTCTATGGCGCATTGGGGCGGGCGCTGGCCGATGGCTGGGAAAACTTCGACCGGGGGCGGCTGGTGGAAAGCGAACGATTGGGCGGCACGGCCTATGAAGCCGGGCGCGATGATGCCGAACGCTACGCGGCGCGGCGGCTGCGCGAACTGGCCGCGATTGCCCGTGACTGGCTCGACCGTTCCGGCATCGTCGATGCCCGCCGCACCGAAGCGGCGCTGACCGCGCTGGAACTGCTGTACACTGCCGACGAGATCGCCATGCGCGATGGGTTCAACGCGCAGATGCCGAGCAAAGATACGTTCCTGAAGGCGATGAACAAAGGGTTGGTCGATCTGTATGCGCGCCGTTCGACGGCGGCAGTCCGCATCCTGTTCGTGAATTATGGGCTGTTGGGCGCGCTCGACGCACAGGAAGACCGCCTGGACGATGCCGCGTTCTGGCGCGATGCCGCCATCCGCGTACTGGGCGAAAGCTCGGCGCGTCATCCATTGGTGCGGGCGCTGGAGGATTTCATCCAGCGGCGGCGCGACCTGCTGGCGGCGGCGGAACTGTTGAACGCGGTGCGCAACGCCCAGGCGCTGACCACGCTCGACCAGACGCGCAAGGCGTTGGACGACAATGCTCAGGCGAAGCTGCTTACCGCTGCCGGGTACAGCCTGCGCGAAGTCGAAGCCGCGCTGCGCGATTGGTCGGACGGGGAATTTCGCGCCGCTGGTATCAAGCTCGAAAATGCGCTCAAAGCGGTGGACGATGTAGAAACCGCCGGGTCGATCACGCTGACGGCATACCGTGCCTACCTGATGGAACTGGTGGGCAAAGCGGCGGAACTGCACACCAACGCCCGCCGGATCAATCAGATTATCGAATCGCGCCCCGAAACGCCGCCGGAAACGCTGCAAGCATGGCATCATGAGCAGGTCGCCACCACCGCCCGGCTGATCGGCGATGCATATGCGGCCAATCTGCGTCAGTGGCGCGATTCGTATGAAGCGTTTCTGAGCGTGTACACCGACCGCACGATGCGCCGCAGCACCAAGCTGACGCGCTTCAACGATCTGTTCGGGGCGATGTTCATCGACCGCCACCCGGCGTATCCGCTCTATCGCTTCTGGTTCACGCTCACCGAACAATCGTCGGAATTTCCCGCCCCGCCGACTCAGGACCCGGTGCCGCGTGTGACCGAAGAAGCGCTGACCGATGTACCCCCTGACCCAACGCTGACACGCCGCGCCCGCCGCGACCAGGAGGGTTCTCCAGCACCGCGCCGCAACATGCCGCTGGTGATTACAGCGCTGGTCGCCGGTATCGGGCTGGTCGGAGCAGGGATACTGCTCAGCACCGGAGCGCTGAACGGGGGTGCGGGCGAAGTCACCGGGACGACTCCCGCGCTGGCCGCCGAACAGACCGACCCCGCCGCCGCTTTCACCGATGAAAGCGGCAGCACCCCCACCGATCTCCCGTTCATCAGCGAAGCCGATCCCACACCAACCGAGCCGACCCCAAACGGCCTGGCGATTGTCAACACACTGCCGCCGCGCCCCACCGATACCATCACCCGCACCGCCCGTCCCTCTGCGACGGCGACGCGCACCCCGACGATCACCCGCACCGCGACCATGACATTCACGTCGTCGGCCACGTTCACCGCCAGCACCACGCCCAGCGCCACCCATACCGCGTCGCCAACCCCGCCGCCCAACGGGGTGCAGGGGCGCGCCGACCTGCTCACGCTGCTGGGATCGGTCGAAAGCGATCCGTTCTGGAATGCGGAACAGTTCAGCCAGCAAAGCGAAGATGGCGAAACCTTCTGGCGCTTGGGCGTGGGGACGCTGGCCGACGGCATCATCACGATCAGCCCGCCCGCTGCCCTGCTCGCTGCGCGCTATGGGCGTGAACCGGAAACGCGCATCGTGCGTGCGGAAACCACGCTCTCGCTGGTCACGTATAACCCGCCGCTGCTGATCGATGATGAAGTCTATTTTGGCGTGCTGTTGCAGGCGGGCGATAACCCGTCGAACGTGGCCGGGGTGGAATTCCGGGTGAGCGAAAGCGGCGCACTCAGCCTCAGCCAGCGTGAACAGACCAATACCACGATGCTGGCGCAGCGCGCTTATGCGCTCGATACGCCGATCCGCGTGCGGCTGGAACGCAACCTGAACGACGAGACGCTGACCGTGTTCGTGGAAAATACCCCGCTCGGCCAGCCGATCCCGTTCGTAGGGGCGGGCGAAGCGGTGTTCCCGGTGCTGTACGTCCATGCAGGCGGGGTCATTGTAGATATTGCCGCCTGGGAAATCACGCTGCTGTGATGGGGTATACTTGCAGGATAAGGGAAAGTTTTCGGGAGCAGGCAGCATGTCCACGTTGACAATGCACTCCATCACGACGATTGTTTCCAGCCCGGAGGTACGCGGTGGCAGACCCGTCATCGTGGGGACAGGTTTCGCATGATCGATATTGTGTATGCGCATACCACAGAGGATAAACGTTCAGTGGAAGCGTTAGCCCACGATTTTGATCTGCCCGACGGTCATGTCTATGCAGCGCTGGCGTACTACTATCAGAATCAGGCTGAAATGGACGCAGGTATCGAGCGTGACCGCGCAGAGTCAGATCGCTTGTTGCGCGAACTTGAGGCGAAAGGGCGGCTGTCGCATCTTGACTGAAGTGCGCTTTGATCTGGATGAAAACATGAATCCAGAGATTGCCGATCAATTAAAGCGGCACAGTATTGAAGCATTCACTGTCATCCGTTTAGGCTTTGCAGGAGACAGCGATATTGAACATCTGGAGTGTGCCAAACCACTAAACTGCGTATTGTGTACTCACGATGAAGATTTTCTGCGACTTGCCGCGCAAGGCACAACACACAACGGTATTGCATATGGACGACAGTTCAACTCGACTCTTGGAGGCTGGGTTCGTGAGCGAAGGCGTTTGCATGATCAAAAATCACCTGAAGATATGCAGAACCAAGTCATTTTTCTTGTGGTGAATGATTGAGATTGTTCGCCTGCACACTGCGATATAACATCACTGTTGTCAAGTCGTAATGTTGATGGATTTTCAGGCAACTTGCATAAACATTCGCGCCCATACTTAATCGTTTCCGTTTGCAATCTGTGATTCCTGGGGTTATGCTTGCCGATGCAATACTGCTCCATGAACTATCGTTTTGAGGTAAGCCATTGGAGGCTTGGAGAATGAAGAAAGTTTTTGGTTTGGTTATGCTGGTGGCGCTGCTCGTTGCGACCTTCGGCAGCATCGCGGTCAGCGCCCAGGACGCAGCGTTCACCTGCCCCGAAGGTGAAGCGACCATCCGTGTCGGTGGTGGCTCGGTCGGTGCGGAACGCGAAGTCGGCGAAGAACAGGCCGCCCGTTATATGGAACTTTGCCCGAACATCACCGTCGAATTCGTCGATATGCCGGACAGCACGACCGACCGTCTCGGCATTTATCAGCAGCTCTGGGAACAGCAGAGCGGTGACATCGACGTGTACCAGGTGGACGTGATCTGGGCGGGTATCATCGCTGAACACGTCGTTGACCTGAACGAATACCTGAGCGAAGAAGAGATCGCCCAGTATTTCCCGGCGATGATTGAAGGCCAGACGATTGATGGCCGCCTGGTCGCTATTCCCTTCTTCACGGACGCGGCGGGGCTGTATTACCGCACCGACCTGCTCGAAAAATATGGCGTGGAAGTCCCCACCACGTGGGAAGAACTGACCGTCGCCGCGCAGACCATTCAGGATGGCGAACGCGCCGAAGGCAACACCGAATTTTACGGCTATGTGTGGCAGGGCAACGCCTATGAAGGCCTGACCTGTGACGCGCACGAATGGCTCGTCAGCGAAACTGGCGCGACGTTCGTCACGCCCGACGGTGAAGTCAACGTGACCAGTGATGCCTGGCTGGCCGCGCTCGACCGTGCAGCGGGTTGGGTTGGCACGATCAGCCCCGAAGCCGTGACCACCTATCAGGAAGA
Organism: bacterium; assembly: GCA_033764035.1. Taxonomy (GTDB): domain Bacteria; phylum Chloroflexota; class Anaerolineae; order Aggregatilineales; family Phototrophicaceae; genus Flexifilum. The sequence continues at coordinate 300,863 of JANRJJ010000014.1, forward strand.
AGAAAGCCGTGCGACCTGGCAGGCGGGCAACGCCGCGTTCATGCGCAACTGGCCGTATGCCTACAACCTGGGCAACGGTGAAGGCAGCGCGGTCGCGGGCAACTTCGGGTATGCCCCGCTGCCGATGGGCGCTTCGCAGGCTGCGGCCTGCCTGGGCGGTTGGCAGTTGGCCGTGAGCGCGTACAGCGCCAACGTCGAAGCAGCGGCCAGCGTCGCCCGCTTCTTCACCAGCTATGACGAACAGTTGAACCGTGCGCTTGGCCCGACGGGCAGCAACCCGACGATCCCGGCGCTGTATGAAACCCCTGAACTGTCGGGCGATGCCCTGTTCAGCGCGATGGGGCCGATCCTTTCGACCGCCTTCCCGCGTCCGTCGGGCGTGACGGCGGATCGCTATGCGGTCGCGTCGGAACTGTTCTACACGGCGGTTCACGGTGTGCTGACGGGTGAAGCCAGCGCCGAAGATGCGATGGAAGAACTCGAAGCCGACCTGCAAGACCTTGTCGCTGAAATGGCGATGTAAGCTCGCTTTGCCAGCACCGCTTTTGCAGTCACGATAGTCAATACAGGGGCGGGTCAATGACCCGCCCCTCCTTTTATCTTTTGAGGAGCCATAATGGTCGCACAGGCGCAAGACCGCCCCAACAGTGCCGCCCTCTTTCCCGCACTGCTCATCGCGCTGCTGTTTTTCCTGCTCGGCGTAGGCGCTTTCGGGGTGGTGGTATCCAACGTCGTCACGACGATCCGTTCCAGCGTCGAGGGTGAAGCGTTCGGGACAACCCTGCTGCGCTTCTTGAATACTTACGGAATCATTTTTCCAATCCTTCTGGTCGTCGTGGGCATCATCCTGGTTCGCTTCGGGATCGGTCTGTTTCAGCAGCAAGCCCGCGCCGCATCCTGGGCGCGGCAAATTCTGCTCTGGCTGATCGTGGTCTGTGCCGTCCTGTTCGTGCAAAGCTTCAACGCCGGGGCCAGCGGCATCGACGGGAGCATGGGGCGCGGCATCGAAACCGCGCTGCCCTTCCTGCTGGCAGCGGCAGTGTTGGGAACGGCGCTGTGGTGGATGGGCGCGAACCCGCATGTGTATCGTGGTTCGGAAACGCTGGCCGAAGCCAGTTCGCGTACCGCCTGGAATCTGCTCCTGCCCACGATGGCGATTCTGGTGCTGGTCGCCATGCGCCCGCTGGAAGCGACGTTCGTCACCAGCCTGACCGACCGCACGTTTGCCAGCACCCAACAGACCAACTTCATCGGCTTCGAGAACTACGCCCGCCTGCTTGGGCTGCGCGTCGATACGATTCCATGCGAACGTGGTGACGCGGGCGCATGTGCATTGAACAGCGACGGCAGCATCGATTTTCCGACCGAACGTAACTACTTTGCGGATGTGGGCGATACCAGCTACCGCGAACTGGGCTACGACGACATCATCCGTATCCAGTTCGGGGAAAACCGGTTGTCCGTCAGCGCCCGCGACAACCAGTTCTATGAAGCCATCGGGAACACGCTCACCTTCACGGTGTTTTCGGTCACACTCGAACTGCTGCTCGGCCTGGGAATCGCGCTGGTGATCAATTCCAAGTTCGCCGGGCGCGGGTTGCTGCGCACCGCAATGCTCGTCCCCTGGGCGATTCCGACCGTTGTCAGCGCCCGCCTGTGGGAGATCATGCTGCGCGACAATCAGTCCGGCGTGGTCAATCACTTTTTCACCCAGGTGATCCCGCTGTTCAGCACGTCCCAGGCGTGGCTGGCAGCGCCGGAGCTGCAAATCCCGGCGCTCGTACTGATCGACGTGTGGAAAACCACGCCGTTTATGGCGCTGATCCTGCTGGCCGGGCTGCAAGTGATTCCATCGGATATTTACGAAGCCGCCGATGTGGACGGCGCGAACAAAGTGCGCCAGTTCTTCAGCCTGACGCTGCCGCTGCTGCGCCCGACGATTGCCGTTGCGCTGGTGTTCCGCACGCTCGACGCGGTGCGCGTGTTCGACGTGTTCCAGGTCTTGCTGGGCGACCGCCGCTTTTCGCTGGCGACCTACAACTACAATACGCTGATCCTTGACCGCGACGCGGGCTATGCCTCCGCGATTGGCGTGGTCATTTTCGTGATCATTTTGCTGTTCACCGTCGCTTATGTGCGTATTCTGGGGGTCAGTGCCGAATGAGCGCCATCACCCGTAAACTCCCTGCCGCCAGCACGCAATCCCGTGCAGGCCAGCAGCGCGATTGGAAGTACTGGTTAGGCCGTATCGCTTTCTGGCTGTTGATCCTGCTGATCCTGATCTACACGCTGTTCCCGTTCTATTGGGCGATCAATTCATCCTTCAAGGATGAAAACGAGATGTTCCGCCCAGCGACGTATTTCCCGACCAACCCCACGCTGGCCAACTACCAGGGCGTGTTCACGAATGACGAGTTCATTCGCGGTCTGGCGAACAGCGCCGTCGTCAGCGGCACCAGCACCGTGTTCGCGCTCGTGATTGGCGCGTTCGCCGCGTATGCGCTGGGACGGCTGCGCTTTCGCGGGCGCATGGTGATGCTGTACGCAGTGCTGGCGATGACCATGTTCCCGCAGATCAGCGTCTTGTCCGGCCTGTTCGGCATCATCAGCGACCTGGGCTTATACGGCTCCCAGGGCGCGTTGATCGTCACCTACCCGCTGATCACGCTGCCGTTCACCGTGTGGACGCTGACCAGCTTCTTTCGCGGGCTGCCCGGCGAACTGGAACAGGCCGCGCTGGTGGACGGCGCGAACAGCTTCCAGACGTTCTACCTGATCCTGCTGCCGCTCACCGCGCCCGCGCTGGTCACTACCGGGCTGCTGGCGTTCATCAGCGCGTGGAACGAATACCTGTTCGCGCTCACGTTCACGCTGACCACGCCCGCATCGCGCACCGTGACGGTGGCGATTGCGCTGTTCACCGGGCGCGTGATGCGCCAGGACCCGATCACCGAGATCATGGCCGCGTCCGTGATCGTCACGATCCCGCTGATCGCGCTTGTGTTGATCTTCCAGCGGCGCATCGTCGAAGGGCTGACCGCTGGTGCTGTGAAGGGCTAAAAGGGTAAAAGCACTGTGATGAACTGGCATCAGAACGCGATTTTCTACGAGCTGTATCTGCGCGCTTTTCAGGATGGCAATGGCGACGGTCATGGCGATTTCACCGGGCTGCGGCAGCGGCTCGATTATCTGCAATGGCTGGGCGTGGATGTGATCTGGCTGCTGCCGATCAATACTTCACCGCTGAAAGACGACGGCTACGACGTATCCAGCTATTACGGCATCCACCGCGATTATGGCCTGCTGGAAGACTTCATGATCACGGTCGAAGAAATCCACCGGCGTGGAATGCGCGTGATCACCGATATGGTGATGAACCACACCAGCGACCAGCACCCCTGGTTTCAGGAATCGCGCCGCTCCAAAGAATCGACCATGCGCGATTTTTACGTGTGGAGTCCTGATGCCGAGCCGTACAAAGATGCGCGCATCATCTTCCTGGATAGTGAACGGTCGAACTGGGCCTACAGCGCACAGACGAACGAATATTACTGGCACCGCTTCTTCAGCGAACAGCCCGACCTGAACTACGACAATCCCCGTGTGCAGGAAGAAATGATCCGGGCGGTACGTTTCTGGCTCGATTTGGGCGTGGACGGTTTCCGGCTGGATGCCGTTCCATACCTGTTCGAGCGCGAAGGCACAAGCTGCGAAAACCTGCCGGAAACGCACACTTTCCTGAAGCGCGTGCGGGCGCTGGTCGATCAGGAATTTCCCGGACGGCTGCTCCTGGCCGAAGCCAACCAGTGGCCGAAAGACCTGATGCCGTATTTCGGCAGCGGCGACGAATTACAGATGTGTTTTCACTTCCCGGTCATGCCGCGCCTGTTCATGGCGCTGGCCAAAGGCGATAAAACGCCGATCATCCAGGTGATGAACGACACCCCGCCGCTCCCACCCGGCTGCCAGTGGGCGACGTTCCTGCGCAATCACGATGAACTGACGCTTGAAATGGTCACACCGGAAGAGCGCGAGTTCATGTGGAATTTTTACGCGCCCGAATACGGTCAGCGCCTGAACCTGGGCATCCGGCGGCGGTTGGCTCCGCTGTTGGGCAACGACCGCCGCAAGATCGAGCTGATGCATTCGCTGCTGTACACGCTGCCCGGCGCGCCCGTGATGTACTATGGCGACGAGATCGGCATGGGCGATAATGTCGCGCTGCCGGATCGCAATGGCGTGCGCACGCCGATGCAGTGGGCGAACGCCTCGCACGGCGGGTTCACGAATGGGCAGTCGGCCTACAGCCGCGTGATCGACGATCCGCAGTACGGCTTTCAGAATGTGAACGTCGAACTGCAAATGGCCGACCCGGAGTCGCTGCTCAATACCGTGCGCTCGATGATCTACGCCCGCAAAAACCTGTCGATGCTGGCGGGCGGGTCGCTGGCGTGGCACGAAACCGGATCGAACAGCGTGTTAGCCTACTGGCGTGCGGGCGAAGCCAGCGAGAAAGCGCCGACAGGCCGCCTGCTGGCGCTGCACAACCTGAGCGATACGGCGCAGACCGTCCCGCTGCCCGCCGATGCGCGCCTGGCCGATGCACTGCGTATGGAACAGGGTGTTACGCTGCTGAGCGAAACGGTGACGTTGGAACCGTATGCGTATCGCTGGCTGGTCGAACTTTAGGTGAAAGGCTGAACTGTGATGATCATGCGTCAACGTGCAGTGCTGTTCGGGATCGTGCTGGCCGTCGTGGTCGGCGCTGTTCCCGTCCTAAGCCAGGCGAACGACGACCCGTGCGCATTCAACCTGAGTCAGTTGGTGGCCGGGCTGGTCGAAGCCCAGGCCGCATCATCAGCGGGCGAACCGGAAAACGCGCTGCCCGTGCTGCGGGCGGCGGCGGAAGCGCTCACGATCCTGGCCGACCGCTGCGACGAAGCCCTGAACGCTGCGGAAATGGCCGCCCCAGAGAGCGCCCCGGAAAGTACGCCGCCGCTGGAAAGCACGCCTTCCGATGGCGCGCCGGCTGCCGGCAGTTTGTCGATTCCCGGCAGTTTCCGGTCACCGAATGGGGAATTGGTATTCGATTACCCGCCGGAATGGACCATCAGCGCGTTCATCCCGTTCACGGAAGGCAGCGGAGCCGTCAACCTGGCGACCAGTGATGCCGCGCTGCAAGCGCTGAACGTGGCAGACCCGGTGCTTGCGCCAGGCGAACAGGCCGTCCAGATCGTTACAGGCAGCCCGGATTCGATCACGAATGCCGAGATCAACGAAGGCGACCTGGAGGCGCTGGCAGCCTTCTTCATCGGCACTTTTGAACGCCGCTACGACGACCTGAGCGCACCGGAGTACACCACGATCATCAACCGACCGGCAGCACGAATCCTGTTCGGGACGGACAACGTCGATGGGGTGGTGGTCATCGTCCAGCTTGATGAACTGCGCTTCGTCGTGATCGGCGGGTTGGGCGCAAAAGGCGAACGCGAATCGCTGATCGCGGCAATCGATTCAATCGCCGGAACACTTCAGTAAGCGAAAAATCCCTCACCCCAGCTTCCTTCGGAAGCGTCCCCTCTCCCACTCGCTGCGCTGCGGGAGAGGCGATTGTGCAGACTGGCGATGTAATGCTGCTCCCCTCTCCTCGCATCCAAAGGATGCAGTGGGAGAGGGGTCGGGGGTGAGGGAGCTTGCTCACCCAAAGCGGCGGTTGGTACGCGCCCGTTCATTGAAGATCGTCCGCACGCGATCCAGATCATCGGCCACGACCAAATCGAAATACACATTCGGGTATGCCTGCTGGATAGTCTGCCGCACCACATCGACCGTATCGGGCGGGGCGATCACGGTCGCACCCAGGCTTTGAGAAGGCAGCAGGGTGTTGATCAGTTCCGGCAGCGTGGTCACAATTGGGCGGAAGGTATTCCAGTACGCCTGGGCGGTTTCAAAGAACCAGCGCGACTCCAGGCCGGGGCCGAGGATGATCATATGAAAATCGGCCTGCCCGTGAATTGGGCCTGGGCCTGTCGGCTGCGGGGTAGGGGAGGGCAGCGGCGCGGGAGCCATCACCTCAATCGACGGGACGAGCTTGAGGATCGGCTCGGTTTCCGACAGTCGATCTATCGCCCGTGCGTTGGTTGGCACATAATAATCGTCCTCTTTCCACAGCGTTACCCCAAAGAACCAGGGCGGAGCCTGGGTGGCGATCCAGTCGAACATGGCGACGGTCGCTTCCGCCTGGCTGTCGCCGTTGTAAGGCGGGTAGCGCCGATCCTGCTGGAACACGCCATCACGAAACGGGAAGATACCGCCCTCCGTCCCCACGACCGGGACGGCCTGTGACCCCCAGATTGCGCTGCACCGTTCGTTGAACATCTGCCCCATTGCGATCAACCCCACCGGGTCGCCGTAAGGCGTGCGCGCCGTACCGCCGTATACCGTGCGCCCCGGATCATCGCGCTGGCTGATCGGGTCATACGGGTATTCAAAATGCCAGCCGGGTTCGCGGGCGCGCTGCTGATCCGGCGGGCGGGCGCTGGTCGGACCTCTGCCGGGGATTTCCTGGTAGAAGTGATTGAGGATGTAGGGGTGCGTGGCGCAGTACATGCCGCCGCCCAACACCGCACGAAAGCGCTCGTACTGGTTTTCCGCCAGGTAGTTCAGGAAGGCATCCATCCAGGCGACGGCGGCATAACGCGGGTTATCGCTCTCCGCCAGCGAGATAAAACCGGGATACCCGCCCACGCTGATCACGAATTCCGCCCACGACAGCCAGTTTTCCATCAGCGGACGGATCACGTTTTCCCGATCCTGCCAGGTCGGGTCGAAGCCAGTCGGCCATTCGACATCCAGGTTCGGCTCGTTGTAGAACTCGAACCAGCGCACGCCCGCGCTGCGAAACGCGATCACCAGGTCGTTCAAGGCGCGGTTGGCGGGCGCGGCTCCCCACCGCCCCAGGTACAGGCGCACAATCGGCGTGATTCCCCGCGCCAGCAGGTTGATCGCGTCGTCCACATATTCGGTGCCGACGGCCATCAGCTTTGCCCATCCCATGCGCGGGCGGCTGTACCGTTCGATTTCGAGCGGCGTTTGATAGATGCTGTACACATGCAGGCCGCGCGGGTTGCGCGACCATTCAAACTCGTCGAGTCGCATTACGATCCCCCTGTGATCGGTCCTGGCGTTGGGCGCAGCGGCGTTTGTTCAGGTGTCCCGGTGAGCGCAGTCGGCGGCGGGAGCGGAGTCGCAGTGATGAAGCCTGCCGGGGCGCGGGTGGCGGGCAGCAGCGGCGTAGGGATGGCCGGGCTGTTGGGGGCGGATGCGTCGAAGGTGGGAAAGGGGGTGAGCAGCGGCGACCCATACGGCTGGTTGCTGGCGGCGCGTTCGTTCAGGGCGGCGCGGGCTTGATCGAGCGTGTCGAACACGAGCGGATCGAAATAGGCATACGGCGCGTCCTGGGCAAGTGCCACGCCCAGATCGCCTATCGTATCGCGGCGTGCCAGCACGGTCACGCCCACCGACCGGGTGGACGGGATCAGCGCGACCAGGCGTAAATCGCTGATCACGGTGGGGCGGAACCGATCCCAGTACTGGCGTGCGCCGTCGAACAGCCACTCCGCACCCAGGTTCGGCGCGATGAGCAGAAAATGCAGGTCAAGTAACGTGGTCAGTTGTCGTTTCATGCGGGCAATGGTAGCCGCTGCACCCGGCCAGCGTCAAGTAAAGGCGTGTCAACAAAAACAGGTCGCCCTTGAACGCCGACCGCACCACAGGCTATAGTTGCCGCCTCCCTTTTGTGCGTGGAGTGACCCTGCGTGACCACAGCCCAACCGCCGCTTACTGGCCTGACCACCGCCGACGTGAACGCACGCCTTGCACGTGGCGAAAGCAACGCTTACCGCCCGCGTGTAGGCCGCACCTATGCCGATATTCTGCGCGACAATCTGTTCAGCGTGTTCAATATCGTGCTGTTCACCCTGTTGGGAATCGTGCTGTTCCTGGGCGATTATGGGACGGTCTTTTTCGCCGGGTTCAGCGTGGTCAGCAACACGCTGTTGGGGCTGGTGCAGGAAATTCTCGCCAAACGCAAGCTGGATCGGCTGGCAGCGCTGGCGGCCAGCGCAGTGACCGTGATCCGCGACGGCGCGCCCCGCCCGGTGCCGCTGGAACAGATCGTCAAGGACGACACGATCCCGCTGCAACCGGGGGATCGGCTGGTGGTGGATGGGGAACTGCTCGCCGCCGATGCGCTGGAGATCGACGAGTCGCAGTTGACGGGTGAAAGCGACCCGGTGTTCAAAGAAGCGGGTGCGGCGGTGTATTCCGGCTCGTACTGTCTGGCGGGGAGCGGCATCATGCGGGCGACCCGCGTCGGCGCGGACAGCACGATCAACCGCCTGAGCGCAACCGCCAAAGCTTACAAGATCGTCCTCACGCCCACCCAGGCACGGCTGGCGGGAATCGTCGAACTGACGATCCTGCTCATCGCCGTGTGTACGCCGATGTATTTCGTGGCCGGGCTGCTCACGACCGGGGCGGCCTTCACCCTGGAGACGTTTCGCGCCGCGGTGATCTTCATTGCCAGCATCGTCCCACAAGGCCTGGTGCTGACGGCCACCGTCAGCCTTAGCATCGGCGCGATCCGGCTCAGCCGTCATCAAACGCTCGTGCAGCGCATCAACGCGGTCGAAGGGGTCGCCAACGTGACGGCGCTGTGTTTCGATAAAACCGGGACGCTTACCCGGAACAAGCTGCACGTCAGCGCTTTGATCCCGCTCGACGGCGCGGCACAGGCAGCCGTTGAAGCCGACTTAATGCGCTACACCGCCGCGCTGAGCAGCCACAACACGACCGCCGCCGCAATTGCTGCCTATCTTACAGGGTCGGCTGCCCCTGCCAGTCCCGCCAAGCAGCGGGAGATTCCGTTCACATCGGCGCGCAAATGGGGTGCGGTGATCTTCCCGGATCGCACGCTGATCGTCGGTGCGCCGGAACGGGTACTCCCCGACGGCCACCCGGCGCTGGCACAGGCGCACGATCTCGCTGCGGATGGGCTGCGCGTGCTGGCGCTGGCACAGGCTGACCCTTTCGCTGGCGAAAGGCTCCCGGACAACCGGGAACGCCTCCCGGACAACCGCCAGGCGTGCGCGCTGATCGTGCTGGAAGATCAACTGCGCGACGATACCCGCCCGATGCTCGATGCATTTCGGGCGCAGGGCGTGGCGCTCAAGGTGATCAGTGGCGATAATCCCGCAACCGTCCGCAAAATCGCCACCGACGCGGGCATGACGATCCGTACCGCCTACACGGGCGATCAACTGGCGGCGATGCACGAGTCTGCGCTGGAAGCCGCCGCCTGGGAAGGCGACCTGTTCGCACGGGTGGAACCGGACACCAAGCGCCGACTCATTGAGGCGCTTAAACGGCAGGGGGCGTTCGTGGCGATGGTGGGCGACGGGGTGAACGATGTCCCCGCGCTGAAGGCGGCACACTTGGCATTGGTGATGAACGACGGCGCGCCGATCAGCAAGGATGTCGGCGATTTAGTGCTGCTCGACAACGACATGTCTACCCTGCCGCGTGCGCTGGCCGAAGGCAGGGCGATCACCCAGTCGATTTACGCGACCAGCCGCATCTTTCTGATCAAGAACCTGTACAGCGCCCTGTTCTTTCTGTTCGCGGGGTTCATGGCGATGCCGTTCCCCATCGGCGCGATCCAGATCAGCATCATGACGCTGTTCGCCATCAACATCCCGGCGGCGCTGTATGCCTTCCGCGTGCTGCACCCAGTCAGGATGCGCGCCTTTCGCGCCGATGTGCTGGATCAGGTGGTGAGCGCGGGCGTGATCGGCGCACTGGGGATGACGCTCAATTTCACCGTGATCTACTTCGCGTCGGCGCTCGATACTGGCGCAGCGCGGTCGGGATCGTATGTTTTCCTCACGCTGTGGGGGGTGCTGGCACTGTGGAACACCCAGGGGATCGATCTGCTGCGCCCCGTGACGATAACACCGCGCTGGAAGGGGTTCGTGTTCGCGGCGGGCGCTGGCCTGGTGAGCATCGCGGCGGCCTATCTGGTGCCGTCGGTGCTGCTGTTCACCCCGCCTACGCCGGGCTATTGGGCGCTGATCGCGTCGGTGTTCGCGCTGTGCGCCGCCGTCACATCGGTGATCGCCCGCACACGGGGGCTGGCCGGGCTGATCTGGAGGCTGACGGCGGCGTGAAAACCAGGGGAAGCCGTTTAGAGGAAGATCACCGCGCAGAACGGTCGCTACCAGCAGCAGTACCCGCCGTCGATGATCACATCTGAACCGGTCATGTAATCGGATGCTGCCGACGCTAAAAACACGCACGCGCCCTGAAGATCGGTCACTTCGGCCATGCGCCGCATCGGAATCAGGTTCATCCACGCCGGGAGCATCTGCTGACCGACCGGGGTGGCCAGCAGATCATCGACCAACTGCGTGCGCGTATAGCCTGGGCTGATGCTGTTCACACGCACGCCGCGTCCCGCCCACTCTGCCGCCAGCGACCGGGTGAGGTGGATCACCCCGGCTTTGCTGGCATTGTACGCGGCCTGATTCTGCGGGGTGTTGGCGATGCTGCCGGACATGGATGCAGTATGGATGATCTTGCCATAGCCCGCCGGAAGCATCACCCGGCCTTCGGCCTGGGCGCACAGAAACACCCCCTTCAGGTTGATGTCGAGCATCCGATCCCAATCACGCTCGGTCATCGCTTCAGAATCGACCCACTGGCCGATCCCGGCATTGTTCACCCCAATGGTAAGCGTCCCCCATGCATCCAGGATCGTCTGTACCATCGCTGCCACGTCATCCGCTTTCGTCACATCGGCCTGCACCGCCAGCGAACGGACACCTTTTTGTGCGATCTCGTGCGCGACCGTTTCGGCAGTTGCCAGCGACAGATCGACGATGGCGACCGATGCCCCCGCTTCGGCCAGCCCGTGCGCGAACGCCCGCCCGATTCCCTGGCCGCCGCCTGTCACCAGCGCGGTTTTGCCATCCAAACGAAAACGTTCAAGGATTGGCGGCGCGGCCAACACCGGATCAGTCTGCTGAGTCATATTGTTTTCCTTCAAGATGTGCGACCTGTATCTGAACCTTTACGCTGGTCGGCGGCATGTGTAGTGCATATTCGAACGCCCGCACGCTGTCAGCGAAGGCAAACGTATCGGTGATCAGCGGTTTCACGTTCAGTTTGCCGCTGCCCATCAGCGCCAGCGCACGGGGGTAGACGTGTGCATAGCGGAAGACGTGTTCGACCCGCGCTTCCTTCACACCCGCCGCTGAAACATCGTAATGGATCGGGTTGGCGGGCAGGCCGACGAATACCACACGCCCGCCTGGGCATACATACTCGAACACGCCCGCCGCTGCCCGTTCGTTTCCGCTGCATTCAAACACGATGTCCGCGCCCCACCCGTCCGTTGCTTCCATCACGCACGCCAGCAGGTTTTCGCGCCCCACATTCACGGGGATGATCCCGTCGAACTGGGCGGCGATGTCGAGCTTCGGCTGCTGTACATCGCTGAGGATCACCTTGCTGCATCCCCCTGCAAGCGCAGCCAGCGCGTTCAGCACCCCAATCGGCCCTGCGCCGATCACAACCGCTGTATCGCCAGGGCGGATCTGCGCTTTTTGCGCGGCGTGCATTCCGACGGCCAGCGGCTCGACCATTGCGCCTTCCGCAAGGCTGACGTTCGGCGGCAGCCGGAAAGTGAAGGCCGCCGGGTGGACAACCGACGGACGCAGCACACCATGCACGGGCGGGGTCGCCCAGAAGCGCACGGCGGGATCGAGATTGTACAGGCCGAGTCGGGTCGCCCGGCTGTTCGGGTCGGGGATGCCCGGTTCCATACACACCCGGTCGCCCACCGTCAGCGTCGTCACGGCGGCACCAATCTCGCGGACGATGCCCGATGCCTCATGACCCAGGATCATCGGTTCGCGCACCACGAACGGGCCGATTTTCCCATGTTCGTAGTAGTGTACATCGCTGGCACACACGCCGACCGTCGCCAGGTCGATACGCACATCGTGCGCGCCGAGCGCTTCATCAACGGCAGCATCGCGGATCGCCAGATGCATCTGTTTTTCCAGCACAACGGCTTCCATGCACTACCCTTCCCCGATTCCGATATGCACCTTCAACGTCTGGCCTTTGCCGAACATTTCGAACACTTCTGCGAAGTCGTCCATCGGCACGGTGTGGCTGACCAGCGGCGCGATATCGATCACGCCGAAGCGCAGCCAGTCGATGGCGGGCTGGAAGGTGTAACATAGCGCGAACGACCCGATGATCGTCCAGTCGTTGCGGAAAATTTCATAAGGCGAGATCGTGATCGTGGCGGTCGTCGGCGCGACCCCGAACTGCAAAAACTGGCCGCGCGGCTTCAAGTGCCGGAAGCCGTTTTCGATCACCGCCGGGACACCGGTCGCATCGATCACCAGATCGAACCCTTCCGGCGCGAGTTCACGCAGACGGGCGGCTTGTTCGCTTCCGGCGATCACGGCGGCGTTTGCGCCCAGCGCTTCGGCCATCTGCGCACGGTGCGGCTGTTTTTCGGTCACGGCGATCAGCGATGCACCGTTGTGCCGCAGCGCCTGTACCAGCAGCAGCCCCATCGGTCCGGCCCCCAAAATCAGCACGCGGTCAGCCGGACCAACGCGCGTCCGGCGCAGCGCGTAGACCACGCACGCCAGCGGTTCGACGAATGCGGCCTGGGCATCGGTCATGCCATCTGGCAGCGGATAACAGGCGCGTTCCGGCACGGTGACGTATTCGGCAAAGCCGCCCGCCCGCGTCACCCCGACGGCCTGCAAGTTCAGGCATTGATTCGCCTGTTCATTGCGGCACCGGCTGCATTTGCCACAATACAAATTGGGATCGACCACAACGCGGTCACCGACGCGGGTCGTGGTGACGTTCGCGCCCACTTCAACGACGCGGCCATGAAACTCGTGACCGGGGATCAGCGGAAAGGCCGACATGTATTCGTTTCGGTAGATGTGCAGATCGGTCCCACAGATACCGGCGGATTTTACTGCGATAATCACATCATCCGGTCCGCACGTGGGGTCGGGGACGGTGGTCACGTCGATGGTTTCGGCGGCAGGAAAGACGACAGCTTTCATCGGTTGAGGCTCTTTCTCGTTTTTTTTGTCGGATACGCGGTCTGCGCACGCGCACGGGGCGGCGCAGTCGTCCCACGCACGACGAGATGGGTAGGCAAGACCACTTTTTCAAACGGCAGCTTCGGGTTTTCGATGTGCCGCAGCAGCATTTCGGCTGCCGTCCGGCCCATTTCGACAATCGGCTGGGCAACCGTGGTCAGCGGCGGCATGGTGTAAGACGCAATCGGGATGTCGTCGTACCCGACCACCGACAGATCGTCGGGGATGCGATAGCCAAGTTCGGTGACCGCGTGCATGACACCGACCGCCGTCACATCGGTCAGCGCGAAAATCGCGGTCGGCGGTGTGTCGAGCTGCATCAGCGCACGCGCCGCATCATAGCCCATATCGAACAACTGCGTATCGCCCGTGATCAGCAGGCGCGGATCGTCATCGATGCCATGCGCGGCGATGGCTTCGCGTGTTCCGCGAATCCGCCGGATGATCGGTTCCTGGTGGCTTGGTGCGCCCACCACGCCGATGCGCCGATGGCCGAGTTCGATCAGGTGCATGATTCCGGTATACCCACCGAGCGAGTTATCACAGAACACCTGATTGCACTGAATGTCCTCGACGATCCGGTCGAACAGCACGATAGGCACATGGTTCTTTTGCAGCTCGATCAATCCGTCGAAACTGCGCGCCGACGTGTCGATGATGATCCCCTCCACGCGCTGGCGCAGCAGCATTTCGATGTACGCACGTTCGCGCTCCTCATCTTCTTCGGCGTTACAGATGAGCGCACGATAACCATGATCGAACAGGGCATGTTCAACCGCCGATGCCATGCGGCTGTACGATGGATGTTCCAAAATCGGGATCAGCACGCCAAACAGCATCGACCGCTGCACCTTCAGGCTGCGTGCGACCGAACTTGGATGATAGTGCAGGTCATGCATGGCCTGACGCACACGCGCTTCACGTTCCATGCTGACCCCGCCTGTGCCGTTGATCACGCGCGAAACGGTCGCAACCGAAACCCCAGCGGCAGCGGCGACTTCGTGCATTGTGGGTGCGGTTCTGGGCTTGCTGTCCGTCATGAACGTCCATTCGGTGTCGTCGGATGATCCTGTCTATTCTAGGCGGAAATTCAATCGTGGTGTAGGCATAACAGACACCACGTCATTTCACCGCACCCATCGTCAGACCCTTCACAAGCTGACGCTGCGCAATCCACCCGGCCAGCACCACAGGCAGCACCGACGCGGTGGCGGCTGCCGACATTTTCGCCCAGAACAACCCTTCGGCAGTCTTGAACGATGAAATATACACCGAAAGCGGCGCGGCGTTCGTGACCGTCAGGTTGAAGGCGAAAAAGAATTCGTTCCAGGCGAAGATCAAACAGAGCAGGGCGGTCGCAAACAACCCCGGCATGACCAGCGGAATCACGATGAAACGGAATTCCTGAAACAGCGTCACCCCGTCAATTCGCCCGGCCTCCAGAATTTCATACGGCACGTCCAGGAAGAACGAACGCATCATCCAGATCACGAGCGGCAGGTTCATCGCGGTGTACATGATGATCAGCCCCAGGTGAGTATCGCGCAGCCCCAGGTCGCGCAGGATGATGAACAACGGCACGATCACGCCGACGGGCGGCAGCATCCGCGTCGAGATCAGCCATGTCAGCGTGAAATCGCTGCGCTTGGTCGGGTAGTAGGCCAGCGCATAAGCCGCCGGGATTCCTAATCCAAGCGCGATGAGCGTCGAACCCAGCGTGATGATCAGGCTGTTGGTGATGTGCTTCAGGAAGGGACTCTCGATCAGCGCGATCTCCCAGTTTGAAAGCGTCGGCGTGAAGAACACCTGGGGCGGGAACGCGAAGGCATCGGCCTCGGTTTTGAAGGAGGTCAGCACCATCCACAGGATCGGGAAGAAGATCAAAAACGCGATCACATAGGTGAAGATCGTCAGCGCCAGCCCGCGCCAGCGCGGGTGCCGGGTGGGGCTGGTGCCGGTGCGTGCGGTCGTGGTGAGCGGAGCGGTCATCGTGGTCATGATGTGGCAATCCCTTCTTTCTGGCCGCGCCGCAGCACACGCACAAAGAACACCATGACAATATTCGCCAGGATGATCGCGTATACGCCCAGGGCGCTGGCGCTGCCGATGTTCCAGCGCTGGAAAGCTTCCTGATAAATGCCGAACGAAAGGTTGGTCGTCTGAATCCCCGGCCCGCCAGAGGTGGTCACAAAGATTTCACCGAAGATGCTGAGTACAAAGAGCGTCTCCATCAGCACCGCCAGTTCGATATAGCGGCGCAGATGGGGCAGGACGATGTAGTAGAACAGCATGAGCGGTCCCGCACCGTCGATCTGGGCGGCTTCGATCTGTTCATGATCGAGCGATTGCAGCCCGGCCAGCAGGATCAGCATCATGAACGGTGTCCACTGCCACGCGACGATGATGATCACCGAAAGCATGGGGGCCTGTGCCAGCGGGTCTGGGCGCGGCAGGCCAAGCAGTGCGAACAGCGCAGCGAACAGCCCGAAAGCCGGATTGAACAGCACGTTCTTCCACAGCACCGCCGAAACGGTCGGCATGAGCAGGAACGGCGTAATCAACAGCGTGCGAATCAGCCCGCGCCCGAAAAATTCACGGTTGAGCAGCAGCGCCAGCCCCATCCCCACGACCAGCGTGATCAGCACGACCGAAAACGTCAGGTAGAGCGTATTGAACAGGATCGTCCAGAAATCGGTATCCTGAATGATGTTGACATAGTTGTTGAGGCCGATGAAGCCCCGTCGTTCCGGGCGCAGAAAATTCCAGCGTTCCAGGCTGTAGCTCAGCGTGAAAATCAGCGGAACCTGCGTCACCACGATCATGAACAGGATGGCGGGGGTGGGCAGGAAGCGGCGAAGCGCGAAAGCGTTCGCCTGACGCGCGGGCGGCGCGGGCGCGGCAGTCAGTGTAGCGGCCTGTGCCATAGGTTGCGGCTCCTAAAAAGGTTCAGAAACAATCTACTTACAGGAAATAAAAAGGGGAGGGCGTGCGCCCTCCCCCGCTTGTCGAACAGCGATTACTCGCTCAGGTAACCCGCCTCGATCACGGCTTCACGGGCGACTTCGTTGGCACGCTGAAGCGCTTCTTCGACGGTGATGTTTCCGGCCAGCGCATCCGCGATGAACTGCGAAACGTCCGTACCGATCCCCTGGAATTCGGGGATACCGACGAACTGCACCCCAACATACGGCACCGGGTCACGGGTCGAATCGGTCGGGTCGGCGGCCTGCATCAGCCCCAGCACGACGGGCGCGAACGGCGCGGCATCGAGATAGTTCTGATTTTCGTAGGTGCTGATACGGGTGCCTGGCGGCACAGTCTGCCAGCCGTTGGTTTCCCCTACCAGGTTGATATAGTCACGGCTGGTCGCCCAGGTGACGAATTCGAGCGCTTCGGCGGGGTGCGTCGTGGTAGTGGGGATGGCAAGCGACCATGCCCACAGCCAGTGATTGCCCTTCGGCACGGGACCAACCGGAGCCGGCGCAAAACCGAGCGTTTCGGTGATGGTCGATTCGTCAGGGTTGGAGAGGAAGCCCGCTGCAACGGTCGCATCGACCCACATGGCCGCCTGTCCCTGGGCGATCAGCGTGAGGGCTTCGGTGAACCCGGTGCTGGTCGCGCCCGGCTGCCCGCATTCGTTGATCAGGTTGACGTAGAAGCTGACGGCCTCATTCCATTCCGGCGACGTGAGCTGTGGTTCCCAGTTTTCGTCGAACCAGCGGCCACCGAAGGTATTGACGACGGTCGTCAGCGGAGCCATGACTTCGCCCCATCCGGGCAGCCCGCGCAGCACAATGCCGTACTGGCCATTGTCCGGGTCGTGCAGCGCGCACGCAAATTCGCGAACCTGTTCCCAGGTCGGCTGTTCCGGCATCACCAGCCCGGCTTCTTCAAACAGGGCGGTGTTGTAGAACAACATGCTCGATTCGCCGTAGAACGGCGCAGCGTACAGTTCGCCTTCATACGACAGGCCAGCGACCACGCCGGGGAGCAGGTCATCGAAGCCATAATCCGCCTGCACGTTGTCCGGGTATTCGGCAGCCAGGTCGGTGATCGAATGAATCCAGCCGTTTCCTGCCCAAATTGGCGCTTCAAACATGCCCACCGTGACAATGTCGAACGTGCTGGAACCCGTCGCAACGTCGGTTGTGACAGTCGCACGCAGTTCGTTTTCAGGCAGGATGACCCAGTTCAGGTCGATATTCGGATGTTCTGCTTCAAATACTTCGGTGAATGATTCCATCACCACCATATCGGGATTGTTGACGGTGGCAATGGTGAGGGTGACCGTGTCCTGCGCCTGGGCGAAACCGACCGAAAGCGCAAGCACCACTAAAAGAAGGATGGACAATTTACGCATGGAAAGAAACCTCCAGCCCAAACATTGTAAACGTTTACGAGTTGTAAACGTTTACAAGATACCCAGAGACGTTTTTTTTGTCAAGTAAGCCCTACGAACATTATGCACATTGCCTGAAATACGCGAACAACCCAGTCTTGAACTGCGCCCGCTGCCATGCAGCCTGTGCGTGCTTGGCGACGTACAGGCTGCATGGGTTTGCGCTGTTAAGGGTGCGCCATTGTACGCTGGCGGGCGATCTCCGGCACAATCAAAAGCTGAATCAGCCCGTTCAGCACCACGATCACCGTGCTGCCTTCATGCCCTAATACGCCAAGCGGCAGCGGCAGCCCCACAGCGAACGTCCCCACCAGCAGCAGGCCGATCACGCCGAGTGAAAAGCCGATGTTCTGCCACACCACCCGCCGCGCCTTGCGGCTGAGGCCGATGGCATACGGGATCAATTCGAGCCGGTCGCCCATCAGCACCAGGTCGGCGGTTTCCAGTGCCACATCGCTCCCCGCTGCGCCCATTGCGATGCCAATATCGGCCAGCGCCAGGGCGGGCGCATCGTTCACGCCATCGCCCACCATCGCCACCGCCCCGGTCGCCCCTTGAATCTGGCGAATCGCCTCAGCTTTGTCCGCCGGGAGCAGTTGGGCATGAACGGTATCCACCCCGGCCAGCGCGCCAATCGCCGCCGCCGCACGCGGGTTATCCCCCGTGAGCATGACGACTTCGATCCCTTGGGCTTTCAGGCGGGCGATGATCGCCGGGGCATTCGGGCGCAGCCGATCCGCCAGCGCGATCAGCCCCAGCCACATCCCCGGTTCTGCCGCTGTGATGCGTAGCACGCCCATCACCGTTTTCCCGTCCCCTTCGAGCCGTTCGCGCTGTGCGGCCAGCTCCGGCGGGAGCGGCGCGGTATCGCTCAAATAGGCCGGGCTGCCGATCAGCACCGTTTGCCCATCGATCACGGCGCGCACGCCGCGCCCGGCCACCGCTTCAAAATCGTCCAGCGTCCGCAGTGCGATTCCCCGTTCAGCGGCGGCGGCGGTGACGGCTTTCGCCAGGGGGTGTTCGCTGCGCGCTTCGGCGCTTGCCGCCCACGCCAGCAGTTCGGCCTCATGCACCCCATCGGCGGGAATCAGGTCGGTCAGGGCGGGCTTACCCACTGTGAGCGTCCCGGTTTTGTCAAAGGCAATCGCTTTGATCCCCGCCAGCCCTTCCAGGTACGCGCCGCCTTTGAACAGCACCCCACCCCGCGCCGCCGATGCGATGGCGCTGATGAAGGCCGCCGGGGTGCTGATCACCAGCGCGCATGGGCTGGCGACGGTGAGCAAGACCATGCCCCGGTAGAACTGGCTGGTAAATTCGACCAACCCCAGGGCGGGCGGCACGCCAATGAACAGCGCTACGCCGATCAGGATCAGCGCGGCGTAGCGCTGCTCGAAGCGGTCGAGAAAGCGCTCGGTCGGCGCTTTGCTATCCTGGGCTTCTTCCACCAGCGCAATGATGCGCGCCAGTACGGTATCGCCCGCCGCGCTGGTCGCCTCCACATCGAGCGCGCCCTGCTGGTTGAGCGTCCCGGCGAACACTTTATCACCCGGCGCTTTATCGACCGGGATCGATTCCCCCGTGATCGGCGCTTGATCGACCGCCGAATGCCCAGCCCGCACCACGCCATCGACGGGAATGCGTTCGCCCGGCTCGATCAGGATCACGTCGCCGGGCCGGATCGTGTTCACCTGAACCGTGAGGATCGTTTCCCCACGCCGGATGCGCGCTTCCGCCGGGTACAGCTTGAGCAGCGCCTTGATCGCCTGGCGGCTGCGCCCGATGGCGTATTCCTGCAACATATGACTGAGCGAGAACAGAAAGAGCAGGATCGCCCCTTCGTGCCACTCCCCAATCAGCGCTGCGCCGCCCGCCGCCAGGATCATGAGCAGATCGACATCCAGTTTGCCCTTGCGCAGCGTTTCGAGCGCCTCTTGCAAGCCAAATACGCCGCCCGCCGCATACGCCGTCAGGTTGAAGAACAGGATCACGCCGCTTGGCGCGCCCATCCGTTCAGCCGCCAGGCTGGCCAAAATCGCCGCCAGCGTGACGACGACGAAACGCGGTTCAAGCCATGCTTTCGTTAGCCAGCGCGGGGTGGAATGCCCCGGTTCCGGCTGCGGTTGTGATTTTGGGATCGTGTTGACTGCTGCACCCATGTCGCAAAACTCCTTTGCTGGTGTGCATCCACATCCCACATTTTAGATCGACTCAACTGCATTTACAACAGCGGTTAATTTACGACTAAACCGCGATTGATATATGGTATCAACTATGGTTCATGTCAGCACGCTGATGCGGGTATCCGCCAGCACCGCCTGGTACTGCGCCTGTGTGAAATAGCCGCCGCCGCGTTCGGTAATCGCATTGGCCGTTCCCGCCGCGACCGCTCTGCACAGTGCGTCTTGCGGCGGCACGCCGGGCGTGCTGAAGGCCAGCGCCAGCGCCGCCAGTGCGGAATCGCCGCTGCCAATGGGGTTGAGCGTCTGAACGGATGGCGGCACCGCGTGCAATGCCCCGGCACCGCTCACCATCACCGCGCCCGCCGCGCCAAGCGTGACGACGACCGTGCCACCTGTGTGCGCGTGCGCCTGACGCGCCGCCGTCAGCGCACTTTCCACCCCGGTCACGGCCACGTCAAACGCCGCGCCAATCTCGTCACCGTTCACCTTCAGGTTGACCCCGGCGATCTTCAGCGCAGCGTGCAGCCCCGCGCCGCTGGTATCGACCCACAGCGGCACGCCGGACTGTATCAGCCCTTCCAGCAGCGCGGCGATGTGATCCCCGGTCACGCCGGGGGGGCTACTGCCGCTCATGCACACCGCCCGCGCCGAACCGAGCGCGTCGTGTACATCGGCGGTGAACTGCGTCCACGCTGCCGCACTGAGCGGGTCGCCGCGTTCGTTGATCACCGTCATCGTGCGGGGGTTATCCGCCAGCGGGTGCAGCAGGATGCTGGTCATGCGCGTCTCGATTTCGTCGATCCACGTCCAGCGGGCGGGGAGTCCCTCACGTTCACACAGGTCGGCCAGGGTGCGGCCTGTGCGCCCGCCCAGGATGCCCGCCGCCCATGCCGCCTCACCCAGGCTGCGGGCAGCCCGCGCCACATTGATCCCCTTGCCGCCGGGCGAAAGCGTCCGCGATGCGGCGCGGTGAACCGCACCGGGGACGAGCGCGTCCAGCGTCAGAATGCGATCCAGCGATGGGTTGGGCGTAAGGGTGAGCAGGGTCATCGGGTCGGTTCTCAGGGGGTTGGCTGATGTCGTTGGTACTCTGCTGCCAGCGCCGCCGCGTCGATCTCGCTCAGCGTCACGTCGCGGTCTTTCAGAAAGGCGAGCGCTTCGGCGGGCGTGGGCATCGCAGCATAGCGCACGTTGCCCATCGAATGCGCGATCATCGTGCCGATGAAGCGCTGAAAGACATTGGCGGTAATTTGCAGCACCCATCCGGTGTTCGGGTGGAGCCTGCCGCCGATCTTGATCATGGCAGCGATGCTGTTTGGGCTTTTCGAGTACTCCGCGCTTTGATCGAGGATGGACAGCATATGGACGGGCGCGCTGCCCGCTTCCATATGCTGGGTGGATATGTCGTACATCGCCTTGAAATCATCCAGCGCGAGCGTGCCGTACATATACATGGTGACGATGCGGCGGGGTATCAGCCAACGTACCTGAAATGGCATGATGCATCCCCTTAGGCAGTCTATAACGAAACCGTTATATGCTGATTGTAGCATTTATTGCGCGCTTTGATCCGATAACGCGGCGGGTTTCATCCTTTCGTATACTGCTGCCAGCGCCGCCGTGTCGATGTCGCTCAGCGTCACGTCGCGGTCTTTCAGGAAGATCAGCGCGTCAGCGACGGTATGGGCGGTAGCGAAGCGCACATTGCCCATCCCCTGGGCGATCATGGAAGCGACGAAACGCTGCACGGGGTTCTGCGAAATCTGCATCACCCAGCCAGTGTTGGGATGAATGTAGTTGACGCTTTTGATCATCGACAGAATGGCCTGTGGGCTTTTCGGGTACACGGCATCCGGCGCGACAATCGACAATGTATGGATGGGCGCGGTTCCCTGTTCCATCATCTCCAGGGTGGTCAGCGTCATCTGGCGGAATTCCTCCGCCTTCAGTTCGTCGTACATGTACAGCGTGATGATGCGGTTGGGAACCAACCAGCGCAGTTGGTAGGCCATGTGGCGGGTTATCCTCGGTCGAAGGCGGTTTCCAGAGCGATAGGGTCAAGCGCGGCCAGCGATGGATCGCGTTCCTGCAAATACTGAATGGCTTCGCCCAGCGTGGGGGCAGTGGCATAGCGCAAACTGCCGACGAACAGATGCGTCATCATCGCACCCATGAAGCGCTGTACCGGGCTGTGCGTGACCTGCACCACCCAACCCGTGTTGGGGTGTGGGCTGCCGCCCGCCCGAATCATGGCGATGATGGCGGATGCGCTTTTAGGATATTCCGCCACTTCATCGACCACCGACAGCGTGTGAATGGGCGCGATGCCGTCCTCCATCATGGCGATGGTGTGCGTCGCAACCGCCGTGAAGTCTTCGAGTACCAGCTTGCCATAGAAGTAGATCGTGATCACGCGCTGTGGGACGAGCCATTCCACCTTATAAGGCATATCGTATTCCTGAAACTGTGGGCGGTTGACGCTTATCGTACCGCATCACCACGCCCCACAACCCTTGATGCTGTACAGAAATGCAAGGCTTCATTCATTCTTAACCGACGACGAACCGTTCGCGCAGCGCGGCCGCGGTGCTGTCCAGGTTGGCGGTGCGCCCCTGTTCGACCGCGGCGTTGGTGGCTTCCGGGTCGATCATCCCGCTGACCAGCCAGCGCAGACGCGGCACATCCACATCGCGCAGTTCGGATTCAGCGGCGGGGTGCGCTTCGACCAACCCGGCCAGCACCGCCGCGTAGGTCGGGTCGCCCGCGTGCGCCAGGTAATGCGCTGCCCGTGCCACCAGCTTGACGGTGGCGGCCTGGTTGTCGAGTGCGGCGGCAGCGGCGAACGCTTCGGCCAGCGCCGCCCGCGCTTCGGCCATTTGCCCCATCATGACCAGCGGCAGCGCCAGGTCGCCCAGGCTGACGATCACGCCATGACGGTCATCGATGGCGCGGCGCACGTCCAGGCTTTCGCGCTGGTAGGCTGCCGCCATCGGGTAATCGCCCAGGTCATAAGCGGCTGTCCCCAGGTTGTTGAGCGAAAATGCTTCGCCCGCCCGATCCCCGACTTTGCGGCGGATGACCAGGCTTTCCTGGTAGTAGCGCTGCGCGGTCGGCGTATCGCCCATCAGCCCGGCGACTGCGCCGAGATTGTTCAGACAGATCGCTACCCCGGTCAGGTCGCCGATCTCGCGCTGAATGGCCATACACGTTTCATAGCGTTCAAGCGCGGTGGGGTAATCGCCCATCGCCGATGCGACCATCGCCAGATTGTTCAGGCTGTACGAACGCCCCTGACGGTCTCCTAACGCGATGTCCATTTCCTGGCTGGCAGTGAAATAGTCGAGCGCAGCGGGGTAATCGCCCTGGTTGTGCGCCACCAGACCCAGGTTGTTCAGGCTGCCAGAAATGCCGACCCGATCCTGAATGCGTTCGCGGATCGCCAGCGACCGCGTGAAGTACTCGCGTGCCAGCGGCAGCACCCCTTGATTCATCGCCACCAGCCCCAGGGTGTTGAGCGCATTGCCGATCATACGGTCATTGTCCGCCGTTTCGCTCAGCGCCAGCGCGGTTTCGGCCATCGCCCGCGCCTGGGGATAATTGCCCAAGCGCCAGTACACCAGCGCAATCCCGTTGACGATGCGCCCGCGCAGCAGCGGCGCGGCGGCTTCGGTCAGGGCGGCTTCCAGCACGGGCAGCGCGTCATGGGTGCGCCCCAGACGGCGCAGACAATCTCCGATCAGGCGGCGCAGGTCGGCGCGGTATTCGCCCCACGCTGCGCCCTGGTAGCGGCCATCGTCCGCCGGGATCGCCGCCAGCGTGTTTTCGAGCAGGCGCAGCGCCCGCGCATAGCTGGCCGCCGCCAGAATCAGGTATTCGCCCGCGATCACGGCGGTTTCGGCGGCGGCGCGCATCTGCCCGGCCTGCCGCCAGTGGTCGGATACCCGTTCGGCATAGGCCGGGTCGCCGCCATAGACCTGCTCCAGCGCCCGCGCCGCCCGTTCATGCAGCGACGGGCGGGCATCGTCCGGCAACGCAGCGCGAATCATCTCGCGCAGTTTATCATGGGCGAACTGCCACCCTAAATCGCCCCGTTCCAGCACGGCGGCATTCGCGCACGCGGTCAGCCATGCTTCGCCGTCGATGGTGAGTCCAAGCGCGTCCATCACGGCAAAATCGATGCGCCGCCCGATCACGGCGGCCAGCCGCAGCGCGTCCTGTCCCCATGCCGGGACACGGGCAATTCGCCGCTCCAGTACCCGCCGCATTCCGCCGGTGATCAACCCGGTGGGGAGCGTCTTTTGCCCAACAGCGCTCAGGCTGCCCGCTTCTTCGGCCAGGGCGCGCACGGTTTCGACCATGAAATACGTGTTGCCTTCGGTTTCGGCCTGAAGCAGCGCAATGACTTCCGGGTTGCGCCCTGCTTCCCCCAACATGGCCGCGCTCAATTCGGCAATCGAATCCGGGGTCAGGCGCGCCAGGCGGATCGTGCGCGCTGTCGGGAAGCGTTCCGGCAGTTCCGGCGCTTCATCGTCGCGGTAGCTGCCGACGATCAGCCAGGGCATATCGCCCGCCGCCGCTGCCAGGCTTTCAAGCAGTTCCAGGCTTTCGCCCGCCCACTGTAAATCTTCAAGCAGGATTGCCAGCGGGGCGGTCTGCCGCCGCAGCAGCGCGGTAAGCGTCTGATGGAGCCGCTGTTTGGCCGGGTTCCCTTCCAGGCGCGGCGCATCTTCGACCGGGCGACCGATCAACGCCGCTATATCCGGCACGAGCGCTTTCAGCGTTCCGGCCTCCAGGTCGGTGAGCGCAGTCGTGATCGCCAGCCGCCGCGCCAGGTCACGCCATAACTGAAACGGCAGCGACTCCCCGGCGGCGGCTTGACCGCGCAGCACCAGCGCCCCTTTAACCAGAGCGCGGGTTTGCAGTTCGTCGATCAGCCGGGTCTTGCCGACTCCGCTTTCCCCGCCGATCAACCAGGTAGAGCCGTTCCCGTCACGTGCCGCCCGCAGCGCATCGCGCAGGCCTTCCAGTTCGGCATCGCGCCCGACGAACGCCGAAGCGCGCAGAAAACTTTCCCGCACCGCCTCCCTTTCCACCGCAATGGGCAGCCCGAACGCCGCGACCAGCGCGGGGATCACGGCTTCGGCATCCGGGTAGCGTTCCTCCGGTGTTTTCGCCAGCAGCCGGTCGATCACGGCGGCCAGCGGCGGCGCGATCATGGATGTGTCCGCCGTCTTTTCGAGCGTCTCGGTGATCAGCGCGGCCACCGTCTTTTTGTTGAACGGGTGCGCACCTGCGTACAGCTCGTACAGCATCACGCCAACTGCGTACAGGTCAGCCGATGCGGTCAGCACATCACCGCGAAAAGCTTCCGGCGGCATATAAGCCAGCGTCCCCACCATGCCATCGCGGGAAAGCGTCGAAAATTCCGGCAGGGTGAGCCGTGCCAGCCCAAAATCCAGCACCTTGACCGTCCCGCCGCCATCGACCAGCACATTGGCGGGCTTCAAATCACGATGCACGATGCCGCAGCGGTGAACATAAGCCAGCGCCCACAGCATATCCACGATCAGCCGCACCTGGTCGGCGGGCGGGCGGTCTTTCAGCGCACGGGTGAACGGCGCGGCCTTTTCCAGCAGATCCATCGTGAAGTACGGCTGATGGTGCGTATCGAAGCCGTAATCGACCACGCCGATCACGTTGGGGTGGCGCAGCGCGGCCAGCGCATGAAATTCACGCGCCAGGCTGACGCGCATCGCTTCGCGGTCGTTGGAGGGCGTTTGTTGTGCATCGCCCGCAAAATGCAGGCGCTTGAGCGCGACGATCTGATCCGTCAGCGCGTCGTGCGCCCGGAACACGCTCCCCATGCCGCCATCGCCCAGGTGATCGAGCAGACGGTAGCGATAGTTGATCACATCGGTGAGAGTCATCGTGGTACAACCTGGCGGCCTTGTGGACGAGCTGTATTGTAGCGGGTAGGGTGAGCGTGGCAACTCCGATGGACTGCCGACTACTCACCTCGGACACCGACTTAAGGCGGACAGCGATTTAAATCGGCCTGCCGCTCAGCAAGGCGATGGCACGCCGCCAGCTATCCGCTTCTGCGCCCATCGTTTCGGCGGCATTGTGAAAATCGCTTTTGCGCATGAATTCGGCAAGCTCGTCTTTCAGGCGCTCCCAGATCGCCCGCTGGATGGCGACGACAGCGCGGACCCGTTCGGCCTGCGATCTGGCATCACCGCTGTGTGACGACAGACCGCGCACTGCTTGCAGCACCGCCCGAAAATGCGGCAGGCACAGCCCATCGGACTCGCGGTAAGCGGCGAGCAAACGCGCATCGCCCAGGCCGCCTGCGATGATCTCCGCATAGCGGCGTTCGTCCTGGTCGCGCTGGGCGCATACCATACAGGGCAGGTCAGCATCGAGCGCGGTGGCCAGCGCATCACCACCGCTGCCTTTGAAGAAGCGCGCCGAATGTAAAGGCACACGCTCCCTCACAGCCGAATCGAGCGCGTCCAGCACATCGCTGATCACGGCGAATTGCAGCGCGGCAGTCCCCAATGCATTCCGGCCTTCGGCCAACAGTTCTCCGTGTGCGCCGCACAGCCCGCGCCCCGCCCGGAACCGCCTCTGCGCGCCCTGATCCAGCACGAACTCGTACAGCAGCGTATCAATTTGGCGGCGGACATCGCGCCGCAGCAGGCGGCAGACCGGGCAACCAGGTTCCGCGCACGCTTCGATCAGGTCATGAAAGCCGAACGTGGTCAAGCGGATGTGCCATCTGAAGAAGGCGCGCCATCGTGCGATGTAGCATCGGCAGATGGCGCATCGCCTGGTGTGCCGTTCGCTTCGGCATGTTTCAGGCCGCGTGCCAGCACATCCGCAATGTGGGTCACGCGCTTGCCGCTGTGCTGACGGCTCAGCCCGCCGTTCATCTGCGTCAGGCACGAACAATCCCCGGTGACGATGGTATCGGCATCGGCGGCGTTGATGTGTTTGATCTTGTCGTTCAGCATTGCGCCGCTGATCTCCGGCATTTTGACGGCGAACAGCCCGCCGAACCCGCAGCACTGATCCGCGCCCGCCAGGTCTGCGATCTCCACCCCGTCGATATGTGCGGCCAGCGTGCGGGACTGGTCACCCAACCCCATCAGGCGGTAGCCGTGACAGGCATGGTGAAACGCGATTTTCGTAGGCGGCAGCGTCGCGCCCACGTCCGTGATGCCCAGGCCATCGACCAGGTATTCGGTGAATTCCCAGGTGATGCTCGCCGTCCACGCCGCCCGATCTGCCCAGGCGGGTTCGTCCGCGAACAGCGTTGGATAATAATGCCGCACCATCGACGCGCACGACCCCGATGGGCAGACGATCACCTCTGCATCTGCGAACGCGGTCAGGAATTGTTTAGCGACGCGGCGCGCATCGGCTTGAAACCCGGCGTTGAAGGCGGGCTGACCGCAGCACGTCTGCCCCGCCGGAAAACGTACCTCTACACCCAGGTGTTCCAGCACTTCGACGACCGAAATCCCCGTCTGTGGGTAAATCATGTCCACGATGCAGGTGACAAACAGGGATACGGGTTTATACAACGGGGAAGGGCGCAGTTCGTCGGACATAAAAGCCTGCTGACCTGTTCACACACTCAATCGACGGTTGATGAGCGCGGATTATAACGCAGCGGCGGCACACGGGGGTGCGTGGTTTTCAATGCGGTTGCCGCCTCCCCGCCGGGGCGGTACACTCTTACGCTTCATCTTCAACGATTTCTTGGAGCGAACTCTATGCATTTGAGAAAATTGATCGCCTGGACAAGCGTTACCCTGCTGCTGGCCGCGCTCCCCGCAGCGGCACAGGATGCCACCCCCGAAGCCACCAACCAGGTGGCCGAAGCCATGACCACGACGTGGGTTCCCATCGGCGGCTTCTATACCGAAACTTTCCCCGGTTTCATTGAAGCGGCGCTGCCCAACGTCGAACGCTTCGCCACCGACCGCCTGTATATCCTGGTCATGCCAATGACGTTCAGCTACGATGCCGCTGAACTGACCACTGCCGATCTGCTGCTCAACACCTCCGATGCAGAGCGCCGCCGCCGCCAGCTTGAAGATGTGTGCAGCGACATCGTTCCGCCAGAGATTTACTGTGAGGCCGTCGTCCCGCCGATCTACACCCGCGAAGCCGCTGAAGCGCCTGAAGCGCTCGACTATTTTGCCGATGACCTGGCGGCGGTGTACTTCCTGGGCGGTGACCAGACCATCGCCATGCAGATCACGGCGGGGACTCCGCTGGAAACTGCGCTGGCCGAAGCGTTCGCGCGCGGGGTCGTGATGGGCGGCAACAGCGCCGGACTCGCTATCGAGTCGCGGGTGATGATCGGCGGCTATAACGGCGATTTCGGTCCGGAAAGCGGTTTCGCCAGCGGCGCGGTCGATGTGTGGAACGACCAGGAACCGGGGCGGCGCGGGCTGGACTTCGGGCTGACCAATGCCGTCGTCGAACAGCATTTTTGGGAACGCGCCCGCCTTCCCCGCCTAATCAACGCGCTGGTGCAGGACGATGTGCCGGGAGTCGGCATTGGGGTGGACAGCTTTACGGGCGCGTTGATCCGCGACAACAACCGTCTGGAAGGGGCGTTCGGCCTGTATACGGGCGCAATCTTCGATGTGGAGTCGCTCGGTGCGCGCACGACCGCCACCTTCGAGAACGATGCCGCCGTCCTCAGCGCCCGTAACATCCTGTTCCACACCTTCGCGCCCGGCGATTTCGCTTACGACATCGACGGGCGGACGCATTCGCTGGCCGCGCCCCCGTCCAGCCTCAGCCGCGATTTTGTCGGGCTGACCACGCCCGAAGGCGCGGGCGACATCGTGCTGTATGGCAACCTGGCGGGCGCGGGCGACCTGAGCGCGCTTGACCTGCCCGATAACACCACCGCGCTGATCACCGGGTATGCGTCGCCGGAAGCGGCGGGCGAAGTCGAACTGCTGTATACCGATTCGCCCGTCACCGTGATCAACTTGGACGACGGCGGCACGATCCCCGCGCTGACCGATCAGGCTGTCGTGATCGTCCATGCAAGCGATGCATCGCTGATCGACATTGAAGCCTTGCGCGCCCCGCTTCAGGATGCCTGGTTGGGCGGCACGACGCTAATTCTGGACAACGCCGCCGCTGCGGTCGTCGGGCAGCAGTACACCGCCATGCCGCCGACCCCGTTCGAGACGGACGACGATTTGCTGATTGAAGAAGCAGTACAGGCTGTACTGATCGACGGCGGGACGGCGCTGGCCGACGGTCTCGGTTTCCTGCCGATCACGGTCGAGCCGCAGTTGATGGCCGATTACCGCTGGGGGCGGTGGGTTGCGCTGGCCTTCGCCAATCCCGGCGCGCTTGCGTTGGGACTGCCGGATGAAACCGCGATCACGATCACGGCGGATGGCGCGACGGTGAGCGGGACGAACAGCGCGGTCGCGCTTGACCTAAGCGGTGCGGCGCTGGCGGTGGGCGAAAACGGCGGGTTGGTAATCGCCAACGGCGTAATCGACATCTTCGCGCCGGGCGATGCGGTCGCCCCGCAGAATTCATAACACGACGTACAGAAACGCCGCCGCGATTCATGAATTGCGGCGGCACATCGATAGAATTGGAGCAGACATCATGGAATTTGCGATCACGTTCAAAGGCGACATCGACCCGCGCCGCACGGTGGCGCTGGCAAAACAGGCAGAACAGGCCGGATTTACCTACGCCTGGTTTTTCGATTCCCATGTGCTGTGGCGTGAATGTTACGTCACGATGGCGATGTGCATGGAACACACGGCACACATGCGCTTCGGCCCGTGTGTGACCAACCCCGGCGTGCGCGATTGGTCGGTGGCTGCCAGCCTGTTTGCGACTCTGGCGCTGCAAAGCGGCGGGCGCTTCGACCTGGGCATCGGGCGCGGCGACAGCAGCCGCCGGGTATTGGGCAAACGCCCGGAAACAGTCGAACGCATGGTCGATTTTGCCGATAAGGTCAAGGCGATGGTGCGCGGCGACGCGGTGCAGTACAGCGACGAATACGCCGAAGTCCAGTTCCCCTGGGCGAACGGCTATGAGATGCCGATCTGGTTCGCGGCTTACGGCCCGAAAGCGCTGGCGGCGGCGGGGCAGCATGGCGATGGGCTGATCATCCAGCTTGCCGATCCCTGGCTGGTGAAGTGGTTCACCGACCAGGCATTGGAGGCGGGCAGGGCGGCAGGGCGCGATCTATCCGGGTTCAAAGTGATGAGCGCTGCGCCCGCCTGGACGGGCGACCTGGAGCTGGCGCGGGCGCAAACCCGCTGGTTCCCGGCGATGGTCGGAAATCATGTGGCCGACCTGGTGGAGAAGTATGGGCGCGACGGCGGCGGGGGCATCCCGCAGCGGCTGACCGACTACATCGAAGGGCGTAAAGGCTACGATTACCGGCACCATGCCGATAAGGACGCGGATCATCTGGGGTTCATTTCGGCGGACATCATCGATAGTTTCGGCGTGTTGGGCAGTGCGGAAGCGCATATCGCCAAGCTGAAGGAATTGGAAGCCAACGGGGTGACTCAGTTCAACATCTACCTGATGTGCGGCGATGAAGAACGCATCCTGGAAGATTACGGGACGCATATCCTGCCGCACTTCGCGCAGGCCACCGTGCGCTAAAGCGCATTCGTGCGCTAAAGCGGGTGCGCTCCAATGAGCCGAGTCCACGCCAAAGGCGCAGCGATATGCATCACGCTGCGCCTTTCCGTGGACTTTTTCAGTACGCTGCTATACAGCTCTGCGCCCGGAAAGCGCCCGTGAAATGGCGATCAGGATCACGCCGCCGATCACGCCGACGACGATGCTGGCAATATAGCCGACGATCCCGCCTTCAGGACGGTAGACGCGCAGCAGCCCCAGGATGATGTTGCCGATTACCACCCCGACGAACCCCAGGATGATGTCGGTGATCAGCGGCGCGTTCGACCGCATGATCGAATGTGCCAGCGCGCCCGCAATTGCGGCGGCGATGATCCAGCCAATGCACAGGAACGGCGCGGCGACAATATCCCCAATAAAATCGAACATAGTGTTTCCCTCTCCTTGACTGGCGTTCGGCGGATGGTCATGGCGCGAACGTCATGCTGCGAATGTTCACTTAACGCCTTTTACGATAGCCAGAACCAGGGGCGGGGGCGTGTGTCGAAAGAGCCATTTGCGCACGGCCAGTTAGCCTAGCTGTGAACGGGAAAAGCGGGTTGTGGGGTGCGCCCTGTTCCCAACCGCATGTACTGTTAACTTCCGGAACGGAACGCGCTAAAATAGAGCTATTACAAACGTAGGAGCGTCGCAAACGGGTGGACGACACAGCCGCCAGCGAAAACCTGGCCGCAAGCATTCTGAACTCGCTCAATTCCCGCATCGCCGTGATCGATGGCGGTGGCACCATTCGCGTGGTCAACGATGCCTGGGCGAACTTCGCCCGTGACAACGGTGACCCCGACCTGTGCGCCACCGGAATCGGGGTGAATTACCTGGAGGCCACACGGCGCGCCCATGCCCTGGGCGATGCCAGCGCGGAACGGGCGCTGGCGGGCATTGAAGCGGTGATTCAGCGCGCCCGCCCTCAGTTTGAACTGAAATACCCGTGTCATTCCCCCACCGAAGAGAAATGGTTCCTGATGCGCGTGACCCCATTGCGGGGCGATACCCCCGGCGCGGTGATTGCCCACATCGACATCACTGGGCAGCAGGCCGCAGCCCGGACAGCGGCGCGCACGGCGGCACGGGCGGGGCGGCGGCGGGCGCTGGCGCACGACCAGGCGCGGCGCAGCGAACGCGAACAGGCGGCGCTTGACCACTTCACCCACGCGAATGGAGTCGTTTACGACACCGTTCGCGCCGAGGACAGCCTGATCGACCGGTATCAGGCGCTCATCGATGCGGCACTGGAACGGCGTGCGCTGAAGGTAGCGCACGATGTCAGCGGGGAGGCGCGGCGTTTCGCGCAGGCATTAGGCCGCCAGAGCGCCAGCCCACGCGACCTGATCCGCATTCACACTCAGGCGATGGTGCGCCAGCAGGCCGGGAAACCGACCCCCGCACGGCTGCGGGCGCTGGGGGAAGAAGGCCGCCTGCTGCTGCTTGAAGTGATGGGCTACCTGGCGGCGTATTACCGCGATCTGTTCCTCGCGGATGTTGAGCTTCAGAATTTATGAGCCAGTCAAAACGATGACGTTGCAGCACGGGCCAATATCAAGAGCGGGGGTTAGAGACAGGCGATGATGACAGACCGGGTGATCCTTAAACTGTATGTGGCGGGGACGACCCCGCGCTCGGAACGGGCGATTCAGAACATCCGGCAGATTCGCGCCGATTTTCTGGTCGAAAACTGCGATATTCTGATCATCGATGTGCTGGAAGAACCGCAGCAGGCCGAAGATGCCAAAATTCTGGCTACGCCCACCCTGGTGCGCGAAGCACCACCGCCGCAGCGCCGCATCATTGGCGATCTCAGCGACCTGGAAAAGGTGCTGTGGGCGCTCAATCTGGGGCGGGGCGGGGCTGCCGTGTAACTTCGGCGGCCCAGATTTGCAAGCCATCTGCACGAAAAAACGCACAGCATTTTCTCATCCACCTGGTTTATCATGGCGGCGTTTTGCCAGCAGCATGATAACCTAGCCCCACGTATGCGCGGCGTGACTGCGCTCGGCGTGTGCGCCCGGCTTCAACAAGGACGACAGCGTGAACCCTACAGGCTACGACGTGGCAGGCACACTCTCGAACTACGCCGCGTCCCCGCTCGAAAAACTGGAGACCGGCATCCCCGGTTTCGATCACATCTCCGAAGGCGGCCTTCCGAAAGGACGCATCACCTTGATCAGCGGGAGCGCGGGGACGGCTAAAACCGTGTTCGCGTGCCAGTTTCTCGCGGAAGGTATCCAGAAGCATGGGCAGGCGGGCGTTTTCGTCACGTTTGAGGAAAGCGTGGAGGATATTCGTCAGAACATGCGCGGCTTCGGCTGGCCAATTGCCGAATGGGAAACGGCGGGTTTGTGGATATTCGTCGATGCCTCCCGCGCCGCCAACGATGCGATTGTTGCGGGCGAATACGACCTTGAAGCGCTGATCGCCCGCGTGCAGCACGCGATTCGCAAACATGCTGCCCAGCGCGTCTCGCTCGATTCGCTCGGCGCGATCTTCAGCCAGTTCGACGAACCGAATACGGTGCGCGGCGAATTGTTCCGCATTGCGTCCGCGCTCAAAAAGATGGGTGTGACCGCGATCATGACCGCCGAACGAACCGACGAATACGGCCCGGTCGCCCGTTATGGCATTGAGGAATTCGTGGCCGATAATGTGGTCATCCTCCGCAACGTGCTGGAAGAAGAGAAACGGCGGCGCACGCTGGAAATCCTCAAGTTTCGCGGCACGATGCACCGCAAAGGCGAATTTCCATTCACGATCATCCCCGGCAAGGGGATTGTGCTGATTCCGCTGAGTGCGCTCGAACTGAAGCAGCGCAGCACCACGTTACGCATCAGCAGCGGCAGCGCCGAACTCGACGCGATGTGCGGCGGGGGGTTCTTTCGCGATTCGGTCATCCTGGTCAGCGGGGCAACCGGAACCGGAAAAACGCTCATGGCGACCACGTTTTTAGCGGGCGGAGCCGGGCGCGGTGAACGGTCGCTGCTGTTCGCTTATGAAGAAAGCCGCGACCAGCTTTACCGCAACGCGGCGGGCTGGGGGGTCGATTTTGAGGCGCTGGAACGTGACGGCCTGCTGCGCGTGGTCAGCGTGTACCCGGAAACCGCCGGGCTGGAAGACCACCTGATCGCCATGCAGGGGGTGATTGCGGAATTCAGGCCGCAGCGTGTCGCCATCGACAGCTTATCGGCGCTGGAGCGAGTCAGCACGGTGAAGGGCTTCCGCGAGTTCGTGATCTCGCTCACCAGCTTCATCAAACACCAGGAAATGGCCGGGTTGTACACGGCCACCACCCCAACCCTGCTCGGCGGCACATCGATCACCGAAGCGCACATCAGCACGATCACCGATTCGATCATCCTGCTGCGTTATGTCGAAGTATACGGCGAAATGCGGCGCGGCCTGGCCGTGCTGAAGATGCGCGGGTCGATGCATGATAAAGACATTCGCGGCTTTCACATCGACGGCGGGGGAATGCACATCGGCCCGGCCTTCCGCGATGTGACGGGGATTTTGAGCGGCAATTTCGTACATGTGTCCGTCAGCGAACAGGAACGCATCAGCCAGTTGTTCGGGGATGAGGATGAACCGCAGGACGGCTAGAATGCGCCGATACTCATCTCATTTTCGACTCGTTCCCATCCCCCATTGATGCACATGGGATAAAACGGAAGATGAGCGAAAGGAACACTTTTCAGGGACGGTTGGGTCAGGCAGTCATGGCAGAACGAACTCCGACTTTTGTGTTCATATTGTCACATCTGCGCGCACACGCCCCTTTGATCGAAAGTTTGCGCGGGGCGTGTGAACGGCTTGGCACGGCTCCCACATTCGCGGACGACCCCGCGCACGCCCTGGCGCTGCTAAGCGAAGGCGCGCACAGCCCGCACAGGCTCGACCCGGTGGCGATCCTGGTCGATGAGGCGCGGACGCTGGACGCGCTGAAAGCCCAGATGTCGCCGGATGTGCTGTCGAACGGGAACGGCGGCGCGCACAGTGCGAACGGGAACAGTGCAGGCGAAGCGCCGTCGCTGCCTGAAACCCCGGTGCTGATGCTGGCGCATTCCCGTGCCGAAGGGCTGGACATGCTTCAGCGCGGCGCGACGGATTTCGTCGTGATCGGGACAGGCGATGATCACACCAGCGGCGATGAATCGTGGCTGGCAATTCTGAACGCACGCATGAGCGCGGCGCTGCACATTCATCACCTGAAAACCCGGCTGGAAGCGGGCGAACGCCGCTTCAGGATGCTGATTCAGCGCAACGCCGACGCGATCCTGGTGATCGATACCGACGGGATCGTTCGGTTCGCCAATCCCGCCGTCGAAGCGCTGTTCGACCAGCCCGCCCGCCAGTTGTTAGGCACGTACTTCGGGTTTCCGCTGCTGGTGGGCGAAACGACCGAACTCGACATCGTGAACCCGCGCACCGGGCGCAGGCTGATTGCAGAGATGCGCGTGGTGGAGGTGGAATGGGAACGGGCGCGGGCGCACCTGGCTTCACTGCGCGACATCACCGAACGGAAACTGCTGGAAGCCGAACGCACCGAACGCGAAAAGCTGGCGTTCGCGCTCGATAAAGAACGCGAAATGCGCGGGCTGAAAGAACGGTTTCTGACGATGATGTCGCACGAACTGCGCACCCCGCTCGCGCTGATCCGCCTGAGCTACGACATGCTGCGCCATTATGGGGCGCGCGCCAGCGAAGAAGAACGCGAACAGTATCTCGACAACATTCATGTCCAGGTCAACCACCTGACCGAAATGATCCAGGATGTCATGGCGGTCAGCCGTTCGGAAAACCCGGATCACGAATTTGATCCGGAAGTGACCGATCTGGTAGCGTACTGCGGCGCTATCGTCAAGGAATTTCAGCAGAACTACCGCAAAACCCACACGATCCTGTTCGAGACTGCGCATCGCCTGATGCGGGCATCGGTGGATCGGCGGCTGCTGCGCCAGGCGTTGATCAACCTGATCAGCAATGCGATCAAGTATTCGCCGGATGGCACCGATATTACCGTGCGGCTGGCGGTGCGCGGCAGGGAAGCGCTGCTGACGGTAGTGGATCACGGCATCGGCGTGCCGCCGGACGATGTGCCGCGCCTGTTCGAGCCGTTTCACCGGGGCAGCAATGTCGATACCATCCCAGGCACGGGGTTAGGGCTGACGATTGTCGCCGGGGTGGTGAAAGCCCACAAAGGCCGCGTCGAAATCGACTCCCAGGTGGGGGCAGGGACGACGTTCACGCTGGTGCTGCCGGTCGTCGTCGCAACGGCGTAGTTCCGCCGCCTTGTGTATACTATCTCGATAAGGAGTCTTGATAAGGAATCGAAAAGCCTATGCCTTCCTTTCTGGAAAGTACCAATTCACTGCTTTTTCGCACTGACTTCACCCACGATAAAGCATGGGCAGCGCTGATCGATGAACTTGACTCGACCGGCCTCGATTTACGCGGGCTGCTGGAATATGTCAGCGACGCGGCCTACGATGGATGGACGACGGATCAGATTGCCGCTTTGTTTCGGGACAATGACGAACAGTCGTTCGTCCTTGTGGCCGATTCCAGAACGTTCTCCGATGCCATCTGGGATGTCGTGGCCAATCTGCCGATTGCCAACATGGGTTTTGAAGATTTTCGCGATCAGTATGATGCCGATGGCCTCCACCGCCCCTAACCGCGCTCTTCACCACGCCCGTTGACGGCAGCGCCGATCACTGTACCGTCGTCGGGGCGCGCAGCGTGCCAGTGGTGCGGCGTTTGCGCCCCAACACCTTGTACATGATGGTGAAATCGGCGCGGCCTTTGGTCACACGCGGGGTCAGCGCTTCCACCTCGAAATACGCGCTGACCAGCGCATATGTATCGGCGCTGATGATCACTTCACCCCGCTGCGCGTTTTCTTGCAGCAGCTTGCACATTTCGGTCACGTCGCCCATCGCGGCGAACTCCCGGCGGGTGGGCGACCCCACATTGCCCAGTACGGCGGAGCCGCTGTGAATGCCGATGCCGTAGAACAGCCGTTGATCTTCGGGCAGGGTTTCGTGCAGCGCGATCACGTCGTAGATGATGCTCATCGCGGCGCGCACCGCCCGCAGCGCGTGATCCGCCTGGGGGTTCAACTGGCTGTTGAAAATGCCCGTCACCGCATCTCCGATGTACTTTTCAACGATGCCCTCGAACAGGTTGATCGAATCGCTGGCAACCGACAGATACTTGTTGATCACTTCCATCAGCACTTCGGGCTGCAAGCGTTCGCTGAAGCTGGTGAAGCCGCGCACATCCGCGAACAGCAGCGTGATCTCGCGTTCCTGGCCGCCCTGGGAGAACAATTCTTCGCTGCGAATGTTATCGACCAGCGCAACGGGCAGGTAGCGCCGCACCTGGGCAAGCTGCGCTTCACGCGCCTTGAGTTCGGTCAGGTCATCCATCAGGAACACCACCGCTTCGCTTGACCCGGTGGGACCGTCGCTGTCGTGGTCGCGCAGCGGCGCGGCGCTGATGTTCCACACGCGCCGCCCGCCATCGCCCAACTGGACGGCGATCTCGTACTCTTCGGGGGTGTTTTCGGCGCGCACCCGCGTCACGGTTTCTTCAAAGCGCGGGCTGAGCGTGTACAGTACATCGCACACCGGGCAGCCCAACGCCTGTTCTCGGCGGACACCCAGAATCGCTTCAGCGGCGGGGTTGTACGCCGTGATCAGGTCCTGCTTGTCGATCACGATCAGCCCGCTGGCGATGGACGTGAAGATATTGTCCATCACATCGCGGATTTCGGTCACTTCGGCCAACCGCGCACGGGCGCTTTCAAACAGGCGCGCATTCTGGATGGCGACGGCGGCCTGGTTCGCAAACGCGATCAGCAAATTCAGCTCGTGGTCTTTGAACAGCCCGGCCAGTACACGGTTATCGCAGTACACCACGCCGATCACGTCGCCGCGCACGCTGAGCGGGACGGCCAGAATGCTGCGCAGTTGGTAGCCGACGATGCTTTCCTGGCTTTGGTAGCGTGGGTCGTTGCGGGCGTTGTCGGTCAGGACGGGCAGCGCGGTATCGACCACTTCCTTGACGATGGTATTGCTCACCATGAAATCGTCGCGGCCTAACTGTTCGCGGTCGATGCCGCGTGCGATTCGGAACTCCATTGCGCTGGTGGCCGGGTTACGCAGCATGATGTAGCCGCGTTCCGCGCCGGTAAGCTGGATCACCGTATCCATGACCTGGTTCAGCACTTCATCGGTGCTGACGGACGAATTGATCAGCGCGGTGGTTTCGGCCAGGGCGCGAAGCTGCCGCAGTTCGATCTGCTGGTTGGTCAGCATCGGCAGCAGTTTATCCAGCCCAGTCACGACGTATTTCAGCCGTTCCATTGCCCCGGCGGGCAGGTTCATCCCGCGTTGGCGCAGCAAATTCTGCTGGCCGCGCAGCGTTTCAATCAGCGCGTTCATGCTTTCGCGCACGGCGCGCAGATGTTCCGGTGTCGATTGCACCGGGTGAGGATTGCGAAAATTTGCGGTATCTTCGGTCGTCATGCGCCGCGCCTTAAGCTCTGAAAATTTCGTAGATACGGGTCAACTGCTGGCGGCCTTTCACTTGCAGCGGGTCGCGTTCCTGAAACGTGATCCCATCCGGCTGCCCCGCGAGATAGCTTAACGTATATTCGCTGGTGATGATCTGACCGCCGCTGGTATTTTCTTCCAGTCGCTTGGCCAGGTTGATCGTATCGCCAATAGCGGTGAAGCTGCGGCGGTTCAGGCTGCCCACGTTGCCCAGCGTCGCCACCCCGGTATTGATGCCGATGCGGTAATGATGCGGGGTCGGGTCGATGCCGAGCCGCTGGTACAACCCCAGAAAGGCATCGCGCACGTCCAGCGCCATCCGCAGCGCTGCCACCGCGTGATCCGGATTTGGGTTCAACTGGGTATTGAACAAGACCATGACTTCGCTGCCCATGTATTTATCGATGATGCCCTGGGCATCGTTGATCACCTGGGTGGCGGTTTCCAGGTATACATTGAGCGTCTGCATGGCCTGGCTGGGGCGCAGGTCAGACGCGAGTGTGGCATACGGGATCACGTCGATGAACGCGCACGTCACCTCCCGGCGTTCGCCGCCCAGTGCCAGTTCGGAGATCAGGTCGATCTGTTCGACCATCCCCGGCGGCAGGTAGCGCGTCATCAGGCCCAGTACTTCATCGCGTTCGCGCTGCGCCGTCAGGTCGTCGATCACCATCGCCACGCCCTGCAATTCCTGTGCCGTGTTCTTCAATGGGCTGACGCGCATTGCCAGCGCGATGCGCCCACGCCCCGGAATATCCGGCTGCGTTTCGACAGCCAGGCTTTCCTGAGCTTCGCGCACCTGTTCCAGCATGGTATCGACGTTCACACGCGGGATCAGGTCATCGAGCGACGCACCAACCGCCCCTTCCACCGGACGCATCAGGATGCCCGTCGCGGCGGCGTTGAGCGTGGTCACGATATGATCGGCATTGGTGGTGATCACGCCGCTGGTGATCGACCCGAACACATTTTCGGTCAGTTCCTTAATCTGCGTGATCTCGCGCAGCGCGGTTTGCACACTGCTGAACAACAGCGCGTTTTCAATGGCGACGGCGGTCTGGTTGCCGAAGGCGGTCAGCAGGTTGAGTTCGCGTTCAGTGAACACGCCTTCGCGGAAGCGGTTATCGACGTAGATCGCGCCGATCATACGGTCTTTGTACACCAGCGGCGCACACATGACCGAACGCAGCACGAACCGGGCAATCGTCTCGCTGCCCGCCATACGCGGGTCGGTCTGGGCGTTGTCGGTCAGCATCGGGCGGCCACTCGCCATGAC
Organism: bacterium; assembly: GCA_033764035.1. Lineage (GTDB taxonomy): Bacteria > Chloroflexota > Anaerolineae > Aggregatilineales > Phototrophicaceae > Flexifilum. The sequence goes on from JANRJJ010000014.1 coordinate 340,177, forward strand.
TTCCGTCAGAATGGTACGGCTGACGTGGACGGTGCCGTTGTCGCTGGGTTCGCTTTCTTCAGCTTCGGGTTCCAGGTCGCGGGCGATGCGGAATTCCAGGTCGCCCGTTTCCGGGTTGAGCAGCAGGATATAGCCGCGCCCGGCGTGCGTCAGGTTGAGGATTTCGTCCATCGCCTGGGCAAGAATGGTATCCAGGTCGAGCGACGAATTGACCATTGCGGAGGTTTGCACCAGCGCGTTAAGCTGTTCAAGTTCGGTCACATCGTTTTGCAGCGCGGTTTCCAGGCGCATCAGGTCGGCTTCGGCGGCTGCCATCCCCTGCAAGACTTCGGGCAGCAGCGCCAGCCCACGCATCCGCAGTAAATCCTGCTGACCACGCAGCCCCGCCGCCGCTTCGTCAATCAGAGTGCGCAGACGGGCAATTTCGGTCAATGTCGGTGAAGGTTCGGGCAATTGCTCACCCTGAGGGGAACTGGTCATTCGATCTTGTCCGGTTTCCAACGGCCATTGGCGCTTAGTATCGCCCTAGTATACACCGTGCCGCTGGCGCGGCGCAGTAATCTTTTCGTTCGTACCCTTTAGCGATGAGGAACCCGCCTATGCACGGTATCGTTCGCCTGTTCGCGGTGCTGCTGATGGGCAGTCTGGTCACGGCATACCCGTCCGCGCCTGCATTTGCACAGGCCACGCCCGCGTTCGGGCCAGACTACCCCATGCCGAAATTCGGCAGCTTCGACCCGGCTCGTCTGGACGGGATCGACCCCGCCGACGCGCCGATCCTGCCCACGCTGACCGATCATGCCCGCATCATTTTCGAGCGCGGCCAGGCGCGGGGCGTACTGCGCGATGTGCGTATGTTTTCGAAAGTGGGCGATTCAATGACGGCATCGGCCAGCTTTCTCGTCCCGTTTGGGGATGGCGCATACGATCTGGGCGAATATACCGATCTGCAAGCGGTGATCGATCATTTCCGGTATAGCGGAACGGCTGCGCCCGGCGTACTGGCTGCGCCCAATGCCTTCAACCGCGAGAATTATGCCAATGCAGTCGGGTTTTCCACCGCCAGCGCGCTCGATTCCACCTGGGCGGTGGCCGATGTGTGCGAACCGAACGAAACCCCGCTGGCGTGTGAATTTCGCATCGGCAGCCCGGCGTTCGCGTTGATCATGTTCGGCACCAACGACGTGATGGCGTTCGATGCCGCCCTGTTCGACTTTTTTCTGCGCCAGGTGGTGCTGGAAACGGCAGCGGCGGATGTCGTCCCGGTGCTGTACACCTTCCCGCCGCGCCCAGAAGCGCCCGAACAAAGCGCCGTCTTCAACCAGATCATCCTGAGCATTGCGGCGGATTATGACCTGCCCGTGATCAACCTGGTGCGTGCGCTGGAGCCGCTGCCGGATTACGGCGTTGACCTGAACGACACCCTGCACCTGACCAACCCGGAACTGCCCGCGACGGCGGCCACCTTCACCGATGCGGGGCTGGCGGCGGGCTACACGGTGCGCAACCTGATCACCCTGCAAGCGCTCGATGGCCTGCTGCGCGAACTGGGCGTACTGGACGAACCCGCCCTGAACTGATGCGTTGGTCAGCCATGCGGCGGGGTGGGGGAAGGAAATTCTACGCGGCGGTACAAATCGGCCAGCCACAGCGTGCAGCCACCTGTCGGGCTGACGCATACCATTGTTCTACTCGCGCCTCATGCTGGGGAAGTGGAACCAAGTCGAACATCCGCATCACCTTAATACCCTCTATTTTACTCATCGCATTGAGTTTCCTCAACGTGAGTTACTCACGGAAATGACAGCAATCCACAGTTGAACTTCGGCTTTTGCGGTGAAGGGGAGAGGTAGCCGCCCTCCCCCAAGCACCTTGAAGCTCGCTGCTCTCGCCAGCAAGACTCCCGGATGTCACTTTACCACACCTCCGTGAAGTCCTTGCCAGCCACAGCGAATTCGACAGTTTGTTGGGTTACTGAGAGGAACTGGTAATGACTCGCTCGTTCGTATTCACCAACCACAAAGGGGGTGTCGGGAAATCGACATCCGCCACCAACATTGCGTTCGGCATTGTCAATCTGCTGCGCCGTGCCAACGCCGCCAATCCGCGTGTCCTGATCATCGACACGGACTCGCAGGGTCACGCCTCGCTGGTCACGACCGGGCGCAAAGATTACGGTGCGGACGACAGCCTGTACACCGTGCTGATGGCAGACCGTGCCAATGCCCCGCAGACGCTGCTCAACTGCATCGTCCAGTCGCAGTGGGACGCCGACCTGCACGTCCTTCGAGCATCGCCGATGCTCGAAGGCGCGGAGCGGGAATTGATGGGCGTGGCGGGCGCACCTTACCGCTTGGCAGATCCGCTCAGCAAGATTGCCGGACAGTACGCCGCTATCATCATCGACACACGTCCGTCGTTCTCGCTCATGACCGAGATGGCGCTGATCGCCGCCAGTGACGCGATTATTCCGGTTGAGCCGCGTTATCTGGAAACGGTCGGTCTGACCAGCGTGATGCAGAAGATCAACGACATCCGCGAAGGTTGGCGTCACCCGAACCTGCGCGTGAGCGGCTTACTCGTCACCAAAATGGACAACCGCATTCGGGGTCACGTTCACCTGCTTGCGGAGCTGAAGGCGCATCCCGTTCTCGGCAAGCTGCTGCTCGGCGTCATCCCGCAGAACGAAGCGGTGTCCTACGCGCATCGCGATCACCAAAGCCTGTTCACCTACGATCCGCGTGCGTCGGCAAGCAAGGCATATGTGCAGGTGGTCGCCTCGCTGGTGCGATACCTGTCACAGGCAGGTGCATGATGGCACGCCCGAACAACGGCAACACCAGTCGCATGGACGATTTGCTGGCGTCGGTGACCAGCGACCTGCTGACCGACACGCCGCAGGCATTCGCGGACAACGCCATCCGCGTCGAGCGCATCCTGCTGGAGATGGTGCGCCCCGACCCGGTACAGCCGCGCCGCGTGCTGCCCGAACACATCCACACCGCGTTTCACAACAACCGCGCTACGCCGACACAGGCTTTACGCGAACTGGTGCAGATCGTTCAGATCGCCGCACGCCAGCGGGGACGCCCGTTCAACAACGTCCTCGAACTGCTGCCGAACGCCGACGATGAGCGCGAAGATGACACGACGGTCAACCTATCCCCCGAAGAAACGCTCTTGCGCGATCTGGTCAATCTGGCGATGACCATCCGCGACGACGGGCAGGTCAACCCGCTGACCATCGTGGATGTGTCGCAGGGCGTGACCCGGCTGTTTCGCATTGAGACGGGCGAACGCCGCTACTGGGCAACATGGCTGCTGCGCGACTTCATCCCCGGCTACACGGGCGACGGCATGATCCCGTGCATCGTCATTCCGGCGGCGCGCTCGTCAGTATTCCGTCAGGCAAAAGAAAACACTGCGCGGTCGGGGCTAACGGCGGTCGCGCTGGCACGACAGGCAGCGCTGCTGCTGCTCACGGTTCACGGCTATGAGATTCCAGCATACGCGGTCGGCAACGACTTCTTCCGTCAGGCACTCGACCTCGACCTGCGTGCGAAGCGTGAATATACGGATGTCATTCTCAGCGCGATGGGTGGCATGGAACGAACTCAGTTCAGCCGCATCAAGAACTTGCTGCGGCTTTCCGACGAAGCGCTTGAACTCGCAGATCGTTATGCAATCGAAGAAGGGAAATTGCGCTGCGTGATT
>JANRJJ010000015.1:0-233893 GCA_033764035.1 bacterium
CCACGCATACGCCGACCAGCACGCCGACCGTGACGGCAACGCCCACGCATACGCCGACCAGCACGCCGACCGTGACGGCAACGCCCACGCATACGCCGACCAGCACGCCGACCGTGACGGCAACGCCCACGCATACGCCGACCAGCACGCCGACCGTGACGGCAACGCCCACGCATACTTTAGGGGGAACATGAAGATTCTCAGGAATATGTACCGGAAGCTTTTCTACCTGAAGAAGCGGGAGCGGTTGCCCCGTATTCCCCGGCAGTATGCAGTCGAGTACGCGCCCCGCCAGCCGCACGACATCGAACGGGCATTCAAACATACAGCCGCACGTTCACCCGCTGGCGTTGAACTGCTGATGAAGCGATTGCGCGCCCGCACCGTAGATGAACTGATTGCCAAAATGCCCCGCCGAAGCCGCCGCCGGGCCGCCGCTCGGCTTCGGCAGTGGATGCATCTCGTGGATCGTACAACCCCGTTTGAGCCTGTCGTGAAGCCGTATATTCGGGAACTGAGGCGGCAGAAGATCATAGACAAACGAGATCGCACCATCCGACGCACGAAAGCTCCAAAGCTTCGCCTTTAAACAAAAAGCGCCCCGGCGATGAACCGGGGCGCTTTTTAAGATGAATACCAGGTACTCACCTTAGAAAAATAATCGACGATCATTTTACTCATCCGATCATCGCCTTTTGGCGGATGACCAGTTCGGCTATAGCCTTTGTCATCAGTGGTGGGATGCCTTCCTCAATCGCCCGCCGCCGTATCATCTTAAGTCGATGCGGGCTGATCATCTCGGTTAGCCCCATGCCCCGGATTAGTTCAGCGCGATTAACGAACTCAGCGCCATTAATCTTGATCAGGCTCATGTCGCTACCCCGCCGCCTTACCCATCTGAGGGGCTTTTGCAGCCCCGAAACATAGAAATAGCGCGGGCGATCCGATAGCAGGCCGAAGTAATGGCCGTTCATCTCGACATTTGGTCGCAGTTCGGCAGCGCTGCCCGGCACGTTCTCGATCACATGCGGGATGCCAGCGGCATACAGCATATGCTTAACCGGAAGGATGAGGCGAGGATGAAGGCTTTTGTTCGGCGTGAGATACGAATATGCCTGGCAAGGTGGCGACGCATGTACAAGATCGAACTGCATCAGGAATTCGTAGGTGAGGGACAATGCATCAGCCTGAAGAAAATCGAATGCGTATTGATCGCGCATGTCGCCGTTGATGTCTACGCCAATGATCTCGGTAAAGCGCCCTGACCGCCAGTACCCCCAGGCTGCCAGACCGCCGCCGCAGAACAGATCGAGAAGCTTAACGCTTCGGCAGCTTCTCATTCCTGAACCCTCACAAAAGTCAGGTACACCCGCGCATTATCCCCATATCGATTTGGGTATATGCGCGATTGTTCTACAAGGCGCGTGCCTGGGATAGAGATGCCAGCGATGATTGATAGAAGCTGATCAGCAGGTCCAGATACCCGCACCTGGATGAGTGCTTCGGCGGCAGCATCAGCAGGTAGAAGATCGCCCGAACGTTCAAGTGTCCACTGCCCCGCCTGGGAAGTCCACACGTAATCAAGCGATTCAAGGGTATCGTATACCGCTTTTTCCGGTACTCCGACGCGAACCGTGCCAGGTCGCAGTTCGTTCAGTTTGTCGATGCCTTTCAAGTATTTCAGCGGGTGTTTCATCGAAATTCACCCCGCAGATACTTCTCATACACGCGCCGCCCCGAAATTTTCAGTCCCAACGCCTTACCAAAGCGCCACCAATTGCCAAACGGCATACGGTCTACGAATGGAACGCTTACCCGCTGGCGTAGATGAAGTGCCTTGCGGCACTGCGAAAGTAGTAGGGGATCAATCAGCGATTTATCGGGGAAAAGCCGGGCTTCTTCATTCGCCAATTGCAGCGCTGCCGCCCCGTCCACATCGACCGAGAAGAATTCGTATGCCGAATCGGGAAATTTGTTCTTGCAGCAGTCATCATCGTGATGATAAATTGCGGGGCAGTCGGTGCAGTGGCTTGTAGCATAGTCGTAAGCTATATCAGCGAACAGGCGGTCTTTCGCTTCCAAAAACCGAGCATATCGCCATGCAATTGCATATCGTTCTCGCGGGGATAAGCTGCCTCCCCCACCGCCTTGCTCATACCCGCACAAGGGGCATGATCCGTCCCCTTGGTCGCGCTTTCGGCTTGCCCCCCCTGGGACTCGAACCCAGAACCAATTGATTAAGAGTCAACTGCTCTGCCGATTGAGCTAGAGAGGCGTGTACGAATCATTATAGCAGACCGCCTATCCTCGTCAAGACGAAGGCGAACATAGGCCGGGCAAGCGCTTAAAACCCTGGCGCAATCTGCAAGGCACCGCGCAAAACAGGGCAGCCATGACCCGAACCAGAACAGCGCATCCGTGCGCTGCGGAAGCTGAGTCGTGGCGCTGAACGTCACGCGATGCAGGGACTTGCAAAGGACGATGCACACGGGCGCGCTTCGCGTATTGAACCGTTCACCCGTCGCGGAACGCCTGACCTTTTTCGGCCATGACCGCTTTCAGGATGCGGATCGCTTTGGGACCTACCCCGTGCAGCCCCAACACCTGTTTTTCCGTCAGGTGGGCAAGCTGTTCCAGCGTATAGTACCCGGCGGCGTGCAGCGCGGCGCGTGCTGGCCTGCCAATGTTCGGCAAATCGCTTTCGGGTGTGCTGTCACTGCGCTGTGACATATGAAACGCTCCGCTTTTTCGTTTAATTGTGGCACATTTGTTCAATTATCGGGTATAATGGATGTATCGTCAACCACCGATACGGAGTGATCCCCATCATGCCCACGTTCGACCTGATCGGCCTGAGCGTGCGCGATATGCCCGCTGCGCTCGCCTTTTACCGTCAGTTGGGGTGGGATATTCCCGCCGCGATGGATTCCGAAGCGCATGTCGAACATGTCCTGCCCAACGGACTGCGCTTTGCCTGGGATACTTACGACGTGATCCGCAGCTTCACCCCGGATTGGCAGCCCCCGCCGCACGACAGCCACCGGGTCGCGCTGGCTTTTCTGTGCGAAACCCCCGCTGAAGTCGATGCAGTGCATTCCCGCCTCATCGCTTCAGGCCATCACAGCCACGCCACCCCGTTCGATGCGTTCTGGGGGCAGCGCTATGCCCAGGTGCAAGACCCGGACGGCAACATCATTGACCTGTTCGCGCCGCTGGACAATGCACCGTCCGAAACCGGGTAACAGCGCTTCACACCCACCCATCTCGTCATCATAGATCACGGTCAGTGAATAGCAAAGGAACCCGCCCCATGCAGGATCACAGCTTGTACGGCGCAATCGAAGTGCGCGGCGCACGCGAAAACAACCTGAAAAATGTCTCGGTCAATATTCCCAAACGCAAAATCACCGTGTTCACCGGGGTATCCGGTTCGGGCAAGTCGTCGCTGGTCTTCGGCACCATCGCGGCGGAATCGCAGCGGCTGCTCAACGAGACGTTCAGCGCGTTCGTGCAGAACTTCCTTCCGCGCATCGGCCAGCCGGATGCCGATTCGCTGAACAACCTGTCAGCGGCCATCATCGTCGATCAAAAGCGGTTGGGCGGCAATTCCCGTTCCACCGTCGGGACGATCACCGATATTTACACCCTGCTGCGCGTGCTGTACTCGCGCTTAGGCCAGCCCACCATCGGCGGATCGAACGCCTTCTCGTTCAACGATCCCCAGGGGATGTGCCAGGAATGCGAAGGGTTGGGTCAGGTCGCCGCGATCAACCTGGATGCGCTGATCGACCGGGATAAATCGCTGAATGAAGGCGCGATTCAGTTCCCCACATTCGCGGTCGATACCTGGTTCTGGCAGTTGTTTCACGACTCCGGCTTTTTCGACAACGATAAGAAGCTGCGCGATTACACGCCCGAAGAATGGGAAAAGTTCCTGCACCTGCCGGAAGCGAAGATCAAATCGAACGTGGGCGGCAAAGCGTTCAACCTGACGTATGAAGGGCTGCTGCCCAAGTTCAAGCGGGCGTACCTCTCGAAAGACATCGACCAGCTTCAGCCGCACATCCGCACCGCGCTGGAGCCAATTGTCACCCGTTCGGCGTGTGCGGTGTGCGGCGGCGCACGCCTAAGCCAGGCCGCGCTGAGCAGCCGCATTCACGAAAAGAACATTGCCGACTGCACGGCGATGGAAGTGACCGATCTGGCCGCGTTCATCCGCACGATCACCGACCCCACCGTCGCGCCAATCATCGATGCGCTGAGCGCGAAGCTCGACAACCTGACCACGATTGGCCTGGGCTACCTGAGCCTGAACCGCGAAACTTCGACGCTTTCGGGCGGTGAATCGCAGCGCGTGAAGATGGTGCGCTATCTCGGTTCCAGCCTGACCGATGTGACCTATGTGTTCGATGAGCCGAGCATCGGCCTGCACCCGCACGATATTCACCGCCTGAACGAACTGCTCATCCAGCTTCGGGACAAGGGCAATACCGTGCTGGTGGTGGAACACAAGCCGAAAGTGATCGAAATTGCCGATCACATCGTCGATATGGGGCCGGGTGCTGGGCGCAGCGGCGGGACGATTGTCTACGAAGGCGACCTGGGCGGGCTGATGCAGTCCGGTACGCTGACCGGGAACCACATGCGCGCGCACCAGCCGATCAAGGCGAACCCGCGCCCGGCGGATGGGCATCTGCGAATCGAAAATGCCACGCTGCACAACGTCCAGAATGTCACCGTCGAAATCCCCCGTAATGTCATGACCGTCGTCACGGGCGTGGCGGGGTCGGGCAAAAGCTCGCTGATTCGCGGGTGTCTGCCGGCGCTGTACCCGGTCGTATCCATCGATCAAACGCTGACACGCGGCTCGAAGCGCTCCAATCTGGCGACGTACACCGGGATGCTCGACATCATCCGCAAGCGTTTCGCCACCGCCAACAAGGTGAATGCCGCCCTGTTCAGCGCCAACTCGAAAGGAGCCTGCCCGGAATGCCAGGGCTTAGGGCTGATCTATACCGACCTGGCCTTTCTCGACCCGGTTGCCAGCGTATGCGAAGTGTGCGGCGGCAAGCAGTTCACCGAAGAAGTGCTGGCCTATACGCTGAACGGGAAATCGATCAGCGATGTGCTGTCGATGTCGGTCGTGGAAGCGAACGAGTTCTTCACCGAAGCGGCGCTTGCCAAGACGCTGCGGGCGCTGGTCGATGTTGGGCTGGGGTATGTCACGCTGCGCCAGCCGCTCACCACGCTTTCGGGTGGGGAACGCCAGCGGCTCAAGCTGGCGACGGAACTTGGCAACACGTCGCAGATTTACATCCTGGACGAGCCGACGACGGGCTTACATATGCAGGATGTCGAAAACCTGATCCGTCTGCTGGATCGGCTGGTCGATAATGGCAGCACCGTGATCGTGATCGAGCATCATCTCGACGTGATCGCCCGCGCCGATTGGGTGATCGACATGGGGCCGGGCGCGGGGCATGAGGGCGGGCGCGTAGTGTTTGAAGGCATCCCCGCCGCCCTGATCCACGCCGAAGGGTCGATCACCGGGCAGTTTTTGCGCGAACACCAGGCCACCGCCCAGGCCGCAGTGGTGTAGCGCAGCGTAACGTTTTCAGGGTACGCTTCAAAGGAAAAGGCGCAACGCAAGGGCGCAACGAAATTGATTCGTTGCGCCTTTGGCTTTTCTTACCATCTTTGCGTTGACTCTTTTCGCCTTTGCGTTAAATCGTTCACTTCGCGTTACAGGGCGGCCACTTCCGGGATCACCGCGCTGCTCAGGGTTTCAGCACCCTTGCGCACATCCGCCCCGGCGAACGTGCCTTCGGCCACGTTGAAGATCACATGCGCGAAGCCCATCCCCGCCAGTTCATGGCATTTCGCCACGATTTCCGCCGGGGTCTGCCGGGTGAAATCGACCGTATCGATCACGGTCTTTTCGATGGCGTTGTAATCCCGCCCGATCTCGTCACAGTTGCGCTTGATCGTATCGAGCCGCGCCTGTATCGTCGCTTTGTCTGCGTTTGCGAAGAAGTTGCACGCATCGCCGTATTGGGCGATCAGGCGCATCGTCTTGTTTTCCCCCATCCCGCCGATCAGGATGGGCGGGTGCGGCTGGCTGAGCGGGAGCGGACGCGCCATCGCTTCATCGAGCTGGTAATGTTTGCCCTGGAACGGTTTGCTTTCGCCCGCCCACATCTGATGCGCGATTTGCAGCGTCTCCTCCAGCCGCTCGAAGCGTTCAGCAGTCGATGGATACGGTACACCCAGGCCAAGCGCTTCGCGCTCGAACCACGCCGCGCCAATGCCGAAGTACGCCCGCCCGCCGCTCAGCACATCGAGCGTGGTCACGGTTTTGACCAGCAGACCGGGGTAGCGGTAGATCACGCCTGTGACCAGCGTCCCCAGTTTGACGGTTTTCGTCAGCGCCGCCAGGTAGGTCAGCGTGCTGTAGCCTTCATACATGTCTTCCTGGGGTTCGCCCACGCCCGGAATCTGGAAGAAGTGATCCATCGCCCACAGGCTGTAAAACCCGCCCTGATCGACCACGCCAGCAATATCGGCCAGCTTGGAAGCGGTGACGGCTGCGCCGCCGTCCCATGAGAAGCTCGGTATCTGCAACCCGATGCGCATTCGTGAATCCCATCCTTGTAAGCCGATTGAAGCTTTCAAGCATAACGAATCGCGCCGCGCCCGCCCCTAATCGTTTGATGAGGAGCGTTTGAACACGCTGCGCCAAAGCTGATCGCGTTCGGCATCGCTGAGTGGCTGCCACGCGCCCGGTTCCAGCCCGGCCAGGTCGATCACGTCCATGCGTACACGCACCAGCCGTAATGTCGGGTGGCCGACGGCAGCGGTCATGCGGCGCACCTGGCGATTCTTGCCTTCGGTCAGCGTCAGGCGCAGCCAGGCCGTCGGGATGCTGGCGCGGTAGCGGATCGGCACCGGGCGCGGCGGCAGGTCGGGTTCCCCGTCGATCAAGTCTACCTGGGCGGGCAGCGTGCGGTACGGCTTGCCATCTATCGAGAGCGCCACCCCGCCGCGCAGCCGTTCCAGCGCCGACGCAGCCGGCAGGTGTTCGACCTGAGCCAGATACGTGCGGGGGTGCGCCAACCGGGGGTCAAGCAGGCGGGTTTGCAGGCGGTCGTCATCGGTGAGCAGCAGCAGCCCTTCGCTGTCCTGATCGAGCCGTCCCACCGGGTACACATCCCCGACCGGGATGTAATCAGCCAGTGTGGGACGGTCGTCGGCATCGGTGAACTTGGTCAGCACGCCATACGGTTTCCAGAATTTGAGGACGGTAGGCATCGTCCGCACGTTCTCGCGCTGTCCGGCTCAGCTTAGGGGGATGAACTGGACGTACTTGGCGCGCAGGTCTGGCGAAACGGCGGCCTGTTCCGGCGGCAGCGCCAGCGATACGCCGAAGAAGCGTTCGTAGTTGGCGGGCTGGAGCCGCTTGTACACGTCCAGGATGTGCGCGACTTCGGCGGGCGAATCGCGCCGTTCCACACGGGCGCGAATCGGCTTGCCCTGAATCGTGATCGTCACTTCCGGGTTGTGCGCGGTGTTCTTGTACCACTGCGATACCCCGCCCAGCGTGAAGCCGAAAATGTCCGCGCCATCGCGCACATAGCCGATGGGGATTTCATATGGCTTGCCGGTTTTGCGCCCGGTGTGGCGGATCACCATCAACTGCTTCCCCAATGGGCCAATGTTCCGCTTCAGCAGGAACACCAGCACCGGGTTGACGAACTTGACCATGCCCGTTGGCGGTTCGCGGCGCGGTGGGGTGGGCGGTTGCGGTTGGGATTGTGTCATGCTGAATCACTCCCTGTTGCAGGACAAAACATGCAATCGCCTTCAGTATACCCGCCGCCGCGCCGGAACGGTCAGGTTGTTCATGATGAATTTATGTAGAGCGGTCTATACAATGATGATCCGATGACAATGACCTCTGCTGACCCTTTATGAGATATTTATGAACCCGCCATTGTAGCCGCCAGGCGTAATGCTATAATGGGCGGCATCTTCAGCGATAGAGAACGATTCCCCGACCGCATGAACGAAAAAACTTTTCACACCCTGGAACTGCACAAAATTCTGGAGCAGCTCGCGGCGTATACCACGTTTAGCGCGGGGGCAGACCTGGCGACCGACCTTACGCCGACCACCGATTTAGCCGAAGCACAGACCTGGCAGCGCGAAACCGCCGAAGCGCGGGCGCTGTTTGAAAACCAGGTCAACGTCAACCTGGGCGGCGCACGCGATGTCCGCCAACCCGTGATCAGCGCGCAGCGCGGCCTGATGATCGAGCCGCAAACCCTGCTCGATATTCGCCAGACGCTGCGCCGCGCCACCACCATCAAGCGCACGCTGGGACGCATGAAGGGGAGCTATCCCCTGCTGGCCGAACTGGTGGGCGAAATGGAAGAATGTGCCGAGATTCAGGACGAAATCGGGCGCATCCTGGACGACAATGGCCACATCAAGGACAGCGCCAGCCCACAGCTCGCCATCATCCGGCGCGACCTCAAGATCGCGTTCGAGCGCTTGCAGCAGCGCCTGCAAAAGATCGTCCAATCCCCGGCGAACCAACCGCTGCTGCAAGAGCAGTTGGTGACGATGCGCAACGGTATCTACGTGATCCCGCTCAAGGCCGATCACAAAGGCAAGATTCCTGGCGTGGTGCATGATGCCTCATCGAGCGGGGCGACGCTGTTCATCCAGCCGTTGGAAACCGTCGAACTGAACAACCGCTGGCGCGAACTTCAGTTGGATGAAGAGAAGGAAATCCGCCGAATTCTGCTGGCGATCACCGACGTGATTGGCGCGGAAAGCGAAGCGATTGTCCGCACGGTGGAAATTCTGGCGCAGCTCGATCTGATCCTGGCGAAAGCGCGCTATGCCGATGCGCTGCGCGCCACACAGCCCGTCATGAAAGGTTTCGAAAAGCGCGGCACGAACCCGCTGCATCCGGGCAGTTTCATCCACTTCACGGCGGCGCGTCACCCGCTGCTGAAAGGCAATGTCGTCCCCATCGACATCGATTTCGACGAAAATACCTGGGTGCTGGTCGTCACAGGCCCGAACACGGGCGGCAAGACCGTCAGCCTGAAAACCGTCGGCCTGTTCTGCCTGATGGCACAGTGCGGCCTGCACCTGCCCGCCGAAAGCGCCACCGTGACCGTGTTCGACGGCATCTATGCCGATATTGGCGATGAACAGAGCATCGAACAATCGCTCAGCACGTTTTCATCGCATATGACCAATACCATTGCCATCCTGCGTGAATGCGACGAACGGTCGCTGGTGCTGCTGGATGAACTGGGCGCGGGGACAGACCCGGCGGAAGGGTCGGCGCTCGCCCGGTCGATCCTCACGCACATGCTGGAACGGCGCGTCACCGTGATGGTGACGACCCACCACCCGGAACTGAAGGTGTACAGCGTCGAAACGCCGGGGGTGCGCAATGCCAGCGTCGAATTCGACCTGGAGACGCTCGCGCCGACGTACCGCCTGATCATCGGGCTGCCGGGCAGGTCGAACGCGCTGGCGATTGCCACGCGCCTGGGGCTGACCCCCGACATCATCGACCAGGCGCGCACGATGGTGACGACCGAAGACCTGATCGCCGATGACCTGCTCGACGAAATTCACCGCACCCGTGAAGACATTCGCCGCCAGCAGGCCGAAATCACGCGGCTGAAGGCGCAGATTGAAGAAGAACGGGGCGAACTGGCCGCCCGGCTGAGCAGTGCGGAAGATGAGCGGCGCAACATCATCGCCGGGGCGCGGCGCGATATGCAGGCCGAACTCGATACCTTCCGGCGCGAGATGCGGGCGCTGCGCAACCAGATGCGCGAAGCATCGCTGCCGCTGGAAGCGCTCAAACAGGTGCAGGACGCATCCGGCAGCCTGGATCATGCGCTGCACAGCGCGGTTGAACCCGCCGTCGAAATGCCCGCCGAGATCGAATGGATGCCGCGCCTGGGCGACCGGGTATGGCTGGAGACTCTGAAGGCCGAAGGCACAGTTGCGGAGCTGAACAAGGATGAAGCGCTGATCCAGATTGGCACGCTGAAGGTGCGCGCCAAGCTGAACGAGATCAAGAAGCCGCGCAAGGAAGATGCGCTGATCGCCCGCCGCCGCCGCAATTCCGCGTATGAACCCGCGCCAGAGATCACCGGGCCGCGCCCACAGTCGCCGGGGCTGGAACTCGATTTACGCGGCGAACGGGTGGAAGAAGCGCTGCGCAAGCTCGACGATTACATCGACGCGGCTTATCTCAGCGGGCTGCCGTTCGCCCGCATCATTCACGGCAAAGGCACGGGTGCGCTGCGCAAGGCGGTGCAGGATCGGGTACGGGAACATTCACTGATCAGCAAGACGGTGGTGGCTCCCCCCAAAGAAGGCGGCGATGGCGTGACGATCATCTACATGGTGGCGAATACCTAAGCCGCGACGGGCTGCACCCTGAAATTTGGGGCGAACGGGCGCGAACGGCGCGTCTGTTTGCGCTATACTAGGGGCAGGTTGACGGAGCAAGAAGGTGCGGCGGGGATATGTGCAGCGGAATCGCATTGTTGATCGGCTTGGTACTCATCGGTAAAGGGGATTTCCGCATCGCCAACCGCTACATCGCCAAAGAACGCGGGCGGATGATCGGCTTCATCCTGGTGGCTCCGTTCGTGATCGGGGTGTGCGCCGGGCTGGTGCTGCTGCCTGCCGCTGTGGGCAGCGGTCCGAACGTCGATTTGACCGATCTGGTCAACAGCCCGGCGTATCTCACCGTCGCCACGCTGGAACTGATCGCGTTCGTGGTCGCGGTGGTCGCGGCGCTGGCGCTGATCTTCAGCGAAAAACCGAACGCACCGGGGAGCAGTATCCCCAACGCCACACCTTACAGCCCGCCCAGTGCATCATATCCCTTCGGGGGGGCATCCACGCCTGCGCCTGCCGCACCGCCCAGCATCATGACGACGGGGCAGGCCGCCGAGTATCTGCGCGTGACCGAAGCGGAAATTGAGCGGCTGATCGATGAAGGCAAGCTGCCCGCCGCCCGCACGGCCAGCGGCTACCGCATCGCCCGCAGCGCCATCGATGATTTTGTGCGCGGTGGGTCGGCGTAGGGTATGTACAGCGTGAGTAAAGGGTACCTTCGATGAGCGATGTCGAATTGACGGTCATCCTGCCGGAACAGATGGTTGAAGAAGCCCGCGCTTTAGGACTGCTTTCTAATGAAGCGCTGCTGCGCCTGATTGAGGCCGAAATCGCACGTTTGGATCACGAAGCGGAAATGGCGTGGGAAGCCAGCCTGCATTCAATGCCGTTTGCTGAAGCATTTCACGAAGATGGCACGATTGATTACGAGAAACTTAAAGCTGATCTGGTCGATTTTTCGTGGGATGCGTTCGAGCCTGATCAACGGCAGCACGCTGATTCAGGAAAATACGCCCGTCGGCTCTGGAATCGTCAGGTGGTGCGCAAGCGCGGTTTCGAGCCATAGCGCCTTCGCTTCTTCAATGCGGATCAGCAGTTCCTCCTATGTTTCCGCCTGGGTCATGCAGCCTGGAAGCTCCCGCACCCGCACCACATAGCCGCCTTCATCCTTGTCCGGGGATGATCTCCAACGTGTAGGGCAGCGATAGAAAATAGTCCAGGGTTTTAATCATGGGCATCTTCGCGTCACAACAGGGCAGCCGTCCGCAAAGCGGATGACTGCCCTGGCGGACTCTACCCTTCGTAAGCGCTGTCGAGTTCGGTCAGCACGGTATCGAGAATCGCCAGCCCTTCCGCGATCTGCGCTTCGGTGATCGTCAGCGGCGGGGTGTTGAACACGTAATTCCAGCGCACCAGCGTGCTTAAGCCGTTGGCCTTCAGCGCGGCGGCGGCCTTTTTCATCGGGTCGCTCAGCGGCTTGTTCCAGGGGCTAAGCGGTTCGCGGGTTTCGCGGCTTTTCACCAGCTCGATCACATGATGCAGCCCCGCCCCGCGAATATCCCCGATCACCGGGTGCTTTTCGGCCAGGTCGGTCAGGCCGCGCCGCAGCACCTTGCCCATTTCGCGGCTGCGGGCGACCAGGTTTTCGCGGTGGTACACCTCCATCGTCGCCACACCTGCCGCCGTCGCCAGCGCGTGCGCGCTGTAAGTCAGCCCGGTTTGCAGCACATGATCATCGAAGTAGGCGGCAATCGGCGCGCTGATCATGGTCGCGCCCAACGGCACATACCCCGCCGTGATCCCTTTTGCCATCGCCATGATGTCGGCGTTGGCCTGGGGATAATGCTGAATGCCGAACCATTCCCCGGTGCGCCCAAAACCGCTCATCACCTCATCGCTGATCAGCAGCATGTTGTACTTATTGCAGATTTCGCGCATCCGGTTGAAGAACACCGCCGTCGGCTGCATCACCCCGCTGGAGCCGCTGTAGCCTTCGACCAGGATCGCCGCGCAGGTGTCGGGGCCTTCCATCAGCACCATATCTTCGATCAGGTCGGCCAGGATCGCATCGCCTTCTTCCTGGGGAATGCCACGATAGATCGGGTTGCGGTAGGCATAGGGGTCGGGCATCCGCACGATCCAGGGGACACCGGGTTCATTGCCGATGCGGCGCGGGTCGCCGCCCGCCGACATGGAGGCGAACGTCGCGCCGTGATAGCTTTTGTAGCGCGTGAAAATTTTCTGCTTGCCCGTGTACAGCCGGGCGATCTTCATCGCGTTTTCGACCGCATCCGTGCCGCCGTTGGTGAACAGCGCCTTTGCCAGCCCCGTCACCTCCGCCAGCATTTCGCCCAGCCTGCCGCGTGGTTCGGTCGCCCAGCCCGGATCGACATAACACAGTTTGGCGGCCTGTTCCTGAATCGCCTTGACGACATGCGGATGACTGTGGCCGATGTTCACGTTGACCAACTGCGACGACCAATCGAGATAGCGCTTGCCGTTGGTGTCGTAGATGTACACGCCTTCGCCGCGTTCGACCGGGATCGGGTTCCATGTCCCCTGCATGTTCCAACTGACGAGCGTGTGTTCCTTGTTCGCCTGCACAATGTCGGCGGTGCTGCTCATGATTCGGCTCCCGTACTGGTGAATTTTGCCGCTATTCTAACGCCAACGGGATGTATTGTGTAACGTGGTTCATGGGGTTTCGACATTCGCGTTCGCCGTGCATACAATAGGCGGCATGTAACCGCACCTGCTGTTCATAAGGGGGCGCATGATGCCGCCGATCTACCTGTCTTACCGCCGCCAGGATACCAAAGCCGCCCACCGTTTATACGACGACCTGACCGGACGGTTCGGGGCGGGCGCGGTCTTTTACGATGTCGCCAACATACCGCCGGGGGTCAATTTTCAGACGTACCTGGCGGCACAGCTTGATCAGGCGCAGGTCGTGATCGTGCTGATCGGTTCGGCATGGCTCGATTCCCGCGATGCGGACGGGAACCGCCGTATCGACAGCCCGGTCGATTATGTGCGCGTGGAACTGGAAACCGCGTTGGCGGCGGGTAAGCGCGTGATCCCCGTGCTGGCCGATGGGATGGTGATGCCCAGGGCGGACGACCTGCCCGCATCGCTGCGCCCGCTGACCGAACGGCAGGCGATCCCCTACACGCCGAACGCCATCCGCGCCCTGGCCGATCAGTTGGCCGACTCGATCTCGTTCGATGAGGCGGGGATCAAGGAGGATGCGTTCGCTGCGCCCGCGCCTGCCGCGTCGTTTCCCATCCCCGCGCCCGCGCCACTGGACGAAGTGGAACTGCAAACGCCCCGGCGGAACCGCTGGCGGGCGATCCTGGCCGTGCTGCTGCTGATCGTGTGCGCGGCGCTGGTCGCCCTGCCCATGCTGATGATTCAACGCTCGACAGGCCCAAACATCGGCGATGCGCCCACACCGACACAAAGCGTGGTGCAGCAAACGGCGCTGCCGCCCCTTATCACGACCCCGGAAGCGGGCGACGACCCGCTGAGCGTGATCGGCAGTTCGGGCGCGGCGCTGGCGTTCGTGGCATTCGTGCTGGTGATCGTGGGCGGCCTGCTGATCGCGTTCTACCTGCAAAACCGCCCCGGTCGGGCGCAGCGGACGGCGTTCCTCAGCTATCAGCGCTCATCAGGAATCATGACGGTCGCATGGCTGAATGAAGGGCTGAGCAAGCGCGGCGTGGAGGCGTTCTACGACGGTGAAATGACCGGGATGGCGGGACATTTTCCCACGCGGCTGGTCAGCGAGATCGAAAAGCGCGATGTGTTCGTGTGCGTGCTGGCCGATACCACGCTGCAATCGGAATGGGTAGTGAAGGAAATTCAGCAGGCGCACGCGCTGCGCAAGCCGATGATCCCGGTGTTTCTGGAAAGCTTCCGCAAACCGGACGACCTGCCGGATGAAGCGGTGCGCGTGCTGCTGGAAAACCAGGGCGAACACCTGCTCGACCAGCGCGGCATCCACCTGGATTATTCGATGCACAACATCGCAGAGATGATCCGCGCTTACCCACGCGGGCGGGGGTGATGCGGCGGCGCGTCAGGAACACTCGCGGGGACCCACCGGGACAGAACCGGAAACATCGCGCAGTACCAGACCTGAAATCCAGACCCTACCCCCGTAGGGAGGTGAAATGCAGTACCAGACACTCCCGCTAATGGCGACGAAGTGATGCACACGCACACGCGCGTTGTCTGAAACCAGGCCAATGACCTCACTATCCAGCGACGGCTCGGCGCGTAGGTTTGCACCTGACCCTGTGGTATTTACAAAAGCGTATATCGTGGCTCCAGCAGTTGCAGTGGCATAAAATGCGCGTGCTGTAGCGATCACCTGAGTAGCCCGCAGATCGTTGTTCGCATTGGTCAGCGATTGTTGGGTTTGTACAGCAGTTGAAGCAGAAACAGTATCGGTGGGGGCGCTGGCGGTCTGCTGTGCATGAAAGGCCTGTGCTGTGGCGATCACCTGAGTAGCCCGCAGATCGTTGTTCGCGTTGGTCAGCGCACGCTGGGTTTGCGCGGCAGCGGATACCGTGCGGGTTGCGGCTGGCGTAACGGTGTGCGTCGGTGTGATCGTGGCAGTTGGCGGCACAGGTGTATACGTCGCTGTTGGAGTCGGCGGCACAGGTGTATTCGTCGCCGTTGGTGTATGCGTTGGGCTTGAAGTCACGGTCGCCGTTGGCGTATTTGTCGCCGTCGCGGTAAACGTACTGGTCGCAGACGGCGTAAACGTCGCCGTTGGCAGCGGGGTATCGGTTGGGGGAACGCTCGTCGCTGTCGCGGACGGTGTAACCGATGGCGTATCGGTCGGCGGGACGATCACGAACGCGGCGGCGGTCCCGCCAGCCCCCGGCGTGTGGGTGAGCGTAAAGGTGCGTGTCGGCTGTAGGCTGTCATCCCCCCTGGTAGCGGTTGGGGTGGGCGGCACGGCGGGCGGCGGGTTCAGCAGCCCGCTGGCGACCACTCCTAACCCCGCCAGCGCGATCACCACCAGCGCGGCGGCGGCGATCAACGGGGTGGTGCGGGCGGGCGCGCCGCCGATCTGCCGGATCAGCCAGTCCATATCGCGGCTGAAATCCGGCTCGCCGCGCACCCGTGCGCCGTTCAGGTAAACCAGGTTTTGAATGCGCCGGGGCAGTTCGCCTTCCGGCGGCATGGGCGCGTTATCCACCAGCACGGGGATCATCCGCTTCTGGTGGCGCGTGGCAAACTCGATTTCGTGGCGCACCGGGTCTTCGGGGTTGTCGATGCGGCGGTTTCCGGCGCTGTCGGTGACCTTCAGCCATTCCTGCCCGATCACCACCAGCACCACATCGCTTTTGAGCAGCGACGATTCGATCACCGCCCGAAAATCGACCCCGCCGGGGATGTTGTCCACATCTTTGAACAGGCTGCGGCGGCCATACACCTGGGCGAGCCGCTCGTAAATGCGGTCGCAAATGTCGGCACTGTCGTCACGGCGGTACGAAATGAAGATTTGCGGCATCGGCTTTGGGTCATCCGGCGTTCATGGAATGCCCCTGTTGATACCATGCGCCCCATAAAATTGCAACACGTTTTACCGCCGGAACAGGCTGCGGGCGAAAAACCACACGTTCGCCGGGCGTTCGGCCAGGCGGCGCATGAAATAGGGATACCACGCCTCCCCGAACGGGACGTACACGCGCACCGGGAACCCCGCTGCGGCCAATGCGTGCTGGCGCGCCGTGCGAATGCCGTACAGCATTTGAAATTCGTAGCGTTCCGGCGGGATCGCCCGTGCGCGCACCAGCGTTTCGGCCTGCTGGATCAGGCTTTCATCGTGCGTGGCGATCTGCAAATGTGCCGGGGCGGGCGCGGCCAGGTAATCGGTCATGATCTGCGCGTACTGGGCATCGACATCGGCCTTTTCGGGAAAAGCGACCGTCGCGGGTTCCAGGTACGCCCCTTTGCACAGGCGGATCGTCGCGCCTTCCCCGGCTAATTCGCGCATGTCGTCCTTGCTGCGGTACAGGTATGCCTGAATCACCGTCCCCACGCGGGTGAACTCGTATTCATCGCGCAGCGTGCGGTAAATGCGCAGCGTGCGGTCGGTATAGGCGCTGCTTTCCATATCCAGCGTGACCGCGATTCCGGCGGCTTTGGCATCCGTCAGGATGTGACGCAGATTGACCATGCACAGGTCTTCGCTGATGTCCAACCCCATGTGGGTGAGCTTGAGCGAGACGCTGGCATCGAGCTGGTCGCGCTGAATCGCGGCGATCAGGTCACGGTAGGTCTTGACGACCGCTTCGGTATCCGCTGCGGCGGTCACGCTTTCGCCCAGGTAATCGAGCGTGACGCGCAAGCCCTGGGCGTTCAGGCTGCGGGTGGCGTTCACCGCCTCCTGCACGCTTTCCCCGGCGATGAAGCGCCGAGCGAACGCCCGTGCCGCCGCCCACCGCGTGGCGACTCGGCGCGCCCACTGCGCCGTCGATAGTGCAAGCAGTACACGCCGCATCAGCATAGTTCGGTATCCTTCATCCTGTCGATCACACTTCATTCATGCCGATTTTAACACCGACTGCCCGTGATCGGGATGGGTCTAGCTCTGGTGAAGTGGCGCGGGATACGGGATAATAGCCTGAACTTTCGCTCACCCACCTTGCACGATATGAGGACTCCCGTGACCGTGACCAAACCGACCATCGCTGTGTTGCAGGGCGATCAGACCGGTCAAGAACTGCTCGATGAAGCGCTGCGCGTACTCGACCCGGCGGTCACCCGCTGCGATGTGGCGTTCCAGACGTTCGATCTTTCGTTGGAAAAGCGCCGTTCCACCCAAAACCAGATCGTCCATGAAGCGGCAGCCTTCATCCGCCAAACCGGGTACGGCATCAAAGCCGCGACGATCACCCCCGGCGGGCAGGACGATGTGGGCAGCCCGAATGCCCTGCTGCGTGAACTGGTCAACGGCCAGGTGATTCTACGCACCGGGCGGCGCATCCCATCGGTGCGCCCGCTGGCCGGGGTGTATGCCCCGATTGCGGTCGTGCGCATGGCCGTCGAAGATGCGTATGGCGCGAAGGAATGGCGCGAAGGCAGCGGCCTGGATGAAGTCGCCTACAGCACGCGCAAACTGAGCCGCCGCACCTGCCGCGCCGTTGCAGAGTTCACGTTCCGCTATGCGCGCCGCACCGGGGGAAAGGTGTTCGGCGGGCCGAAATACACCGTCAGCCCGGTGTATGAAGGCATCTTCAAGGAAGAGATGGATGAAGCTGCCCGCCGCTACCCGGATGTGGCCTATGACCCGCAGTTGATCGACGCGACCTATGCCCTGCTGCTGGAGACGACGGGCGAATCGCTGGTGATCCCCGCGATCAACCGCGACGGCGACAACCTGAGCGACCTGGTGCTGAAGATGTTCGGCAGCATTGCAGGCGCGGAGTCGATCATCCTGTCGATGAACGATCAGTTCGACGTGCAGACCGTGATCACCGAAGCGCCGCACGGCACCGCGCCGAGCCTGCAAGGGAAGAATATCGCCAACCCGATGGCGATGATCCTGGCTGGAGCCGCCCTGCTGCGCTACATCCACACGCCCGCCGCGCAGACGGCCAGCCGCGCCATCTACGAATCGACGCTCGAATCGGCACGCGATGGCATCAAGACCGCCGACCTGGGCGGGCATACCAGCACGAGCGAATTCACCGATGAAGTGATTCGGCGGGTGCGTGGCAAACTCGAAGTCTGGGACGCGCTCGGCACGCAGTAGGCAGGTTTTGTCCCCAGGGGATGGAAGAATCGGCAGCACATGACGAGAACGGATACGCAGCTCGATGGCGATGCGGCGCGGTTGTGGGCGCTGCTGTTCAAGCTGGTGCTGGATGGCGAAAAGCGCGTCGCGGCGCTGCTGCACACCCATCACCTGACCACACCACAGTTTTACGTCCTCAAGACGCTGATCGAACAGCACGGGCGCTGCCCCATCGGGCAGATTGCCCATCTGCACAGCCTGACCAACGCGACCATGACCGGGCTGGTTTCGCGGTTGGAAAGTATGGGGCTGGTCGAACGCGAACCGAACAGCGCGGATCGGCGGTCGGTCATGGTGATCCTCACCCCGGCGGGGCAGGCCCGGTTCGACGCGGTGCAGGCCGCGCTCAGCGGGCATTTACGGGCGCTGCTCGCCCTGCTGCCGGACGCAGACCGTGAAAGCCTGCTGCGCGATGTCGAACGGTACGCGGCGATCATCGAAAGCTACCTGAGCATGTGACTCGCGATCAGCGGGGCGAACCCCGCCACCAGCGGGGCAGCATGAGGATCGGCGTATACGTCCCGTCCGGCGTGATGAAGATCACGTTGATCCCCCGGTTCGGGTCGTACAGGCCGATCCCGATGCTGTGCGGCTGTAACGGCGATTCGAACGTGTAGCGGTGCAGATCGCCGGCGCGCCAGTACACGCCGGGGATCACGCCGCCGCTCAATTCCGCGATTCGCGTGCCATCGGCGGCGAACAGGTGGACGAACGCGCCGAAGGTCGTCCCGTCGATGCCGTCGATCCGCTCGTCTACGCGCCAGTACGTATCGATGCGCACCCCGTCCGGCGATGACTCCACCGCCGCCAATGATGCCGTGATTCCGTGATCCGACCGCAGATTGAGCAATACCGGGTCCGGGTGCGCGTAAAGGTGTGCGCCGTCGTCGGGCGGCACGCGGGCGATCTCCAGCGTCGTCCCGTCCGGCAGCACGAAGCGCGTGATTGTCGGGTCATCGTCGGTGTTAAGACTGTCGGCGGATACCCGTAAGCTGGCCTGTGCGGGGATGATCTGCGCAAGGTCGGGCTGTTGATCGATCACGCGCCCGGCGCTGCTGGAAAGCACGAACGGCTGATCGAGCGCGGTGAACACGCGCCCACCTGCTGCAAGCTGATCGGCTATCGCCCCGCCAAGTGGAAGCGCCCAACGCAGCGGGAGCGCGGTCAAGCCGTGCGCGCCGGGGATGGCCGCCGTTTCTTCGGCGTAGCGCCCACTGTTGATGGCGCTCAGCCCGCCGAACGCGATCAGCACGGCGGCGGTCACGCCCCAGGCTGCCCGTCCGCCCCGCCCGATCACGGTCACGATCCCCAACCCGGCCAGCCCTGCCCCGCCCGGCACGCCGAGCAGTTGATAGAACGGGTGGATCACCTGGCCAACGTAGCTCATCGCCAGGATCGGCAGGCCGAACCAGACCAGCACGATCAGCGCGCCGGGGTCACGCCGCCGGAGGATGCGGACGAGCGCCGCCGCACCGCCGATCACGAGCGCGGCCAGCAGCACATAATGCCCGGCCTGGCTGAACGCCTGCCGCTGCATACTGTCGCGGATCGGGGCTTGTGTCCCGCGTGCCAGCGCGTAATCGCCCCCCGTCACCAGCCGGACGGCATGTGACCATGCTTCATCGCTCAGGCGCGGCGGCTGCGCGGTGAACGACTCCACACGCCCGGTGACGGTGTTCGCCTGGGTCAGCAGGCCCGCGCCGTACAGTGCCGCCGCGCCGAACAGGATCGCGCAGCCGATCAGCAGGGCGCGCTTGGGAACCCGCCGCCAGCCGATCAGCGTGAGCAGCCCGACCGGGATCACGAGCAGGTAGGCGAGCAGGTAGGTGTTCACTGTGACGGCCAGCAGCGCGAACCCCAGAATCGTCCGGCGGGCAGGATGGCGCGCTTTGCCCATCCACACCGGAAAAAACGCCCACGCCAGCGCCGGGACGCAGAACGGGAGCAGGCTTTGCACCCAGGCCGTGCGGCTGTATTCGATCATCCAGGGGTTGACGGCCATCAGGAACGCGCCGATCAGCGCGGGGTCGCGGCCAAGTGCGGTGCGCAGCGCCCGGTAGCCGAGCAGCACGCCGAGCGTGTTCAGCGGCACGGTGAGCAGGTACGGGGTGAGCGGCAGCCGTGCCAGCGCGACCAGCGGCAGGAACAGGTAGCCCGTCAGCGGGGGGTTGCCGAACAGCACCGATGTGCTTTGCCCCACCAGCGGCCACGCGCCCGCGTCGAGCGTGGTCAGCGCCTGCCACATCGGGTACGCCTGATCGACATTGAATTCGATATACAAGAGGTAGCGCGCCCGCAGCAGCGCCGCCGCGATCACGATGAGGGGGAGGCTCAGTTTCGACATGCCGCCAGTCTAACGCGCCGCACTCTCTGATACAATCGGGATATACGTCGAGTAAAGGCACGGGGGCGGAGATGGCGGATCGGTTTGTCCTGGCGCGCATTCAGCATTTGCCGTTGTTCGATCAACTGACCGAAGCGCAGCTTGAGGTCGTCAGCGATGTCTTTCAGGCGGTGCGCTACGAGCCGGGCATGACCGTGTTCAAACAGGGGCAGCCCTCACAAGGGCTGATGCTGATCGTAAGCGGGCGCGGCGTGTTTTCGCGGGTCAACCCCCAGGGCTTCGAGGAACAGATCGGCATGATCGGCGCGGGCGAATACATCAACGAATCCGCGCTGTTCACCGATGGCTATGAATCCGCTACCCTGTTCGTGGTCGAAAGCATGATCGTGCTGCTGCTCGCGCGCCCGCGCTTCGCCCAGTTGTTGAACAGCGACCCGGCCATCCGTGCGAATCTGCGCGTGCCGCCGGGGTACGGCGGTCAGCCCGCGCTGCGGTCGGCACAGCCCGCACCCACCGCCCCGGCTCCGTCGTCGCCCGCCGCGCCGCGCCCGGCGAGCGCCCCGACTCGCGCTCCAGCGCCCGGCGCGCCGCTGCCACCGCGAGCGTCCATCCGGGGAACCGGGGAAACAGCGCGTCCGGCGCAGCCCGCCGCCCCGCCCGCCCCGGCATCGTCACAGACCCAGGTGTACAACCCTGGCCGCAGCGCGGCGGATCGGCTGTTCAAAGGCCAGCGCGATGACGAGACGATTCAGCATATCTACCGCCGTCACCCCTGGGCGTACCTGCGTCATACCTGGATCGGCGTTGTGATCATGGCGATCTTCGTCGTAGTCGGCCTGGGGATCATCCCGACCAGCGGCTTACTCGCGCTCACGCTGATGGGCGTAGGCGTGATCGTCGGCGGCATCGTGATCGCCTACCTGTATTTCGAGTGGAAAGACGATTTTGCCGCCATCACCGATCAGCGGGTGGTGCGCGTGCATAACCAACTGATCCAGTTGGAGAACACGATCAGCGAAATTCCGCTGGATCGCGTGCTGGAGGTCAACGTCGAAGTGCCACGCGGCGACCTGCTGGCACGGCTGTTCAACTATGGCAGCGTGATGATCAAGACGGCGGGCGCATCCGGCACCATCGAACTGAACCTGATGCCCGACCCGATCACCGTGCAGAAGAACATCTTTCACCAGCGCGACCGCTACCGCGCATCGCAGACCGCACGCCAGCGGGCGCAGGTGCAGGAAGATATTCAGCGGGCGTTGGGGATGCAGCCATCCACCCCCGCCGCGCCCCCGGTGCGCATCACGGGTGGTGACCTGCAAAGCAGCCGGGGTTTTTTCTTCGCCCGCACGCGCTTTCTCAACGATGAAGGCGACCTGGTGTACCGCAAGCATTTCACGATCTGGTTGGGACATGTGTTCTTTCCGGGGTTGATCGCGCTGATCGGCCTGGCGATCATGGCCGCCGGCCTGCTGTTCCCGGAATGGATTCTGCGCGGCGCGCTTGGCCTGGCCATCGGCGGGGGCGTGGCCGGGTTCGGCGCGTTCTGGTTCTACCTGGCCGATTGGGATTGGCGCAACGACCTGTTCATCCTGGGCGCGCAGACGCTTACCCTGGTGCGCAAGCGCCCGCTGTGGCTGCAAAATGAGGTCGATACCGTGCGCCTGGGGCAGGTCGAAAACGTGATGAGCGATGTCAACGGTTTCATCGACAACCTGCTGAACCGGGGGGTGGTGCGCGTGCTGTTACTGGGCGCGGATCCATCCCAGGCCAAGAAGCTGGGACCGCTGTACGATCCCCAGGAATTGCAGAGCGAAATTTCGCGGCGGCAGCAGGCGCTCAAGGTGAGCAGCGCCAGTGCGGAGGACGAACGCAACCGCGCCGCCTTCCGCGATTACATCGCCACCTATCACCAAACGGTGAGCGGCGGCCAGCTCGCGGGTTTCACGCCGCCCACCCAGGCCGCCAGCGCGCCCGGCGTGCAGCCTTCCCCCGGCGTGCCAACGGCAGGGCAGCCTGCCGCGCCGCCCGCCCGCAGCACCGCCCGCGATGGCATCCGCCCGCCGATTGTGCCGAAAGCCCGCCGTGATGAAGAACTGGAGTGAACGGCGCGAAAACTGTGCTACACTGGTAAACATGGAAACTTACACGCTCCATGCACCCCCTATGTGCCGCAGCGGCGGTTGATGCGCTGACGGCCTAACTGAACAGCAGGTTTCATACGCGGTGGGCAGTACTGCTCACGGCGTTTTTCGATTCCTGCTGGCCGCCTGTGGTTCCACGCTTCATTGTTTCATCACTGTTCAAAGGACAACTGCATATGCGTTTCCCTTCCTTTGCCGTGCCTGCTCATGTCGTGACGCGCCGTCTGCGGCGCATGGGCTGGCTGCTGCTGATCATGGTCGTGATCGAATTTCTGGACGAGTTCGCGTATGGAACCCGTGAAGCCGCCTGGCCGCTGATCCGCCAGGATTTGAACCTGTCGTATGAGCAGATTGGCATCCTGCTGGCCGTGCCGGGGCTGATCGCCGCGTTCATCGAGCCGTTTTTCGGCGTGTGGTCGAATATGGGCTACCGCAAGCTGATCATGATCCTGAGCGGGATCGTGTTCGGCGGCATGATGATGCTGGCCGGGCTGAGCAGCACCTTCTGGATGTTCCTGATCTTCACCACGTTTGAAGCGCCAGGGTCGGGCGGGATGGTGGGGTTGGCGCAAACCGCGCTGATGGACAGCGACCCGGAACGCCACGAGCAGAATATGGCGCGCTGGACGCTGGCGGGTTCGGTCGGTAACCTGATCGCGCCGCTGTTACTGGGCGTATCGGTCGCCATCGGCGTGAGCTGGCGCGGGCAGTATCTTTTCATCGGCCTGCTGATCGTGATCGCCGCGCTGGTGCTGACCCGTGTGCGCATTCCAGCCGTGAACTCCGATCAGGATGAGGAGGATGACCCGCGCCAGTTTTTCACCCATTTTGCCGATGCCTTCAAGGCGCTGCGGCAGCCGGGAGTCACGCGGTCGCTGGTGCTGCTTCAGTTCAGCGATTTCATGCTCGATGTGCTGTTCGGCTACCTGGCGCTGTATTTCGTCGATGTGGTCGGCACGGATGCGGCGTTGGGCGGGCTGGCCGTCACTGTGTGGACGGGGGTAGGCTTGTTCGGGGATATTCTGATCATCCCGCTGCTGGAACGGATGCGCGGGACGACGTATCTGCGCATCAGCGCGGCGGCCACGCTGATCCTGTTCCCGGCGTTCCTGCTCGTGCCGGATGTGACGGCCAAACTGGTGCTGCTCGGCGCAATGGGCTTCATGAACGCGGGTTGGTATTCAATCCTGCAAGCGCAGGTGTATACCGCGCTGCCGGGGCAAAGCGGGACGGCGCTGGTCTTGGGGACGATCTTTTACGCGGTCGGCGGGCTAAGCCCATTCATGATCGGCCTGGTGGCGGGGCAGGCCGGGCTGGGCGCGGCCATGTGGATCATGCTGTTGGGTCCGATTGCGCTGCTGGTCGGCCTTCCGCGACGGCGTGCGGTATAATTGCGCTTACCAGTTGTCCGCGCACAATACGGGAAGAACTATCATGGCGTTACGCACTATCGTGGGGCTGGATCATCCAGTCCTGCGCCGCAAAGCGATCAAGGTGTCCGATTTTGGCAAGCCGTTTCAAACGCTGGTCGATGACATGGTGGAAACCATGCTCGATGCGCCGGGGGTAGGGCTGGCCGCCCCACAGGTGGCCGTCCCCCAGCGCGTGATCGTGGTGCGTCTGCCCGACGACGATGAGAGCCGCGACGAGTACGGCGACCAGGCGGGCAAGCTGTACGTGGTCGCCAACCCGGAGATCATCAAGGAGAGCCGCGAACTCGTCGAAGGGGTGGAAGCGTGCCTGAGCATCCCCGGCTACGCGGGCGCAGTGGATCGCCATACCGAAGTGGTGATCAAGGGGCAGGATCGGCACGGCAAGCCGATCCGCGTCAAGGCGAAAGACTGGCTGGCGCGGGTGTTCCAGCACGAGATCGATCACCTGGAAGGGCGGCTGTACATCGATATTGCCCGCGAAGTGTGGAAGCAGCCCGAAAACCAGGATGAGGAAACCGCCGCCGCTGAATGATCAGCGATCAGCGGTTCACAGTACGGCTTTCAGCGCGTCGATCAGCGGCGCATCCTGTCCCGGCAGCACAGTACGCGGGTCGAACAGGATGCGCCCCGCCTGAATGCGCCCGATGATCGGCACATCCAGCGCCCGCAGCCGCGCCATCACCGCGTCGGCATCCGGGCGGTCGAATGCCAGCAGTGCGGTCGGGAGCGTCTCGCCGGGCAGGCTGCCGCCCCCGACCGCCGATTCGCCGGCGATTACGTCCCCGCTGCCAAGCGCCGCCGCCCATCCCCCCGCCCGCGCCTGGATCGCGTCCAACGGCATGGCGATCATGCGCCACACCGGAATCTGTTCGAGCGCTTCGCCTTTGCGATAGTGTTCGAGCGTGGCCGTCAGCCCGGCCAGGCACAGTTTATCGGCGCGGATCGCCCGTGCCAGCGGGTGTTTCTTCAGGCGGTCGATCAGGGCTTTCCTGCCGACGATGATCCCCGCCTGGGGCGCGCCGAGCAGCTTATCGCCGCTGAACGCGATCACGTCCATGCCCGCCGTCACGCTTTCCTGCACCGTCGGCTCATGATCCAGCCCGTAGCGCGCGGTATCGATCAGCGCGCCGCTGCCCAGATCATCGACGGCGATCAGGCCGCGTGCGCCCGCCAGTGCCGCGATTTCGGCGGGGGCGGCGCTTTCGGTGAACCCGATCTGCTTGAAATTGGAGGCGTGAATCCGCATCAGGATCGCCGTCGTCTCGCGGATCGCCCGTTCATAATCCGCGATGCGCGTGCGGTTGGTCGTCCCCACTTCGCGCAGCAGCGCCCCGCCCTGCTCCATCACTTCCGGCACGCGGAAGCCACCGCCGATTTCAACCAACTGCCCGCGAGAGACGATCACCTCCCGGTCACGGGCGAATGCCGCCAGGATCAGCACCAGCGCGGACGCGGCATTGTTGACGACCATGCCCGCCTCTGCCCCGGTGACCGCCGTCAATGCCCGTTCCGCGTGAACCGAACGGCTGCCGCGCCCCCCGGTTTCTAAATCGAATTCGAGCGTCGAATAGCCCGCCGCCGCCGCGCTGATCGCGTTCACCGCCGCATCGCTGAGCGGGGCGCGCCCTAAATTGGTGTGGATGATGATGCCCGTCGCGTTGATCACCGGGCGCAGCGTGGGGCGGTAGGCCGAATGCAGCGCCGCCGCTGCCGCATCCAGGATCGCGTTTGCGTCGGTCAGCGCGGGGTCGCCCGCTCTCAACCGGGTGCGTGCTGCATCCAGCCCGGCGCGGATCGCGCTCACGGCGGAGTCGCGGCCATACGCGGCGATCAGCGCTGCACCACCCGCCCCGTTGATCAGCGCATCGACCGACGGCAGCGCCCGCAGCGCCGCCGTTAAAACCCCGTTAGCGGTCGCGCCCGCGCTATCGCCAGCGGTCGCGCTCAAAGGCGATCTCCCGCGTGCGCAGAAAGATTTCCGTCACCAGAAACGCCAGCGCGACGAAAAACGCGATTCCCCAGTTGAGCGCACGCGGCATTTGCAGCCATGCACAGGTGACGACGAACAGGCCGATCCAAACGCTCTGCCGAACGATCACCCCGCCGGGCGGGAGCGGCTGTGTGACTGGGGTGAAACGCACGTTGAAATAGCGCACGATGGGCAGCACCGTCCCGGTAATGGCGATGTGCAGCAGGACGAAAAACAACCAGCGCGGCCCCACACGCGGAATTTCCGTCGTGACGAGCAGGTATAACCCCACCCAGCCGCCCGCCATCATCAGCGCGGCGGCGAACAGCACCCCAACATGATCGCCAGGGGTGCGCGGACGTGATGCAGTTCGACGTGCAGCCATGAACATCCCAGACTCGCTATCGCTGCCATCATGATACCGCACATCGCGCAAAGGCTCATCTCCCTGTGCGTTTGTGCGTTAGGGATGATCGTACACATAGAAAATGTAGTCCTGCGACGTGGTTTTGACCCCCATATCGTGCAGGATGCGCAGCACCTGGGCGCGGTGATCGGTGCCGTGATTGACCACGTGCAGCAGCACCTGCCACGCGATCAGGTCTTTGTCCTCATCGTCGATGAAGGGTTTCCCGTTCAACTGTTCGCCGGTGAGCGCATCGAGATAAGCGCGCATGTCCGCTTCGACACGATCCCACTGGGTGCGGATCGCGGCGCGGTCATGAAAATCCAGTGGGTTGAGCATGTCCGGAATCGCCAGCCCGCGTAAGCCGCTGAACCAGGTATCGTCCACGCTGACCAGATGCACGATGTGGTTGCGCACCGACCCCAGCGAATAATCGACGGGCTGCGTGAACTGTTCCTGGGTCAGCCCGACGATACACCGATCCCACAGCGCCCGGTTTTCCGCAAAATGATAAGCGTACCAGTGGCGCATAGCCTTTACGTTCATCCCCTATCTCCTGAATCTGCTGAGCGATGCCCTCTATGTCAATAAATGGGCTTGTAGGGAATGACGGCCTGCAAGTCGCCGCCGTAGGGGTCGCTGACCAGCAGGTTGACGCGCTCTCCCGGCAGGTCGATTTCGGCACGAAAGAACGTGAGCGGGTTCCCCGCCAGCGCACGCGGTTCATGCACCACCACCCGCCGGGCAAGCTGGATGAAGGCATGGCGCGCTGCGGGGTCGGCGTGCAGTTCCCGCCGCGTGAACGCGATCCCGTCGAGCATAAGCGCGTCGTCAGGATCGCCCGGCAGCACGCCGAGCCAGTCGGTGGGCGCAGCGGCGGCGAGCGCCTGCCCGCGTCCGGTTCTGGCCGCCCGCCCGATGTTCAGGTGCGGCGAGACGCGAATCCCGAACGGCACGCCGGGGACGGTCAAGCGCTGGTTGCGCACGCCATCGAATGGGCGCGATCCCTCCGGCAGCGGCGCGATCAGGCGGTGCAGCGCATCCCGGTGATCGGCGCGCAGCCACGCCGCATCGACGTGATCGAGCGTCCGCCGCATCAGGTCGAGCGTGGCGGCGGTCAGCGGGTCATCGCCGTTTGGCGCAAACACCATCATATCGAGAAAGATTTCAGGGGGATGTGGGGCGGCCTGTGCGCCGCGCAGGATCGATTCGAGCGTGCGCGCCAGGATGAAGGCGGTTCCCGCCGCGCCGAACGTCCGGTAGTGGCGCGTTTCGACCGATGCCGATACCGACATGCGCCCGCCGGACTGCCCCGCCCAGAACGCGGCCTGTTCCAGTTCGGCCAGGTCGCCCGCGTCCATGACCGGGTCGGGGTCGCCGCGCCGCGCCCGTGCGCCGCTCGTCATCACCTTGAACGGGCGGCCTAATGCCCGGTGGATGAGCGCACCGAACGCGCCGATCCCGCGCCGTTCGCCGTCGGCGGTGGTCATGCGCAGATGCGCCGGGTCGCTGTCGCGGAAGGTTTCGACCAGCGCATTCGGGACGTTCGCCTGCACCGGGGTGCGCAGCGCCGCGCTGAGCGCGCCCAGCCGTTCGATCACCTGCACGGCGGTTGACCATTCTGCGGCGGTCACGCGGGGGAGCGCCGCGGCATGACACCCGGCGCAGCGCTGTTCGCAGCCGCGCTGGGGCAGCACCGCGAACAGATGGGCGATCAGCGCCCGCCGTTCAGCATTTGAAAAAGCCGCGAACGGCGGGCGGTCTGGCACGAGCGCACGATGCGGCGCTGACGCGACGGGCGATGAGACGATCATCAGGACAGGACTCCGCAGAGGGCGGCGCAGATGCGGGCGCAAATGCGCGGGTGCATCATTGCACACAAAAGATGCGATCATGTGCATCAGTGTACGCGCATCTGAACGCCGTCATCCTCCGCGAAAGGTGGGGGATGCTGCAAAAATCCCTTTACAACACGGGGGCGTGTGGCTTGCGGGCGACGAACTGGCCGTCGCCGTTCGTCCCGAACCACTGGTCACCATCGACCAGTTTATGGCCGCGCAGATACACCTGCACCGGCACTCCGCGCACGGTCGTCCCTTCAAACAGGTTGTAATCGCAGCGCATGTGGTGCGTGCTGGCGCTGATCGTGTGTTCCTTGTGCGGGTCCCACACCAGAATATCGGCATCCGACCCGACGGCAATTGTGCCTTTCTTCGGGTACATGCCGAACACCCGCGCCGGGTTGGTGCAGTTCAGTTCGACGAACCGCTGCGGGCTGATTCTGCCGCCGTTCACGCCCGCGTGCCATACCATCATCATGCGGTCTTCAATCGCGGGCAGCCCGTTGGGGATTTTGGCGAAGTTGCCGCGTCCCAGTTCTTTACCGGGGCGGCGGTACGATGGGTCCTGCGCTTCAAAAGCCGCCCAGTCGCCGCCGTTGTGCGCGTCGCTCCACGCCTGCCAGGGGCCCTGGCCGCCGTTGAACCAGAAATCGCAGTGATCGGTGCTGACGATTTGCAGCGTCCCATCCTTGACTGCCCGCCACAACACCTCCTGATCATGCCGGGTGCGGATGGGCGGTGAACACACGTACTTCGCCCCGTGAAAATCGGGCTGCGCCAGGTGTTCATCGACGGTGAGGAAGAAATACTGCACGCACGTTTCGCCCATCACCGGGTAGCCAAGCGCCCGCCCGCGCTGAAGCGCCTGCACCGCCAGTTCGTTGGTCATATGCACCACATACAGCGCACAGCCCGTCATCCCGCTCATGACGACGGCGCGGTTGGTGGCTTCGCCCTCAATTTCCGGCGGGCGGGAATGGGCGTGGTACACCGGGTCGCTTTTGCCCGCCGCCAGCAGCGCGGGCGTGAGCTGATTTTCGACATCGCCATTTTCGGCGTGAACCATGACGATCATGCCGTGTTCCGCCGCTTTGCGCATCGCCTTGAACAGCGTCGCGTCGTCGATCTGAAACACGTTCTTGTAGGCCATGAACAATTTCAGGCTGGTGATGCCTTCATCGACCAGCGTCGGAATTTCGTCCATCACATCGTCGCGCAGGTCGGTGATCGCCATATGGAAGCCATAATCGATCTGGGCGGGTTGGGCTTTCCTGCGCCAGGTCGCCAGCCCGTCATGGAGCGTGCCGCCTTTGGGCTGGATCACGAAATCGATATGGGTGGTCGTGCCGCCGAAGGCCGCCGCCCGGTGACCCACGTCGAAATCATCGTTGCTGTACGTGCCGCCGAACGCCAGATCGAGATGGGTATGCACATCGATTCCGCCGGGGAGCAGATATTTTCCGGTGCAGTCCACCACCTGGTGGCCGTGCGGGTCGATGTGCGCGCCGATCAGCGTGACGACTTCCCCTTCCACCAGCACATCCGCCTGTACCGTTTCGCCTGCCGTGATGACCGTGCCGCCCTGAAATAAGAGTCCCATAGTCGCGCTGCCTCCATGCAAAAAGTTGATTGAATGTACCGAACCGCCCGCGCAGATTCAATGTTCGGTGCAATTAGGCCATTTGACCCCTTTTCAGGTGGTCGATCCCGCATTACAATTCCGTAATCTTAGGAAATTTACTTTTGAGACAGGTAAAACGCATGTCGATCAAAAATAGCTGGTATGACGCAGAAAAGACGATCATTCTGATGCAGTATACCGCCCCCTGGACATGGGATCAGTACGCCGAATCGGTGCGGAATGTGTACGCGATGGCCGATGCGCAGGGGGTGACTGCCGACATCATCATTTACTCGCTCGACCGCCAGATGCCCCAGGGAAACCCGCTGGTGCTGGCCAAAAACCTGTACCGTCACCCGGATGAGTACGATTCATTGTGGGTGTACGTGAACAGCAACCCGCTCGTCAAAACCTTCGTGCATATTTTTGAAGTGCTGTCGCCTGCCCACCGCGATCACAGCTTTTTCGCGGAATCGATTGAAGCCGCCGCCCAGATGATCCATGAGCGGCGGATGCGCAAAGCCGCCAATCAATAGGCCGCGGCTAAATGCCCTGGCGGTACACGATCTCGCCTTCGACGACCGTCAGGTACACGTTCAAATCTTCATCGACCACGATCAGATCGGCATCCATGCCCGCATCGAGCGTCCCTTTGCGCCCGTGAAGGCCGATCACCCGCGCCGGGACGGCGCTGGCCGCCCGCGATGCCCAGGCCAGGTCGCCCGTCAGGTCGCGGAATTTGCGCACGCCGTCGTTCATCGCCAGCGCGCTCCCGCTCAGCGTGCCGTCCGGCAGGCGCACCGCGCCATCGCGCAGCGTGACGATCCGCTCATCGAACGGGTAATCGCCTTCCGGCATCCCGGCGGGGCGGATGGCATCGGTGATCAGTGCCAGGTTCGCGCCTTTGCAGTGCGCGGCGATGCGCACCGCCGCCGGATGCACATGTACGCCATCGCAGATCACCTCCGCCGTCATGCTGTCGGTCGTCAGCACCGCGCCGACGGTTCCCGGCGCACGGTGGTTGAGCGGGCTTTGCGCGTTGAACGTGTGCGTGCTGTGCGTCAGGCCAATGCTATGCGCGTGCAGAACCTGTTCATAGGTGGCGTTGGTATGGGCGGCACTCGTCACCACCCCGCGCCGCTTACATGCCGCGATCACCGCGTCCGCGCCGTTCACTTCCGGGGCAATATCGAGCAGGCGAATCACGTCCAGGTCAAGCAGCGCGTTCACTTCATCCATGTGCGGTTCGCGGATGTAGCCGGGGTTCTGCGCGCCGGCCTTCTCGCGGTTCAGGTATGGGCCTTCCAGCCGCGCCCCCAGCATTTTGGCTCCGGCGGGTGCGCCGCCCGCCATGCGCGCTTTGACGTTGGTCAGCGCTGCCATGAGCGCCTCATGCCTGTGCGTGAGCGTGGTCGGCAGCCAGCCCGTCACCCCATGCGCGGCGAAATAGCGCGCCATCGCATCGAGCGCTTCGGGCGTGGCATCCATCACGTCATGGCCAACGCTGCCATGTACATGCAGATCGATGAAGCCGGGCAGGACGAATTTACCCGCTGCGTTGAAGGTGACATCTTCCCGGCGCAACGTTGGGTCGGCAAAGCCGTTCGCCGTGACCTGACGGCTCTCCCACGCGATCCAGTTGGCAGCGCCGCGCCCGGAAAGCCCGTAAACGTGCTGTGCATCGTAGATCAGGTTCATGAGCCGCTACACCGTGTTGGTGACTTTGGTCAGGCCAACCGGCGCATCGACCGGGTTGCCGCGTGCGATGGCGAAGTGCATCGCCATGATCTGGCCGGGGATGACCGCGAGAATCGGGCTGAGCCATTCCTCCACCGTCGGGATCGGCAGGACATGGCGCGCCAGATCGCCCAGGCCATCCGAATCGGTGATCAGCAGAGTATCCGCGCCGCGTTCCTTCAGCTTGTGCAGCAGATCGTGAAGCTGCGCGAACGGTATCCCGCTGGGGTTGACCACGATCACCGGGAACCCGGGCTTGACGATGGCGATGGGGCCGTGCCGGAAATCGGCTTCGCTGTATTCTTCGCCGGGGACGTAGCACAGTTCCTTGATCTTCAGGCTGATCTCGTAGGCAGTGCAGTAGTTGTAGCCGCGCCCCACCACCGCATAGCGCGAGAGGTCTTTGTACTCGTTCGCCCAGTCGCGGATCGCGGCGGATTGTTCCAGCGCCCTGAGCATGGCGGCGGGCAGCCCGGTCAGCGTGCCTTCATAGCCCGCCCCATCGCGGATGGCCGCGACCAGCATCGCCAGCGCGATCAGTTCGGTGGTGTACGTTTTGGTGGCGGCGACGGCGTGTTCGGTTTCGGCGTGGATGGGCAGGTGATAACCCGCCAGTTTCGCCAGCGGCGATTCAGCATCGTTGGTGATGCTCACGGTCATTGCGCCCTGCGCCCGCGCATCGTCGATCACCTGGCGCACGTCCTCACTTTGCCCGCTCTGCGAAATGCCGATCACCAGCGCACGCGCCATGTTCGGCGGGGTTTTGTACAGCGTGTGCAGCGATGGCGCGGCCAGCGCGACCGTCCAGCCGATCTGGTGGCCGATCAGGTATTGGGCGTACCGGGCGGCGTTATCGCTCGTGCCGCGTGCGGCAATCACGACGTATTCCGGGCCGAACTGGCGGATCGAACGTGCCATTGCCAGCACGTTCGCCCGTTCGCGTTCGATCAAACGGGCGGCAGCGTGCGGCTGTTCATGAATCTCGTTTTCCAGGTGCGACATAGGCGGGTTCAACCTCTTTCCGGGTGTGCGGGCGGGCGCGCAGGCGCGCCTTCAGAGTATAGGCCAAACCCGCGCAAAACTCACCATGTCCGCCCACCCCTAGCGCCGCTGGAGATCGTACAGGCTGAGCGCCCACAGCCCATCGCCGCCGCTGATCACACGCGGATCGTTCGGGAACAGGTCGAAACCGTTGTCCTCCCCGGTCAGGGCATCGCCCGCATAGATGGCGACCCCTTTCGCCGGGCGCTTGGCGCTCACCTGGGTCAGCCCATCGCCCAGCGGCGTGAACGTGATCTCCGGGTCACCGACGGGGTGATCTTTCAGCGGTTCGGGGAACAGCGCATCGCGGGCGACCACCGCGTCCTGAACGAGCAGCCGCACGCTGACGATCTGGGGCATCTCCACCGGGGCGGCCTGCAAGAAGGACACCGCATTCGGGCGCAGCGTGTAGGCCGCCGTCAGCGTGCGGATCAGCGTGCCGTCGGCCAGCCACCAGGCGATCTCCAGCGTTACGTCGAGCGGCTCCAGCAGGCTGGTGACCGCCCGCACCTGGGCGACTGCCCGATCCCCGGCATCGGCCTTGACCACTTCCACGCTCATGGGTGCAAGCGCACGCTTGACGGCATAATAGGCGGGCTTGGGGTGCAGCAGATGATCGACCAGCGCCCAGCTCGTCACCGCCCATAAATCGTTCAACTGCCACACCAGCGCCCCGCCCACCGCCCGCGCATCCGGCTCGCCCCACCGCCCCCGGTAGGCGCGGTAGGCGGCGTTCATCGCTTCAGACTGCACCAACCGGGTGGCATAGGCATAGTGATCGAACGGGGTCGCATCGGTGACGGGCAGGTTGGCATCGACGTAGTGGCGGACTCGCGGCTCGCCGATGGTGGCTTTGTTGTGGTGGCGAATGGCTTCATCACCGGGCGGGTAAGCCGTATCGAACTGTTCGAGCGCGGCGCGGCTGGGGTAGCCCTGCATCCCGAATTCGCTCACGAAACGGCCTTCATAAGCGCCGTAGCGTTGGTAAGGCGCGGCTTCGCCATGCCAGACTTCCCAGGTGTGGCGGTCGCCCGTCGTCGGGTCGAACACGTCCGCGCCGCCGTAGGGACTGCCGCGCCAGTACGGGCGCGACGGGTCGAGCGATGCGCACACTTCTTCCAGCACGCCCTCATAAATCGCCCGGCCTGGGAACGCGGTTGCCGTGTGGTCGCCCTCATAGCCCGCGTCGTAAACATTCAGGCTTTGCGCGACCTGGTAATCTTCATTGTTGCCGCACCACAGCACAATCGATGGGTGGTGGCGCAGCAGGCGCACATTCGCTTCGGCTTCTTCGCGTACACTGGCCAGAAACGCCGGGTGCGCCGGGTACATCGCACACGCGAACATGAAATCCTGCCACACCATGATCCCGTGCTGGTCGCACAGGTCGTAGAACACGTCCTGTTCGTAAATGCCGCCGCCCCACACGCGCAGCATGACCATGTGCGCATCGACGGCCAGCTTGATCCAGCGCGCATAGCGGTCGTCGCTGATGCGCGGGATCAGGTTGTCCGCCGGAATCCAGTTCGCGCCGCCGCCGAACACCGGCACATTGTTGACCTGAAAATAGAACGAGCGCCCCGGCTCGAACGTCAGCCCCGTCTCATCGCGGATCGGTTCCTGCACCAGCCGCAGTTTACGGATGCCGATGCGCTTTTCGACCGTATCCAAGACCGCGCCATCGCGCCGCAGCGCCGTCGTGATGCGGTAAAGGGGCTGCGCGCCGTACCCGTTGGGGTACCACAACTGCGGGGTATCGATCAGAAGGGTTTGTTTCACGCGCTGGCCATCCAGTCGCATGGTGATGCGCACCTGCTCCACGCCGTGCGGGTCGGTCAGCACCATTTCGACCTGATCGCCCGGCGCGCCGCCTTCCACGCCGACCGCAATCGGCAGGGTGGCGCTGGAAAGATCGTCGGCCACTTCCGGCAGGCAGTTGAAATCCGCGATGCGGGCGGCATAGGCCTCCAGGCGCACGCCGCGCCACAGCCCACAGGTGAGCAGGGTGGGGCCCCAGTCCCACCCGTAATGATAGCCCGCCTTGCGCACGTAAGCGCGGCTGGGGTCGCCGTTCCACACCGTGCGCTGACCGGGCTGTGGGGGGCGCGCCTGATGTTCGGCTTCGCGGGCTTTGCCCACGCGCAGCGCCGATGCAAAGTGGATCACGAGCGTGTTTCCGCTGGCCTTCAGCACATCGCGCACCGTCACACGCGCCGGAAGGAACATATTCTCGCTGGTCAGGATGTGGACATCGTTCAGCCACACCGACGCGAAGGTATCCAGCCCATCGAAACACAGGTCGATCACGGGTTGATCGAGCAGTTCGGGCGCGATGGCGAAGGTCGTCCGGTAAACCCAATCGCGTTCGCCCACCCACTGCACATCCCGTTCGTGAAGCGCGATTCCCGGCTCTGCAATCAGCCCCGCCGCGCGTAAATCCTGGTGGACGGTGCCGGGGACAGCCGCCGCGTGCCAGGTGTGCGCCGGGTCCTGCGTGAGCGCGGATTCAGGGGCGGGTTCGGCCTGGCGGAATGTCCAGCCAGCGTGTAACGATTGACGATGCATAGCGGTTCTCTCACAGTGCGCGGCGCAAGGCCGGAAACGATGCCACTATCTTGATCGAGTGTGCGCGGTTCGTCAACTGACCGCGCTACGGACTGCCGTAGTGGACGCGGAACAGCGTCCCGGTTGGGTACGTCCCGGCACGGGCGAGATAGTACAGGTCGCCTGCGGCGGACACATCGAGATCGAGCAGGCCATACGGCGCTTGATAGATGAAGCGGTACACGTCGCCCGTCGCCGGGTCAAGACGGCGAATCCACCCGGAGCAGTGATCCGCGAACAGGTATGCGCCGTGATATTCCGGCGGGAAGGTGAGATTTTCAGGCTCGTAGAATACGCCGCCCGTCGGCGCGCAGCCGTGATCGTCCGGTTCAGCGCCGGTGTGTTCATACGTGAACAGCGGGTTGGTGAACGCCGGGTGCGCAGCGGGATCGAACGCGCCTTCCACGACAGGCCAGCCGTAATTCGCGCCAGCAATGCCTTCATTCACTTCTTCGTAGGGTATCCACCCCGGCGGGACATCGAAATGCGACCCGACATCGTTGATCAGCATCCGGCCTGCCGCGTTGAAGGCGAAGGTATACGGGTTGCGCAGCCCCATCGCCCAGATCATGCGGTTGTCGCCTTCGGCTTCGGCGTAGAACGGGTTATCGGTCGGGATCGTGCCATCAGGCCGGAAGCGGAGGATTTTCCCCAGGCGGCTTTCCAATGACTGCGCGTTCGGCGTGACGGCATTTTCGCCCGTCCCCAGGTACAGCATTCCATCGTGCGGACCGAAGTGCATCCCACCGCCGTTGTGGTTGGTATCGTTGCCCAACGGGTCAAGGTTGAGGATGACCTGTTCGCTGCCCGGCACGGCGAGATCGTCGGCGTGGGTGTAGCGGACGATGCGGTTGTGCGCCGGGTCGGTGGCGGTGGCCGGGACGGTGTAATAGATGTACACCCACTGGTTTTCGAGATAATTCGGGTCTACGGCAATGCCGACTACGCCGCGCTCATTGCGGCTGTCGGTTTCCAGAGTGATGAACGGTTCGGCCAGCAGCGCGCCATCGCGCACCACCAGCACCGCCCCATCCTGATCCGTGATGAAAATGCGGCCATCCGGCGCAAGCGCCATCGCGGTAGGCCGCCCCAGGCCATCGACGACCAGGGATTCCGTGAAGCCGTCGAGAAACACGGCGGCGCGGACGGTACTGGCGGGAAGCAGCATGACGAGGAACGACAGCGCGGCGAGAACGAGTACCTTGCCCTTCAACATGGATGAACGACCTCATAAAAACTTGAACGTGCGGTTACGATGTGGTCAGCAGGGGCCGCTCAAAGGCCGCTTAACGATCTCCGACGAAACGCCAGATGATCAGGGTTTCACGTTCCCATCCCCATGCGGGGAAGGCGTACACCTGCTGGTAATACCCGGATGTGTGAATGTGTTCGAGCAGGTCGGGCGCGTAGGTCACGCCGAAATCGAAGCCGAGCGCGATCACGTCGAAGTAGCCTTCATCGACGGCGCGGGTGTAAGCGGGCGCGCCCAGGTGCGTATCGCCCCAACGGTCGGTGTACTCGAAATAATACTGGCTGGTGATCTGCGATGGGTCGATCAGGTCATACAGCGCATAGCCGAAGATGAAGGCTTCATCGGTCAGGATGCGCGTGCTTGCAGGCCGCACCAGCGAACGCAGCGCGTCAGCAGCTTCGGCGCGGAACCCCCACGAGTACAAGCCCTGCGCCTGGGGCAGGCTGCCCGCGAAGATCAGCAGGCAGGCGATCAGCACCAGCAGCCAGCGCCGCCCCGCCGCCAGCGCCTGGCCGCCGCCGATGCGCATGAGCGCGTAGCCCGCGACCGGGGCGGCGAACAGGATGCCGAACGCGACGTGTTTATGCAGCGACGTGAATTCCATCTTGTAGATATGGTAAGCGGGCGAAAGCACCGCCGCCGCTGCCAGCGTGAGGATCACCGGGGCGAGCGCCGAATGGCGGGCGATGAACACGATCCCGCGCTGCACCAGCGTCGAATCATCCCCCGGCGGCACGCGAATATCCCCCGCGAACAGGTAAATGCCGAAGCCGACGAAACCGAGCAGGATTGTCCCGCCGGACAAGGCGATCACCAGCCCGGCGATCTGTTCACGCGGGACGATGGTCATCGCTTCGCGGGCGGTGGTAGTGAAGCTGAGTCCCTGGGTCAGGCCGGGGTCGAGCAGGAGCATGATCCCGCTGAAAATACAGGCGATAGCCAGCATGAGCGCCCCGAACGCTGCCGCCCGCCCGAAGCCGGAACGCCGCAGCGTCAGCCAGCCAATCAGCACGGCAATCGGCGCGGCGTAGATCAGCGCGGCGTACTTGGTCGCCACCGCCAGCGTGAAGAACAGCCCGGTCAGCACGGCGGACGAGACGCGCCCGGTCATGCCAGCGCGCACCGCGAACACCGCCGCGCAGCCAAGCAGCAGCACGCACAGCGCGTCGAAGGTGGCATAGCGTCCCAGGAAGATCACCGACGGCTGCATGGCGAACAGCGCCGCCGCTAAATAGGCACTGTCACGGCGCGCCGTGCCGTCGAAGAAATGGCGTGCCAGGGCATATACCGTGACCGTCGCCAGCAGCATACTCACCGTGCTGAGCGCCCGCACCGCCTCCAGCCCGCCGATGTTGTGCAGCAGCCCGCCGAAGAACGGGTAAAAGTACGGCAGGCCGGAAAAATACGTGCTGGCATCGGTTGGAACCGCCGCCGATCCCAGGTCGGCCAGCTTCAGGCCTTCCAGCAGGTAGATCGCTTCATCGCGCTCGATGTCGTTGCGCAGCGTGGACATCGCAGCGGTTTGCAGCGCCAGGATCGCGATCAACGGCACGAGCGCAGTCAGCCGTGCCAGCCAGCGGGCGCGGATTTCCGGCGTGAACGGCAGGGCGGGCGCGAACGCCCCGGCGCGTGGATTGAGCAGGTCGGACAGTCCCATCGTCGTGCGGCTCGCTTCTCAATAGATGCCCGCGCCGAAGTGCGACCCGGCATCGAACAGGAATACGTCAAGCTCATCGACCTGTGCGGCATGGTCGAGCGCAAGCGGCAGGAAAGCGGGATCGGCCTGGCCTGCCCGTGCGACCTGCACGAACACGGGCAGATCGCCATACAACCCGCTGAACACCCACAGATTGCGCGGCAGGCTGGGCATTTCGATGATCACCGCGTCCGCCATCGTGCGCAGCGCGGCATCGATCTGCGGTTCGCCCAGCGCGCCTTTGACCCAAATCCAGGCGGCATTGGTCGCGCCTTCGGCGGTGAAGATGGCCTGGATGTGCGTCCAGGCGCGGATCACGTCATCGGGCTGCGCGCCGAACCGCGCCGCATCGAACGACGCGGCCACGACATCAATGCGCGGCAGCACAGTCAGGTACATCGGGCCGCCGTAAGCGCGCACCGCCGCTGCCCACCGCCGCAGATCGGCATCGCGTAAACCGTTGGCGATGGCCAGCGGCGACGCATCGAAATCTTCCGCATCGCCCGCGCCGGGGTCGCGGAATGCCAGCGTCACCCAGGGGATCGCGCCCGTCTCGCGGAGCGCTTCCGCCCAGGCTGTGTCAAAATCGGCGGCGATCAGGTCGGTACGCCCGATCACGCTCTGTTCCACATCACGCGCCGCATCGAGCGTTTCATACGGCAGGATCAGGCCGATCCCGGCTCCGCTGTGGGCGAGCGCGGGCGGCGGGCTGGCGGGCGGCATCGCGGCGCGCCCGGTGAGCGTGAAAACGAACCCGCCGATCACGAGAACGCTGCTCACGGCGGCCAGCGACCGCCCGATCCGCGTGAACGGCTGCATCCGGGCAGCCTTGAGCGCGGTTTCGATTCCGTCGATGCGGC
This sequence comes from bacterium, assembly GCA_033764035.1. Taxonomy (GTDB): domain Bacteria; phylum Chloroflexota; class Anaerolineae; order Aggregatilineales; family Phototrophicaceae; genus Flexifilum. The sequence continues at coordinate 39,202 of JANRJJ010000015.1, forward strand.
GGCGCAGCGGCTTGGGCAGGCCATCGGCCACCGCCAGCCAGATCACGCTGGAAAGGAAGAACGTCTGATACGCGATCCACACCAGGCTGACGAAGATCGGTTCCGGGTTCTGCGGAAGCTTCTGCACGCCGACGACGAACGCGACCAGGCACAGCGCCAAAAAGAACAGATGAGGCCGGATGAACTGGAGATTGCCGCGCCCGACGCGCTGTTTTGACGTGACCTGAAAGCCAAGCCGCCGCCCGGTGATCACGGTGAACAGGCTGTTCAGGTAGACCGGGAAGTTGGCAAAGTTGATCATCACGCCGCGAATCCCGGTCTGCCCGCGAATCACGATGTAGAAGACGACGTGCGACATGACCCAGAACGGCAGCGCAACCGATAAGAACTGACCCATGCTGGTGTAATCGATGGCCGATGTGCCGAACAGCAGATAGATGACCGGGGTCATGATGTAGATGAAATCGCGCACGCCGCACAGATAATGACTGGTGCCAAGCAGATACTGCACGCGCTGATCGAAGCGCAGCCCGTCGGCGGGCGCGCCGTCGGCGTTCGCTGGGCGCGGCCCGGCGAACGGATTCGCCAGGGCTTTGAAGTGCTGCGCGCCGATCTTCAGGTTGCCCGTTGACCAGCGGCGCTGCTGCGCGAAATAGCTCTTTAAGTCCATCGGTCCCAGGCCGTGCGCAAGTTCATCCTGAAGGAAGATCGAGCGCCAGCGGCGGTGCAGGGTGACGGAAGCCGCCATATCTTCGGTGATCGAATCCTGGGGCAGCCCGCCGATCTCGTCGAGCGCGTTGGCACGGATCACGACGTTGGTGCCGCAGATGATCACCGCGTTGAGGGGCGATTTGCCGGGGCAGAGCAGGCGGTAGAACATGGCCTGCTGGTCGTTCGCCCAGCGTGCGACGGTGTTTTCGGTGTTCCAGTAGTACTGGCCTGTCTGCACCCAGCCCATGCGCATTTCGCTGAAATACGGCACAGTCTTGAGCAGAAAATCGGCGGTTGCCACCTGGTCGGCATCGAATACGGCGATCAGCGCGTCGCCGTGCGCGCCGACGACATGGCGCGCATGTTCCAGGTTACCGGCCTTCGCGCCGCCCTTCACCGTGCGCGTCACGCATTCTACGCCCAGTTCAGCGGCCAGCCGTTCGGTGTCTTCCCAATCGGGCGCGCCCGCCACGCGGCCATCGTTGCATAGGACAATCGTCACCCGGCCATGTGGGTACTGCGCCAGGTACGCATCCCGCGCCGCCATCGCCCCCTTGAGCGTGGCGGTGAGGACTTCGCGCCCTTCATTGACGGTGGGGACGAACACGTAGATCGGCAGCGTCGTCGGGTCGATGTCTTGGGCGATGGGTTCACTTTTGCGCGGGTAAAGCGTGTAGTAAAAGCCGAGCAGGTGCAGCGCGCCGAACACCTCCGCCGCGAACAGCGGCACGGCGATCCACGCACTGACCAGGTTGACCGAAAAGGCGCGCCAGCCCAGGTACACCAGCGCGCTGACCGATACCGTGACCGCCAGGATGCCGAACAGCGCGTGCCAGCGTTCGCTTTCGGCGCGGGCGAAGATCACCACGCTGATTACAAACGCGGCCAGCGTGAGCCACATGCCCATATTCGATCCTGCTGCCACCATCATCAGCGCGCCCGTGCCAGCGGCGATCAGCAGGCGTTCAACGACAGGCTGAAGCGCCCGTACATCGAAGCGGACTGCTTCAGGCTGTGAAACTTCCTGACGGGGGGCATCGACCGAACGCACCCGCACCGTGCCATTGTAGGGTACGTCAGCATGACGCACCGCCTCCATCAAGGGAGGATTATCCACCCTGTGCAGCTTTTCCATGCGTCAGCCGCCTTCAGGAATGATGGACGGAACTGGGCGCGGGCGCGGCGATGCGGGCGGGCGGACGCGGGCTGAACCACGCTTTTACGCGCAGCCGCAGCACCATAATTGCCGCTTCTTTGACGATGCGCGACGACATTTTCGACTGCCCCGCTACCCGATCCGGGAAGGTGATCGGCAGTTCCAGCAGCGTGAACCCGGCCTGGTGGCAGCGGAAATTCATCTCGACCTGAAAGGCATAGCCATTCGAGCCGACGGCGGCCAGGTCGAGCTGGCGCAGCACCCCGGCGCGAAAGCATTTGAACCCGCCCGTCACATCGTGAATCGGCAGCCCCAGGATCAGCTTGGCGTACAGGCTCCCGCCCCGGCTGATCAGTTGGCGCACGAGCGACCAGTTTTCCACCTTGCCGCCGTGAATGTTGCGCGACCCAATGGCGACATCCGCGAAGGTTTCAGCGGCGGCCAGCAGACCCGGCAGGTAGCGCGGCTGGTGGCTGAAATCCGCGTCCATCTGGCACACGAACGCATAATTGTGTTGCAGCGCGACCTGAAACCCGGCCAGGTACGCCGTGCCAAGCCCCATCTTGCCCGCACGGCGCAGCACGCGCACGCGCGGATTTTCACGGCTGAGCGCTTCGACGAGATCGCCCGTGCCATCCGGTGAATTGTCATCGACCACCAGCACATCGAGCTTATCGCTCTGCGCCAGCACCGCATCGATGAGCGGCAGAATATTCAGCGCCTCGTTGTAGGTGGGAATCACCACAAGGCAGTACTGCTGGGACACACTGACGGGGTGGGGCAGCGATTCCTGGATCATAAATCCTCTCAAACCATAGACTGCGTTGGCTTGGCGTGTGTGTTCGGTTGCAGTGGTGCTGGCGGTTGTAAGATTCATGAACGCCCAGAAACAAGCAGTAAGTAACCTTGCGCATCGCAGAGGACGATGGCTGGAGAACCCTTGTAGCGGTTGGTGTTTAATTTATGAAGGTTAGTATATGCGTGCGTGTGAATATGACTGCACTATACTGGAGCCATGTCTTATTTTGCAAGTGACACAACACTTAAATTGAGCCTGTTCACGAGAAAATGGACGATATTCGGAAACTTCTCATATATGAATGCGTGTAAAGTTATGTGAATTTCGTAAACGAATACGGCGGCATTTATGAACAGCAGGTAAGTGAGGGGTTAGAATGTGTTCTCGCATCACGAGTCGCGTAAAAAGCGGCGGCTGAACAGGAAGACCAGCACCATCACCCCCCCGCCGATCCAGAATGGCGCGGATGGACCGATGCTCTGAAACAGCAGCCCACCGATCAGCGGGGCGATGGCATCCGCCAGGCTGACGAACGATGCGCTTACGCCCAGCACCGCCCCGCGATCCTGATCCGCCGCCCGCCGCGTGATCAGCGTGTTCAGCGCCGGACGAATCAGCCCCGCGCCCATCGAAAGCGGGATCAGCGCGGCCAGCAGCCAGGCGATCCCGCCGATGCCGCGATTCGCTTCGGTCGGCAGCGGCAGCGGGATCGTGCCGATCACGGTTTCCGCCGCCGTCGGCGCAAGCCCGCGCAGTTCGTTTTCGACCACCCGCGCAATGTAGAACGGCTGCGGCGCATCCGGCGTGAACGACAGCAGCAGCAGTCCCAGCGCCAGCAGTGCCAGCGCCCGGCGTGCGGTCGCTGCTTCCCCGTGCTGGCGGCTCCATTTGCCGATCAAGCGCCCCTGGGTGTACACCAGCACCAGCCCGACGTATAGAAACATCACCGCCGCGCCCTGCCCCAACAGCCCAATCCGGCTGAGCAGGAACAGGCCGAACAGGCTTTCAAAGGCGAAGAACACCACCTGCTGCATGAACAGCACCGCCACCAGCGGGCGCAGCGCCCCGCGCCGCAGCACGCGCACCCCGGTGAACAACAGCGGCGCAATGCGAATCGCGCTTGCACGGCGGGCGGGCGGCAGCGTTTCTTTGAACGTGAACAGCGTGAGCGCAATCGAGATCGCGGAATAGGCCGCCGCGACCAGCGCCGGGGTCGCCAGGCTGTCGGAAATTTCCAGCGAGAACAGCGCAATCGCCGGGCCGAACAGGAACCCGACCCCGAACGCCGCCCCGGTCAATCCTAAGCCCTGGGCGCGGGTGCGGTCGTCGGTCAGGTCGGTGATCGCGGCCTGGGCGGTGGCGTAATTCGCGCCGAATAACCCGTCGATCACGCGGGAGAGGATCACCATTTCCAGCGATGCCGCACCTGCCAGCATGAGAAAGCTGGCAAAGGTCGAAACCTGGCTGATCAGCAGCAGCGGTTTGCGCCCGAACCGATCCGACAATGCGCCCATCACTGGCACGCCGATCAACTGCGCCAGCGGGAAGGCCGCCGCCACCAGCCCAATCTGGAGCGGAGTCGCGTGGTAGGCCGCCGCGTACAGGTGCAGCAGCGGCAGAATGACCGTCAGCCCCAGCACATCGACGAACGTGAGGACGATGATCGGAAAGACGCGCTCGAACGGCAGCGCGTGCGGATCGGGCGTGGGCGAAGGCGTGTGCATCAACCGGACTCCTAACTTTGCAGACGCGCCAGCACCAGGATGAAACTGCCGCGTGTGGGCAGCGCACCTTCCCCGGTGAAGCGCCCGGCGCGGATGTAATAAATGCCCGTCGTGGGCAGCGTGATCCGCTCGATGCGCGCATCCTGGCCGTTCCCGCTGTCGTCGTCGCTCAACAGCGGAGTCAGGGCGGCATCCAGCAGGGTAAGCAGCGGGTCAAGATCGCCATCGGCACGGCTCATGCTGATGGTGATGGCATCGCCCGCCCGCCCATAGAAGCCGTACAGGATGTCGGGTGCGGAGTCGTCGATGCGTCCGGTCACCGTTGACCCATAGCTCAGGCGCAGCGCATCGTCGCGCAGCAGATCGAAGGCGCTGCCCGCGCTTTCCACCGTGAGCGTGAACCGCCCGGTCGTCGTCCCCTGGGCGCGTTCGTAGCGCGTGGCGATCACGGTATACACGCCGTCGGCGGGCAGGACGAAATCGCGGATCAGGCTGTTCTGGCCGCCGCCGCTGTCATCGTCGCTGGCGATCTCGCGCAGAGTCGAATCGGCCAGCGCGATGAACGTATCCAGGTTGCCGGAAGCGCGGCGCATGGTCAGCGTGACGATCTCGTCGCGCCGCCCCTGAAAGCTGAAATAGACCGCCGGGCGGTCGGCGCGGATGTCGCCTTCGATGGGCGTGCCAGGCGTGAGCGGGATGGAAAAGTCGGACGATGCGCCCAGGCCGCTTTGCGCCGCTGTCTCCAGCGTCAGCACGAATGACCCGCGTGAACGCCCGGCGGCCTGCCCGAAGCGGGAGGCGACGATTGCGTACACGCCGTCCGCCTGAATGCCGAGCGCCGTCACCTGGGCATCGAGCGACCCCGCGCCCATCACATCGTCGTTTTCAGCGATCACGAACCCGCTGCTGTCCACGATTTGCAGAAAGGCATCCAGGTCACCGCTGACGCGCTGCATCCGCACGGCGATCACGTCGCCGCGTGCCGCCCGAAAGGTGTAGTACACCTGGGGAGTCATGTCGCTGATCGTGTTATAGACCGAATCGCCGTAGCGCAGCGCGCTCCCGCTGGAGAACGATACCCCTTCACGGCTGATCTCCAGCTCGAACGCGCCGCTGGTCGTGCCAACATCGATGCCGAAGCGCCCGACGATCACATTGTAGGCGGCTGAACGCGGGATGCGCACGAACTCGACGCGCAGATCGCGCCCCGCCCCGCCATCATCGCGCACGGCCAGCGGGTTTCCGTCCCCGTCGATCACGGTCAGGATCGGGTCAAGATCGCCATCGGTGACGCGCAGCGTGAGCGTGACGACTTCGCCGCGCAGCCCATCGAACAGGTAGGCGGCACGCGGCGCGGCATCGTCGATGCGCCCGCTGACCGGGCGGTCATACGTCAGCGTCCCGGCGGGTTCCTGCCGGGCGGCGGCATGTTGTGGCGAAACGGCGAACGCCAGCCCGAAGGCGAGCGCGATCAGCAGCGAAAGGGGGCGTTTCAGGCTCAATGCAGCAGAGTCCGTCTTAAATCAGCAGTGCAGGGATTATAGCGCCGAAGCCCGCCGCCTGTGCAGGTCGCTTATCATGGGATGGGCAGATGTTGACCTGAAGTCCACATCACAGGGAGAGGGTTAGGGCAGACGTTCAATTGAGTTTAATATCTGCTTGCCAGTTTCCTCCCTTCTTCCCCGCAGACGTTGTTTTGAAAACAACATCTCTGGGATGCACATCAGCGCACCGTACACAGCTTTTGCAGCCGATGCGCTATGATTAGCGCATCTGTTTTGAAGGTACGCCTTTCTAAAATGTGAAGGAATTGTTTTTGATGCGAATCGTCACCGACAGCGCGGCAGACCTGACCGCCGCTGAAATTCAGGAATGGAATATTGCCATCATCCCGCTCACGATCCTGTTTCCGGATGGTGAAGAAGTGAAGGCTGAAGCGATCACGCCGGATGCGTTCTACGACCGGCTGCGCGCCGTCGTCCCCCAGGTGCCGACGACTTCGCAGCCCAGTCCCGGCGCATTTCTGGAGCTGTACCGCGCCGCGCAAGACCCGGCGGGCATCCTCTCGATTCACGTCTCGTCGGGGTTGAGCGGCACGCCCAAGACGGCGGCACTGGCGGCGGGGCAGTTCACCGCTGCGCCCGTGACGGTGATCGACACGCTCACGCTGTCGTGCGGGGAACGTTTTCAGGTGTTGGCGGCGGCGATGGCGGCGAAAAAAGGCTGGTCGGTCGAACAGATACGCGAACGGCTGGCGCAAATTCGTGAGGCCACCGAAGTGATCTTCACGCTGGAGACGCTCGATTACCTGGCACGCGGCGGGCGCATTGGGCGGGTGCAGGCGTTGGCCGGGTCGCTGCTGCAAATCAAGCCGATCATCCGGGTGGACAGCGACGGCAAATATTCGACGCAGGGGCGCGGACGCACCATCGCCCAGGCCATCAGCGCGATCACGACGCATTTGAAAGGGAAATATGGCGATCAGCGGGTGTGGGGCGCGGTGATGCACGGAAAATTTCCCGAAAAAGCCGACGCGCTGGCCGAATCGCTGCGGGGTCAGTTGAACATGGGCAGGCTGGATGTGCTGCGCATTTCGCCCGTGCTGGGCGTGCATACTGGCCCCGGCATCGTCGGCGCGGGGGTCGTCCCGCTGCACCTGTTCGATGATTTGACCTAACCTGCGCATATGGTGCGAAGCGGAGCCGAAGCGGAGCCGAAGCGGAGCCGAAGCCCGATACCCTGTTTCTCAGGTGCGGGCTTCAGCGTTCGTTTGGCTCATTCCACGTCCACGACGGGCAGCGCATCGATGTCGCCGTTGGCGAACACCGCCTGCACGTTCACCCACCCGCGTACTGCTGCATTTTCCACCTCAAGCCATTGAAAATCGGCGCTGCGCCCGGTCACGCTGAACACATCGCGGTCACTGGCGGCCAGCAGCACTGCTGCGGTCGCAAACGCCCCGGCGCGCACGTTCACGCCCTGTTCGGTCGCGGCGCGCGCCAGCATATCGGCGGGCAGGCGCAGCGGCGCGAGTTCGTTCAAAGGCCGGAACGACACCGGGATCGGCACGTCGGCACAGTCGGGCGGCTGCGGCAGCGCGACATCGCCCGTTTCCAGCAGGCACAGGTTGGGCATCGATTCCACCGCCCCGGTCACGCGCAGCGGCAGGCGAATTTCGATGATCGTCCCGAAGGCTGCCGCCGCATCCTCTACCCTGCCGATCACCCCATCCTGATTGGCGATCACCTGGGCGGGACTGACGGTGACGGTCGTCTCGATCTCGCCGTCCTGGTCTGCATCGAAGCGCATGGCAATTTCGCTGAAGCGCGAAGCCGGAGCCGCTGTATCGATGCGGATGTGCAGGTAGTAGCGGTTGCGGAAAGCCCGCACCTGCAAAATATCCAGACCCAGAATCCCGGTATCGCCCGGCGGATCGTCCACCGCCGCCACATCGTCCGCCCAGTCGCCGCCGTCGCCGTCAACGGCCAGCAAGGTGAAGCCGTCCGGCAGCGGCAGGTACTCCGATGAGTCAAGATCGAGCAGCCAGCCCGCCGCCCGTTCGACCAGGATGCGATTGCCGACGTTGAGCGGCAGCCCGTTGACCGCCGAAACGCCCAGGCCGAAGCCATTTTGCAGCATCTCGCCATCGGCAAACACGATCACCCGTGAGCCGGTGTTCAGGTTTTCGCCCATCACGCCGACGCTCAACACGCCGATGCGATCCAGGTCGATCTGGTAGCCGGGCGGGACGGGCGTGCGCGCCCCTTCCGGGAGCGGGGTGGGCGTGGGGTTGGTCTGCGGCGTGGGCGTGAGGAAGAAATTCGGGTCCCGTTCGCCATAGGCAGGTTCGGCCTGTGCCAGCGGAAAACTGCGGCTCAGGAACGTGTAGCCCGCCGCATCGAGCGCCCGTGCGCCCCACAACTGCACCGGAATATCGTAGCGCTGAAGCGGGTCGATGACCGGGTTAGGGACATCGCCCGGCACGGCCAGCGAATAGCTGCGGCGCAGTTCGGTCACGGTGCGCGCCGTGAAATACGGCTCGACCAGGAACACATCGACCAGTGACACCCCGTAATCGGCATTCAACAGCGCGTTCAGGCCGCTGGCCGCGCCATCAGGCCGTGCGCCCTGGTGGACTGCCGGGTCAAGCGCCAGCATCAGGTTTGCGCCGCTGTCCATCGCCGCGTACAGCCGCGCCAGGAAGTGCGCGGGCAGCGCCCCGCGTGGGCGTGCCAGTACGATCAGGTCGGCTTCGGGCGGGATGGGCGTATCGAGCGGCAGAAACCCGGTCGCCGCGCCGTAGGCCTGAAAAATTTCCGCCAGCCGCGTCAGCCCATCCGGGCCGGGGTCGGTCAGCGATGCGGTTTGCAGCACACGCGGTTCTTCGATGAACACCACATACGGCTGATTGACGATCTGCGCGGCGGCGGAGGGGCTGTTCCCCACGCCGAAAACGGCCCCGGCGATCAACGCCGCCGCTGCGACCGCGAACCCGCGGCCAGGCCGTTGAATGCGACTCCGCCAGGACATACGTCAGCTCCCCGCCGTCGGCGTGGCAGGCGCGCCCGTCGGCGTGGGTGTGGGGGTGGGCGGCAGCGGTGAAGGCGTGATCGTCGGGGTGGCGGTGGCGGCAGGCGTGGGGAACGCCAGGACGGGATTGTTCGATTCCAGCAGCCAGGCCATCGCTTGCAGCGCCACGATCACATTGTTCGGATAGACGAACCCCAGGCTGGCCGTCGGTGATACGGCAAAGCCAACGCCATTGGCGATGAAATCGCGATCCCCGATCAAGAACAGGCGCGTGCCAGTGGCCGGGTTTTCGTACACCGCTGCCAGCGGAATGCGTCCGGGCGTGGTGTCCGCACCAATGTCGAAGTTGTACGCGCCGGTATCGATGTACGCCTGGAACGCGCTTTCGCCGTAAAAGCCTTCCGGCGCGTAGATCAGCGGCGTAACTGCCCCGCCTGAAAGCGGTGTGTTCACGGTGACCGACCGCGCCCCGGCAAATTCGAGCGGCCCGCTCAGGTTTTCGGTGATCGGGTGGGCATCGACATCGCTCGTGTTGAAGCGGATGCCCAGAGTCGTACCTGCGTCGCCTTCGGTTTCGACCGCCACCATGTTATCGACCGCTGTCAGCCCAAAATCGGCATTGAGCAGCAGGAACAAGCCGTTGCTGCCCGCGAAAGCCCCGCGTTCCCGCGCCGCCCGGTCTGTGACCGGGTTGAGCGCCATGAACACGCGCCCGCCGCCGTTCATGTGCGCCCACAGCCGCGAAAGCTGGTCGGCGGTGTAATCGCTGGCCGGGTTGGGAATCACGATGACATCGATGTTATCCGGGAAGGGCTGCCGCCAGTCGAGCGCATACAGGTTCGCGCCCAGCCCGCGCAGCAGTGCGCCGAACATCGAAATGCCCGTCGCGGAACGGTCGAAGCGTGACGGTTCACCGGAGGTTTCGGCAAAGTAGATGTTTTTCCCGGCGAACAAGGCGGCATCGCCCGCGCTGGCATCCTGACGCAGCAGATCGGTGAACCGCTCAATCGTGCTGGCTTCGGCATCCACGCTGGCATTGGCAGATACAAAAGCCCCGGCAGTGCCAATCAGCACAGCACTGAGACCGCTCACCAGCGCGAGACGGAAAAATCGTTTCATGAAGGGCTGCTCCTTATGAAAAGCATGGCACAACGGCTCTATTGTGGTCGATCTGGCGGCGGACGGCAAGCCGTGCGCGCAAGCAGAGTTCGTGCAAAGCCTGTCCCTGCATCAACCAGCCCTTGTGAACCATTTCCCAATGTTGACACGCGGAATCGGGCGCGTTATGCTGATGAAAACGAAAGTAAACGAAACTAAAGTGAAGTTTAGTGAAATTCTCCTGCCGCGCTCGATAGGTGTGCGCGGCGTATTCGGAAGCATGGTTTATGCCTGAACACTTATGGAATGACGCGGACGCGGCAGCGCGCCCCGAACTCGATGGCCTGGTATACCGTTCCAACCTGCTCGGTCGTGACCGGGCGGTCGTCAACATCTACGGCGGGAATACCAGCGCCAAGCTCGTGATGACCGACCATGTCGGGCGGCAGGTGAAGGTGCTGGCGGTGAAAGCGTCCGGTTCGGATGTGGCGACCATCGTCGAAAAAGGGTTCGCGCTGCTGCGGCTCGACGAGATCGACCCGCTGTACGAGCGCCCGGCCATGACCGATGAGGCCATGACCGAATACCTCAACCGCACCGCCTTTGAAACCAACCGCCCGCGCCAGAGCATCGAAACCCTGCTCCACGCCTTCGTGCCATACAGACATGTCGATCACACCCACCCGGACGCGCTGATTTCATTGGCGTGCGCGCCGGATGCCGAAACCGCCGCCCGCCGCGTGTACGGCGACCGCATGGCGTTCGTGCCGTATATCCGCCCCGGCTTCACGCTCAGCCAGTGGATCGGCGGGAAGGTACGCGAAAACCCGTCCATCGAATGCGTGGTAATGGGCAAACACGGGCTGGTGACCTGGGCGGACGATGCGAAAACGTGCTACGACAACACGATCCGTATCATCCAGGAAGCCGAAAGCTACCTGGCCGACCAGAAGCGCGGAAAGCGCGTGTTCGGTGACCTGGTGGTGCCGGGGCTGGAACCCGACGAACGCCAGGCGATCATGGCACAGGTACTCCCGGTGATACGCGGCGCGGTTTCGACGCGCACGACCGCCATTCTGGAATACGACGACAGCGCGCCCGTTCTCGATATGGTCGGGAGCGAACAGGCCGGGGCGATCAGCCAGAAAGGGGCGGCCTGCCCGGATCATCTGGTGCATGTCAAGCGCGTGCCGCTCTACATCGACTGGACTCCGTCCGATGGCGTGGAGTCGCTCAAGACCGCGCTGCGCGATGGCATCGCCGCCTATGAAGCGGCCTACGTGCAGTATTTCGACGAATGCAAGGAACCGGGCGACGAACTGCGCGACGCAGCCCCCCGCGTGATCCTGATCCCTGGCCTGGGGATGGTCAACACAGGCCGCGACGCGACCAATGCCGATGTCAGCCGCCAGTTGTACCACCGCGCCATCGAAGTGATCGGCGCGGCGGAGGCGATAGGCGGGTTCGTCAGCCTGACCCCGAAGGAAGCCTACGACATCGAATACTGGCCGCTGGAGCTGTACAAGCTCAAGCTCGCCCCGCCCCCGCGTGATTTTGCCGGAAAGATCGCGCTGATCACGGGCGGCGCGTCGGGGATTGGGCTGGCGACGGCGCACCGCCTGGCCGCCGATGGCGCGCATGTGGTGATCGCGGATATCAACCGGGAAAATGGCGAAAAAGCGGCGGCGGCACTGGTCGGCAAATACGGCCACAAGCGGGCGATCTTCGTGCATACCGATGTGACGAGCGAAGCCGCCGTGATCGCGTGTCTGCGCGAAACCGTGCTGACTTACGGCGGGATCGATGTGCTGGTCAACAACGCGGGCATTGCCGACAGCGCCCCGTTCGATGAAACGTCGCTGGCGCTGTGGCAGCGCAATATCGACATCCTGGCGACGGGCTATTTCCTGATGGCGCGAGAAGCCTTCAAGGTGATGAAAGCCCAGGGCATCGGCGGGGCGATGATCTTCGTGGGCAGCAAGAACAGCATTTCGCCATCGAAGGGCGCGACGGCGTATGCCGCCGCCAAAGCCGCCGAAATTCACCTGGCGCGCAGCCTGGCCGAAGAAGGCGGGGCGTTGGGCATCCGCGTCAATTCAGTGCTGCCGGACGCGGTGATACGCGGGAGCAGCATCTGGGACAGCGATTGGAAAGAAGCGCGGGCGAAACAGTACGGCATTCAGGTCGAACAGTTGAACGATTTTTACAAAGGCCGGAACACGCTCAAGGTCGAAATTCTGCCAGAGGACATCGCTGAAGCGATTGCCTTCCTGGCCAGCGCCCGCAGCGCCAAGACGACGGGCGCGGTGCTGACGGTCGATGGCGGCGTGCCGACGGCATATGTGCGGTAAAGCATTGCGTCGTTAAATACAGGTTTCGTGCGAATACAGGGATTTTATTGGTGGCCGAAAAGACGGTGATCGCAGTCGATTTAGGGGCGGAAAGCGGGCGTGTGATGCGCATCGGCTTCGACGGATCGCGCCTGGCGCTGACCGAAACCCACCGCTTCCCGAACATCCCGGTGCAGGTGGGCGCTGCGCTGCATTGGGATGTGCTGCGGCTGTGGCACGACATCCAGACCGGGATCGCCAGCGTGAAGGCCGCCGATGGCAGCCCCTCCGCCGGAATCGGCGTGGATGCGTGGGGTGTGGATTTCGCCCTGCTCGACAGGCGCGGCGGCCTGCTGGCGAACCCGATCCACTACCGCGACCGCAGCAGCGAAGGCATGACCGAATGGGTGTTCGGGCGTATCCCCCCGCATGACCTGTACGCCCGCACCGGGACGCAAATCATGCCCGTGAACACGATCTGGCGCATGGCGCACCTGGCGAAAACCGGGTCGCCGCTGCTCGAACACGCGCAGACTTACCTGACGATTGCCGATTTGTTCAACCGCTGGCTGGTCGGCGCGGACGGGAGCGCCGACGCATGGGCGGCGTGCGAATACACCCACGCCACCACGACCGGGTTTTTCAACGCGCACAGCCGGGCATGGGACGCGGCCACACTGGACGCGCTCGGCATCCCGACGGCGATCTTTCCGGCCATCGTGCAGCCGGGCGCGTGCATCGGTGCGTACCAGGGCGTGCCGGTGTTCACCGTCGCCAGCCACGATACTGGGAGCGCATTCGTGGGCGTGCCATCCACCGGAGAACACGCGGCGATTTTATCGAGCGGGACATGGAGCCTGTTGGGGCTGGAGATCGACCAGCCGATCCTGACCGAAGCCGCCTTCCACGCCAACCTGACCAATGAGGGCGGGTACGGCGGGACGATTCGCTTTCTGAAGAACATCGCCGGGATGTGGCTGCTTCAGCAGTGCCGCGCCGCGTGGAAAGCCGCGGTTCCGGACGATAAGCCGCTCGAATACGCCGAGCTGACCGCGCTTGCCGAAGCCAGCGCACCTTTCCGCACGCTGATCGACCCCGATGACCCGGCGTTCGTGTTCCCCGGCGATATGCCGGGGCGAATCCGGGCGCACGCGGGCATCAACGGCGAACCGCCGCCCGAAACCGCCGGGGAGTTCACGCGCTGCATTTATGAAAGCCTGGCGTTCAAATACCGGTGGGTGCTGGAACTGCTCATGCAGGTGAGCGGGCGCGCCGTCGAGACGATCTACGTGATCGGCGGGGGCAGCCGCAACGCGGTGCTGAACCAGATGACCGCCGATGCCACCGGACGGCGGGTGGTCGCCGGGCCAGCCGAAGCGACCGCGCTCGGCTGCGGGATCGTGCAGCTCATCGCCCTGGGCGAAATGGGGTCGCTGGCCGAAGCGCGGGCGATCCTGGCGGCGGGCGACGAGATCGCCACCTACGAGCCGCGTCACGCCCAAACCGCCCGCTGGGACGCGGAATACGCCCGCTTCCGGCGCATCATCGGGCAGGGGTGACATGAACACGACTCCGTTACTGGAACTGCGCGGGATCAGCAAACAGTTTCCAGGCGTGAAAGCGCTCGACGATGTGCGTTTCGATGTGGTGCGCGGCGAAGTTCACGCGCTGTTGGGCGAAAACGGCGCGGGCAAATCGACGCTGATCAAGATTCTGAGCGGTGTCCACAAGCCGGATGCCGGGACGCTGCGGCTGGACGGCCAGCCCGTCACGTTCAATACCCCGCGGGAGGCGCAGCAGGCCGGGATCGCCACGATCTACCAGGAACTCAGCCTGTACCCGGAACTGACCGTCGCGGAAAACATCTTCGTGGGTCATGCCCCGCGCACCGCGCTTGGCCTGGTCGATTGGAAAACCATGACCGCCCGCGCCCGCGAGATTCTGGCATCGCTCAACATTTATGACATGGACGTGCGCAAGAAAGTTGGCACGTTCAACGTGGGCAACCGCCAGCGCATCGAAATCGCCAAAGCTTTGTCGATCAACGCCCGCGTGCTGATCATGGACGAGCCGACCGCCGCGCTGACCGACTCCGACGTGACGCGGCTGTTCGAGATCGTGCGGCTGCTGCGCGAACGCGGTGTCGCCATCATCTATATCAGCCACCGCTTACAGGAAGTCTTCGCGCTGGCGGATCGTGTCACGGTGCTGCGCGACGGCCAGTACATCGATACGCAGCCCGTGCGCGACACCAGCGAAAGCGCGCTGATCGCCAAAATGGTGGGGCGTACCATCGATAACCTGTTCCCGAAGCTTGACACCAAACCGGGCGCGCCGATTTTGCAGGTCAACAACCTGGTGCGCGAACCGTTCACACGCGGGGTGAGCTTTGAAGTGCGGGCAGGCGAGATCGTCGGGCTGGCCGGGCTGGTGGGCAGCGGGCGCAGCGAACTGGCGCAGTGCCTGTTCGGGATGCTGCCCGCGCAGAGCGGCGAGATCGTGATCGATGGGCGGCGCGTCGCCATTCGCAATCCCGGCCAGGCGATCAAGCTCGGCATCGCGTATGTGCCGGAGGATCGCGGCACGCAGGGCTTGGTGCGGCAGATGGCCGTGCGCGAAAACACATCGATGGCGGTGCTGAAAACGCTGGCGATGGGCGGGTTCATCCGGCGCGGCGCGGAAAGAAACCTGGCGCGCCAGTCGATTCAGATGCTCAACATCCGGGCGTACAGCACCGAACAGGTGGCGGGCAAGCTGAGCGGCGGCAACCAGCAGAAGATCGTCGTCAGCAAATGGCTGGCCGCCAAACCGCGCCTGCTGATCGTCGATGAGCCGACACGCGGGGTCGATGTGGGCGCGAAAGCGGAAATTCACCGCCTGATCAGCGAACTGGCCGCGCGGCAGGGCATCGCCATTTTGATGATCAGCAGTGAACTCCCGGAAGTATTGGGGATGAGCGACCGCGTGCTGGTCATGCGCGAAGGCCGCATCATCGCGGCATATGCGCGGGGCGAAGCGACACAGGAAAACGTCGGCGCGGCGATGATGGCGGCGGGGACGAAACAGACGCAGCAGGTCAACGACGGCGGGCAGGCATGACATCATTACCGGGTACGGCAAAATTGGAACGGGAACGCAGTGCGGCGGCGGGGCGCGGGCGGGCGGCGGGGTGGGTCACACAGGAAAGCGTGCTGGCCGTCTCGATCCTCGTCCTCAGCCTGATCGTCGGCGGAATCAACCCGAATTTCCTGGCACAGGGCAATATCACCGATATTCTGAGCAACGCCAGCTATATCGCGGTGGCGGCCATTGGCATGTCGCTGGTGATCATCAGCGGCAATATCGATATTTCCGTCGGCGCGCTCATCGGCTTCCTGGCGACCATCGGCGGGCGGCTGGCGGTGGGCGCGGCGGACGGCGGCTACTGGATCGGCTGGGCGTACATCCTCCCGGTGATCGTCGGGGTGGCGGTGGAAGGCGTGATCGGCTTCATCGTCGCTTACCTGCGCGTCCCGGCGATTGTCGTCTCGCTGGGCATGATGAGCATTCTGCGCGGCGGGCTGATTCTGTGGACGGGCGGCGAATGGATTTACAACCTGCCGCCGGAATTCACCCTGGCACAGCAGCGCGTGCTGAACATCCCCATCCCCGTGTATGTCATGGTGATCCTGACGATCCTGGCCGCGCTGTGGCTGCGCTATGCCCCCGCCGGGCGTGCGATCTACGCAGTGGGCGGGAACAAAGAGGCGGCGCGGCTGAGCGGGATCGATGAACGGCGCGTGCTGATGCAGGTGTTCATGATCAACGGGCTGATGGTGGGCATCGCCGCGATGCTGTTCGCCACCAAGTTCAACGCGATTCAATCGACCGTGCCGCCCGGCCTGGAACTGCTCGTGATCACGGCGGCGGTGGTGGGCGGGGTAAGCATTTTAGGCGGCACAGGCACGGTGATCGGCAGCACGTTGGGCGCGGTGCTGATCCATGTGATCCCCAGCGCGATGATCTTCGCCAGCATCAGCCAGTACTGGCAGCAGGCGGTGCAGGGCGGCTTGATCCTGCTCACCGTGCTGGCCGACCTGTACCGCCGCCGCCGTCAAACGTATGGGAAAGGATAGCGCGCATGGCCGCGACTCATGCTGCACCCGCTGACGCGAACGCCCGCGAACGGCGCAACCAATGGATCGCCCGGCTGCTTTCGCAGGAAACCATCCTGATCGTGATCACCGTGATCGCGGTCGGGGTGCTGGCCAGCGCGAACGAACGTTTTCTCAGTGCGCGCAACTTGCAGCGCGAAATCGTGCTGATCTTTGAAGTCGCGCTGATCGCGCTGCCGATGACGCTGATCATCATCACGGGCGGGATCGATCTCAGCGTGGGGAGCATTTTCGGCCTCAGCGCCATCGTGCTGGGCTTTCTGTGGCAGGATTCCGGCTGGCCGCTGGAAATGGCCATCGCCGCCGCGCTGGTGCTGAGCGCGTTCGCCGGGGCGGTCAACGGCTTCTTCATCGTGCGGGTGGGCGTGCCACCGCTGATCACCACGCTGGCGACGCTGGCGCTGTATCGCGGGATGGCGTTGGGCATCAGCGAAGCGCGGTCGGCACGCGGGTTCCCGGACTGGTTCTTAGAGATCGGGCGCGGCGATTTTCTGGGCGCGCCGCTGCAAATCTGGATACTGCTGGCCGCTGTGCTGATCACCGGGCTGGTGCTGGCGCGGACGACGTTCGGGCGGTCGCTGTATGCGATGGGCAACAACGAACTGGCGGCACGGTTCGCCGGGATTCCGGTCAGCCGGAACAAATGGCTGCTGTATGTCTTGAGCGGGGCTGCGTCCGGGCTGGCGGCGGTGGTATTCGTCAGCCGGGTGACGACCACGCGCAGCGATATGGGGTCGGGCATCGAACTGGATGCGATTGCGGCAGTCGTGCTGGGCGGGACGAGTATTTTCGGCGGCTCCGGCTCGATCTTCGGGACAGTACTTGGCCTGATCCTGATTCAGGTCTTGAAAAACGGGCTGCTGCTGGCCGGGGTGCGCGGCGACGCGACGACGGTCATGATCGGCCTGGTGCTGATCGCGGCGATTCTGCTGAACAATGCGTTTCAGGCGCTGCAAGTGCGGCTTACGGCGGCGCAGTAAACAGCGTGGCGCGCTGAGTGCGTGCGGCCCGTTTGGTGCGGGCAGGGGATTTATCAACCCGAAAGGGGGTGGTGCGCGGCAGGCGATTTGTGTTCACGGCGTTGACGATAATTGGAACCCCGCATTGCAGCATCACAGTGAATTTTGGTGTGATTTTTTGAGGAGAGGAACAGCCATGAAGAAGTTTTTAGGCGTTTTGATGCTGGTCGGCCTGATGCTGGCGGCCTTCGGTGCGCCCGCCCTGGCGCAGGATGCGGAACGCTGGGTTGGCGCGGATGATGCGCCCACCAGCCCGCTCGACTGCCCCGAAGGGGTGGAACCTGCCGTGATGGAAGGCGGCGACATGATGACCGAAGAAGCCCCGATGATGATGGGCTACAACGGCGGGGCCGCGGAAGGCGCGCCCGACCTGGCAGGCCAGCCGATCACGCTGGTCGATGTGCCGAAGCTGATCGGGATCGGCTACTTCAACGCCACCACCCTGGGGATGCAGCAGGCGGCGGAAGAACTGGGCAACGTGACGGTGACGACCGACGGCCCGACCGAAGGCGACATTGTGCAGCAGATCGAATTCCTGGAACGCTACATCACCCAGGGCGTGGACGGCATCCTGTTCGCGGCCAATGACCCTGTGGCCATCAGCCCGACGCTGCGCGACGCGCTGGCCAGCGGCATTCACGTCGTCGGCTATGATGCGGGCAGCGAACCGGATGCCCGCGAATGGTTCGTCAACCAGGCCGAATTCAATGGCATCGCCAAAGCGATGGCCGACAGCCTGGTCGCGGAAATTGGCGCGGAAGGCCGCTTCGCCATCGTGACGAGCAGCTTCACCGCCCCGAACCAGGCGCGCTGGATCGCGGAAATTCAGGCGTATGTCGCCCAGTGCTACCCGTCGCTCACCTGGCTGGAGACGGTCGAATCGCAGGAAGACCAGCAGCTCGCCTTCCAGCAGACCCAGGCGCTGATCAACAAGTACGGCGCGGAACTCGATGGCGTGCTGGGCATGTCGTCGGTGGCCTTCCCCGGCGCGGCGGACGCGGTGCAGCAGGCTTCGCTCTGTTCGCCGGATGACGCGGCGGACGGCGTGGGCGCAGCCGATGCCGACAGCGCGATTGCCATCGTCGGCCTTAGCACGCCCAACCAGATGAAGCCGTTCGTCGAAAACGGATGCGTCGAATCGGTCGTGTTGTGGAACCCGATTGACCTGGGTTACGCCGCCGTGTACGCGATGCGCGCCCTCGTCGATGGCACGCTCACGCCCGAAAGCACGGAAGTCGAAGCGGGTCGCCTGGGGACGCTCCAGGTCGTGAACGGCAGTGAAATTCTGCTCGGCCTGCCGTTCGTGTACACCGAAGCCAACATCTTCGATTTCGATTTCTAATCCGTCAGCGACCCCTCACCTCCAACCCCTTCTCCCCGCTTGTGTGGGAGAAGGGAAGAAGTGATACGCTTTTGTCCCTCTCCTCGCTTGCGTGGGAGAGGGACAGGCCGAAACGCAGTTTCGGACAGGGTGAGGGGACAACAACTTTACAAAAGCCCATCACAGCCTTTAGAGCCTTAACTCCCCATGACCGACCTGCTCAGCCAGCTTCACGAACTCACCCGCACATTGGGAACGCCCGCCTTCGATGCCGTCGTGATCGGTGAAGGCAATACCAGCACGCGCATCGATGCCGAATCGTTCTGGATCAAGGCCAGCGGGCGGCAGATGAGCGCGATCACGCCGGGCGATTTCGTCGCGGTGCGGTTCGCGCCGATCCTGGCGTTGATCGATCAGCCAGATATGCCGCTCGCGGAACAGAAAGCCGTCATGCGTGCCGCGCTCACCGACCCCGCAATGCCGCTGCCATCGGTCGAAGTCACCTTCCATGCCATGCTGCTCAGCGAATGCGCGGTGAACTGGATCGGCCACACGCACCCCACCGCTGTAAACGGCATCCTGTGCAGCACCCGCGCCGAAAGTTTCGCCAAAAATCGCCTGTTCCCGGATGAGGTGGTGATGTGCGGACCGGAGAGCGTATTCGTGCCGTACATCGACCCCGGTACGCCGCTGTGCCGCGCCATCCAGGATGGGGTGCGGGCGTATACGGCGCAGTACGAGACGCATCCCCAGGTGATCCACCTGGCGAATCACGGCATGATCGCGCTTGGCAGCACCCCGGCGGAGATCGTCAACATCACGGCGATGACGATCAAGGCGGCGCGGATTTTTCAGGGGGCGTGCAGCGTTGGGGAGCCGGTATTCATGCGCCGCGCCGATATTCTGCACATCGCCCGCCGCCCGGATGAGATTTACCGCCGCCGCCAGTTCGTGCAGGGCGGGTAGCGTTCACTCCGCAAGCGGCAGTTTCTCCGCCGCCAGCAGCACCCGCGTTGCGGCGCTGCGGTACAGTACATACGGGGCGCGTTCTTCAAACGCGAAAAACACCGCCTTCGGCACGAGCAGCCGCTCCCCGTCGATCTCGATCAGGTAGGTAGCCGCCCGGTTGTACACCTTGACGGTGTGCGTGACTGTGCCGTGCGTCGCCGTGACTGCGCCGCGTAAATCCTGGTTCAGGCGGATTCGGCTTTGTGCCAGCCGCGCCACGATCAGCGCGTTCACCACCGTGAGCGACCCGCCCAGGATCGACAGGATCAGCCCGTTTTCTTCACGCCCTGCCTGGAAAAACAACCACGACGCGATCAGCACCACCGCGATGAACGCCACCGCGCCGAACCCGGCCAGCCGATTCCAGGCGCGGGTCAGGCGGGCGCGCTGGCCGTCGCTCAAGCGCCTGTCGCGGTTGGCGTACAGGTCGGCATCGGTGAACGGGATCGTTTCGTGCAGCGTGCCAATGCTGGTACGCGGCGGTGGCGCTGCCGTCGTTTCGGGGGATGGTTGGGGAAGAGTCGTCTCATGCATAGGGCGACAGGCAATCGTATGCGCTAGGGTTGTGGGTCGTCAGCGGGCTTCGACCACGCGCCGAAACCGTCGGCAGGGGCGGCGGGCGCGTCGTTCTGGGGCTGTGCCGCCGCGCCCGACCAACTGCCAAAACTGCCGCTGCCGTTGGCAGTCGTGCCTGCCGGCTTCGCGGTGGGCATGGGTTTTGCAGGTGTCCCGCCGTTCGCGGGTGTCCCGTTGGTGACGGGCGCAGGCTTGGCGGGCATCGGCTTGGCCGCCGGGGGGCGCGTCTGCCCGCTGAATTTGAGATTGTTCACGGTGGAAGCGACCTGCTTCACGTCGCCCAATTCCTGATCGACCTCGTGCATGGCATCCTGCATCGGTTTGGTGATCGGCGTGAGCAGTTTCGCCGCTTCATTGCGCAGCCCGGCACGGGTGGGCGGCTGTTCGGGAATCTGGTAATCGATCCCCGCCGTATCGAGTTCTTTTTGCAGCACTTTGGCCGTTTCCGACCACATGCGGCGCAGTTTCGCCAGTTCGCGTCCCAGCAGGTATGACCAGTGGATCATCCGCTTCGGGCCGGCCACCACCAGCATCAGCACCAGCACGGCGATCAGTTCCCAACCGCCTACGCCCAGAATTTCCATACCGTCGCTGTTCCTTCAACCCTCAATGCCGAATCGAAAACCGGGCGGCGAACGCCTGTGACTTCCGCTGACCCGGTTTCGATGATATGCGCCTGCCCGCCGCTTACGCCTGGGGCGTGCTGCCGGGCGTGGTATTGTCTTTTTCCGCCTTGCCGTCGTTCAAACCCTTGCGGAAATTGGCGACGGCGCTGCCTAGTTCGCCCCCAATGCGGCCAATGCGCCCTACCCCGAACAGCACCAGCACGATCAACAGGATGATCAGCAGTTCACCGGGACCCAGATTCATGATCGTTACCCTTCCGCCCCATCGTGCGTTCACGATCAGGCGCTAGTATCCATCTGCAAACGAGAATGCTGGTTATTGTACCGCACATTTGCGCGGCGCGGGGGTTTT
Source organism: bacterium (assembly GCA_033764035.1). GTDB lineage: Bacteria > Chloroflexota > Anaerolineae > Aggregatilineales > Phototrophicaceae > Flexifilum. The sequence continues at coordinate 60,606 of JANRJJ010000015.1, forward strand.
TTCACACAACGGTTACATTTTACATGTGCGCCAGCTCAATCCCTGGCTGGCGACGGCGGCGATGCAATAGGGGTGCAGTCCTGTGCGCTTTTCAGGTTGGGAGCAGCGCGCCCAACACAAATGCGGCGGTATACATACCCACCAGCACGACCGCGATCCACATGGGCGGCAGGTGATCGCGCCGATGGATCAACGTCAGGAGGGTGATGCCCAGGGTCAATGGCACAATCACTAAAAGATCAGATGTGCCATTTACTCCTGACACGAAATATGCAACATAAAATAAACGAAAACTCAAAATATCACCCACGACGTACCCGGCGATGCTGCCGAACGCGCCGCCTGCTGCCGCAGCGCTGCCGTAAACGCCGCTTCGGCTGATTAACCGTGCCTCACGGCGCAGCGGGAAAGTACTCCCTAACAGGAGCGCGCAGAGCGCGCCGTGCAGCAGAGTCGTGTAAAACGCTGCGCCCAGGAATAACCCTGGGTCGCCCACGACGGGCAATTCGATGAACAGGATAAATGTATACGCAAACGTCAGCACGCCGATCAGTAAAATCCCCCATGACCGGAATGGGTGGCGCGGATGGAGGAGCTGCCACTCCACGAACCACGCCTGAAAATACACCAGCGCGACCAGCGGGAGCAGCCAGAACGCGAACATTCCAACAGGCAACTCCCCCCTCAAAGTAGCCGCGAACAGCGCAACCGCGTGCGGGATCGCCATTAGCACGAACGCCCGCCGCGCACGGTTCACATTCGCGTCACCCGTATTGGTGAGCGCCAGCCAGCGGCGCAGTTTCTCCAGCGTAGACGGACGGGGCGCGGGTTCCGCGTCACCTTTGCCAATCAGGTGCGCATTCTGGCGCAGCCGCTGAAGGCGAGACTCAGCGAGACTGAAGCTGTATCCCGAATCCGGGACGGTCGGCGTTTCCCCGTATTCGACCTGACCCGTGTTGTGGTCGATGTAGAGGGGTTCCGGCATCGGGACGCGCCGGGGCAGATCGACTGGGTAAGGGGGTTGCGGCGAAAGCGGCGTGGGCGCTGCTGAGGGCGTTTGCGGCGCGGCGATGCGCAGATGATCGCGGATCGCCTTGACCAGCCGCGCCATTTCCGCCGTGTACGTGGCCGGGTTGTCCAGTTCGACCCGCTGCGCGCCCGTGTAGCCAAACGGGATCGAGTCGGTCGGCGTGCCGCGCAGCAGCGCCGGGAAAATCTTCCGTCCCAGTTCTTCGGCATACTCGATTTCGCGCTGCACCCATTGGCTCTCGTTCGCATCTGGCGAACACAGCACCACCAGGCAGCCGGACTCGGTGATCGCCTTCGCAATCGACCGCCGCCACGACGAATCGCCGGGGGGCAGGCCGCTTTCATCCACCCACACGGACAGGCCGCTGGCGTGCAGATGATCGCGCACCTGTTCCATGTAGGCGCGGTCTTTTTTGCTGTGGCTCAGAAAGACGTGATGCTGCATAGCCGCCATCGGCAACCCGTGAACGATTCATCGCACAGGATAACAGTTGCCGGGTGTTCGCGCAAAATATCACGGCAGTTCCCTGAGAAAATTGTCCCGCCCCGCCGCACAGCAGATGCGCACCGCGCCGAAACGCGGTACAGTGAACCCGGCAAGTAGACTGCACGCTGTCTACGCTCGATGGGAAAGTGTCCCGCACTTGGCGCTGCTGCAAAGGATTCAGGTGATGCGAAAACGTTCATTCCGTGATGTGCTGCTCTTGATCGTGTTTTCGACGGCGTGCGCCAGCGCGCCTGTTCCGGCGGTCACCGCCCGCCCCGCCCTGACCGCGACCGCTGTGGTATCCACCGAAACCGCTGTTTCACCCAACGGGGTTGACGCGACCGTTGTCGCTGATGCAACCCTTACCCTGCCGCCCGCCGATACCCAGGCTCCGGTTACGCTGCCGGCGCTCGCGCCCCCTGCCCAGGATGCCACCGCCACGACGGTGGCCGACGGCGTGCTGAGCGTGATCGAAACGACGGCGGGCAAACAGGTCGCGCTGTTGGGGCTGGATGGAACATCGCTCCCGCTGATCGACGGCATCGGCCAGAATGACCGGGCTTCGCTGTGCGGCGATTCGGCACAGTCGCCGGATGGGGCGCTGACCGCGATCTACACGGGCGGCCAGGAAAGCGGGCTGCTGCACCTGATGCGCGGGACGGCGATGCCGACCACGATTGGCGAGATCGAATACCTGACGTGCGTGATGAATGGGCTGCGCTACAGCCCGGATGGATCGCGCCTGGCGTACCTGGCTTACCCTGAAGGCGCATCGCGCCAGGAATTCGCGGAAGGCCGCCTGAACCTGATGGACACCGCCACGCTGGAGATCGCATGGTCGGCGGAGGATGTGGTCGCGTTCGATGTGCAGGCCGATGAAGTGCTGTATGTGAGCTTCTTCACCGATAGTCGCGGCGAAGTCGATGAGGCGGCGGTGGTGCGCTACGACAACAGCAGCGAACGCGAGATCGCCACGCTGATCCCGACGGCGGAGGACTGCCGTTTCACCAGTGCATCCATTGCCCGCGTGCCGAACCGCGTCCAGATCGTGCTGGTCATGGGGCAGAAATGCCCGAACGAGAACCAGCAGACCTGGCAGTTCTACACCATTGGCGAAGATGGCAGCACGACGCTGGCTTCCAGCGACAGCCAGCCGGGAGATTTCGTCGCCTTTGCGCGCAACAACAACGTGATCCCGTCGCCGGATGGCGAAACGGTGTATTTCACCGTGCCGGACGGCATCACGGCGAACACGGTCGCCGTTGCCGCCGTCAACCTGAACGATATGAGCATCAATGTGCCGGTCGAACGGCAGGCGGTGTTCCCCACCTTCCGGGGCGCGGCCAACGCTGAACCGCGCTTTTCGGCGGATCGCCGCTGGCTGGCTTTCACGCTCACATCCCCACAGAACGAAAACAACCTGTACGCGCTCGATCTTCAGGATCGCGCCAACCCGCCGATCCTGATCAGCGCCGGGGCGCGCAACGACACCCTTGGGGCGTTCGCCTTCACGCCCGATTCAGCGCGCATCATCTATGTGGCGGGCGCGCCGGATGGCGGCGATAACAGCGTGTTCGCGCTCGACCTGAGCAGCGGGAGCGAATCGCGGGTGCGGCGCGGCAATTTCGGGCGCAGCCTGGCCGTTTCACCCACCGGGGATCGTGCGGTTGTGGATGAAGTCGTCACGGTGGAAGAAAACAACCGGACGTATAGCTATCGCGCCGTCCGCGTGATCGATCTGGCGACGAACACCGAAACCACCCTGTTCGAGGACACCACATCCCCCGCCGATGCGCGGGTGAGTGCGTACCCGCTGGCCTGGCTCAGCGGCTCGTAGCATTCGGCTGATACCCCTCTAACGGTCATCCCCCCACATGCGCGATCCGTGCGTGTGGGGGAATGGCCGCCCGGCAGCACCGCATCAGGCATACCAGGCGCGGCGCTTCTTGAGTGATACCCCGCCGTCGGTGTCCTCACGGCGGGCAGTGCGCACCCGCCCCATCTGATCGATGTGTACCTGCCCGGCTTTTTGCAGCCGGGCGAATTCTTCCGGCGTGATCACCGGGGCGGGTTCGCCGCCCAACCGCTCCAGCCTGTCCTGAAGATCGTCCGGGGGGATAGGCGCGTCCCCGGCGGGGGGGCTGGTGTTCGTCGGCGTGCCGTCGTTCGGGGGTGTGTTCCCGTTGGGTACGTCGTTGTCGGGTATATCGGAAGGCGGGCGATTCCGTTCGTCGGTCATGGTCACTCGTCCTGATTTTCTTCGAGCTGCAAGCCCGCAGCCCGGAACATATCGTCGATTGAAAAAGGCATGTCGTCGGCGGCTTCATCGTCCAGGCGGCGGCCACCCCCGCACACCAGGCAGGCTGGGTCACGCGGGATCGTCGTCCACACGGCGGAATACGGCAGGCTGGTATGGCCTTCCAGAATTTCAAGCGCGGTATTCGCCAGGATCACGGTCGTCCCCGGCAGTTCGCGGTAGATCGGCGTAGCGCGCAGCAGTTCGTTCAGCGCGATGTCCGCCTGGGTTCCGGCGATGCGCGTGACGTGCAGCCATAAGCCGGGTTCGGCTTCCAACGTGCCTTCCTTGCCGATCATACCATAATCGAGTTCCCCGGCTTCATTCGTCCTGACCGTGCCTAAATCTTCCCGAAGCTGCGCCGCCCAGCACGCATAACACGCCGCCTGGTAAGGCCGCACGATCACCACATCGCCGCCTTCCCCGCGTTCGTACACCCCGGCATACACGGCGGTGATCCCGCGCTTCAGGCACGCTTCATTCAGGATGTACTTCGACGGTTCGTTGTCGATGCCGCTCACCACCAGATCGACCGAATCGAGCGCGTCCAGGTGATTTTCCAGCCGCCCAATGTGCGTAGTGATGCGGGTATGCCCTACGCGCTGGCGGATCAGCGCCGCGACCGCTTCGGCTTTCGGCTGCCCCAGGAAACGGCGATCCGCGACATGGCGCATTACGTTGGTTTCTTCCAGCACATCATCATCGATCAGCACGAACCCGCCTACGCCGCTCATCGCCAGCGTGAGCGCGGCAAAACCCCCGCCGCTGCCACAGCCGATCACGGCGACGGTCTTGCCCGCCAGGTGCGCCAGGTTACCCGCACCGATCAAGCGCTCCACCCTATCCCATGTCATACGTCACGCTCATCTTTCTGTGGCTGCGGGGCGGCTTCACCAGGCGGTGCGGCTTCACTGGGAAGCGATGTCCTTTCACCGGACGGCGGGGTGGCGGATACCGCCGGAGCCGTCGTCAATGCGTCCAGCGCGGCCTGACCCGGCGGCGCGGGCGCATCGGTCACGATCTCGACAGCGGCGGCGGGCGTGAATGCCAGCCCGTGCGCGGCGGCCAGCGCGCCGACGTAATCGACCAGCCACCGATCCGCATCCCACGTTTCCGGCGCAGGGTCGAGCGGCTGGCTCTGCGCCCACGCCTGCTCGAACACCGCGTACAGATCGTCGTCGCCATCCATTGGGATGAACGGTGCGATTCGCGCACGCGGCGGGTGCGCCGGGTAATCGTGCGGAGTGACCACCAAAAGCAGGTGTTCCCAGGCGGCATGGGCGACGAGCAGGCACACTTCGAGCGGCGGCGCAGAATCAGCATCCCACAGTGTGAGCGAGAGGAACAGCCCATGATCGCGCAGGCGGCGGCATTCCAGGTCGAAGCGCTTTTCATCGGCCAGGTGCCAGGGCGGGGCGGGCAGCGCGGGCAGCGACGCATCCGGGTAGACCGTCGGCGTGATGGGCAGGAATCCGCGCGTTTTCAGGTCGATGTACCACCAATCGACGCGCATCTGCGCATCGCCGGACGGGATGAGCAGGTAGGCATGACCCATGCCGTTGGAGTCGGTACTCGGCGGGTGGCCAAGCGTGAGGATCGGCGCGAGCATGAAATCGAGCTTGTTTTCCGGCGCGCCCAGCCATTCGAGCGCGGTCATCAGGTCGCCGCCGCTCGGCTGGATCATGAAACCGGGCTGTTTGTGCCAATCCCCAATGTGATGCAGCGGGACATTCCATTTGTAATCGAGCGGCTTATCCGGCGAAAGCGTCGCCCGGTACACGCGCCAGTTTTCGCGCCACCAGTACAGCATTTCGTCCTGGCGTTCATCGCCCTGCTGAAATGTGTGCTGATGCCGAATCGCGCTGGCATCCGGCGCGATAGTCTCCAGCACGTACACGGTGGCTACGCCGGAATGCGGGTTGGGGACGACCACCCCGACCATCGCTTCGCCCGTCTCGTCCTCCAGGTAAGAGGCCGCCGCCGCCGCCATTTTATCGATCACACGCTGCGCGATGACCAGATTGGGTACTGATGCGCGCCCGCCGAACAACCGCCCGACCATACGTCAATGCTCCCTCACCACCCACGCGGGGTATTCGGATCGACCCGTTCTTCAATGCCCGGCCATACCCCGGTGTGGCCGTAAGTGTAATAGGCATACAACCACTGAATCGCCCAGGCCGCGACCGTGACCGCCGTCGAAGTGCTGGGGTTCCAGCCGTAATATTCGCCGTCTTTCGGGTTGAACAGGCAAAGCTGCCCATCTTCATACTGATGCTTGCGGCTGTAAATCTGCGGCGACAGCACATAGGCCTCTGCCGGGCGGTTCGGGTAGTCGTGGGGGTAGACAATCTTGATCTGATGTTCGCGCTGGGTTGGCAGCAGCGTCGAAAGGTTGATTTCGACCGTGCCAACCCACGTCATCAGTTCGCGCTCGTTTCTGGGCGTGTTCAGCCGAAACGTATCGCCAAATGTCAGCCGCATCGCCTCAAACTCCTGCCGCAGCCGCAGCGTCACCTGTGAACGGGTTCCCCACCAAGCAGCCATCGTTCGTCCTTCGCTCTCCGTATCCACGTCACCCGCACGATTCTACCATCGGGCGGGGCGGATTGCGGGGAAGTCCCTCAGCGGTTGGGGGGTATTCGATATTGTCTATACGCGCATCGTCGTCCGTGCGTTGCAGGGCGCAGCGCGAACCGGATCGTTTGTGTGGGTGGTGCGTGGGTACGCCCCCGATTAAGCCGATTCCAGCGCGGCCATGCCCGCCTCAAGCACGGCGATGATGCGATCCACATCGTAGATGCAGCCCGCCCATGTCCCGCCGCTGGCGCGTTGCAGCGCCGCCCACAGCCGCGAATCATCCGGTAAGCGTGGGTGCGCCTGTAAACCGGGGTGGATCGGGCGGTTGGCCAGCACCCGCGCCCCGGCTTCGGGGGTCAGGTCGCCATCTTCTGGGGTGGCGACCAGATGCACCGTGCCTTCCAGCGTCACCCGGTCGAGCCGAATCTCCAGCGTATCGCCATCGCGCACTTTCCCCAGCGGGCCGCCCGCCAGCGCTTCCGGGCCGATATGCCCGATGCACGCCCCGGTCGAAAACCCGGAAAATCGCCCATCGGTGAGCAGCGAGACGTGTTTGCCCCATTCCAGGTACTTGAGCGCCGACGTGATCTGCGCGGTTTCGACCATCCCCGTCCCCAACGGCCCCAGGCCGATCAAAACCATGATGTCGCCGGGCTTGACGGGCGTTTCGGTGCGGCCTTTGACCGCCTGGATCGCCGCCGCTTCCGATGTGAACACGCGGGCATTTCCGCGATGGTGAAAGACCTGATCCGCGCCCACCCGCGATGGATCGATGCTCGTCGCCTTCACGACCGACCCCTGCGGCGCGAGATTGCCGACCGGAAAAATCACCGTGCTGGTCAGCCCTTTACGCCGCGCCGTATCTGCATCCATGATCACGTCGTCGGGGTCTACCTGGTCGGCGCGGGCGAGCAGGCGGCGCACGGCCTGGCGGCGTTCGCTTTCCTGCCACCAATCCAGCACGGTATCGAGCGTCTCGCCGCTGGCGGTGAGGACATCGGTATGCAGCACGCCCATGCGCCGCAGATGCAGCATCACTTCCGGCACGCCGCCCGCCATGAACACCTGCACGGTCGGGAAATTGCGTGGGCCGTTCGGCAGCGCATCGACCATGCGCGGCGCAGCCCGGTTGACGCGCACCCAGTCCTGTACGGTCGGGGGCGGCAGCCCGGCCTGGTGCGCCACCGCCGGGATGTGCAGCAGCAGATTGGTCGAACCGCCGAACGCGGCGTGGATCAGCATCGCGTTTTCAAGCGCTTTCGGCGTAAGGATGTCGCCCAGGGTGAGGCGGCGTGCTTTCTGGGCGATCAGCGCCAGCGCCGACCGGTGCGCCATATCCAACCAGATGCGCTCCCCGGACGGGCTGAGCGCGCTGTGCGGCAGCGACAGCCCGAAGCCTTCCGCCACCACCTGGGACGTGGCCGCCGTCCCCAGGAACTGACACCCGCCGCCGCCCGACCCACACGCCCGGCAGCCCATCGCCGCCGCGTAATCCAGGCTGATCATGCCCTGGGTGAACCGTGCGCCGATGGTCTGGATCATGCCCGCGTCCTCCGCATCGATGGCGGGGAGCGTCACCCCGCCGGGGACGACGATCCCCGGCAGATCGCGGAAACCCGCCAGCGCGATCATCACGGCGGGCAGACCCTTGTCACAGGTGCCGATTCCCATCACGCCATCGCGGGTGGGCAGCGACCGAATCAGGCGGCGCGCCACGATGGCCGCATCGTTGCGGTAGGGTAGGCTGTCCATCATGCCGTCGGTTCCCTGGGTGCGCCCATCACACGGATCGGTCACGTACACCGCGAACGGGATCGCATCATTGGCTTTGAGCGTGTGCGCGGCTTCGCGCACCAGCAGATTGACCTCCCAATGCCCGGTATGGTAGCCCAGGGCAATCGGGCTGCCATCTTCGGCGCGCAGCCCGCCGTGTGTGCTAACGATCACGTACTGATCGCGCCCGACTTCTTCCGGGTTCCAGCCCATCGCCGCCGCCTGGGTCATCCCGAACAGATTGCCGCTCGGTTCATCCAGCAGTATCGATTCGGTCAGCGGCAGGCTGCCCGCTGCGCCTTCGCCGCGTGTGCGCGTGCCGTCAACATGTGTATCTGAACCGAATATGGCGGTACGTGAAGGAAGATGGGCGGGGGACATACGGCGGCTGCCTTTCTTTGATCGATGTAGAGGGATACGGACGCGCTGCAAAAATCAGCCGCCGGATTCAATGCCAGGATGCAGAGCATAGCGCGTTCTGCGCTGCCGCGCTTACCCCGTCCGCAGCGGCACTTGCAGGTGATCGGCGTAGCGCTGCGCCTGGATGAGGAACTGATCGTGCTGGTCGGCGGACAGGCCGCCTTCAAAGGGTTCCGGGCGCACGACCACGCCTTTTTTGCTGATCGTGCGCGTCCAGGTGCCGATCACACGGCCTTCCCCATTCACGAGCGTGGGCTTGAAGATGCCGTTCCCGCCCGGACAGATCGCATTGGCGTAAGCAGCGGCCAGGGACGGCGACCGATCCCGATAGCCGAGCATCAGTTCGTCGAAGCCGGGGAGCAGATGAAGGGCGGGGGAGGGCGGGGAATCGCTGTGCGTGTGCGGGTGCCAGTAATAAACCGCTCCCTCCACGCTGGCATGGGTAAGCTGAGGTTCGATGGCATGAAAGGCGGCGCGCCCTTCAGCGGCCAGCAGGCCAGACCAGTAGAGAAAATCCTGAAGGGTGGCCGGCCCCCGGCTGGTGAAATAGCGGAGGGCGAGTGCTGCCGCCGCCGCTTCACGGCTGGCATAGGGCGACGGTGGAATGCGCGCATCCATCGCCATATACACGGGTTGATTGCGCCGTACCCCACACTGCACAATCAGCCCGTCCAGCGATGCCCGCTGAAGCAGGCGGTAGCCGCGCTGTTCCAGCCCGCCGATCCCCGCTGATTCCAGCACGGCGAACAACGCCGGGCGGTCGAGCGACTGGCCATCGGCCAGCGCCGCCGCCAGCACCGTGCTGGCATGGCTGAGCGTCGGTGCATCCAGCTCAAGCTGGTGGTAGCGCAGCGCCGTTTCCGTCATAAGGCGCGGCGCAACCAGGTCGATCATCCAGCGCACATCCGCCGCGCTGACGAAAAACAGCGTCCCGCGCATCACCCAGGTGCGCACCAGCGTATGCGCCGCGAATGCCGCTTCAACGGCGGCATCCGTCAGGCCAGGAATGCGCACGCCTAGCGACCATTTCGCGCCGGGGTAATCCTGTCCCTGAATCGCCCCGAACCACGCCACCACGTCGGCGGGCGTGGCAAAAGGAAGCAGAGAGGGCGGCGCATCGATGCGGGTGCTGCGCAATCGCTGTAGGGCGATCCGGTTCATCATCACCACGTCTTTTCGGTGTTTCTGCACGTCATTCATGCGCCAGCGTCGCGGGCATGTGATGGGTTACGCACCTGCACGCCTGTAGACCAACTGCTCTCCAGCATCGCCATAGGGGATGATCAACTGATCCCCGTCGATCTGGTAGCCCGCCGCTGCGCCCAACGCCGCGAAATAAGCCGTTTCCTGGGCGGCGAGCGTTTGATCCAGGCACGCCCGCCGCGTGCTGAACACCCCGCTGAAGCGGAGCGTATCGTCCTCCAGCACATACGCGCCGCCGTAGCGGTTGCAGCTCGCTTCGCCGCCGATGCGCCCTTCCAGGTCGAACAGCAGCGTGACGGGATTCCCCTCGACGGGCGTTTCCGCACCATAGGTGACCAATGCCCACGCCGTCCCCGCCAATACATCGATGGCCATGAATGTCAATACCTCCCCGGTGCTGGTGTACAGGATCAGCGTCTCGCCCTCGTAGTCGAAGGCGGTGGCGTTCGTCAGCGCCTGGGTATAAGCGAGTTCCGCCGTGAAATTGAAGGCCGGTTCGCACGCCGCCGCCGTGATGGCCAGGGCGGAAACCGTGATCGCGCTGCCATCGAGCGCGTAGCCGCCCGTGTAGACATTGCACCCGGCGAACCCGCTCACGCGGCCATCGTCCCCGAACGCCAGCGTGATCCCCGCGCCCGGAATGCTGGTGAGCGCCCACCGCGTCCCGACGAGCGAATCGAGCGGGGCGAACAGCAGCACGCCGTCGGCATACGTGATCAGCAGGAACTCGTCGTCGATGCGGTAGCCGCTGACCGTCTCCATGGCGGCAAAGTACATGGTTTCCAGCGCGGCGCGGACTTCATTGGTACATGCGCGCCGCGTGCTGGCCAGCGGGCTGAGCGTAAGCGTCCCCACGTCGGCGGTCGTCTCCGCATTCGCGGTGTATGTCCCGGTGTACTGGTTGCACGCGCCGCTGCCGCTCACCTGCCCATCGGCGCTGAATGCGAGCGTGACCGCCCCAACCGGGCTGACCGCTGCCGTATCTTCGACCGCGCCAACCGCGATCAACTGCCATTCGCCAAGCAGCGCATCGTCCGTCTGCGCGAAAGCGGGCAGCACCGCGCCGATCAATGTCAGCAGGATGACTGCCAACCCTACCCATCTTGTGATCATGTTACGTCCTTGTATGTTCATTGCGTCTTTGATTTTTCCTTGTGCCTTTGCGTTGACTTCTTTTCGTCATAGATGCGTTTGCCATGTCGCTAACCTGCCGTGTCCATCAGCGCGGCGGGCAGGGTGAAGCTGAAGGTACTTCCCTGGCCGGGCGTGCTGTGTACGCCGACTTCCCCGTTCATGCGCGTGACGATGCGCTTGACGATGGACAGGCCTAAACCGTGTCCATCGATGGTTTTTTCGGTGAAGCGGGCGAACTGCGTGAACAACTCCGGAATCGATTCCGGCGCGATGCCCGTCCCGTTGTCCGTCACCCAGTACCGCACCATCCCGCTGCTTTCCGCCGCCGCGCCGATGGCAATCACGGGTGGCTGACCGCCGTACTTGATCGCGTTGCTGAGGTAGTTCGCCCAGATTTCTTCGACCCATGCGCCGTAGCCGATGGCCAGCGGCAGTTCATAGGGGGGAAAGACGATCTGCGCCTGATATTCGTTCCGCAGCAGTTCCAGCCGATTCAGCGCGCTGCGCACGATCCCGCTCATGTCGATCAGGCTGAGCGGAACCTGCTCCATCTGCCGCACATGCGCCAGCAGCAGCAGTTCATCGACGATGTTCGAGAGCTTCTGGCCGCCCTGCACAATGGCGCGGCTCATCATGCGCAGTTCTTCCCGGCTGATCGTGTCGGCTTCATCGGTGAGAATCGTGGCGTAGTTGATCACCACCGAGAGCGGGTTTTTCAAATCATGGGCGACAGTGTGCGAAAAGGCATCCAGATCGTCGATCAACCCTTCGCGTTCGCGTTCGATGGCGCGGCGGCGGGTGATGTCGCGCACCACGTTCAGCAGGACATCGCGGTCGCCCAAATGCAGCACGCGGCTGCTCACTTCGACCGCGACCCGCGATCCGTCTTTGCGGCGGTATTCGGTTTCATACAGGTGCGTGCCGCCGAAGGCGGAATGCCAGTCGGCGTTCTGGGGGTCGGCATTGCCGGGGATCGGCGCTTCCAGGTCGGCCAGCGTCAGGCGTGCCAGTTCGCCGGGCGTGTAGCCGAAGCGCCGCCCGGCTGCCGAATTCGCTTCGATGATCTGGTCGGTATGCAGGTCGATGATCAGAATCGCATCGCCAGAATGTTCGAAAAGCTGCTGATACTTCTTTTCCGCCATGTGAAGCGCGGACTGAATGCGTGCATTGTCCGCGCTCACCTGTTCCAGAGCCGCAATCCGCGCCTGTGCCTGCTGCAAAGCGCGGGCTATTTCATCGTAGTAAGGGGGCTGCTTTGGCATTCACCAACCCAATGACTCATACAATCGTCATGTTACCCCCTTGATTATAGCCCTGTGTCATTCGTAGCGCAGCACGTTGGCGACCCGTTCGCGGGTGGCGACGTTCGAGCTGAGGAAGGTACTCACCCAGGCGATCACCACCGACGCAGCGATCAGTGCGACGGCCAGCGGCGCGGCTTCGCGCGGGATCGGGATGGCATCGCCCGCGCCCAGTGCCGTCATCGCCGCGACGATCAGCGCGCTCACGCCGATTCCCAGCACGCCGCCCAATAAGCCGATCAGCGTATTTTCGATCAGCATGATCGTCAGCACGCGCCGCCCTTTCAGGCCGACGGCCTTCAGGATGCCGATCTGCCGCCGCCGTTCCAGCGTCGCCAGCGAGACGGTATTGGCCATCGTCACGGCGGCGGCCAGCAGCGACAGCAGCCCGACCACCGTCGGGATGGCCGCGAACTGCTGAATCAGCCGACCCAAAAAGCTGTCGATGAACGTGATATCGAGCGTGAACACGAAGGGCAGAGTCGAAAGGTCGAGCAATGCCTGGTTCAGCAGCGCGGGTTCCACCTGTAAAATGGTGAAGCCGATATTGCTGAAGCCGCCGCTTTCCGGCAGCGTCCCCGGCGGGATGATGTAGGACCCGGTGCCGAACAGCGCTGCGCCGCCCCCGCCCGCATCCACGCCGATCACCTCGAAGTTGTACAGCGTCGCGCCGACGCGGATGCCCAGAATTGTCCCGATGCGCGCATCGACATTGGCGAACTGATCGTTGAACGTTTCGGGAATCACGATCACGCGCTCGCCTTGATCGTCCGGGGTGATGCCGCGCCCTTCCACGATACTGTTGTTGAAGTTCGGGTTATCGGTCACACGGGCGACCATTTGCAGCGATGAAAACAGCCGCTCTGACCTGCCGGGGAGATCGCTCGGTTCAATATCGAAGGGCAGTTCAAATTCCGGCGCTACGCCATCGACCGATTCGAGAATGCCCCGGTAATTCTGAAGCTGCGTGCGGTACTGAATCCCGTCGATGTCATCCAGCCCGGCATTGAGCAGGTTGTTGGCGAGCGTGGGCGAAAGCACGCTGGCAAATGGAAAGACCAGCACGTTGCCGCCCAGGTTCTGCGAAAGCTGAATGTTCAGAATCTCCCGCGTCCCCACGCCCACGAACGTGATCGCGCTGAGCGCGAACATACCCGCCGCCAGCGCCATGAGCGTGGTGGCCGTGCGCAGCCGCCGCGCCGTCAGGTTGCGCAGCGCCAGCCGCAGATCGACGATCCCGAACGATGGCAGCTTGCTCACCGCCCATACGATCAGCCAGAACAGCATGATCAGCACGCCCAGGATCAGCAGGGTGACGGCCACGCCGATGATGCCGATGGGAATCCCACTGATCACCACGCCGCGCCCCAACGGGATATTGCCGATGATCGACCCGGCGATCCCGCCGATCACGACGACGACCAGCGCAATCGCGATCAGGCTGTGGAATACGCCCGCACGCGGGATGTTCGTCTCGTTCGGGCGCAGAATCGACGCGGGGCGGACTTTGTTGGCCGTCAGGATGGGCAGCACGCCGAACACCAGCGTGACCACCAGCCCCAGCGCCAGCCCATAACCGATGGCTTCCGGGTACAAGCGCCAGCGCAACCCCTGCTGTAAGAACGCTTCGCCGTACTGGTTGACCACTACGCTGAGCAGCACGCCCAACACGCTGCCGACGATGCTGCCCAGCACGCCCAGCAGAAAGGCTTCGCTCATGAACAGCCAAAAGACCTGCCGCCCTTTCAGGCCGAACGTCTTGAGCGCGGCGATTTCGCTGCTGCGCCGCCCCACCATCACCAGCATGGTGTTGATGATGCCCACCCCGCCGATCAACAGCGCGCCCAGCCCCATGATCACGATGAAGCGCCCGATGTAATCAGCGATCACCTGGTTCTGGGCGATCTGTTCCGGCGCGGTATCGACATAGCCGTAGCGCTGGATGCTGCTGCCGAACCGTTCGATCTCGTCGTCCGATGTGCCGTCGGGCAGCGCGATGCTCACGTAATTGGGGATCGGGTCAATTTGCAGTTCCGCCGCTTCGCTGAACGGCAGGTAAGCGAAACCGAAGAACGACGCGACGATATTCGTGATCCCCGCCTCCAGTTCGGTGGCGACGATGCCGACGACGGTGAACTGCTGTTCGGTATTGCTCAGCCGTACCGTATCCCCGACCGCGATTCCCTGCTGGTCGGCCAGGTTGCGGCTCACGATCACCTGATGTTCGCCCGTGAACAGGCTTGCCAGCGGCACGCCCGCCGGGTCTTGCGCCCGTATTGTACCGGTCGGCGGGAAGGTCTGCGGGTCAATCAGGTACGCCGCGACGAACTGAGGCCGCCCGACCGTCACCGCGTCGATGGACGTGAGCTGAATGCCCGGCACCAACGCATATTCGGTCAGCGTCCCACCCGCTTCGGCGGTCTGCGCCCGGATCGTATCCAGCACGCTCTCGCTGAAGCCTTCATAGCCGTCGCCATCGAAGTTGAACACCTGAAAGCCGCCGCCGCCGCCGTCCACCGAAATACGCACATCCCCATGAAGACTTTGACGCACATTTTCGACCAGCGAATCGCCAATTGCCAAGCCCAGGCTGCGCAGCGCGACCACCGTCGCCACGCCCGCCGCAATGCAGAACACCGCAAACGTCGTCCAGCGCGCACTGCGGCGCAGATTTCGCCACGCATACGTCAGATAAAAGAGAAGTCGCCCCATCGTCCGTCCTGTCATGATTGAGTTCAGCTATTATACGGACGTGCCGCGAAAACGTTCCAGCCAGGCAGATGCTTCACCATGTACGTACAGATGAAAATCAAAAAGATTTAACGCAAGGACGCAAGGAACAGACAAAGACGCAAAGATGAATCGACTCTTTGCGCCTTTGCGTTGATTCTTTTCGTTTTGATGCGTTAGCCCTGGTGCGTTCTGTTTTTGCCGATGTGCATGTAAAATAGGGTGTATTCTGTCCGCCCATTCCCCTTGAGTGCCGATGGCGAGTTCCCCCTATCCCACGCCGGATGTTGAAAGCGAGTCCGGGTTCAGCATATGGCTGATCCGCCTGCCGATCCTGTTCTTCACCGGGTTCGTGCTGTTCATGCTGCTGCTGGTGATGTTCGTCGCCGTCTTTCAGGTGCAGTATCGTGGGCGCATCGTCCCCAATGTGAGCGCGTATGGCGTGGAACTGGGCGGAATGACGGCCAGCGAAGCCGCCGCCGCGCTCGATGCGCAGTTCGCTGCCGAAAGCGCCCGTTCGTTCACCTTCCGCGATGCCGAACAGACCTGGACGATCACTGCCGCTGAACTGGGGCTGCGCTACGATGCCGACGCGACCGCGCAGCAGGCCGCCGGGATCGGGCGCGGAGCCAACCCATTCGCCAATACGCTCGATCAACTGCTGGTGTGGCTGAACGGCGAGACGCTCACGCCGACGCTCACCTACGATCAGAATATCGCGCTGGCACGCCTGAACGCCATCGCGGAGTCGATCAACCGCTACCCGACCGACGCTACCCTGACGATTAGCGGAACCGACGTGAATATCACGCCGGGCGCGGTCGGGCGCACGGTCGATGTGATGGCGACGCTGGGGCGGCTGGACGCGGCGATGCTGATCGGCAGCGCCGCATCCGCTCAGGACGGCGGGATGCCGACCGAGATCGCATTGGTGATCGCGGAAACGCCGCCCGTCGTGGCCGATGTGGAAGCGGCGGCGCAGCGCGCCCGCACCGCGCTTTCCGCCCCCGTCACGCTGATCGCCGATGACGGGTTCGGCAGCCCGCTTGGCCCCTGGACAGCCAGCATCGAACAGATCGCCGCCCTGCTGCGCGTCAGCACGGTGCGCGATGAAACGACTGGGGCGCTGCGCTACGAGATCGACGTGAATACCGGGGCGTTCGCGCCCTACCTGGAAAATCTGGCCGATGGGCTGATCGTCGCGCCGGAAAATGGGCGTTTTCAGTTCAACGACGATACCCGTCAGTTGGAAGTGACGCAGCGTTCGCGCAGCGGGCGCACCCTGAACGTCGCCCAGACCATCGCCAATATGGAAACCGCGATCTTCAGCGAAAGCAACCGCTTCGCGCCGCTGGCGTTCGATTATCAACTGCCGCCGTACCATGACAACGTGACCGCCGCCGAACTGGGCATCCGGGAACTGGTCGCGGAAGGTGTGAGCCAATACGCGGGTTCCACCCAGGCGCGCATCGACAACATTCTGACTTCGGCGGCGCGCTTCAATGGGCTGATCATCGCGCCGGGTGAAATTTTCTCGTTCAACCGCTATGTCGGGGATATTTCACCAGAGGCCGGGTACGTCTCCAGCGCGGTGATCTACGGCGGGCGCACGATCCAGGGCGTGGGCGGCGGGGTGTGCCAGGTCAGCACGACGGCATTCCGGGCGGCGTTCTACGGCGGGTATCCCATCGTCGAACGCTATGCGCACGGCTACCGCGTCGGCTTCTACGAACGCGGCGACCCCGAAGGCGTGGGCATGGATGCGGCCATTTACACGCCCGATCTCGATTTTCGTTTCCTGAACGACACGCCGCACCACCTGCTGATCGAAACATCGGTGTTTCCGGCCACCAGCACGGTGCAGTTCCGCTTTTACAGTACCAGCACCGGGCGGCAGGTGATCAAGCAGGGGCCGGAAGTGCGCGATGTGCGCGCACCGCTGCCCACGCGCTATGAGGTCAACCCGCAGTTCACGCCGGGGCAGGAACTTCAGGTCGATTGGGGCGCGGAAGGGGCGTATGTCGAGGTGACGCGCATCATCCTGGACGCGAATGGCACCGAGATCGACCGCGAGATTTTCGCCAGCCAGTACCAGCCGTGGGGATCGATTGTGCAGGTCGCGCCCGGCGATGGCCGAGCGACTTCCTGATCGACGCATAGGCTAAGCGCCAGCCGCCTCAAGTGGGGAGGGCTGGCCGTTCAGCCGCGTATCGAGCGCGAGATAAGCGCGCTGCAAATCGTCCAGCGGCGGCAGCGCCGCGTCCTGCTGGCTCAGAAAGTGGAGTGCGTCGTCTATCGTCAAAACGTAGTGGCCGCGCACGCCGAACACCTGAACGGCCAGCGTCGCCAGAAACCCATCGACCTTGTTGCGCGTCAGGCCGACCACCCACCCGCCGGGCCGGAACCAGTTCGCGTTGAGCATCACACGTACAATGTCCGCCGGGTAGAGCAGCGTCCGTTCGATACGTGTGCCATCGACGATCACATGGACATGCGCGTTCGGATGGCCGCCGCCCATCGAATCGATCTGCGCGACCATCTCCTGAAAATCACGCAGCGTGAAAATGCCATCAAGACGGGTGTAGATCACTTGTCCAGGGATCAGCCAGTGGGTCTGCGTGGACACGGGAGAACCTTTTCAACTTGTACCGCATGGTGCAGGACTGTTTCTGCATTGTCTTCAGCATAATCAAAAGCTACGCTTTAGACAGTATAGAGAAGTATACGATTTTTATCTGCCCATCGTTTCATCAGCCTTTCAAGGATGCCTATGCCGCGCCGCGTATTCGTGCTGATCGTCGTGCTGTTCCTGGCTGCCCTGGCTGCCCGTGCGCTGCCTGGTCCGCGCACCATCGATGATGCGTTCATCACCTTTCGCTACAGCCGTAACCTGCTGGAAGGGCAGGGATTCGTGTACAACCCCGGCGTGCGCACGCTTGGCACCACGACTCCGCTGTTCACGCTGGTCATGGCGGGGATGGGTGCGGCGGCGGGCGGCCAGGACTTCCAGCAGTACGCGATCATCGTCAGCGCGCTGGCTGATGGCCTCACCTGTGTGCTGCTGTTCCTCATCGCCCGCCGTGCGCTGAACGCAGGCCATGCGCACAGCGGCTTTGCGCTCGACCTGGCCGCCGCGATTCCGGGGCTGTTATGGGCGGCCAGCCCGATGAGCGTGACGTTTGCAGTGGGCGGCATGGAGACGAGCGTCAACATTTTGTGGATGATCGCCGCATTCTGGCTGTACACCATGCCGCAGCGCCGCCCGATCCACGAGATTGGCGTTGGGATATGCGCGGCGTTGGGGGTGATCACGCGCATCGACGCGGTGCTGTGGGTCGCGCCGCTGTTCGGCTGGCAGTTGATCGAGTCGCTGCGCGCACGGCGCATCCCCTGGCGGACATGGGGCGCGGCGGCGCTCACGGCGGCTCCCTGGTTCCTGTTCGCGTGGGGCTATTTCGGGTCGCCCATCCCGAATTCGATCAGCGCGAAATCGGCAGCGTACCAGATGCCGCCGCTTTCGGCGCTCGTGCGGCTGATCCAGACGTATGCCACCCCGTTTTCGGAATTCGAGACCTTCGGCGGGGATGGCGTGCGCATCGGCAGCGTGGTCTACCTGCTGCTGAACGTGTTCGGGCTGATGGCCGCCCGCCGCGCCCTGCCGGGGATCGTCCCGCTGCTGATCTACCCGTACCTGTATTTCGTCGTCTTTTCCATCGCCAACCCGCTGATCTTCCGGTGGTATCTCGCGCCGCCGCTGCCGGCGTGGAGCCTGGGGATTTTCCTGGGCGTGTGGGCGATCCTCACACTGCGGTTCCCGCGCCGTGACCCAACCCGACAGTCACAGACGGTTCCACGCCGCGCCGCCCCACTGATCGCCGGGGTGATGGGCGCAGTCTGGCTGTTCACATCGGTCAACGGGTGGACGCTTCAGCCGGATCACGGACCGCAGCGCCCCGCCCCGCGCATGGCCTGGCACGCGCTCGAACTGGAATACCAGGCGATAGGTGAAGGACTGCGCGACGTGTATGGCGTGACGGCTGAGACGCGGGTGGGGTCGGCAGATATTGGCGCGGTCGGGTATTTCAGCCGCGCCGCGATTGTCGATACGGTCGGGCTGGTCACGCCGGAACTGCGCCGCTACTACCCGTTCGACCCGGCGATTTTGGCCGCCGGGCAGAACTACGCCATCCCCCCGGCGCTGATCCGCGACAGCGCACCGGAATACCTGGTCACGATGGAAGGGTTCGTCCGCGAAGGGCTGGAACGGGAAGCGTGGTTCCGCGAAGCCTACGCCACCGCAGAGTCGATCCCGTTTCCGTTTTACGGCAGCGCCGTCGTGCTGTACGAACGGCGGTGAATCAGGCGGGTTCGGTCATGCGGGTGAGCTGTTCGCTGAGCGCCCATAACTGCGCCCGCGCCGCCGGGTCAAGAGTCTGCGGCGGGGCAGGCAGTTCTACCCGATTCCCAAAATACTTTCCGCTCACCCCGTTCAGTTCCGGGGCGGTGGCAGCATACAGCACGCGCGCCGCCGCTTTTTCGGCGGGTGGCAGAAACGGACTGCTCAGCGACGTGACCAGCGCGATCCACTGTGGGGCTGGCCCGGCATTGCGACCCAGATTGGAACGAAAGACCCCTGGATGCACGCAGTTGACGGTCACGCCCGTCCCCGCCAACCGCGCCGCCAGTTCAAAAGTGAAGTGCAGATTGCCAAGCTTGCTTTGTGCATAGGCCGCCAACCCTTGATACGGGCGGCGTTCCCACTGAAGATCATCGAAGTGCATGGCGGTGTTCAGGCGTGTCCCCACATTGATGATGCGGGCGGGCGTGCTGCGTTTCAGCACGTCAAGCAGCAGATGCGTGAGCAGAAAGGCCGCCAGGTGATTGACGGCCAGCGACATTTCGATCCCGTCCGGGCTGACCTGGCGCGTCATGAACGAATTGCCCACATTGTTGATCAGCAGGTCAAGCCGCCCATACTGCGCACGAAATGCGGCGGCCAGCGTATGAATATCGCGCTGCGCGGCGAGATCGGCGGTCATCACCGTGATGTGCGGGTTTCCACTCGCGGCGATCAGCTCCCGGCGAGCGGTTTCGCCCCTCTCCCGGCTGCGCGCCACCAACACGAGCGTGTATCCACGCTGCGCCAACCCTAATGCGGTCGCCTTGCCCAGCCCAGCATTTGCCCCCGTGATCAGCGCGATCTTTTCGCTTCGGTCGTTCATCGGTCACGCCCTCACGGTGCGGCCAGGCCGAACGAAAGGCGTGCGACCGGAAAGGTGCAGCCACGCGGCCATAATCACGATGCCCGTCACCAGCACGCTTACGCCCGCCACCAGCGTTGAGCGCTCGAAATTGTTGAAGAAAATGCCGACCACCGCCCAGATGATCACGCCGGTATAGGTGAACGTGCCAATGCCCGGACGGGTGTAAAAGATCATCAGTGATGCGACGACGGCGGCGATCACGAGCATCACGGCAGCCCAGATGGCTCCATTTGGCTCCCCCGTAAAGCCGACCGCGTCCAGCCCCGCCGTCGTGTTCGCAATCATTGCGACGTTCAGCCAGGCGAAAAATACCGTGAGCGGAAACTGCACCAGCGCCCGGTCACGCGGGGTCAGGTCGGCGTGCATTTCCCGAAAGGCAATGAACACCTGGGTGAGCGCGAACAACATCCCCACCAGGATGAACACCGTCGCCACGACGAACAGCGGTTGAAAATCGGGGCTGTTCTGCTGCCCGGCGCTGCCCGCCGTAAAGTTCCAAAGCGCAGTCAGCGCGGCATTCAGCGCGACCCATCCCCCGATGCGGCGGTGGATTGCCCGGTCACGCTGTGAGGGCAGCGCCTGGTACACGGCGTATACCAACTGCGACGAGAAGATCAGCCCCCAGATGGCGAACGTGAGGCCGAACGGCAGAAAATACACAGGCGTAGGGTCGCTGCCCTGGTCAAGGCTGCTGCCGAGCCAGAAGCTCGACAGAATATCGAGTACGGCAAAGATCACCACCGCACCCGGACGAATCAGTGCATTCATGCGGATGTCTCCTGAACGATAACCAACCAAACAGTTTGTTGGCAAACGAGCTAAAAAAATGTCCTTAGCGTAATTTTTGATACTGCAACCCCGTAAGCAGCACGTCGATGATCTCGTTAGCGAGCGCTTGTCGGGAACGATGGAGATAAGCATTGGGCAGCGTGAACGTCCCTTGAATCATGGAAAAGAGCGCGCCCGCCAGATTGCCGCTGTCCAAAGGCTGAATTTCACCGTGCTGTTGGGCTTGCTGGAACACCGCTTCAATGGGCATTTGAATGGCAGCGTATGCATAGCCAAGCAAATGCTGACCGCTGTCGGCATCCAGCGCAGGGACATCCGAATGCACCATACGGATCATGTCGAGCGGCGGCTGGGTCAGCATCCAGGCGGCGATGGCATACAACTGGGCGCGCAGATCGTCGCCGGCACTCAGAATTGCATCGGCAATCCCCGCCTGATGCCGGGCGATGGTACGTTCGGTCACTTCGACGAACAACTGTGTCTTGCCCTGCGGCGCGTGGTGGTAGAGCGATGCATGATGAATGCCCGCTGCTGCCGCAATATCTTTGACCGTCACCGCCGCATAGCCGCGTTCTGCGAACAAGCGTTCTGCGGCCAGTAGTACCCGTTCCCGCGCCTCGGAATGCTGCATCGCCATGCCCAACCAACAAGATTGTTGACAGCGTAACCGAGATGGGCAAATGTGTCAAGCCACTGACCGTGATGCCATCGTCCTGGAGTCCTGCACCCGCCCCTACACGGAAACCCGCCCGCACCGTATAATGATGGGATAATCACCCGCCTACACAAGCCACAAGGCAGCCCTTATGTACGATAAACTAGCCGCCATTGAAGCGCGCTATGAAGAACTGGAACGCCTGTTGGGTGACCCGGCAGTGCTGGCCGATTACGCCAAAATCACCGAATACAGCAAAGAGCGCTCGAATTTGCAGCAGATCGTCGAGACGTACCGCGAGTACAAGAAAAAATCCGACGACTACGACGGCGCAAAGCTGCTGCTGAGCGACGAAAAAGACCCCGATCTGCGGGCGATGGCGCAGGAAGAATACGACAGCCTGAGCATCGACCTGGAACGGCTGAGCGATCAACTGCGCGTGCTGCTGCTGCCCAAAGACGCACGCGACGACAAGAACGTGATCATGGAAATTCGGGCGGGTGCAGGCGGCGATGAATCGGCCTTGTTCGGGGCGGATCTGTTCCGCATGTATACCTACTATGCCGAAGGGCGCGGGTGGAAAGTCGAAGTGATCGACCAGAGCGACGCGGAAGTGGGCGGGTTCAAGAAGATCGAATTTGAGGTGCGCGGCAAAGGTGCATACAGCCGCCTGAAGTTCGAAAGCGGCGTTCACCGCGTGCAGCGCGTGCCGGAAACCGAAAGCCAGGGGCGCGTCCATACCAGCACGGTCACGGTGGCGGTGCTGGCCGAACTGGATGAAGTGGACGTGCAGTTGAACATGAACGATGTGCGCGTCGATGTCTATCGTTCCGGCGGCGCGGGTGGGCAGTCGGTCAACACGACCGATTCGGCGGTGCGCATGACGCATATCCCCAGCGGGATCGTGGTCGCGGTGCAGGACGAACGCAGCCAGCTTCAGAACAAGGAACGCGCCAAGCAGCTGCTCATGAACCGCCTGTACGAGATGGAGGCGGAAAAGCAGCGCAGCGCCCAGGAAAGCGAACGCCGCAGCCAGGTGGGGACGGGCGACCGTTCCGAAAAAATCCGCACGTACAACTATCCACAGAACCGCGTGACCGATCACCGCGTGAACGTGACCAGCTATAACCTGCCCGTCGTGATGGAAGGCGACATCGATCAATTCATCGACGAGCTGATCGCGGCGGAACAGGCGGAAAAGCTCGCGGGCGGCACGGGCGACCCGGTGGCCTGACGGCGATGAGAGCCAGTGCAGTCCCCCACGGTGCGCTCACCGTCGGGCAGGCGTTGAAGCAGGCGCAGGCGCGCATCGCCCAGGTGAGCGGGTCGGCGCGGCTGGACGCACAGCTTTTGCTGGCCGATGTGCTGAACGTGAGCCGGGCGCGTCTGCTGGCCGACGATGGCCGCCGCCTGACCGCCGATGAGCAGTCCCGCTATGCCGCATGGGTGGAACGGGCGGCACAGGCCGAACCGATCCCGTACATTCTGGGGCGGCGGGCGTTCTATGACCGGGAGCTGATCGTCACGCCCGATGTGCTGATCCCGCGCCCGGAAACCGAACTGCTGCTTGAACGGGCGCTGGCCTGGGCGAAAACGCACCCGGTGCGCACTGCCGCCGATATTGGCACAGGCAGCGGCGCGCTGGCAGTCACCTTCGCGGCGCTGGTCCCGGATGCCGCCGTGTATGCCACCGACATCAGCGCGCCCGCGTTGGAGGTGGCGCGTCGCAATGCCGCGCAGTTCGGGCTGCTGGAACGGCTCACGTTGTACCAGGGCGATTTAGCGCAGCCGTTGATCGACCAGCACATCCGGCTCGACCTGCTCATGGCGAACCTGCCGTACATTCCCACCGATGTGATCACCACACTGGAAGCCAACGTGCGCGAATACGAACCGCGTGTCGCGCTGGATGGCGGCGCGGACGGCGCGCAGTTGATCCGCCGCCTGTTCACGCAGATTCCTCAGGTGTGCGCCCCCGGCGCGCTGATTCTGCTCGAAATCGGCATGGATCAGGAAGCGGTGGTGGCGGGGCTGGCGGCGGCGCTCGATGGCGCACAGGTGCGCAGTTTTCAGGACTACGCCGGGCTGGATCGCATCGTGCAGATTGCGCTAGCATAGTCCGCCGCACTGACTTGGCTCACCCCTGCACGAACAGCGCGACAAGATCGACCCACGCCGTTTGTGGAGCCAAATCGATGGGCTGCACGCTTGCCAGTTGATACCCGGCTTTGCCGAACTGCCGGACGGTCTTGGCGAATCCCACCGGGTCATCGGCCAGGTACACGGCGCGCTGCACGCCGCTTTCGCGCAGCAGCGTCAGCGCTTCACTCGTGATTCCTTTCGGCGGCGGGTCGATGACGGCAGCGTGATACGGCTCATCGAGCGCGCTCAGCACCATGTCCACCCCACCTTCGATGACATCGACATTTTCAAACTGTGCCAGGTTGACATCGGCATCGGTCACGGCGGGCGGGTAGCTTTCGATCAGCGTCACCAGGTCGGCACGCGGGGCGATGAACGCGCTGAACACGCCCACCCCCGCGTACAGGTCGAGGATCGATTCGTGCGGCTGCGGGGCAAGCAGGTCGATCACGGCATTGACCAGGTTGGGCATCTGCCCCAGGTGCGGGCGGAAATAGCTCCCGGCGGTCACGCGGAACGGATGCCCCAGCACCTCGTAAACCGTATGCGAATCCCCGATCAGGTTCATCGGTTCATTGTCGGGCAGGATCAGGTTCACGCTCACGCGCAGTTCGGTCAACAGTTCGGGCGCGGAGTCTTCCAGCGCGGTCAGGATCAGCATCATCGCGCCGTCGCTGCCGATCTGCATCTTCACCCGGCGGTAGTTGCTCAGGTCAAGGTCGATCTGTGCGTACAGCGCGAGTAAATCCGGGTGCAGAATGTGACATTCCTCGATGCGGATCAGCCGCGCCTCGTCGTGGTAATCGGGAAAGCCCAGGTACAGCGCCTCGTTGATCATGAGCGGCGGTGCTGGTTCCGCCTCCGCCTCACCGTCAAGGGGCGGCGCATCGTCCGGGGCGGGGTCGCTGACCGGGCGCAGGATCGGTTCGGCATCGTGGCCGCCCACGCTGAATGTCATGTGATGGTTGTAGCCCCACGCCTGGGGGCTGGCGATGATCGGGCGGATGGGCGCGCCGCGCACCCCGCCGCGTTCCAGCGCTTCGGCCAGCATATCCTGTTTGATCAACGCCTGTACCGCCGGGTCGATGTGCTGCCAGTGGCACTTCCCGCACCGCCCGATTCCGAAATGCGGGCAGCGCGGCAGCACGCGATCCGCCGACGCATCGACCAGCGTCACGCCTTCGGCATGGATGACCGTCTCGGTCGTATCGATGGCGCGGGCGCGCACGATCTCGCCCGGTATCGTGAACGGGACGAACACCGTCCGGCTTTTGTAACGGCCTACGCCGTCGCCGCCCGTCCCCAACGACTCGATCTCGACTTCAAATTGTTCTGCATCCCGCCGATTGTGCATTTTCGACATCGGGACTCCTGACCTTTCATGTGTTCCTCATCTGGCGGATGCGGGTTATCTTATATCATCATAGGATGAAATGACCGTGTTATCCCTTCGACACCGCTGGCAGAAAGCGCCCCTCATGCGACTCACGATCATCACCTCCTGGGCTACCGATGTTACTGGCGGCAGCGGCACGGCAGTTTTTTATCAATCCCTGGTCAAAGGACTGGCAGAGCGGGGGTACGATCTCGACATCATCGCGCCGAACTTCGACGTGAGCGATTACGTCGGGGTGACGCTCCAGCGCATCCATTTTAACACCCGTTTGACGACCGATCCGCGCATTCAACAGGCCGATGTGCTAATCGGCCTGGATTACGACGGCTTCGGCTTAGACCCGGTGCAGCGCCCCCCCCTGATCGCCAGCGCGCACGCCGTTTTCGGGGATGTGCTTCAGTGGGAGACGGGCGAAATCGCCACGATGGTGAAAGCCCAGGCGTTTTTCGACCAGATCATGATGCAGAATGCCGATGTGGTCACCATCGGCAGCCACTACGCGAAAAGCCGCATCACCGACCTGTACGGGGTCGCGCCGCACAAGATCGACGTGATCTATCATGGCATGATCGATCAAACGTGGATGCGCCTGGCCGAAACCATGCCGCGCACGCCCAACGATCACCCGGTGATCCTCTCGGTGGGCAAGATGTACCCGCGCAAGCGCACCGATGTGCTGCTGCGGGCGATGCCGCACCTGCTTGAACGTCACCCGTCGCTTGAACTGCGCATCGCGGGTGATGGCCTGATGTACAGCGAAAACCTGGCGCTGGCCGCGCAGTTGGGCATTGCCGACCATGTCACGTTTCTGGGGCATGTGGACGACGATATGACGTTCGCCCATGAATGGGTGCAGGCGGATGTGTTCGTCCACCCCAGCAGCCAGGAGACGTTCGGATTCGTGTACCTGGAAGCGATGCGCCTGGGCAAACCCGTCGTCGCCGTGCGCGCCGGGGCTGCCCCGGAAGTGGTGGATGGCTCCGGGCGGCTGGCGGAACCGGAAAACCCCGCCGCGCTCGCCGCCGAGATCGATTTTTTCCTCACGCACGAACGCGCCCGCGAGACGTATGGCCGCTGGGCGCAGACCCGCGCCCGCCACTTCACCCACAGCGCCATGATCGACGGGTACGAACAGGCCATCGAACGCGCCATCGCCGTGCATGAGCGCGTGAACGTCCGCTAGCCTGGCGCTCGCTCGTCACGAGCGACCTCCGCGCAGCGGCAGGATCAGGTCGTGCGGGAAGTCGGTCAGCGCGACCAGTTCGCCCGTTTCGGTGATGGCGAACGTATCTTCGATGCGCACGCCGTAGCCCTTTTCGGGGTAGTACAGCCCCGGCTCGATGCTGATCACGTTCCCCACGGCCAGCGTATCGCTGCTGAGGTGGCTGAGGCGCGGGTTTTCGTGAATCTCCAACCCCAGGCCATGCCCCAGGCTGTGGACGTAGCCTTCGACCGTGCCGGGGTGGCTGCGCCCGGTGGGGTGGCCGTGCGCCTCAAAATGATCCAGCACCGCTTCTTGCAGCGCTTTGGCGGGCATGTTGACGCGAAAACTATCGACTGCCAGCTCGAACGCATCCAGTACCAGGGCGTGTGTCCCCGCGACTTCCGGGCTGGCGTGGTGGATCGACCAGGTGCGCGTACAATCGTGGTGGTAGCCGCCGCCGATCTCACGCGGGAACAGGTCGAACACAATCGCTTCGCCCACCTTCAAGACCTGATCGGCTTCGCCCCGGCTGTGCGGCATCCCGGCATCGCGCCCCTGGGCGAAGATCATATCGGTATCTTCCAGGTCGTGGTCGAGCAGCGCCCGGCGCACGAACCGCTTGACCGCGCCAATCGTGAGCGGCGTACCCTCCACCGTCACCACCTGCTCACCCTCTGCCCGGTGCGCTGCGATGAAATCCCACGTCAGGCGCAGCACCTGGCTGGTGCGCGCCCCAACCGAACGCATCCGCAGCAGTTCGGCGGAGTCTTTGGTCTGCATGGCTTCATCAAACAGCGTCGCGCCGCTTTCACCCACGAACTGATAGGCAGGATAGGTGTCGTTCAGCCGGGCGGCAGTCTCGATGAAGCGGTGGATCGCCCCTTCCCCGTACAGGCCGATTTTGCCATGCGGCACGTCGAACCGTGCCAGGATCGCGCCGATCAGCGCGACCGTCGCCTTGCCCGAATCGCCGTTCACGGCTTTGACGATCTCGGCATAGCCCAGGTCATAAAACGAAAGGACGTGCAGCCCGCTTTTGGCCGCCTCATCCGTTTCCATCCCGTTCACGATCATGACGGGATCATGCCCGCGCACCTTGAGGATGTACCCGCCGGAGACATGCGCCCCATTGGAGAGGTAGGCCCGCAGCGTATTGACATGGCCATCGCCCACCACCAGCAGCGCTTCCAGGGCGCGGGCGGCCATCAGCCGATCTAAATCTGCTTTCATGCGTCGAAATTCCTTGTTGAATAGGTGAAGAACAACATTTTACGCCGCGTCCGCCGCCGGGATGCCCCACACATAAACCGCGCCGTTCGCATCGAACATCACGATCAAGCGCCCATCGGCTGTCCAGGTCACGTCCAGGATCGTCCGCGTGGGGACGGGCATTTCAAAGCGGGCAGCTTCGGACGAATCGGTCAGCGTCAGGTTCCATAAGGTGACCTGGCCTTCCAGCGCGGTCGTGACCAGCATCGTGCCATCGGGCGAAAAGGCTGCGTCCATGCGCACCCCACCCGTGCCGGGCAGCGGCGTGATCAGCGCCGGGGTGAGCGCATCCCACAGCGCCAGCCCGTCGGTCGCACTTCCGGTCACGATCTGCGATCCATCCGGCGAATAGACCAGCACGGGCGACCGATCCCCGGCGTTGAGCCGCAGCGACTGGGACGGCGCGCCGTCCAGCGACCAGCGGCGGACATCGGTGTTGTTGACGGCGCTCAGGTACGCGCCATCCGGCGAAAAGGCGAACGCCGTCGTGATGATCGGCTGCGTACCCAGCAGGACATTCCGCCAGTCGTGGATCAGCTCGCCCGCCGCCCACGCCCACACGCGCACCCGGCCTTGTGCATCTGCGCTGGCAAGCTGCCCTGCCGCCGCATCGAACGCCAGCGCGCTGATTGCCGCGCCGCCCGCATCGAATGTGATGCGCGATTCGCGGGCGATCATGTCCCACACCTTGATTGTGCCATCCATCCCGCCGAGCGCGATCAGGTCGTGATCCGGCGCGAACGCGAACACGCCCGCATACGCCAGGTGACCATTGGCGCGGGTCGTTTCCACGCCAGTCCCCGCATCCAGCACGCGCAAATCGCCGCTGCCGTCGATGCCGTACAGTTCGGCTTTATCCGACGCATAGCCGATGTGCGTGGTTTCAAAACGGGTGTTGACGAACGTGCGCGCCCCGGTCAGCAAGTCCCAGCCGATCACGTCCTGTTCGGTCAGCCCGGCCAGGTTCAGGCCATCCGGCGATACGGTGTGCGCAAACACCGTTGCGGGCGCGCCTGCCTGATCCAGCCGCCCCAACAGCCGAATCGCCGGCACAGTTTCGAGCGTGATCGGCGCGGCGGAATCGCGCCACGCCGGGGCGTTCAGCGTCGGGATGTTGCGCGGCGCGGGATCATCGGGCGCGGCGGCACAGCCGATCAGGATCAGCGCTGTCAACCCGGTGACGATCCCGCGTCGTAAACGCCGCCGCATGTGCTGATCTGGCTGCATGGCTTATGCAGCGCCATCGTTCAGCACTTGCGCCGTACTTTCGATCCCGAAAATATCCACGCTGGCGACGCTGATGCCGAAATCTGCGATCTGGCGCAGCCCGCATTCGCCTTCAAACGGTTCGACCAGGTTGTTCTGGTTCAGGTCAACGCCATCGATCAGCGCGAGCGCCTGTTCAGTCGATTGTGCCATCTGCGCCTGCACCGCGTCGATGGAGTCGGCGGCGATCAACTGTTCTTCCAGCGCGATCACGTTGTTCATCCACATGCGCGCATTCGTCGTACAGATGCGAATCACTTCGATGCGGCTTTGCACACGCGGGTCAGCGGCGGCGGCGGCTTCGGTCAGCTTCGCGTCGATGCGGTCCAGAAAGAACAGTACGCCCACCCCGCGACCGGGGTTTTCGGCGCGTCCGCTCGCGTCCAGGTCATCCTGGGAGCCGCGCAGGATGTTGATGGTATGTTCGGCATGGGTGCGCATGGCTCCCGTCGTGGTCGAACCCGCCGCTAACCCGGCGTGGCGCTGCGCAAGTTCGGCCTCTACCAGCGCACCATCGAGCAGGCTCGTCCCGGCGGCGGCAGAATCGCCGTGTTCGTGCGTGGGTGCGGGTGCGGCGTAGGGGTCGGTGGTGGGCGCGGGCGCGGCATACGGATCGGCGGCGGCGCTCGTCTCGACGGGCAGGCCGTCGGGCGACGCGATCAGGATTTCGTACAGTGCGCCGACCACTTCGACCGGGATGCTGCCTTCAAACAGCGTCTCCCCGGTCGGCTGTTCGGGCGTACCCGTTTCAACGGTGAGGAACACGGCATGATAGACCAGCGCCAGGTTTTCTTCGGCGGTGTACGTCAGGATGCCGCGCCCGAACCCGTCAATCGACATCGCGCCGAGCGGCAGCACCTGTTCGTTCATGTCATCGCGCAGCCACGCCATATAACGCGAATCGCGGTTGACACGCGGTAGGTTATCGAACACGAGCGTGACGGTATCGCCAAGCTGGTTGGTGGTCGAATAGCTCAGGCGGCCATCGGCGGGGCGCGCCAGCACGGGCGGCACGGTCGGCGTACTGGCGGCATTGGCCGTCGCGCCAGCCACAATCTCGACTCCGCCTGCGGTTGGGCGGTTCTGGCTGTTGAGCAGCACGATCAGCACCACGATCAGCAGCGTGGCGATCACCGCAAAGCCGCCGATCAGGATCACTGGGTTTGCGCCCCCGCTCAAACCCGTTTGTGTGGTGAACTGCGGATTGGTCGGGAACTGCGGATTGGTTGGGCTGCCGTAATAACCGGGCGGCGGCGTGTTCGGCGCATAATAGCCCGGCATCGGCGTACCGGAGGCGCTGCCCGGCCTGGGAATCGACCCTGGGAACGGAGTCCCCCGTGATGCGGTCGAGTTCGGGTCGATGAGCGTGGGGTATTCGGGCATGGGCGAAATCGGCTTACCCTGCACGGCGCGCCGGAAGTCGTCCAGGAAGGCGGCGGCGGATTGGTAGCGAGAATCCGGGTTTTTCGCCAGGATGCGCGCCATCACCTCATCGAGCGCACGCGGCAGCCCACCGTTCAGTTCGGAAGCCAGCGGCGGGGCTTCGGTCATGTGTTTGAGGATCAACTGCATGGGGGTGTCACTGCGGTACGGCTGCCGCCCGGTCAGCATTTCGTACACGACCACGCCAAGCGAATACAGGTCGGCGCGCCCGTCGATGGTGGCGTTCTGCGCCTGTTCCGGGGCCATGTACGCGGGCGTTCCCACCAGCCCGCCGGAAGTGGTCATCCCGCTGCTGACCATCAGCTTGGCAATGCCGAAATCGCTGAGCAGCGCGAACCCTTCACGGTTGATCAGGATGTTGTCGGGTTTGATGTCGCGGTGGATGATCCCCTGCTTGTGGGCAAAATCGAGCGCCGATGCTACCTGCGACAGGATGCGTTCGATCTC
Organism: bacterium; assembly: GCA_033764035.1. Taxonomy (GTDB): domain Bacteria; phylum Chloroflexota; class Anaerolineae; order Aggregatilineales; family Phototrophicaceae; genus Flexifilum. Next base: position 91,434 of record JANRJJ010000015.1, read on the forward strand.
GTCGAGCGCAAGCGGCCCGCGCCGCACCCGATCCGCCAGCGAACCGCCGTCGATGAACGGCATGATCAGATACAGTACGTCGTTCTGGTCGCCATAATCGTACAGCGGCAGGATGTGCGGGTGCTGAAGGCGGGCAATCGTGCGTGCTTCCTGGCGAAAGCGTTCCACGAATGCGGCGGTCTGGCCGGGGTGCGGCGGCAGCACCTTGACGGCGATGTAGCGGTCTACGTCCTTCTGGTAGCCCTTGTAGACGGTCGCCATGCCCCCATGACCGACAAGCTGGGTGATCTGGTATTTTCCGAGTGTTTGTCCGACCAATGTGCCTGTCAACGCCTATCCCCTTTTGGTTCAGACTGCATACGCAGCCGCCAGCTCGTCACGCAAGCTGAGGTAACTTTCATAGCGTGCGGGTGTAATCGCGCCGCGTTCGGCAGCTTCGCGCACCGCACAGCCCGGTTCGTCGTGGTGGGTACAGTCCCCGAAGCGGCATTCCGGCACGTAGGGCGCAATCTCCCTGAAATACGCATCGAGTTCTTCGGGTTCGATGTCCCAGATCGTCAGGTGGCGCAGCCCCGGCGTATCGGCCAGGTAGCCGCCGCCGTCGATGCGGATCAGTTCGCTGTAACGGGTGGTGTGCATCCCCAGTTTGCTGCTCTGGCTGACCGCCTTCACCGAACGCCCCAGCCCCGGCTGGATCGCGTTCAGCAGGCTGGTCTTGCCCACGCCGGATGGCCCGGTGAATACCGAAAGATTCCCGCGCAGCAGGTCGCGCAGCGCATCTACGCCCACGCCCATCAGCGCGCTGGTGTAGATCACCGGGTAGCCCATCGCTTCATAGGGTGCGAACAGGCTGCGCGTGCTTTCGGCCAGGTCGATTTTGTTGACCACGATGTGCAGCCGTTCGATGTTCGATTTTTCGCCCACCACCAGAAACCGATCCAGCGCACGCGGCTGCGGGTCTGGCGATGCGGCGGCGAACACGAAAAAAGCCTGATCCGCGTTGGCGATGATCACCTGTTCGCGTTCGGCGCTGCCGCCGCCGCGTTTGCCTTCGGTGCGGGCGGAACGGGACAGCACGCTGGTACGGGGGTCAACGGCGGTGATCGTGCCTGTGGCATCGTTCAACGGGTGAATGGTGACGTGATCGCCAATCGCAGCAATATCCGACGACTGCGCCTGCTCCATCAGCTTGCCGCGCAGCCGGCAGCGGTACACCGCGCCATCGTCGGCTTCCACCCAGAAAAAACCGCTCTGCTCTTTCGTGACCAAACCGTGTACCAGTGCTGTCAAATGGGCTGCTCCCCGCTCGTTCAGATGCTGGTTTCTATTCTACACGAAAAGGTGACGAAACGTTGCATTGCGTCCGGTCGGCGCGTCTGTGCTATGATTGCGTCCACATAAGAGAAGGGTTTGAGGGTCAACTGGTGGAAAATCAACAGCCTCTTGAAAATGGCGGTGCGCCCGCTCAGCCGGCAGCCGTGCTGAACGAACAACCCGTGATTGCCATTCAGCGCACCACGATCAATTATGCGGTGATCGCGCTGGTCTGTTTCGGGATCGGCCTGGTGATCGGTGCAATTGGGGTTGAACGCCTGACCGCTAACCGCGACGAGCAGTTGATCCGCGCCGCCGTCAGCCAGGCGCTCGCGTCCAGCCGTTCGGAAACCCAGGCGATGATCGCGGATGCGCTGGCAAGCGCCGGGCTGGAAGCCGCGCCCGACCCGAACCGCCGCCAGGTGGTGAACAGCGATGGGCCGTTCCAGGGGCCGGAAGATGCGCCCGTCACGATTGTCGCGTTTGAGGATTTTCGGTGCGGCTTCTGCAAACGCTTCAATGATGAAACGCTCAACCAGATTTTGGAGAACTACCCCACCCAGGTGCGGTACGTCCACCGTGATTTTCCAATTCTGGGACCTGCCAGTGATGACAGCGCCGTCGCCGCCCAGTGCGCCCATGACCAGGGACGCTTCTGGGAATTTCACGAGCGCTTCTACGGCGACCAAACGCGCCTGACCGAAGCCGATTTCACGGCGTATGCCGCCGAACTTGAGATGGATGTGACGGCGTTCACCGCGTGCTACCAGGCGCGCACGCCGGAAGCGGGAATCGATGCGGATTTGGCCGAAGGCCAGCAGTTGGGCGTGCAGGGAACGCCGACGTTTTTCGTGAACGGGCGCATCCTGATCGGCGCGCAGCCTTATGACGTGTTCGCCAGCTACATTGAAGCCGAACTCACCGCAGCGGCGGAGGCGGCAGCCAGTTCATAAGCATGTGGGACAATGCGCGGGCGTTCAGGCATCAAGTGAGGTGGTAACAATATGCCGCCATGATTTGCCGTTTTTGATGCTGCGAATGATCTCATAGTGGATGCCGAGCGTCCGCGCAATATCGATCATAGCTTCACCTTTAGCCAACCGCGACTTGATGTCGCGCACTTGTGCTTCGGTAGTATGGCGCAGCGGATTTGGCGTGTAATCGCGCAGCGCTCGGTCAATCTGAGCCTGACGGCGCTTGCTCATCAGAGGATAGAGCTGACGCATGAGTGTATAGGCTTTGAAACCCTTCAGATTGACAGCATACGGAATTTTCGCGCCTTCCTGGCGTGGCTTGATCACGTGATATTTAGTGCCAAAAATAGCAGCGACGCGCGCAATAATGTCTTCATCAGTCATCATGACAGAAATAGCAGGAGTGTTCGGAGCAGAGGGAGGGGAGGGCTTAAACGAGCCTTCGCCTTCAAGCAGGCCTGCCAGCCAGTGAAGTGTTTTGAGGTCGATGTCCATAGTGGGAGCGGCACGATTCGAACGTGCGACTTACGATTTATGAGATCGCTTTTCTGCCGCTGAAATACGCTCCCATTGATAGTTTATTTATAGCGGACGACGGAATTCGAATCCGTACCTGGACCTTGGAAGGGTCTGATGCTACCGTTACACCACGTCCGCACACGAAACCAGCCTACTTTTCAGCAAGTAAGCATAACTCTTGGAAACTCCGAACTCTTTCGCTAACGATAGCACATGTTCTCCGGCTTGTAAACGCTGTTTCAAAGCCTCAAGTTTTTCGCCTTGTAGGACATAACGTTCATCACCTTTGTAACACGCGAGTGCATGATCAATTTGTGCCTGGCGACGTGTCCCCATCAATGGCCGAACAGCGTGCATGAGGTCAACTGCTCGTGCGCCTACGAGTCGAATGCTGTAAAACGGTTTCCAGCCCATTGCTTCGTAACGCTTCGGCGCACAATATTGATATTTGATCCTTAAAAGCGATGCAACCCGCGCTATGACATCCTCATCAACGCTGTTCATGCCAACATAAGGTTTGTTGGGGACTTTTGGAGTACCCGCGCAAAACGAACCTTCCCCTTCTAACAGACCCGCAAGCCAATACAAATCAAGTTCATCAATGTGCATGGTGCGGCGGCTGCGGGTGCGGTGATGGACGGGTGACGATGGTGTGTGCCAACGGAGCCAGCAGCGGCCACACCTGATCGGCCACATAGCGGTGGCCGTGAACGCTCATATGCGTGCCATCGGGCAGAAAGAGCGACTGCCCAGCCGCGTCTTGCAGTGCGTTCAAAGGCACAAACGGCAGGCCTTCGCGTTCGGCCACGATGCGCAGATGCCGATTGAGCAGGTTTGCCATGCGCGGCAGCAGCGATGAATCCTGCGCCAATGTCGGTCCCATCAGCAGCAGCGGAAGCTGGCGCGCCCGTGCAGCGGCGATCACGTCGTCCAGCAGCGCCATCTCATCCCGCAGCGCCCAATGCGCCAGCCCCAGAGCGTGGCCGATCACCCGGTTCAGGTCATTGACGCGGAACCTGCCCACCTTTACGCCTGGGCGCGGTTCATGATGCTGCTTGGCCGTGACCAACTGCACCGAACGACGCAGCAGCGGCCAATGCCCGGCAAACCCCTGCTGCTGAACCTGGTGCCACCCCACCTGATGCTGCCTGAACAGGAACGGATGCAGATAATATCGTGCTTCGCTGTTGACGGTATGACGCACGAGCAGGTTGCTTTTGCGCGCCGCCGCTGACCGCATATGGAGCAGCACGGCATCGACGGGGTGTTCCGCCAGGAGCGTTTCAAGCCGTTCCGCATAGGGTCGGTCAAAGGCGCGGGTGATGTGAACCGTCAGCTTGATTCCGTACTCGTTTTTCAGCCGGGCGGCAAGCTGACGGTGGTAGAGCGTGGAGAGAGGCATTCCGTCCTGGTGCGAAAGACAGCCGCCGATGATCCCCAAGCGAAATTGTGGAAGGCGCACAGCGTTCATTGGGTATACCCTGTTTTTTCGAGATACTGTACAGCGGCAAAATACAGATGCATCGGGATGAATTCATGCGTCCGGGCATCGACCGCGAACGAAAAACCGTCGTGCCGCTGGGCGATATAGGCATCCCGCACACGGAGCGCCTCTGTCAGCAGCGCGGCGTGATCGGGGGTGGGGTCAGGCAGCGCGTCAACCCGCCGCACATGATCCGGCATGAAGTTCAGACAGCCTTCATCGTGAACGTTCGAGACTGTGACCAGCCCAAAATCACCCCCGCACGCCTGATGCAGACGGTTGAGCAGGGCAAACAGGCTGTCGGTATTTTCAAGGCTGGTCAGCGGGGCATTCACGTAGCGCAGCCCTGCCGCCTGAATGGTGTGGATGATGGGGGACACCCACTGCCAGTATGCCTGATGGTCAAAACGGATGAGCGGCCAGCACTTGGCATCCACGCTGTAATCGTAGTGGCCGTATGCAATCGAGTGCGCGCCGACGTGTCGCGCCACCGCTGTGATCGACTCCAGCGCGGCAAGCCCAGCGACCGTCTCGACGATAGGCAGCAGGGCAGCGCCTGGCAGGTGCGCGTGATTCAAGGCCATTCGGATCGACACGAGTTCGGCAGCGGATTCCACTTTCGACAGCATCACCACATGCAGCGGACAGTGGTGCGATATCGCGGTCAAAAGCGCGAGATCGTCGGGGAAATAGGGCGTATGGCTGGCGTTCACGCGCACGCCAGTACGCACTTCGGCCAGCAGATCGGCATGATCGGACACGAATGAAAGCAGATTTTCACGGCCTTCGGCCTTCAGGCGGACGGTATGCGCAGCATCGAACACATCGTGCAGGCCGTCTTCCAGGTCGAAGATGATGGCGACCTGGCTGAGCGCACACTGCTTCAGCATCCGCCGGATCAGGCGCGGGTGGCTCACTGGGATGAAACGGTAGATGTCGATGAACCCAACTCCTGACCACTCCGCGTGATGGGTGCGGTGGTGATGAAGTGTGTCAGATGGCGTTTGTCAACTGAAAAGCGGCCTTGCACAATGTATCGGGGTGACCGGGTTCGAACCGATGACCTCTCGCTCCCAAAGCGAACGCGCTACCAAGCTGCGCTACACCCCGTTTCTAGGATCAGTTTATCACGGGTCGCAGATAAAGTCCATCGGTTTCTCGTGTGGGTTGCGTCGGCTCTGGCCGTGCCGCCTGGTTTCCGTTACAATTTTGCTTATCCGTCCGCTCAGACCCGAATAATCCCCGCTTATGCGTTTCGATACCATCAAGATCAGCGCCTTTCTCGTGTATATGATTCAAGGGCAGCGTCCGCGTATGCAGGTGGTGGACGACGGCGGCGATATTCTGCATGTGCGGTTGCAGAACGGTGACGACATCCTGATTTACCTGATCGAGAACACGATCACCGCCTACGAGATCGCCAACATCCTCAACGAGAACAGCGCCCGCAAGGTACACAGCCTGTTCATCCTGTGGTCAGATTTACTGCTCCCCGGTCACGGCGCGTATTACATCCCCGATGACTGGATGAGCGTGCTGCTGGCGCTGCACCAGGACAAAATTTACGCCTTCGATGCGTTCGGCCCGGAAGTGTTCATCTTCCCGATCTTCTTTGAAGGCGTGGGCGTGGCGCGGGATATTCGGCATGGCGGCACGATTGACGCGGGCCACCTGAACGCCAAGCGCGTCAAAACGCCGTATGCGCCCGATTTCTGGTACGTAGCCAACTTTGAAGTGCCAGCGGTCGCGGCCAACCCGCTGCAAGTCTATTATGATGTCCTGGGCATTCACCCCAGCACCGACCGCGACCTGATCAAGCGTGCTTACCGCCACCTGGCGCGGCGGTACCACCCGGATGTGAACGATACCGCCGAAGCCACACAGAAAATGCAGCAGCTCAACGATGCCTATGCGCGCATCCTGCGCCACCTGGACGAATATCAGAAGTAGCGGGCTTCCAAGCAGCGCACGGTCAAGGGCGCGTCAGTTCCCGCGTATGCGCGTCGGCAGCACGCGAATCGCCGCGCTGAAGGCGGCGCTCATGCTTTCCGGGGTCATGCCAATGTCCGGGATGCCTTTGGCATACTTTTCCAGGTACGCCGGGTTATCAATCGCTTTCGGCAGCCCCGGATCGACCGTCGCATGACCCATGATCACCACATAGGATTCGGCTTCTTCGTCGGCATTGAAGCTGAGCGCGACTTTGGAATGGGCTTTTACGTTTTTCACTTTTTGTGCGTCCGGCTGTGAATAAATCACGAATGAATCGCCGTCCTGCACGAACCAGACCGGGGTGGGCTGCGGCATTCCATCTTCACGCACGGTGGTCAGCCAGATGTAATACGCCTTGCTAAGCAGGTCGGCAAACTTGGGTTCAATCACCAACGGCATGGGTTTTTCCTCTCAGGATGAAGGTTGGATGATGGTTAGACGCGCTCGCGTCGGCGTATCGCACGTGCGTAAAATTGTCGTAAAAAGATAGGAAGTCGGTGGGGGAGACGTTGACAATCCGCCGCATATGATTTATGAATCTTGTGAAGAAAGCACATTCAGTTTTTGCTTAAATCGCAGCTAACAAAGTTGTTATAGCGCAAGTTGAGGGCGAACCACATGGTCAACTGGCACGTCATTTCCGACGTAGGCACCGTACAATCCGGCATTGGGGCAGCGAGCGTTTTAGGATGCCCATACCTGTTTGTCGCGGGGCGCAACCAGGCAGCGCCCGAAGAAACCGCCGCAGCCGAACGTGGGGGCCGCGTCTGGATCGGTATTCCCCAGGACGGGAATCTGTTCAGCGAAACGCGCTGGAAATGGAACATGCGCTGGGAACCGCTGTTCGCCAGCCGCGAAGACCTGATGACGGATACCGCGCCTGCGGTGGGGACGGCCTGGGGAACCCCGGTCGTGTTCATCAAGTCGGCGGGCGAAGGCCGTATCTTCTACACCAGCTATGAACTGGGCGAAGCCTCCCCCTGGCGTGAAGTGGGCGGGGTCACCGACCAGCCGTTGAGCGCGACCGGGGTCACCTTCAACGGGCGGTCGTACCTGTACCTGTTCCGGCGCAACCCGGTCGATGGCCAGATTTATTACACGCGCACGGGCGATAAAGGCGAAACCAAAACCTGGGAAACCTGGCGCGCCATCCCTGGCGACCTGCGCACCAAAAAAGCGCCCGCCGCCGCGACGCTGGCCGCGCCCAATGGCCGGATGCTGTGCCTGTTCGCCAAGCGCGAAAACAACCGCATCGCCTTCACGGGGTCGCTCGATGGCATCAAGTGGAGCGCGTGGAAGGATGTCACCGTGAACGGCGCGCCGATTGAAACGCTGGCACGTTTTTCACCAACCGCCGCCACCTGGCAGGATTCGATCTACCTGCCGTTCATCCCGCCGAACATGGAGACGACCGTCGTGCGGGCAGCGGTGCTGTCGCCCGTGGTGGAGGGTGACCGGGTGGTGAATGCGTCCTGGTCGGTGATCGACCTCTGCCCAATCCCGACGGACTTCGATCACGGCATCGTGCTGAACGGCTACCGCAACAGTGAAGCCAGCTACCTGTTCGCCATGTTCCATGCCACCGCTGGCAATGCCGCCGTCGTCAGCCGTGCCGAAACCGTCAAACCCGTTTTCAAATAACACACGCGACCGCCGCCGGGAGCGCGAACCCGCGTTCACGCTCCCGAAAAGCCCCTCTGCTGCGCGAACTCACCCATCGAAGAAGTATTCGCCGCCGCTGCCTTCAGCAACCCACCCCTGATAGCGCGCTGGAAAACTGCCGTCCGGTTGCAGCACTGCGACATTCCACCAGGTGAGATCGCTGGCGCATTCCACGCCTGTGATGATCTGGACGCTTTCACCCCGGCGGATCGTCCCGACGACCGCCCCGTTCACGCCGGGAATGTCCCGAACGTTCACGCTGTCGGTGATGACCTGGTACCGATCACCGCCGCCCATGCGAATCGGCATCGCGCCGGGGCATGTCCACGTCTCGTTGTCGAACGGGCGACCCTGCCAGATCGCGTCGTAGATGATCTGGCGGCTGATCGCTTCGGGAATCAGGTAGCGCGGCTGAAGCCGATCCGGCACGGAAATCCTGCCGTCATCGGAAAAGGACACGTTTTCCCCGCTTTGCGGCACAATCGCGGTGATGAACAGCGCATCGTCGCTTTCGACCACGCCGTATCCCTGGGCGTTGGCTGTCGTCTCCAGCACTGCCCCGTGAAAACCGAGCGCGACGATATTTTCCCCAGGCGGGTAGCCGCCCAGCACGGCGAAGGGGTCGAGCGAATTGAAATTACCGCCCCACTTGGCGGGTGCGCTCAGGCGCGGCGGCGGCAGCACGTCGATGTTCAGTTCAACATCGCCCACCTGCAAACGCCAGGTGCCGGGGATGATGTACGCCTGCGGCGGGAGCTGAACCTGAGTCATCCCACCGAAGCCCTTGATCAGTGGGGCGTACTGCATCCCCTGGGGCGAAAAAGCCGCCGCCGTGCCGCCGCTTTCCACCACGCACAGCGCCGGAGCCAGCCCGAACGCGAACGAGCGCTGTTCCGGGTGCAGCACCTGCACATCGCGGACGGTTGCGCCCGCTTCCAGCGTGACCAGCGGCAGGGTGATGTCCCACGTCGTGCTGTAATCGACGGTCGCCAGCGTGTAATCGACCAGTGCCACGCCGTTGACCCCGCGGGTGAAGGTGGGCAGATACTCATAGCCGCCCGGTGTCGGGGTGGTCATGCAGATGTCCGTCGGCGGCGGCAGGCCTTCCCCGCCACCGCCCATCCCGCCTGTGCCGATGCCTTGCAGCACGTCCGGCGGCACGAACCGCTGACCACTCCCGCCCGTGTTCGATGCGGCACCGCCGCCGCCCGTGCCAAGCGTCCCGGCGGGCTGCACGAACCGTTCGCTGGTCGTGCCTTCCGCCGTCCACCCGGTCAGACCGCTGTAGCTCACCCGCCACCAGGTCAGCCCGCCGCTGCACATTGGGCCTTCCAGCACAGCGAACAGGCCGTCACCGGGAATCGATCCGAGCCGCGCCGCGGCGCGATCCGGCGCGCTGCGCAAATTGTTGGGCGTTCCCGGCAGCACGCGCCCCTGCATCCCGACCGCAAGCTGCGTTGTGAAGCCGGGACAGACCCCGACCGTACTTTGCGCCGCCGCCGTCGAAAACAGCGCAGCGGCCAGCAGGATCGCCAGCAGTACACCCGCGTGATGCCGTGTGCCTCTCGTCCGTTTCATCATGACCCGCATCCTTTGAGCTGTGTCATCCATTCGAGCGCAGTTCATCGATCCGCGATTCGTACCGGGCGATCTGATCCAGCGGCGGCGAATCGAGACTGTCGGCGGCTTCGACCGCCGCGAAATACGCCGAAATCGCGGCCTCCGGTTGATTCATCAGGGCGTAGCAATCGCCCAGCCAGCCGTTGAAGAACATCCGGCGGATCGCGCCGGGCGCGAGTTCGACGGCAAGCGTGAACTGTTCGACCGCCTCTGGGCAGCGCGATTGCGAATACAGCATCAGCCCGCGATTGGCGTATACTTCGCTGGCGAATTCTTGCAGCGGCGGGTAGCCGCCGTCGTCGTAGCGGCGCAGAATTTGTTCGCCGTCCCGCTGGATCGCCCGCTCGAACGTGGCGAGCTGTTCGCCCGTGTACACATCGATGTAGAACGTCCACAGCGCATAATGGATCAGGATGCGGGTATACAGGGGTTTGGTGCGCACGGCCAGTTCTTCGGGCTGGTCGATGGCTTCTTCGCCCCGTTCCAGCCAATCGAGCGCGGCCAACAGGGCATCCTGTGGGGCGGCGGGGTCGGCCTGGCGGTTCAGGTTCCATTCCAGGTAGCCCGCCGATGCCATCCCATTGTAGCCGCGTGCATATTCTGGGTTGGTCGCCAGCGCAGCCTGGTACTGCGCGGTCGTGGCGGCCAGGTGTTCGCGGGCTGCGTCGATCTCGCCCGCCTGGGCATCGAGCGAAGCCAGCCGATTGTAGGTGTTGCCAATCAGGATCGACAGCACTTCGCGGCCTTCGGTCTGTTCCCAACCGGGCTGCGCGGCGGCCTGCTGGAAGGCGGCCAGCGCCCGGCGGTACTCTTCGCCCAGGTAAAAGACCAGCCCGGCGAAAATCTGCGCGGCGACCTGGGTGCGCCCGGTCAGCAAAGCGTTGGCCTCCACATCGACCGGAAGGGCGACGGCGACATCCCCGCCCAGGCGGTAAGCGCCAGTCAGTTCAAGCGCATCGCTGAACAGGTCCGGCGCGATGTAAAATTCCGGCTGCACCTCATAAGTACCGTTCGCGGCGCGGGTGACTTCGCCGTACAGCACGATTTCTGCGCCCGTCTGTGCCGCAATCAGGCTGGCATTCCGTTCGCGTTCGGCGCGGGTGCTGCCCGGCACAAAAGCCGTTTGCGATGGCGGACGCACCTGCACCGCCACATCCAGTTGATCGCGGAAGGTATCGAGTTCGGCGGCCAGGCGTTGATACACCCCGTCCATCAGCCGCGCCATCTCCGCATCCTCAATCGGTTGATCGGCAGGGGTGACGAACCGCGAGATCAGGATGCCGATCTCGTCGTCCGCAAAGCTGACCGGGGTAGGCGGCGCAATCGGCGTGGCGGTGGGCGCACCGCCAAACAGCCCGGCGCGCATATCGTCCGGCAGAATTTCCAGTACGCCGATCACCAGCCCTAAAATGCCGACGATCAGCCCAATCAGCTCCAGCGGGGAAATGCGCCGCCGTTCCGGGTCACGCGGCGCTTTCGGCGGTGGGGCGGCAGGCGGTGAAGGAAGTTCGGTCATCGTTTCGGCTCGTTTGGGTATGCGGCGTATGACTTTTAAAAGCGAATGTGTCTATAGTGTAGTGTAGCTTAAAATGCGCCTTATTTTTTGCCCAAGAGGTTTTTTATCATGACCGATTCGACAGCCCGCACGCTGACCGTCACATGGGATGACCCGATGATCGGCGCGAATGCCGCGCTTGAGATGGAAGGACTGGAATACCTTCACGCCATGCTGCGCGGCGATATTCCGCGCCCGCCGATCTCGGTGCTGCTCAATTTCACCCTTACCCACGCCGAACCGGGGCGCACTGTGTTTGAAGCCCATCCCGCCGAACAGCACTACAACCCCATCGGCGTGGTGCATGGCGGTTATGCAGCGACGATCCTGGATTCAGCGCTCGGCTGTGCGGTCATGACCCGCGTCCCGAAAGGGTTCGCCTATACCACCGTCGATCTGAATGTGCATCTGGTGCGGGCGATCACCAAAGAGACCGGGGTGATCACCGCCACCGCCGATGTGATCCACGCCGGGCGGCGCGTGGCGACCGCCGAAGCGCGCCTGACCGATGCGGCGGGCAAGCTGTATGCCCACGCGACCACCACCTGCATGATCCTGCCGGTGAACGGCGGTTAAGCGTCCGCGTCCGGCGGCGTTTCCGGCGGAAAGATCGACCGGAGCGACAGCGTGAACCCCGGCAGCACCGTCCCGCCATCGAGCGTATCCGCGCTGCTCAGCGTGCGGGGGGGCTGGCCGGGCGGATGCACGTCGAGTTCCTGCGCTTCGGGGTAGCACAGCCAGACGACCGTACCAGCGGCCAGGTAATTTTTGAGCTTCTGCCGGAGGATATGCGCCCGGTCGGTGGGCGAGACGACTTCGACGGCCAGGTCTGGCGGCAGGGGATTGTAGGCCGCGTCCGGGGCGGTGGGCTGGCGGCCTTTTGACATGAACGCTGCATCCGGGATGTAGCGTTCGCCCATTACCAGATACCCGCCGTCGGCCCCGGTCACATAGCCCAGATCGTGATCGAGCGCGTACACGGTCAGGCGCGCCGCGATGCGCATGGCAATATCCGATACCCGGTTGTTCGTCACCACCTGTACCGCCTCCCCGTCGATGTATTCCCAGCGCGAATCGTCGTGTTCGGGCAGGGCGATCCAGCGGTCGAATTCGTCGAGCGTCATCTTGAACGGTGCAGCGCCGATCATGGTCAGTTTCTCCACCTGCTTCAGCCTGTTTCCATTATATGATATGCATCGACCGTCGCAGCGGCGACCTGATCATGCGTGTAGCGGCTGAGCGCCCGTTCACGCCCGCGCTGCCCTAGTGCCGCCGCCAGCCCGGAATCGCCTTGCAGCCGCCGCAGCGCCGCCGCCAGCGCATCGACATCGTTTTCCGGGACGATCAGCCCGGCATCGCCGATCACATCGGGGATCGCGCCGCTGTTTGACCCGATCACCGGGACGGCGCACGCCATCGCTTCGACCGTCGCCCTGGGACCGAACTGTTCTTTCCAGTTCGGGCGCGTGAGCGATGGCACAGCCAGCACATCGAACGACGCGATCAGCGCGGGCATGTGGGCGGATGGCACCTGCCCAACGAAATCGACACGGGCAGCGATGCCCAGTTCACCCGCCAGCGCTTCAAGCGCGGCGCGCTGCGGCCCGCCGCCGACGATGCGCACCTGCCATGCGCCGTCCAGCTTTGCGGCAGCCCGCAGCAGCAGGTCGATGCCCTTTTCCGGGACGAGCCGCGCCACCGCGCCAATGGTGAACGGGTGATCTGCGCTGCGTGCTGGTTTCGGCTGGAACAGTTCGACATCGACCCCGAACTGCGCGATCACGCTCATCGACCCGCGATACCCTTTGGATCGCCAGACCGCCGCTGCGCTGTCCGTCCCGGCGATGGCGTGACTGACCCGCCGCAGCACCCACGCTTCGCCCCAGGCGAACGGCGGCGGGTACGCCCGGTCGATGTTCTGCCAGCTAAAGAACAGGCTTTTCGCACCCGCCCGCTGCGCATGGTAAAGCGCCTGCCAGCACGAGAAGTTGTACGGTTCTTCATCGATATGCACGATGTCCGGGCGAAAAGTGCGCATCCACCGCCCGATCCCCTGGTAGAAATGCAGATGAAAATTCCCGTTCAGGTGGATCGGGACGGTTTCCAGGCGGTAGCCGTCCACAAAAGCGCGTTCGAGCGCGATCTCGCCGCGTTCATCCTTCCAGGAGGGCGGCACCAGCACCAGCAGATCGACTCCGCGCCGGGCGATGGCTTCCAGCTTGCGCTGGTAAATGCCGACGATGCACGCCTTGCTGATCATCAGTACGCGCATAGGCCGCCCTCCGGTTGCGACGGGTCGTAATGGATGTGCCGCCCGTTTACGGGCCGCCCGCTTAAGCGCCGTATTTGATCATCCGTTTCGCGTGCGCCAGCGCCATCGGCATCAGGTCGGCGGCGGGGAAGTGGCCGAGCGCCCCGGTCATGCATTCGCGCTCACCGAAGGCTTCGGCGCGGTCGGGCATGTGGGTTTCGGGCGCGTACAGCAGCGTCGGCACAGGGTGCCAGCTATGGGCTTTGTATTTGGCGGGCGTGCTGTGGTCGCCCGTGATCACCAGCACATCCGGGTTCGCATCGAGCAGGATCGGCAGTGCAGCATCGACCGCTTCGATCACCTTCACCTTGCCGTCGAAATCGCCGTCTTCGCCCCGGCTGTCGGTCGGCTTGATGTGGCAGAACACGAAATCGAATGCCTTCAGCGCGTCGGCCACGCGCCGGAACTGATCGGCAGGCGTATCGTCATGGTCGGTGTGCAGCGTCTCCATGCCCACCAGCCGGGCAACCCCCTTGTACATCGGGTACACGGCCACGCACGCCGCTTTCAGCTTGTACACATCGCTGTACTTCGGCAGTTTGGGGTCGGTGGCAAAGCCGCGCAGCGTGACCATGTTGGCAGGTTCATGCCCGGCCAGCCGCCGCCCCGCTTCTGCGATCCATTGGTTGACCAATGCCGCCGTGCGTTCGGCTGCCGGGACGGAGGCTTTCGCCAGGAGCGGCGGTACGCCCGTGATCTGCGGGTCGGTATCTTCAATTTCCGGGCTAAGGCCCGCACCGCGCAGCACCAGCGCGAAGCGGTAGCCTTCCGCGATGCGGACTTCCGCCGTCACACCGTCATCGAGCGCGATCCCTTGCAGCAGTGCGACGCGCTCCGCCCCGGCTTCGGTATCGATGCGCCCGGCGCGGCGGTCGGTGATGCGGCCTTCGGCATCGACGGTGCAGAAATTGCCGCGCACGGCGACATCGCCTTCGTTCACCTCCAACCCAATGCCGATTCCCTCCAGCACGCCGCGCCCGATGTCGTACACCAACGGGTCATAACCGAACAGCCCCAGGTGCGCCGGGCCGGAACCGGGCGCGATCCCGCGTCCAACCGGGATGCTGAGGCCGACGCTGCCCTCACGGGCGAGCTTATCCATGTTCGGGGTGTTCGCGGCCTCCAGTTCGGTGAAACCGCCGGGAGTCATGGGCAGCCCGCCCAGCCCATCCATCACCAACAGGACGATCTTACCGCCTTCTTCGACGGTGAGACGGCGCATCAGGTCGAAATTCGCCATGCTGTCGTATTCCTCTCATGCCATTGCGCAAAAAATTCGGCCTAATGATAGCGACTCAGCGCCCGGCGCGCATACCCGCACGGGGGTCAGGGGAACTGTTCGCTGAAGCGGGCGACGGCCATATCCATCGCGTCCACATCGTCAGGGATGCCGTCGGCGTTCAGCAGCGTGCCAATCTGCACGAGTGCGGGCTGCATCCGGGTATACTCGTGCAGCGCGGTCGGTTCATCGGCCAGAAAACGGGTGTGCATCAGCCAGCCGTAGATCACGGCGGTGATGGCGTGCGGGGCGCGCAGACAGTCCTGCTCCAGCGTAATGCGCCCGCCCGTTTCATGCACTTCATCGCGGATGATCAAGCCGCCTTCATTGCCTTTTTTGCCGATGGTCGCGCCGTCTTCATACTGAGTCCAGTCATTCATCGTGGGGGGTAGCCTTTGGGTTCGATTCATCGGCTGCGCTGCCGATCTCGTCGGGTGGGAACAGGTCGCGCACGGGGACGGCGAAGCCGGGCAGCACTGCCCCACCTGTGAGCGTGTCCGCCGCGTGCAGCGTGATCCATTGATACCCGGTCTGCGGCGCGGGCGTGAACACGCGCACCGTGCGGTCTTCGGGGTAGAGGGCGATCACCATGTGTGACCCGTGCTGCAAGTAGGCCTCCACTTTGGCGGCGATCACGTGCGGCAGGTTGGATGGCGAGACCACCTCAATGGCGATGTCCGGCGCAAAGTCGAACTTCTGATAGAGCGAACGAATCCGCCCGGCGGCTACGAACGAGACATCCGATTGCAGGACGAGTCCGGGAGCCAGGATGAAGTCGTTGACTTCGCTGAACACATCGCCTAATTTGCGAGCGACGACGAAGTTCATCAGCAGGTAAATCAGGCGAGCGACGATCCAGCCGTGTACCGGGGTTGGCGAAGGCATTTCGTAGGCGACTCCGTCGATCAGCTCAAAGGATTTAGCGGCGTTTTCCGGCAGATTGACGAAAGCTTCAAATGCGGCCAGGGTAAAGCGCCTGGCCGTGACGCGCTCACCCGGCGCGGTGGGTGCAGACTCCAGCAGGTTCATCCAGTTGAATTCCTTTTCCAGCAGAACGCCGTGAACGTTCTGCGATCTTCATTGTATCAGGGATAGCGATCAATGCAGCAAAGGGTGTGTGCGGTGGTCACGGACGAGGAATACGGGCGGCGGCTGCAAACGGGAGATCGCGGCGCGGTGGGCGTGCTGGTCGAACGGCATCATGCAGCGCTGATCGGGTATCTGTACCGCATGACGGGGGGTGATTCGGCGCTGGCCGAAGATTTGGCCCAGGAAACCTTCGTGCGCGTGCTGCGCTTCATCGCCCAGTATCGATACCCGCGACCATTCAAGGCGTGGCTGTATGCAATTGCAACCAACATCGCCCGCAACCATTACAACAGTGCCGACCAGCGCCATACCCTCAGCGCCGACCCGGACGCGCCCGAACCGCCCGACGACTCCGCCACATTGGATGACCCGCTGATTCACGCCGACGACGTGCGCGCCGTGATTCGGGCGCTGGCGGCGCTGCCCGCGCATCAGCGCGAAACGATTGTGCTGTACTACTACCAGGCCTTGAGCATCGCAGAGATTGCCGAAACGCTTGCCGTCCCCCTGGGGACTATCAGATCGCGGCTGTCGCTCGGCATCGGACGGCTGCGCGAAAAGATGAAAGAGGTTGATTATGCGCCATGACCCCCGCAATGGCATTCCCCCACCCCCGCCCGATGACGACGTGCGGGCTTTTTTGGGGCGGTGGAGCGCGCCGCCCGTCGATCCCGCCGCCCGTACCCGGCTGCTGGACGCGCTGGCGGATGGACCGCTGGCCGTCCTGCGCACCGCCCCCCGTCCGTTACCGCTGGCGTTCAGGCTGCGGCAGGCGACCTTGATCGTGCGCGCACAGCGGCGCATCGTCGGCGGGGTCACATGGCTGGCTTCGCTGCTGGTGATGGCGTTCGGCGTGTGGGTGACGTTCCTGTTCAGCCAGTTCGATACGACCGTGATTCCGCTGGCCATCATCGCGCCGGTGGTGACGGCGGTCGGGGTGGCTTTTCTGTACGGCGAAGAGGTCGATCCCGCGCTCGAATTGCAGCGGGCGGCCCCGGTATCGCCGCGCCTGGTGCTGCTGGCACGGCTGGCGCTGCTGTTCGGGTTCGACCTGGTGCTGGCGCTGACCGGGAGCGCGATCCTGGCGGCCAGCACGACCGGGCTGTCATTGGCCCCGTTGATCGAAGCATGGCTGGTGCCGATGACGTTTCTATCGGCGCTCGCCTTCTGGCTCAGCGTGCTGTTTTTCGACCCGCTGCTCAGTATGCTGATTTCGATGCTGGCGTGGGTCGTGATCGTGGTGCGCCATCACTTCACCCACCCGGTGATCCTCCCCCTGCCGGATATGCTCACGCCGCACACGCTGCCCGTGCTGCTGATCGCGGCGGCGGGACTGGTGATCGCCGGGCTGTGGCTTTCAGAACATGACGACCGCTTCATGAGGATTGGACATGGATAAAAAACGGTATTCCTTCGCATGGCGGCGGGCGCGGGCGCACATGGGTGTCTGGCAGCCCGTCCTCAGCATCATCGGCATGATCGGAATCGGCCTGCTGGCGAATGCCAACGATCCCACCGCCCGGATCATCGGATTATCGGCGGTCGCGGGGATCGGCGCGATGGTAGCGGGCGTGCAGGCCGCCTTCATCTTTGCACCCGCCGACGAACCCGCGCTGGAACTGGTGTTGAGCGCGCCGCGCCCGGTCGCTTACCTGATAATCGAACGGCTGATCGTGCTGGCCGCCCTCAATGGAGCGGCGGCGCTGGTCGGTTCGGCAGCATTTCCACTGCTTGCGCCGTCGTTAGCCCGGTCGATTGAAGTGGGCGATCAACTGCTGCGCTGGTTCCCGCCGTTCGTGTGTATGACCGGGTTGGGGCTGGCGCTGGGCATCATCACCAAAAAGAGCGCCTTCGGCGTGCTGCTGGTGATCCTGCTGGTCGGCGCGATGCTGTTCGGCGGGCCGGGCGTGCTGACCGCGCTGGTCGAATGGGGATGGGTGGCGCATCTGTTCCTGCCGCCGGAAGCGTTCACCGCCGACCAGATTTTGATCAACCGGGCGCTGTTGATCGCCATCGGTGCGGCGCTGATCGCCTACAGCATCGCGCTCAGCCGTGAGGGCGAATCGCATCTCAGTGCCGCCGTGAACGCGGGTTGACGCAGACCAGAAAGGGCATAGGCATGGACATTGGCCTGCATCAGATATGGGGCATAGTGCGGTATGAAGCGTTGATGCAGTGGCGGCGGCGCACGCTGATCGTGCTGTTCGGGTTTTTCGTGGTCGGCATCATCGGACTCAGCACGCTGATCGATTCCAGCCGTACCGTGCTGAACCGCATGACTGCCGTGCAGTTTGAAGCGGATCGCGTGGTGATTCGTTATGAGAATGTCGCCACCGGTGCGCCGGTGGAGCAAGTGCTGACGGGCGACGCGGCGGCGCTCGTGCCGCGCTGGTTTGCGAATGTAGACATGACCACCTTCCAGACCACCTGGGAATTTCTGCTGCTGCTCGTGCCAGGGGTGCTGGTGCTGCTGCTGGCCATCCCGCCGCTGGTAGCGGAGATCATCCCGCTTGATTCGCAGTACCGCATCCGCGAACTATTGGCCGCCGCGCCGCTGGCACAGCGCGATTACCTGTTCGGGAAGGTGTTCAGCCTGTGGATCGGCACGGGGGTTGGCCTGGCGATCAGCACCGTGATCGTGGCCGGGTATGTGCATGTGCGTTACGGCCCGGTCGATGCCTTGCTGATCGTGCGCTTCTGGGCGGTGCTGATGCTCCCGGTCGCACTGATCATGAGCGGGTACGCGGTGCTGCTGGGCGGGCTGGCGCGCACGCGCCGCACTGCCGTGTTCATCGGGATCGCGCTGCTGGCCGTCAGCCTGTTGGTCGCCAACGGGACGATCATCACGGCGTATGTGAGCAATCCGCTGTTCGTATCGGCGCGCGATGCTGGCAGTGCAGCAGGGACGTATGAAAGCCTGATCGTGGACATGTTCAACGGCGCAGTCAACGGCGCGATCCCGTTCGCCGTGGCGCTGGTGGGCGTTTGGGTGCTGGTATGGGGTGTGTTGCGCTGGAAAGCGGAGGGATCATGATCGCAGTGCAGGCGTTGAAGAAAACCTACCGGGGCGGGGTTCACGCGCTCGACGGGATCGACCTGACAATTGGCACGGGCATGTTCGGGCTGGTGGGACCGAACGGCGCGGGCAAAACCACGCTGATGCGCATCCTGGCCGGGCTGTTGAAACCCACAGGCGGGACGGTGCGCGTGTTCGGGCATGACCTGGCGACGCACGCCGGGCGGCAGCAGGCCAAGACGATCCTGGGGTATCTGCCGCAGGAACTCGGGCTGTACCCGAACTTGAACGCCTATGAATTTCTCGATTATATGGCGATCCTGAAAGGCATCGTGCAGGGCGCAGTCCGCCGCCGCCAGATCGAAGCGCTGCTCGAACAGGTGAACCTGACCGATGCCGCAAGCCGCAAGCTCAAGACGTATTCGGGCGGGATGAAGCGGCGCATCGGCGTAGCCCAGGCGCTGTTGGGTGACCCGCGCTTTCTGATCGTGGATGAGCCGACGGCGGGGCTGGACCCGGAGGAGCGCGTCCGCTTTCGCAACCTGCTGAGCGATATGGCCGCCGACCGGACGATCCTGCTTTCGACGCATATCGTCGAGGACATCAGCCAATCGTGCAATGACCTGGCGGTGATCAAAAACGGGCGGTCGGTCTTTCGTGGCTCCCCGGCAGACCTGATCGGCGCGGCACGCGGTCATGCCTGGCTGATTCGCGGTGCTGCCCAGCGCCCGGACGAGTCGCTCACGCTGGTGTCATCGCTGCAACTGGCCGATGGCGTGCAGTACCGTGTGTTGGGGACTCCGGCGGCGCACTACCAGGCTGTTCCCGCCGAGCCGACGCTTGAGGACGGCTACATGTGGCTGATGCGGCGCTGAGGCAGTCGTCCAAAACGACGTTGAATGCGTTTGCGCACATTTATCATTCGCGTATACTTCATGGAATGGGCAAATGTTTTGCGACCCGCTCACGTACAGCTTCGCGCACCTCATTGAGGAGAAATACCATGTTCAACCGCCGTACTCTCATTATTTGTATGCTGATGGTGCTGCTGAGCGCCGTCACGGTTTTACCTGCTTTCGCTGGGGAAAAATTTTCAATCGAGTTAAATGCCGAGATTGTGGATTGCAATGTGGTGATCACGTTCAATATGCCCAGTCCGCGCGTCATCACGGATGGCGTTGAAAGCGCCCGTTCGACCAAACCGGAACAGGGCGACATCCTGGCGCGGCGCGGCTCCAGCGTTATCGTGTACGTGATCATCTATGATAACGGTGTGCAGCTCGCCATGTACGAGGTAACGGGTGCAGCCGGGTCGCCGCAGCAGGTGATTTACCCGATCACGCAGCGGTATATCGATGAAGACATCACCATCAACCTGAATCCGAACGACGATGCTGATCCAACCGATGCTTTCGAAACCGGGCTGGTGATCATCACCGACGCGGTGGCCGATGCCTGCATCGACGCGAACATCGCCGTGCTGGACTGCCCGTACCCGCCGCAGCCGCTGCTCGGTCAGGGGCGCGTGCTTGGCCCGGTGACCACCTACTGGGCTGCCCGGCTGGACACGAACACCGCGCCGCCCGTCGTGCTGCCCGTCGGTACCTCATGGTGGATTTTGGAAGCGCGGGACGGCTTCTACAAGCTGTTCATCGCGTGCAAAGGCCGCTACGTGTGGGTGACGGCGGAATCGCTCGGCGCGAACTTCGACGTGGTATGGGCGGGTCGTCCCCTGCCGGATGCCGGGTCACAGCCGACGGCCACACCGACCCCCGCCAGCTAACCGATTCGTAAAAACGGGAAGGGCAGCACGTTTCGCTGCCCTTCCCCGTCACCCACGGTCAGGGCTATTCGCCCTGGCTGGCCTGGTTGTTGATCATGCTTTCGGCCAGGCTGGTCAGCTTCGCGTCGGTCTGTTCTTCTTCCGCCAGCGTTTGCTGAAGCACCCCAGCGACATTCAGTTCCCCCAACTGCTGCGCGTGCGCAATCGCCGTGCCATACCCGGCGATCTCGTAGTGTTCCACCTTCTGCGCCGCGCCGATCAGCCCGGCATCGATCACGCTCGGTTCGCCTTCTTCTTCCAACAGTTCCGACGCTTCTTCAATCAGCCCTTCCATGCCCTTACACTTCTTGCCTGCTTTGCTCGCGCCCATCTGGGTGAGAATCTGTTCCAGGCGTTCCACCTGCTGCTGAGTCTGTTCGCGGTGCAGTTCAAAGGCCTGTTTCAACTGCGGGCTGGAAGCGGCCTTCGCCATTTTCGGCAGCGCTTTGGTGATCTGCGTTTCGGCGCTGTGCAGGTCTTTCAGATTGTCGATCAGCAAATCACGGAGAGAATTGAGCTTCATCTGTTCCTCGTTTCAGCTAAACCACGAAAAAAACACACCGACGTGCCAATGCTCACTATGCGCGAAGGCGGCGTAAACCGTCCCAAAATTGCGCTAAACAATCTCTAAATCCCTGATCACCGCCATAACGCAGCGCCCGCCCCTGCTTGTTTGGGCTTTATTTAGCCTGGTCGTGATAGGCTCACGCCAGAAACAGCGTGGGAACAAACGTGATGAACGCGGGAAACGGGGCATGATGACGATGAACACCGGAACGAGTGGGCTGCACCAGGCGGAGTCCAACCAACGGTTGGACTCCAAGCGGTTGAACACCAGCGCGATCAATGTCAGCGAAAGTGAACGGCGGCTTTCGATGCTGGCCGGGTTCGGGCTGGTACTTGCCGGGATGCGGATGGGCGGCGTGCGCGGGGTGATCACCCTGGCGCTTGGGGTCGATATGGTCGTGCGCGGCGTGACGGGTCACTGCTGGATTTACCGGGCGTTGGGTGTGAACAGTGCCATTCGCCCGGAAAGCGGCGGGGTAGCCGTGCCGCATCAGCAGGGGGTGCGGGCGGAATCGCGCATTTTGATCGACCGCCCGGTCGATGTCGTGTACGAATACTGGCGCAATTTCGAAAACCTGCCCCAGTTCATGCGCCACCTGGAAAAGGTGGAGGTGTACGACGAGACACGCTCGCAATGGACGCTGAAAGCGCCTGCTGGCCTGACGGTGAGTTGGGATACCGAAGTGATCAATGACGATCTCGATCAGCGGATTGGCTGGCGTTCGGCGGAAGGCGCAAGCGTGCCGAATGCCGGTGCGGTCAATTTCAAAGCGGCAGACGATACCACGCGCACCGAAGTCGTGGTCAAGCTGGAATACGCCCCGCCCGGCGGCGCGCTTGGTCAGTTGTTCGCGCAGCTTCTCGGCATCGACCCGAATCAGACGCTCGATGAGGATTTACGCCGTCTGAAATTCATTCTGGAAGCCGAAATCGAAACGGCGGATATTGCCAACCCCGGCGGGATGAATCACGGCTACACGATGGCTGCCGGAACCGATGCGCCTTATGGGGATGCCCCTTTTGAAGATTCGCCTTACAGCGACGACCCATACAGGGATACGCCATCCACCACTACACCGCTTTAGTACACCTGGGGGGGTGGTCAGTAGGCCACCCCTCTTATTTTTGCCTATTACAGGCTCCCTTTCAGGATTTTTTTAGCACCACGCTGATACGGTACGGGGGCTGAAGCGAAGACCCGAAGGTTCAATGCCGCTTCGCCAGTAATGGGAGAATTCCGTGAACGACTTGATTTGTATCAGCCATCTTCGATGGGATTTTGTATGGCAGCGCCCCCAGCATCTGCTTTCGCGGCTGGCGCTGACGCACCGGGTGCTGTTCGTGGAAGAACCTATCGCCAGTTCTCAGGCGGAAACACCGCACCTGGATGTTTCCACGCGCACCCTGGCCAACGGCGCATCTGTGACCGTGATCCGCTTGATTCAACCTGTGATTGAAGAACGCTGGATTGGGCATGGCGACCCACTTACCCAGGCGGCATACAGCGCGCTGCTGAAGGCGTACACCGACGCGCAGGGCATCCGCGATCCGCTGTTGTGGCTGTACACGCCGATGGCGCTCGATTTTACGTCCGCCCTGGATTACCGCCTGCTGGTGGTCGATGTGATGGATCAGCTTTCGGCCTTCAAAGGTGCGCCGCGTGACCTGAAGCACAATGAAGCGATGCTGCTCCCGGTCGCCGACGTGGTGTTCACAGGCGGGATAAGCCTGTACCGCGATAAACTGCCGTTCAACAACCATACGTATGCGTTCCCCAGCGGCGTAGAAAGCGCGCATTTCGCCCGCGCCGCCAACCGCGAAAATTTTCCCGCGCCCGCGCCGCTCGATGCGCTGCAAGGCCCGGTGATCGGTTATTTCGGCGTGATCGACGAACGCATGGACATGCACTTACTGCGCACGATGGCCGCCCAGCGCCCGGATTGGAACATCGTCCTGCTGGGGCCGGTCGTCAAAATTGACCCGGCGGAACTGCCACAGGCTCCTAACCTGCACTACCCGGGAATGCGCACGTATGAGCAGCTCCCGGCGTACCTGGCCCATTTTGATGTCGCGCTGATTCCATTCGCGCTGAACGAATCCACCCGCTATCTCAGCCCGACCAAGACGCTCGAATACATGGCGGCGCATAAACCCGTCGTTTCAACCGCCATTTACGACGTGAGCGAATTGTACGGCGATGTCGTGCGCATAGGCCGCAGCCATGCCGAATTCATCGGCCATGTGGAAATGGCGCTGCGCGAATCCCCGGTCAGCCGTCGGGCGCGTGAACTGGAGCTGCTCGACGAACATTCCTGGGATCGCATCGCGGCGCGCATGATGGACATTCTTGAAGCGCTGAGCGCGCAGCAGCCCGCCATGCAGAGCGCGCCGCCCGCCGCCCGGCTCATTCCGGCAGCCGGGGCGCGCGCCGCCGCACAGACGACGGCAGCACCGACCCCGCAAACGCAAAAGAAGGGTGTGAGGTCATAACGATGGAAAACATGGATAAGAAAATCGTCATCCTGGGCGCTGGACCCACCGGGCTGGGCGCAGGCTACCGGTTGCAGGAACTGGGCTACCGCAACTTCACCATTTACGACCGCAACCCGTATGTCGGCGGGCTGGCGACCAGCTTCACCGACGATCATGGCTTTACGTATGACATCGGCGGGCATGTGATGTTTTCGCATTACCCGTACTTCGATGCGCTGGTCGATAAGCTGTTGGGCGACGATTTCACCGAAATCATGCGCGAAGCCTGGGTATGGATGATGGATCGGTTCGTGCCGTATCCGTTCCAGAACAATATCCGCTATCTGCCGCCGGATGTCGTGCTGGAATGCGTGTTAGGCCTGATTGAAGCGCAGCGCCAGCCGGAAAAACTTGGCCAGGCGCGCAATTTCGACCAACTGATCGATGCGCAGTTCGGCAAAGGCATCGCGTCGATTTTCATGAAACCGTACAACTTCAAGGTGTGGGCGCACCCGGTCGATCATATGAGCGTGGACTGGCTGGGCGAGCGCGTCTCGCTGCCCAACCTTCAGCAAATTCTTTCCAACGTGATCCTGGGGCAGGATTCGGTGTCCTGGGGGCCGAACAACCGCTTCAAGTATCCGCTGTATGGCGGCACAGGGGGGCTGTATACCCCGTTCATGCGCTATGTGGCCGACCATGTACAGTTGAACCGGAACGTCGTCGCCGTTGACCCGCAGCGTAAGCAGATCACCTTCAGCGATGGCGAGATCGTCGGCTATGACCTGCTGCTTTCCACGATGCCGCTCGACCTGCTGATCGGCCAGATCGCAGACGCGCCGGATGCCGTGCGCGAACAGACGCATCATTTGCACCATTCCAGCGGGTTGATCGTCGGCGTGGGCGTGAACCGCCCGGTCGAAACCAGCAAGTGCTGGCTGTATTTCCCGGAAACAAGCGCGCCGTTCTACCGCGTCACCTACCTGAACAACTATTCACCGTACATCACGCCCAACCCGGATACGCACCTGCTGCTGACCGAAACCAGCTACAGCCCGCACAAATATGAGGACAAAGCGACGATCATCGACCGCGTGATCGAAGGGCTGCACAACGTCCGGCTGCTGAACGATGGCGACCGCGACCGCATCGCCAGCACTTACCTGATCGATGTCGATTACAGCTATCCCGTGCCGACGACGGATCGCAATTACGCGCTCGGCACCATTCAACCCTGGCTGATGGCGCACGACATTTACAGCCGGGGGCGCTTCGGTGCGTGGGAATACGAGATCGGCAACATGGATCATTCGGTCATGCAGGGCGTGGAGCTGGTCAACCATTGGCTGTTGGGCGAAGCCGAAACCACCTGGAAGAATTTCGCACATGTGGCCGAACGCCCGGTCAACATCGAAACCCAGGCGCGTGAAGGCGATCCGTTCTACGCCATGCCGGGGCATGGATGGGTGCGGCCTGGCGTGAACTATGCCGCCGCGAACGGTCACGCCGCCGAAACCGCGCCAGTGACGGCGACTGCCGCCGCCGACTAAAGTCGGTACGCCGACTCAAGTCGGTACGCCGACTCAAGTCCGCACACTTTCAACCGTGACCGCAGAACAGGAAACAAGCGTTGTTCAACAGTTTTTTCATGGGCGGCTTTGAATGCTCATCGCACCGCCACCGTTCCGGCCAGCGTCTCGATTTGATGGCGCTGACCGGACATGACCGCCACTTCGCACAGGATTACGACCGCCTGGCCGCGCACGGCCTGTACACAGCGCGCACAGGCATCCGCTGGCACCTGGTCGAACCGCGTCCGCATGTGTACGACTGGTCGAGCGTCGTCCCGATGATTCGGGCGGCGCGTGAACGCGGCATACAGCTCATCTGGGATGTGCTGCATTATGGCTACCCGGACGATCTCGATATTTTCAGCGCGTCGTTCGTGGATCGGTTCCGCCGCCTGGGGCGCGCCTTCGCCCAGGTTTTGGCCGATGAAGGCGAAACGGTGCCGATCATCTGCCCCGTGAACGAAATTTCATTCTTCGCGTGGGCGGGCGGCGATGCCGGGTTTCTCAACCCGTATGTCAGCGGGCGCAGCTTTGAACTCAAGTGCCAGTTGGTGCGCGCCGCGCTTGAAGTGACCGACGCATTCTGGGAAACTGCACCAGACACACGGGTGATCCACTGTGACCCGGTGGTGCATATCATCCCCAACCCGGAACGAATGCATGAAGCGGACGAAGCCGAAGGCTACCGCACCGCGCAGTATCAGGGATGGGATTTGCTGAGTGGCCGCCTGATGCCGCAGTTGGGGGGCGACCCGAAATACCTGGACGTGCTGGGGCTGAACTTCTACCCCAACAATGAATGGGTGTACAAAGGCGATATGATCGAACGTGACGACCCGCAGTACAAGCCGTTCCGTCGTATCTGTGCCGAAATCTACGAACGTTACCAGCGCCCGATGATGGTGGCGGAAACAGGCGCGGAAAGCGAACGCCGCGCCGGGTGGTTCCGCTATGTATGCGCAGAAGTACGCGCCGCACTCGCTGCCGGGCTGCCGCTGCACGGAATCTGCCTGTACCCGATCATGAGCTTCCCCGGTTGGGAAGATGGCCGCGATTGTCAGAATGGGTTGTGGGGCTATGCCGCGCCGGACGGCGGGCGGGCGATTTACCCGCCATTGGCGCAAGCGCTGGCGGATGAGCAGTCTGCGTTTGTCCTTTATGCGCTGCATGGATAGGTGAATCGGCACTTTTGCAGCGTGCGTATCCTTGGCACGATCAGAGCTGTGTGCAGATGCACGCAGCTTTTTCGATTCACCATGCCAGGAACGGATGAACCCCATGACCCAGACCAATACGCAGATCAACCCGCTGACAGCCGTCAAAACCGGGATGCACGTGTACGATATGTATCAGCGCGATATGGGTCACATCGCGTCGATCACGCTGAACGGGCTTGCATCGTCCGATACAGCACAGGTCAGCCCCCATGCCATTCCGACGATCTCCGGGATGTTTTTCGATGACCACCGCCTGCCGGAACTGCTCGTCGTGCGGTTGGGGCGGACGGGGTTTTTCTGCGTCACCCCATCCGATGAAACCGTCCAGGTCAGGTACTACATCACGCCGCAGCAAATCCTGCGGGTGCGGGATGCTGCGGTGTATCTCAAAGTCCCGGCGGACGTGGTGATCCGCTACTAAGCCGGGAACCCGCCACGCCCCCCTATTCCAGGTAGTGGTACTGGCGCGCCAGGGCAATCGCTTCCAGCATTCGCCCATTGGGAAGGCGCGCCCCATCTCCATCCAGAATCCAGATGCCATTGTGAAGCTGCACCGTTTCATCCACCCAATCGAACATCGAAATGACCGGGGCCCAGGTGAACACGGGCGTTTTCACCCCGGCGATGTTCGCCAGCCGGGTTTCGCTCAGCATCCACCAGAACCATTCGGTCTGCTGCCAGCCCACCGGCGGCCCGGATGTTTCCGTCACCCAAATCGGTTTATGTGGGTAGCGTTTGCCCGCGTTGATCAGCAGGCGGTGGAGCGGCGGCAGGGTAGAATCGCGGTAGTGGTTCAGGCCAATCACGCTGATCAGACGGTCTTCCCCGCCTAATTCCGGGTCGCGCAGCCCCAACACGGTATCGAAAACCGCTGCCTGATTATCCTCCGGGTTGGTATCAGTCGCGTGCCAGGGTTCCGGCAGCACGAGCAGCGCATCCGGGCGGATGGCTAACACGGCCTTCGACGCTTCGATGATCATCCGGCACACCTGCTGACGAAACGGGGTGACATCGTGCAGCTTCAGGTGCGGCGACCATACCCCCTGCCGCCCGCCCAGTTCCAGCAGCAGGCTTGGCTCATTGCAAATGCACCAGGTATCGAGCGTTGGGTAGCGGTCGGCAATGGCGGCGGCAAAATCGGCAAAATGGCGCGGCGCATCCGGCGATTGAATATCCAGCCAATCCGGGTAGCCGTAATGCCACAGGTCGATATACATCGTCAGCCCATGCCGTTCCGCGCTTTCCATCATGCGGTCCATCCACGCCCAGTCGTAGCGCCCCGGCGCGGGGTGCGAAAGATACCAGCGGGCGGCATCGCGCACGCCTTTCATGCCAATGCTGGTGAGCAGGGCGTAATCGGCCTCCAGATGTTCATCATGGCGGATCAACCGGACTTCATCCATCCGGTAGAACGTGCCATCGCGGTTGTGACGCACGAAATCGGAATTTTCCAGGAACGCCCAGAACTGCATGGGCGTTTGCCCAAATAGATCGAGTTGGGCGGGTGCTTCGGTTTCAGGGTACGGTTGAGAAAAAGTGTGAGACAGCATCATGATTCAGGGGGTTCAACTTTGCGTGGTGATGATCATACGTTCATCCTACGCCGTTTTGAAGCGCCATCAGGTTAAGAAACCCTGACCCGTAGGTTTATCGTAGGCTTACGCGAAGAAACGAAAATTGTAAAGGTTCCGGTTCGCCTGGGGCAGCACTGCGCGGCGCGGCTGTGAAGTGCGTGAAAATTGGCGCAAAACAGCGTCATTAGTACTCAAGTTCAATGCTGTGAAGTCGAATATGCCCGTATCCTACAGGTATCGGTTCGTTTGATACGACTATGTGTCAGGTAAAGTGGCTATGTCGCGCAGCACGGTTCGTTTCCTTCTCATCGCACTCACATGCACGCTGATCGCCGGGGCGACCGTCGGCGCGTCTGCTGATGACAACAAACAGGTCTTCGCCATTTATTTCGGCTGGTGGTCGAACGATGGCTGGAGGGATGAGCGCCTGAGCGACGCGCCCGCCGAACTGTACGACGTGCGCGACCCCGCGACAGCCGCCACGCACATCGAACGGGCAAAGGCTGCGGGAATCGATGGGTTCATCGTCGCGTGGTTGGGCATCGCCAACGACAATATTACGCATCGTTCGCTGCTCACCCTGCTGGAGGCGAGCGAAACCCGCGATTTTCAGATCGGCGTGATGGTTGACCTGAACGAACGCAATTTCCTGGAAACGCTCGGTGACCTGGATCAATCGCTCGCGTTCCTGGTCAGCGATGTGATCACGCATCCGTCCTATATGCGCATCGACGGCCAACCCGCGATCTACTTCTGGAACCAACAGCGTTACACCGTTGGCACATGGATGAATGCCCGCGCCGCCTACGACCCGAATTACGAACAGCTCTGGATCATGGAAGGCACTACCCAATCGTACATGCCCACGTTCGATGGCATGATGCTGCTCGATACCGCCTGGGCTGAAAACCCGGCGGATGTGAATGCCTACTGGCAGGAACGCACCCTGATGATGGGCGGGCGCTACTTCCTGCCCACCGTGATCCCCGGTTGGGATGCATCGGCGTTCGCGGGTTGGTCGCCGTATGCCACCCCGCCCGTTGACCGGGGGGACGGCGCGCTGCTGTTGCAGCAGTGGAACGCCGCCGCTGCTGTCGCTGAAAGCACGCTGATCGTGAACAGTTGGAACGGCTATTACTACAACACCCACATTGAACCGAGCCTGAATTTCGGTTCCAGCGCTTACGATCAGCTTGCCAGCCTGATCCCGGCGTGGGAGCAGCGCTGAAGCCACCGCTCCATCGATTCACCGCCTGGCTATCGTTTTCTTACAGCACAGCGCTACAATGTAACAATCACGCGGGTGACCGCGTATTGTGCAAAGGATGTGCTGTGCTGCCGTCTCAGGATTTTCTTTCCCGGCTTCACCTAATCACGCTCGATTTGCTGACGCGGCGCGCCCTGGACGATCTGTTGCAGGCGATTGTCGATCAGACTGCCGCCATCATGCAGGCCACCGTCGTCGATGTGGTGCTGGGCGATGCGCAAACGATGACCGTGCGGGCGGTGACGGCAGGCCACCCGTCGATCATCGGTGTGCGGCTGACGCGGGACAATACCCGGCTGGCCTGGCAGGCTTTCGACAGCCGCGAAGTCGTCCATGTGGAGGATTATGCGACGTGGGAACACCGCCGCCCAGTGTATGTCTCGCTGGGTGTCCATGCCGTGCTGAACGTGCCGATCCTGGCCGGGGAGACATGCCTGGGCATCATGGGCATGGCGCGCACTGTCCCCGGCCATCTGTTCACCCCCGAAGAAATTCAGCAGGCAAAAATTCTTTCGCAGTTGGTGGGCGCGGCGCTGGAAAATGCGCGGCTGTACCAGGAAGCGCTCGACGAGATCGAACGGCGCAAACGTGCCGAAGCCGACCTGATCGACAGCGAAACGCGCTTCAGGCTGATCGCGCAGCATTTGAACGAGATCATCCTACAGGTAGACGCGCACGGCCTGATCGAGTATGCCAGCCCTGCGGCGGTCGCCGGGCTGCACTACGCCTACGATGACCTGATCGGGCGGGCGGTGGTCGATTTGATCCCGCGTGAGTCGCTGAACCGTGTCCTGGAGATTTACCGAAATGCGCTGGCGGGCGATTTTCAGGAAGGCGGGACGCTGGAGATCGAGATCGTGCGCGGTGATGAAACCCGCATCCCGGTCGAAGTGCGCGGGATGGTGATCCGCGATGCCCAGGGTCGGGGCGTGGGCGGGTTGGCGGTGCTGCGCGACCTGACCGAACGCCGCGAACTGGAACGGCTGCGGCTGGAAGGCGAACGGTTGCAGATCAGCCTGCAAAAAGAGCAGGAACTTGGCACGCTGAAAACGCGCATGATGACGCGCATTGCGCACGAATTCCGTACCCCGCTGGCCAACATTCAGACCTCGTGCGACCTGCTGGCGCGCTATCACGACCGGCTCACGCCCGCCCAGCGCGATGAACGTATCCGCACGATTCGCCAGCAGACCGGGCGCATCACATCGATGCTCGACGAGATCAGCGCGGTCATTGCCCCGTTCGCGCCTGTTCCCGAACGCCTGGCCGCGGTGCCGTTCCGCGCCGATGACCTGATCCGCGATGTGATTCAACAACACGCCGCTGAAGTGCGGGATCGCAGCCCGATTCAGGTCGAAATTGACCCGCCCGACTTGTTGATAGTGGGCGACCGTAAATTGCTCATCCAGATGGTCGGCGCGGTGCTGCGCAATGCGCTGCGCTTTTCGGAGGCCAGCACGCCCATTCAGGTGCAGATGTGCGTGGATGGGCCGGAGATCGTGCTGTCCATCGTCGATCACGGCATCGGGATTCCGCTCGATGAACAGCCGCGTGTGTTCGAGCCGTTCTATCGCGGCAGCAACATTGGCGAAATCGGCGGGTTGGGCGTGGGGCTGACGCTCAGCCGCGCCGCCGCTGAAGCGCATCGCGGCACGATCCAGATCGACAGCCTGGCGGATTCCGGCACGACCGTCACGATTCGCCTGCCACAGCACCCATTCGCCGTGTAAACGCGCACCGCATTTGCGCAGTTGTGCAAAAGCATTGCACATTCGGCGGAACCGTCTTTATAATCGGGGACATTCTTACAGATTGTCACAGGGGCGCACACAACGGGGCGGGGCCTCTGTTCGATCATCGCCCATTCATCGAGTCAGGACGCAGAAAGTGCAGTTCGTCAACGCTGTGATCGCCGATTTATCCGTGAACGGTACGCGCTTACGTGCCGATTTTGAAGAACTTGCCACCATCGGCGGGGATGCAGCGGGCGGCGTGACGCGCTTAGCCCTATCCCCGGCAGACATTCATGCCCGCGCCTGGTTTGCCGATCATCTGGAGGCGGCGGGGCTGCGCGTGATCGACGACGATGCCGCCAACCTCAGCGGGGTGCTGGCGTGTGCCGACCCCGCCGCGCCGACTCTGCTGATTGGTTCCCACCTGGATACCGTGCCGGACGGCGGGCGCTACGATGGCGCGGTCGGCATCTGCGCGGCGCTGGAATGCGTGCGCACCATCCGCGAATCGGGCGTGCAGCTCCCGTTTCACCTGGAAGTGATCGACTTCACCGACGATGAAGGCCACTGGGCATCGCTGTTCGGGGCGCGGGCGCTCACCGGGATGCTGAAGCCCGATGATCTGTTCGATACCCGGCGCGATAATGCATCGCTGCGGGCTGCACTGCGCAGCGTCGGTTCCGACCCGCGCCGGGCGCTGCATGTGCGCCGTGACCCGGAATCGCTGGCGGGCTATCTGGAGCTGCACATCGAACACGGGACACGCCTGGAACGTTCGCATACGCCGATTGGCATCGTGACGGCGATTGTAGGCCGCAAAACCCACCGGATCACGTTTCTGGGGCAGGCCGGACACAGCGGGACGACCGATATGTACAAGCGGCGCGATGCGCTGCGCGGGGCGGCGCTGTTCATCGTGCGCGCCCATGATGCCATGCGCGCCCGCTATGGCGATGGCATTTTCCACTGCGGCGATGTCGATGTGTTCCCTGGCAAATTCAACATCATCCCCAGTGAAGCGGTCTGTACCGTCGAAGTGCGGCATGTCAATGAAACGCTGATGGGCGACATGGAACGCGCCATGCTGCAAATCGCCCGCGAATGCGCCGCGTCCTATGCGCTCGATGCCCGGATGGAGCTGGTCACGCACATGCCCGCTGCATCAATGAGCGACGCGCTCATGACGGCCATCGACGCGGTATGCCAGCACATGGGCATCCCGGCCATGCCGCTGGCGAGCTATGCAGGCCACGCCGGGCAGTTCATGGCGGGCATTACCCCCACCGGGATGATCTTCATCCCGTCCGTAGACGGAATTGGCCACAGTCCGCGTGAATACACCGCCTGGGAGGACGTGGAGCGCGGCGCGAACGTGCTGCTGCACACCATCCTGCACTACGCAGCCCGCCAGGCCTGAACCGACCGCGCCGGACTTCGGGTATAATCAGGGTAGCCCGTGAGCCTGTGGAGCCAAGACCGCGATGTCGGCACTTCCTAAATCCAATATTGAGAACAACTGGACGCTGGCAGAGTATCATCTGCTGGCACAATCGCCCGACACCAAGTACGAATTCGCCGGCGGCATGATCCTCAGCATGACTGGAGCCAGCCTGCGGCATAACCGTATCACGCGCAATGTGACCGTCAAGTTAAGCAATCTGCTGAAGGGGCACCCGTGTGAAGCGCTGCCCAGCGATATGCGCGTGCGCACGCCTTCGGGGTTGTACGCTTACCCGGATGTGACGGTGGTATGCGGCGATGTGCAGATCGAGGTCGATCACGGGCTGGATACCCTGCTCAACCCGACCGTGATCGTCGAGGTGCTGTCACCGTCCACTGCCGATTACGACAGCCGGGTCAAGCTCGATCATTATCAGACGCTCGCCAGCCTTCACGAGTATGTGCTGATCGACCAGGCACAGCCGCACATCAAAACCTATTCCCGGCACGGTGAGGGTCAATGGTTGTACACGATGGTGAACGGCCTGGACGCTTCAATCGCGCTGCCGTCGATTGAGGTGACGTTGGCGCTGGCCGATATTTACGCCCAGGTTTAACCCCACAATCTACGGACTTCGCACCGATGCCGGGAGGGGCGGCGCGCCGGGTGACGGCCACCCCTCCCGTGTTGACATCCCGTTACAGACCGAACATCAATTCAGGGTCGAGCAGTTGAATTGGGCGCAGATAATCCCGCGATTCGCGCCCCAGGCGCACTTCGAGGTGCAGGTGCGGCCCGGTCGAATTGCCGGAATTGCCCAATGTGCCGATCTGAGTCGTGGCATTCACCGCCTGGCCGCTGCTCACGAAAATATCGAGCAGGTGGGCGTAGAACACGAACGCGAAACCATTCGTCAGGTTGCGCGCGGCCATCGCATCACGGGCGCGCTTGGGCAGCGCGCTCCAGTCATAGCGCACGATCACCAGGTTGCCGAACCCGAAATTCCACTGGGTGGGGCGGTTGAACAGCCCTTGCGCGGTGGCAGACGCAATCGAGATGCCGTGCGCGGCGAAGTTGGGGCGGTCGGGCGTGCAGATGCCGCACCGTTCCGACGAAAAGACCACGCCTTCCGCGCCCGCGAAGATCGGGTTGCCCGTCCCGCGTGCAACGTAATCTACCCCCTTATGACGGCCATCCAGGTAGGGGACGGGCGCGTTGAACTTCCAGCCGATGGTATAGTTCCCGCGCACGGGCGAAGGCAGAATATCGGCACTGTTGACCGGGCGCGGCTGGTTGACCGCCGGATCGACGGTGATTTCGGCGTACATGTCGAAGTCGAACGGCTGCCCGGCAGAATCGAACGGCTGGTAGGTCACACGATAGCGGCCTGGCGCGGTCGGCGCGACCAGATCGACCGACACATCCCCCACCTGGCGCGGACGCAGTGCGGGCAGCGGGATGTCGTTGGGCGTGTTCATGCGTTCGCCGCTCTCATAGCTCATGCGGTAGCCGCCGTCCCAGGTGGTGTTGCCGTCGTTCATCACGCGCCATGTCTTGGTGAAGCGCTGACCGGGCGCGATGGGCGATCCATCGGGGATGGTGACATCGGCCACGAAACGCGCCAGCGAACGCCGCGTCCCCTGTTCGCGCCCCTGCACGCTGATCGCGGCGGTCAGTTCGCTGCGGAAAATCTGCCCGGCGGCGTTGCGAATAGCCCAGCGTGACACCTGATTGCCCGTCATCGACGGCGCGACCAGATCGACCGAAAGCTGCACCAGTTCACCGGGGCGCACCACCGGAATCGGGACGGCTGTCCCTGGCCCCATCGGAGTCCCGCTGAAGAAGGTCAGTTGGTAGTTCTGCCAGGTCGTATTCCCGGTGTTGCGCACGCGCCAGGTCTTTTTGAAGATCGCGCCCGCCTGAAAGACGGTGTTGTCCGGCACGGTGACGTGCGCATCGAATGTGACTTCATCACGCGGCGGGAGCGCAGCCTGCATCACCGCCAGCGGGTCGATCACGTCCTCAATCACATAGCCTTTGCCGCCTTTGCCGAGCCATTGCAGCGTCAGGAACAGGCTGACCACATCGGCGCTGCCCGAATCGCCCGCTACGCCGACCGGACTCCCGGCGTTGACATAATCGCCCACCTTGACATAGCTTTGCGCCAGGTGGCCGTACCACGAGACATAGGTTTCGCCGTACCAGCGGTGTTCGATGCACACGTACAGGCCGTAGCCCGGCGGGTAATTTTCGATTTTGGTCACGCGCCCGCGCTGCACCGCATTCACGGTCAGCAGCCCGGTGTTCACCTTCGGCTTGATCAACAGGCCTTCGCGCTTGCCATACGCGGCGGGTTCGTTGAAGCGCGCCAGAATATCGTACTGCCAGGGCGCGGGCGATTGAATCACGAACGCGGGAACGCTGCTGAACGTCCCGGCGACGGGCGTAAGCGTCCCGGTCGCACGGTTGGGCGTAGTCCCGCCCGCTGTCGAGCCTGTCCCCGTCCCGGTGTTCGCCGGGGGGGTGCCGGTGCCGGCAGGGGTGGGCGGTGTCGGCGTGGGGTTGGTTGGCTGGGGCTGCGTGCCTGTCCCCGCCGCCGGGGTGAGTTCAAAGGCCGGGACGTTGGTGCTGAAGCTTTGCACCACCCCGCGCAGCGCATCGAAATCGCCTTTGATGCGGGCGAACGAATACAGGTCGCTCACGCCGACATCGTTGGGCGACGTATCGAACGCCCAGGGCATCGCCACGAACGCGCCCGCGCTGCGCCATTCCTGAAGTTCCGCCCGGTAATACGCCAGCCGATCCACCTTGCCGAACTCCGCCCCAAATTCCCCGATGTAGAACGGCTTGCCCAACGCCCGCGCCACTTCCATATCGTTGGCGACGAACTGCTTTTCGCCATCGTGGAAGTAATAATGCAGCGAAATTGCGTCGATGCCGGGCAGCGCATGAAGCTGACGCGAAAAGGTGCGCGGCGGCACTTCATCGATCAGGTTGGCGACGTGGCGTGTGTTCACCAGCCCGGTGCTGACCAGTTTTTTCGGCGCAATCGCCTTGATCGTCTCGCTGACCACGCGGGCAAACGTGATGAACGCCTGGGCATCGGCGCGGTTCGGTTCAGGGCTGCGCGGGTGGATGGCGTATTCGTTGCCCAGTTCGAACAGCAGCACACCGGGGTGATCCTTGACGGCGGTGACAATCGCGCTGATGTGCGGCAGGTATTTAGCGCGCCATAATTCCTGTGTAAAAAAACGTTTGTTGTAATGGCTGTTCACTTCGGTGTGCAAATCGTCGTAGCCCGGCACACACCACCCGGCGACGGCGTGCGCGTCATCCAGGCAGATGATGGCCTGCATTCCGTGCTGCGCCAGCACATCGCACGCGGCGCGCACCCGCTGCGCGGTGGCATCGGTGGCGACCTGGCGATGGCTGGCGTAAAAACGCACCACCTTGACCCCCATGCCGCGCAGGGTTTCCGCCTGCTGCCGCTGGAGTGCTGCCGGGGCGAAAAAGTTGGGTAAGCCGGGGTATCCGTAATAGGCGAACTCGCGCATGTTCACGCCAGTGCGCCAGGGGATCGAAACCATGTTGCTACTCCCTTCAGCGAATCCTGATCAATGGTTGTGTCCAGCCGATCCTGGTCCTGTGTTTTACCAGTGTAGGGCGCACTGCCGCTGCCGACAACTGGGTTTTGCTCAACGCGCGGCCTGGCAGTACGCGCAGCGCCCATCCGGGCGAACAATCGCCCATCCCGCCAGCGGGTTCACCGTCGTGTATGCGCTCGCATCGACGTTGTAGACCAGGAACAGCCCCACGCGCCCGGTCGTGCTGGCGATGCCCGCCGCCTGGTGCAGCCATGCCGCCTGTTCATCGACGGTGGTGTTCGCCGCCCAGGCGAACGACGGCGGGAGCGCGGGCAGCCCTTCCCCGGATAAATAGCCGATTTCGGTGATGCACAGCCGCTTATCGGGGAAGGCCGCCGCATACCCATTCAGCAGCGGGACGAAATAGGCCGCCGCGCCGCGTGAATCGCCCGTCGTCGAATCCGGCGGGACTGCCCCTTCCGTGTAGCGGATGCCGATGCAGTCGGCCACTGCGCCCGCGCCCGCTGCTGCCATGCCCTGGATGAACAGATCGCGTTCGCAGCCGTTGGCATCACAGCGCCCGGTGAACGCCGGCTCATGGACAGGCGCGGCGCTGATCACGGTGACGCGCTCGTTGGCGCGCTTGATCGACTCGAAGGCGGCGCGCAGCAGGTCGGTGTAGGCGGCAGGGCTAATCAAGCCAAGCGGCCAGTGTTCCCCGCTGTTGGGCGCGTCCCATACTTCGATGGCATCCGGGCCGAGCGCGGCGACCTGCCCCAGAAAAGCGGCGAACTGCGCGGTGTACCCCGCCGGGTCTGCGCCCAACTGCGCCGGGATGCCCGTCAC
Organism: bacterium; assembly: GCA_033764035.1. Taxonomy (GTDB): domain Bacteria; phylum Chloroflexota; class Anaerolineae; order Aggregatilineales; family Phototrophicaceae; genus Flexifilum. The sequence continues at coordinate 128,342 of JANRJJ010000015.1, forward strand.
ATGGATCACGACCTTGAAATTCCAGGCGCGGGCGGCTTCGATAGCGCCCTGGGCTGCCGTCACCGGGTCGCCCGCGTTCCAGCGAATCTGGCTGCGCATCCAGGTCATCCCCGCCTCAATCATGCGTTCCGGGTATGAAAGCGCATACACCGTGCCGCCCGTCTCGAACATGACCCCGGCATTGATCGGCGGGATCGGCGTGGCATTCTGGGGGGCGGTATCCGGGTTGAACGGGGTGTTCGTCGGCAGCGGAGTCAAGGTCGGGACTGGGGTGATCGTCGCATCGGGCGCGGGGGTCTGGGCGGCGGCGGTGGGGGTCGGCGTGCCGGAGTCTGCGCCCGGCGTGTTAGCAACCGTGCTGCCGGGCGGGATCACGATCTCCTGACCGAGATAAATCACGTTCGGGTTGGTGATGCGCGGGTTGGCGGCGATCAGGTCGCGCACCGTGGTGTTGTAACGGCTGGCGATGGTCGCCAGCGTTTCCCCGCTGCGCACGGTGTGAATCACAGGGGTAGGTTCCGGTTCCTGCCCGCCAACGCTGAAAACCGGGGCGATCAGGGACGCACACACGATTGTAATCATCCAGAAGGGCAGCCGCCGCATTCCATATCTCCTTCAAGGTGCGCCGCTGTCCCAATCATAAACCGAATCCCTACTTTGAAGCGAAAAAAAGGGGCGCGCATCGGAATGCACGCCCCAGAGGGACGAAAATCAGTAGTGCGGGATGTAGAGAAGCTGCCCGGCGAAGATCACGTTGGGGTTTGCCAGGTTGTTGTAGGCGACGATGGCCTGCACCGTCGTCCCGAAGGCCGCCGCGATGCGGCGCAGCGTATCGCCGGGGCGGACATGATAGGCGGTGATGTACGTGGGCGGCGGCGGGCTGGACGGCGGGATATACAACAACTGGCCGACAAAAATCCGGTTCGGGTTGATGATCCCGTTCGCCTGCTGAATGGCATACACGGTGGTGTTGTACCATTCCGCAATGCGGCGCAGCGTATCACCGCGCTGCACGACGTAATAGCCCCCGCCCTGCTGCGGTGGCGGCGGCTGTGGCGGTGGGGCGGGCGGCGGCGTGTACGGGTTGGGGATGACCAACTGCTGCCCGACATAGATCAGGTTGACGTTGTTCAGCCCATTGAGTGCGGCGATCTCGTACACAGTGGTATCGAACCGTGCCGCAATGCGCGCCAGCGTATCCCCCTGCGCGACAATGTAAATCGTGGTGCCGCCTTGTGCAGTGGCCACGCCAACCGTGCCGACGATCAGCGTGATCGCAAGCGCGGCAATCAGGAATAAACGACGCATGGCGAACCCTCCCTTTCCCCAGAAACCGCGTACTGCGCGCCGACCCTGGTCGGCCTGCAATCAGCCAGTTCATGTAAAAATCAACATTTTCAATGACGATTCTCACTATAGCATGGTTCCACAGGGCGTTGGGTATTGTTCCGGTTTGAATCCGTCAGCAGGACGCGGCAAGGTTCGTCTTTTCAAACGAACAGCCTATTTCTCCTATGTTTGTGCTGCGCACTTTAACTCGATGTTATCATGCAGCTAAGCCATCGTTACAACAAACGGCGGCAGCACCATGAGTGAGAAAGGGCAGACGATGGATGGGCAGGTGGGATGGTTGGTAGAACGCCGCGTGATCCTGGTGACACCGGGCGAACAGTTCAGTGAAAGCGATATGCGGGCGGGCATGGAAGCGACGGCAGCGCTGATCGAACAGGCGCAGATTCCGTTTCATCTGGTGGTCGATGTCTCCCGGCTCAAGACGTTCACGCCGCACTTTGCCGACCCGATCCGCGAGATTCAGCAGCACCGCAGCCACGAAAACTACGGCTGGACGCTGATCATCACGCACAATGCGCTCATGCGCTTTTTCGGGGTGATCGCGGCCAAAATCCTGAACGACCGTTTTCGCCCGGTCGGGAACATGGAGGAAGCGATTCACTTCCTGACCATGCTCGACCCGGACTTGTTCGCCGCCCCTGCCGCTGCACAGGCCGCGCGCGTCGAATAAACAATCACCCTTAAAAGCGTCCGGTCAGCGCATCGACATACCCCGTCAGTTCAGCATAGCCATAGCCGCTTACATCCCCGTCGATGCGTACCGTCCCCTCCCAATAGGCGATCCCGCCGCCGTGTAATTCCTGATCGGCAAGCTGCGGCGTGAGCGTGAAGGTGAGGGGGATCGGTGCGCCCGTATCGACCGCTATCGACCAGCCCGCGGGGTACTCTGCACCAGTATGCGGACTCGTCCATGCGGCGGTGGGCGTGATCGTGATCGCGCTGCTGGGCAAGTAGCGGGTGCTGCCGTCGGCGTTCACCAGCAGGCCGCCGAAATTCGGGTCTTTGCCGCCGTCAGTCAGGCGTATCTGACCGATCATTATCTCGCGGCCATCGTCGAATTGCAGGCCGAACCAGTCCCAGCCCAACGCCCCGGAACCGAGCGCGCTCGTGCTGAATTCGTGATCCATCCAGCTATAGCCGTCGATGCTGAACGTCTCCGCGCCGATGGTGATCGTCCCCTGGGTGGGCATCCGCGTCAGTGAATAGTAATGGCTGGCATTGCCCGCCTCACCGCTTTTCGCGCTCAGGCCGTCGGTGTTTACGCCTTGCAGCGCGGGCGGCTTGACCAGCGAGAGCGTGAAATCGACGGCGACGGGGAGGCCATCATAGGTCATGCGCGCCGTCAGGCGGCGTTCGCGGGCGGCATCGTCCAGGCCGCTCACGCGCCAGTCTTCCAGCCAGGTCTGGTAGGTAGGCTGATAGACCGCCCCGGCCAGCCCTGCCCCGCCGCGTGAGAAGCGCTCATCGTGGAAGAACCGCCCGCCTTCGACATCGCTGACCGCGAAATGCGCCATGTAAAGCTGGTTGGAACGCCATTCCGATGATTCCGGCGTGGCCGCCTCCGCCGTGATCGAGCGGCGGAAGATCGTGAACTGGTAGCCGAAGCGCCGCCCTTCGGCGGTGGCGATATTGCCCGTGTAGTACCACCATTCCGTTTGATAGTCCTCATGCGCGGCGAAATCACGCGGGAACTGCCAGTCGAGTGGGGCGGTGGCACGGGCAAACCCGCTGATGTCGGCATCGGCAGCGCCGATGACCGCGCTGGCCTGCACATCGCCGTTCGATGCGACATCGGCCAGGCTGAAGCCGAAAACGAGAAAGGCCAGGATGGCAATGCCCAGGATGATCCAGCGCCACATGATGGTTTGAATGCCTCATTGTGTAATTGTGCAAAACACCACAAGCGTACACAAACCGGGTGAGAACAGGGTGAGTGGTTGTACAGCGCTGCGAATCGTAACACACGTATGAGATGATCCCCAATTCCCGCCGCGCTGATTACCCAAATGATCAAGGATCGATCAAGATCATGGGGTGGGGCAGGGGGGTGTCTTGATCTTTAATTGATCGTTAAATGCGGATCAAACCGGATCGATCTGCCGCTCAAACGTGGTTCCAACGGATGGGGTGTACGAACGGTGGGGGAGTCGGCGTTTATCCCAAATGGCGATGGGTCGCATTTGGGATAAACTGTGCGGATGGGGATCGGGGTGGGGCGGCGCCGATCCATAATGAGTCGGATCGATACACCGACAGCGCCAGCCCACCGAACCTAAACCGTCTCGGTTTGCGGTACCGTGCTGAAGCTGAGGCCGTCGCCGCTTTCGTTCACATCCGCCACGATATGATCGCCTTCGCGCACATGCCCTTCCAGAATGTACACCGCCAGCCTGTCGCCCAATTCGCGCTGGATCGCCCGTTTGAGCGGGCGCGCCCCATACACCGGGTCATAGCCTTCCGCCGCCAGGTACGCTTTAGCATCAGCGGTCAGTTGCAGCGTCAAGCGCCGTGCCGCCAGCAGCCGATCCAGGTTGCGAAGCTGGATGCTGACGATCCGCTCGATGTCCTCCTGGCTCAGGTTGTGGAACAGGATCACATCGTCCAGGCGGTTGATGAACTCTGGCCGCAGATAGTTGTCCAGTTCGGCCATCACCGCCGACCGCACCATCTTGGTATCGGTATTCCCGGTCAACTGCTTGATCAGCCCGCTGCCGATGTTGCTGGTCATGATGATGATCGTATTGGAAAAATCGACCGTGCGCCCCTGGCCATCGGTCAGGCGGCCATCATCGAACACCTGCAAAAAGATGTTGAACACATCGGCGTGCGCTTTTTCGATCTCGTCGAGCAGCACCACACAGTACGGGCGGCGGCGCACGGCTTCGGTCAGTTGGCCGCCTTCATCGTAGCCGACATACCCCGGCGGCGCGCCGATCAGCCGGGCGACGGTGTGGCGTTCGCTGAACTCGCTCATATCGATGCGCACCATCGCATCTTCATCGTCGAACAGGAATTCGGCCAGCGACCGCGCCAGTTCGGTCTTGCCCACGCCCGTTGGCCCCAGGAACAGGAACACCCCGACCGGGCGGTTCGGGTCTTGCAGCCCGGCACGGCTGCGGCGCACCGCCGCCGAAACCGCCCGGACTGCCGCTTCCTGGCCAATCACGCGCTCGTGCAGGCGGGCTTCCATGCGCAGCAGCTTTTCGACTTCGCCTTCCAGCAGGCGCGCGACTGGAACGCCCGTCCAGCGCGAGACGACTTCGGCAATCGTATCCGCGTCCACTTCTTCGCGCAGCATCGCGCCTTCCTGCTGAATCTGCTGCACGGTTTCTTCAGCGACCGCCAACTGCTTTTCCAGGTCGGGCAGGGTGCCGTAGCGCAGCCGCGCTGCCCCTTCCAGGTCGGCGCGGCGTTCGGCCTGTTCCAACTTGATGCGCGTCTCGTCGATCTGCGTCTTGAGCGTCCGAATCGCTTCGATTGCGCCTTTCTCGCGCTGCCAGCGCAGCGTTAGCCCGCCCATTTCTTCATGAAGCTGCGCCAGTTCATTTTCAAGCGCGTCCAGCCGTTCCAGCGATGCCCGGTCGCGTTCTTTCTTCAGCGCTTCGCGTTCGATCTCCAACTGCATGATGTGCCGTTCGACGTTTTCCAGCGCGACGGGCTTGCTGTCGATCTCCATCTTCAGCCGTGCCGCCGCTTCGTCGATCAGGTCGATGGCTTTATCCGGCAGTTGGCGATCCGGCAGGTAGCGATGGCTGAGCGTGGCAGCGGCGATCACCGCGCTGTCCTGAATGCGCACGCCATGATGCACCTCATAGCGTTCTTTCAACCCGCGCAGAATACTGATCGTATCCTCCACGCTTGGCTCATCCACGAATACGGGCTGAAAGCGGCGTTCCAGCGCGGCATCTTTTTCGATGTACTTGCGGTATTCATCGATGGTGGTCGCGCCCACGCAGCGCAGTTCGCCGCGTGCCAGCATCGGCTTGAGCATGTTCGACGCATCGACCGCGCCTTCCGCTGCGCCCGCCCCGACGATGGTATGCAGTTCGTCCAAAAACAGGATGATCCGCCCGTTCGATTCGGTGACTTCGCGCAGCACCGCTTTCAGGCGTTCTTCAAATTCGCCGCGAAACTTCGCGCCCGCCAGCAGGCTGCCAATATCGAGCGCGATCAACTGTTTATCGCGCAGTCCTTCGGGGACATCGCCGTTGACGATGCGCTGTGCCAGCCCTTCGACAATCGCGGTTTTGCCCACACCCGCTTCACCGATCAGCACCGGGTTGTTCTTGGTGCGGCGGCTGATCACCTGGATCACCCGGCGGATTTCTTCATCCCGCCCGATCACCGGGTCGAGCTTGCCGCGCCGTGCGACTGCCGTCAGGTCGCGGCCATATTTTTCCAGGCTCTTGAAGGTGCCTTCCGGGTCCTGGGTGGTGATGCGCTGATTCCCGCGGATGGCGGTGAGCGCCTGCAAAATCGCATCGCGGGTCACGCCGCGTTTGTGCAGAAAATCGCTGGTATCGCCCGTTTTCGGGTCGGCCAGCGCCAGCAGGATATGTTCCGTGCTGACGTATTCATCCGTCATGCCGTCGGCTTCGGCTTCGGCGCGTGCCAGCACATCCACTGAAACCCGGCTCAGGTTCGGTTGGGCATTGCTGCCGAACGAACGCGGACGGCTGTTCAACTGCGCGTCCAGTTCGGCACTCACCTGCTGCGGGCGTGCGCCGATCTTGGCGATCACTTCCGGCACGACCCCCTCTTTCTGGCCGATCAGCGCCGTGAGCAGGTGTACCGGCTCGATGGCGGTGTGGCCGTAATCCGTCGCCAGCCCCTGCGATTTCAGGATTGCTTCCTGTGCTTTGTTCGTGTATCGATCCAGGTTAAAGGCCATTGGTCAACTGCTTCCCCCATACGCTAAGCTACAGTCAAGGGTAACACACCCCCATAAAAACCCCATCAGAAAACGAAAGGATTCGCATATGCCCGCCCTGTATCCCGCACGCGCCCTGACCGCCATGAAGAAAAATGCGACGATTCTACAAGCCATCCTGCACGGGGTCGATCAAGCCCGCGCCACTGCCACCCGCGACGGTGCGGACGGCTGGAACGTGCTGGAGATCGTGTGCCACCTGAACGATTTTGAACAGATCTTCTTCGACCGCAACCGTTCGATGGTCGAACAGGACAGCCCGGCGCTGCGCGTGTACGATGTCCCCGGCCTGGCTGTTGAAAACCGCTATGCCGACCAGCAGTTCGACCAGGTATGGGCGAGCTGGTTGCAGCGCCGCCGGGCGCATCTCGATTTTCTGGCCGCGCTGCCGCCCGAAGGCTGGGAGCGCGTCGGCCTTCACCCCACCTGGAACGCGATCACCGTGCTGGATATGGCCACGGTCGTGGCGCTGCACGATGGCGATCACGCTGAACAGATCGTCCGCGTGCTGGGGCTTAGCCCGGCGGTGCTGGCCTAGCCGTCGCAGAATCGGCGGGTGGTGACATTTTTCGTCGGCGCGCCGCCTGCCGATCCGCCCATGCCACGAACGCCAGCATCCACAGCAGAATCAGCATCGGTTCCAGCATCGACCGTTCGCGGGTATCCATGCCCGCGCTTTTCACGATCAGCGTCCCCGCCGTGTAGTAGGCAATCGGCAGCAGGGCAGCAATCAGCAGCGTCCAGCGGCGCTGGCGCAGCGCGATGATCGTTCCCATGCCCGCGCCGATCAGCAGGAGCGCGTTCACGCCGATCAGGCTGAGGCTCAGCGGGGTGAACGTATCGGGAAACAGGCCGTACATGCGCGCAAACCCCACCGGGAACGTCGCCAGCGTGATCAGCGGGTGCGCGGCGAAAATTTCCAGCGCCACCCGGTTGAGCGCAGCCTGTACGGGCGGCGGCGCGGCGAGAAACTGATGGCGCGTCCCGGCATCCACTGGGTCGATGTCCAGATCGGCATAGTCTACTACCCGGCGGCTGAGCGCAATGTACACCGCTTCAATGGGCTGGCCGCTGGCGATGCGTTCGACCGATGCCGCCCGGTAGTACACCATCGTGTACGGCGCGACAGTCGAAAAGCTGGGCGTGGCGAAAACCACCTGGTTGTGCAGCGTCCAGGCGGCCACCCCTGCCGCACATACGCCGACGAACACCGCGATCCCGCGCCAGTGCGTGAACAGCGCGCCCCGATGCCGAATCCCCCACCACAGCGCCAGCGGAATCCAGAACAGATACGTTGAGGGGCGGGTGTAGGCCGAAAGCATGAGCAGCGCGCCCGCCGCCGCGCCCCATGCCGCGCTGCCATCGCGCATCGCCCGCAGCAGCGCGGTCAGCGCCAGCAGCAGGAACAGGTTGGCGAACGGTTCCGGCCCCAGGAACGCCGAAAATTGAATCCCGGTCGGGTCGATGGCGAGCAGAAAGCCCGTCCCCAATGCCAGGCGCGGGTCGGGGTGCAGCAGGCGGACAAAGACCGCGCCGCATGGGGCGATCAGCGCGCCGGCGACGATCCCACTGATCAGGATGCGCAGCGGGTCAGCTTCCATCAACGCCACCCACAGCGGGTACAGCGGCGGACGCACTAAAAACAGGCTGTTGGTGAAGCTGCCATCCTGCATAAGGTGTTCCGCGCCGATGCGGTAGAGCGCATAGTCGCCGCTTTCAAACGCGGTGAAGCCCGGCGAATAGTTCACCAGGGCGTAGATGCTGCGCACTGCCAGCGCGAACAGCCACAGCAGGAAGAAAACACGTGGTGTCATGACCTAATCGCATCTATCCCATTGAGCGCCGCGATGATAGCCGGGATCGCCCATGCCAGGCGAACGAATTTCTCATGTGAACCTTATTGACCCGCCGAAAAATCCTGCTATACTCGTGTTTATCGTCTAAAGAGCTTAAAAGGAGGTGATCGTGAACAGTCGCAGTCTTATGGGGGTGAACCCCTGCTAGACGGCTCACCTCGGTGGGTGCTCCACATGGGTCACTCCCCTCAAAGACCGCAATGAAATTGGGTGCCGCATGACTCTACATGCGGCATCCTCTTTTTTATCCCCGTGATTCAACGCCACAATCCACTGAATCCATTCACATCGAGCGCCAGCGCGCCGAATTCGTCGATCAGCGCCCGGTTGCCGCTGGCTGCGCTGTCGAGCGCGTACACGCGCCGCCCCTGCTCGAAGGCGCGGCGGGCGGCGTGCATCGCCCCGCCCGTCACGCTGGTTTCGACGACCACCAACGCATCGCACAAGCCGCTGATCAACCGGTTGCGGGCGACCAGCGAGACGGGTTTCGGGTCGGCGGTGGGCGGCTGTTCGCTGACCAGGCCGCCGCGCTGGATCACCGCGCTGCTCAAGCCCCGGTTGCCGGGCGGGTAGATGTTCAGCACGCCGCCGCCCAGCACTGCCAGGGTGAGTCCGTTCGGGGCAGCCAGCGCGCCCAGGTGCGCCGCCGCATCCACGCCCAATGCCAGCCCACTGACCACAATGCCGCCGCGCTGCGCTGTCTCGAAGCCGATCATCTGCGCTGCTGCTGCGCTTTGTGCGCTGGGCTGGCGCGTGCCGACCACGGCGATCCAACGGCGTGGGTGCAGCTTTTCCGATGCAGCGGAGAGCTTTTCCAGCGCGCCGGAACCACGTACGAACAGAGTTGGCGGCGGGTCGGGGATTGTTTTCAGGCGGACGGGGTAGGCCGAATCCTCCCATGTGAGCAGGCTGACCCCGGCGCGCTGCCAGGCCGCCAAATCACGTTCGACCTGCGCACGGTCGATCTGGCGGATCGCATCGGCCAACCCAGTCCCGATCCCCGGCACGCGCCGCAGTTGATCGCGGCTGGCGGCCAGGATCGCGCCGGGGTCGCCGTGAAAATGATCGAGCAGGGCGCGCATTCGTTTGCCGCCCAGGTGTTCGACTAAGCTGAGCGCCAGCCATTCCGGGGTGACGGGCATCGGCTAATCGGCCTGGTAGTATTCGATGATCGAAAGCAGCATGGTGTTGATGAAGGTATTCACCTGGCGCAGCAGCAGCGCCCAGTCGTTGGCACTGTGCGGCGGGGTAATTTCCGACCAGGTGAGGATGGCATTGCTCACGAAATCGCTGAAGTACAGGAACCCGCGCACGGCCTGCGGCAGCGTCAGGTGGTCGCCATCGAGCGTCGCGGCGTAATCCTGCCCCAGGCGGATCGCGTCGGCCAGCCGGGTATCGGGCGCGCCCTGGGCTAAATAGGTGCGCAGCGCTTCCAGCACCGCCCGCCCGCGCACGCGCATCTGTTCGCGGGTGGCTTCGCTCATGCCGGCGTACCATTCCTGGCTGGCGAGCGTGCCGCCGCCCACCTGCATCCGCGTTTGACCGAGCGCGTTCTGAATGATCACCTGTACCTCAATCGGTTGAAGTTCGCCCTGTTTTTCCGCGTACTGGATCAGGTCGGCCTTGCGAAAACGGCGATGTCCGCCCGCAGTGCGCCGCGACGGAATTTCGCCCCGGTCGGCCCAGGCGCGCACGGTCGCCGGATGCACGCCGAGCAGATCTGCCGCCTGCCGCAGACTGACCCATTCGCTGCCCGTTTCGGTCATGTTGTCCCCCGTGTGATTGCTCACCGCATCCCCTGCATTATAGACCGGGGGCGGGAACGCCGCACAACCCGGCTGTACATCGAACTTCCTATCCCAAAATAAATCCGCTGGCACGCTCATATATCCCCCATCCAGAACTCAGATCGGGGGTCTTTCGCCCCTACACTGACCGTACATTTGCAGCGGACGGCGGCGCGCCGTTCGGCTGCGGCTTTTCAACGGATGCAGCGAAGGAGCAGCACACGCTATGAGTATGAACCAGCCTCGCGGGACGGGCAGCACGAACCCGACGGACAATACGCAGCGCAACGCAATCATCATCGTGGTGGTACTCGCGGTGATCGTGATCGGCGCGATCCTGCTTTCCAACCGGAACGGCGACGATGCGGCCAACACGCCCACGACCCAGGACGACCGCCCGGCAGGGGCGAACCAGGCCGATGATGAAACGTTCGCCCAGGAAGGGATCACGCTGGGCGATTTTGTCGCCGGAAATGCGCTCGACCGCGATTCGTGCGTGACGCAGACGACGAACACATTCAATGCCGATGACCTGATCTACGTCGGTTTACAAAACAGCCTGATCCCGGCGAACACGCCGGTGTTCGTGCGCCTGTACCGCGATGACCTGATCGTGGAAGATACCGAAGAAGTGACATCGCCGGAAGATTTTGAGGGCTGTGTGTGGTTCGAATTCAGCGCCGAAGCCCGTGCCGAAGTCCTGGAGTCGGGTTCTTACGAAGCTGAAGTGTTCGTGAACTCCCGCCCTGCGGATGTCGTGAGCTTCAGTGTGCGTTGAAGCCGCCAGCGTCGGTGATTCTACCTGATAGGGAGAGCGATTGATGAGTGACTTGTTGACACTGTGTGTACTGGGGTTCATCGTGATCATCGGCCTGGTGGTCGTGATGAACATGATGCGCGGCATGGGGCGCGGCGGGAACTACCCCGAAGAAGGCTACCGCCCCGAATACGATGACCCGGATGTACAATCACGCGGCGGGTTTGGGCGCAATCGGCGCGGTCTGGGCGGCTTCGGTGGCTTTGGGAGCGGGCGCAGCGGCGGCTTTGGCGGGACGGAAACGCCGAAAAGCGGGGGGCGCAGCAGCGGCTTTGGCGGCTCCAGCGGTGGCCGCGCCGACAGCCCGAATGTAAAGTCACGCGGGGGGTTCGGGCGCAACAAGCGCTGACCCAGTGCTTGCGCACTGCGGCACATCAGGGCGCGGCCTGTGCGATCAGGCCGCGCCTTTTTGATTATCCGCTTCGCGGTCGCTGTCCCTGTTTCGCATCACGTCGCCTACGGCTGGTACAAATCACCGAAAATTTTTGCTATAATGGTTACCGTAAATCACAGGCTAAATTCTGGACTTGCTATGCCCAAATCATCATCATCAACACCGCAACATTACCCGCGTATTCAGGATCGCAGCAGTGCTGAGTTTGGGTGTCTGGACGATACAACGCTGGTTCAGCATTCGCACAAATTAGCACCTGAATTGGTAAAGCAGTTCATTCGGCGTGCAATTGATGATGCTAACCGTAAGTCCAGTCGTGCGCTGCTCGATATGCCTTTGGAAGCCACCGATGAACAGTTGAACCAGCGCTATGGCCGTGAAGGTCGTAAACTGCTGGAGTATTTCAAGCAATATGCTGTAGACCCAGCCGCAACTGCATATCAGGTTCAGGGACAGCATTACCGAGAGGTGGGAGTTGATTTATTCCGTCGTCGAATGCTGCAAAAAGAACGGATGAATGCTGGTTGGCGATACCAATACCTTACGCTTTACTGTGCGCGTGAAAGTAAACGCTTCCGCAGCGTATCCGATTTAGGCAGCCAAGAAGGTGATTTTAATGCCGTCATTGAATTTGTAAACTATACGGAACGCCATTTAAACTTGTTTGTATCGGTAAAGAATCGACGAAACACGATTGGTGGCCAGGATTTTCCTAAAGCGGCTCGCGCATTGGAAAGTCTGGCAGCAAATGACAAAAACCGACGGGGTCCCTATTTATGCGTTTTCGGAATCGCTATGGATCGCGGAGGCCGCCAAATTCGCAGAGATAGCCAGGGACGTGAACATTCGTTAAATACTGAAGTGTGGCTGTCAGATTATTTCTGGCCATTTTTCACCAATTACAGCTATGAAGAAATCATGCTGTTGGTACTGGAAGTACTGGAAGGTGAATCACAGAATGAAAATTTACCAACTCAAGCCGATGTTCCAGAGGGTGTTCTTCAGTCGTTTGGGCAGGCTTGCTTCGCAGCAAACCTGACGGATGACACAGGTATCTTCATCAGCGCCCGCCAGATCATCCGTTTTATTTGCGCACGTAATTGAAGGCAGTTGACGATGAACAGCGCTGTGGCCAAAAAAACTATTCTCATCAATGCGGCGGGTATACGCTGTACAGTGCTGTTAGGTGATAGTCGAGAGCAGTTGGCAGCTTATAAAGGCGCTGCCGATCTGATTGTCACTTCACCGCCATACGCTGATGCACGTCGTAAGCATTATGACAGCGTACACCCCGATGAATATGCGGATTGGTTTCTGACTTTCCATCAGCCATTTTATCAGGCTTTAAAGCCAACTGGCAGTTTAATCGTAAATATTAAAGATAAGGTCGTTGATGGAGTACGCCATCGTTTTGTCTGGCGCACCATCGATGCGTTGTGCCTTCAAGGATGGTACGCGGTTGAGGATTACATCTGGCACAAAACCAACCCCATGCCCGGACGTTGGCCCACCCGCTTGCGCGATGGTTGGGAATACTGCTTTCACCTTTCACCTTCACGACGACCATATTTTCATGCCGAAGCAGTATCAAAACCGGTGGGAGATTGGGTTGAAAGCCGCCTCAAAAAACTAGGCCACGCAGATCTAAGTCGGCACAATTCTGTGAATGAAAGCGGATTTGGACGCGATGTTTCGAAATGGGTAGGAAAAGAAACGGTGTTGCCAACTAATGTGTTGAGTTTGGCAGTAGTTGGTAAGAATAAACACCATCCTGCTGTTTTCCCAATTGCGCTGCCTGAGTTCTTTATCAAATTACTTTGTCCTCCCCAAGGCTTGGTCATTGATCCATTTGGCGGCAGCGGCACGACGGGTATTGCTGCGCTGTTAAATGGACGGCATTCACTTTTAATCGAGAACAACCCCGTTTATTATGAGCTTGCTATTCAACGTATCATAACGGAAGCTTCAGCGTTTGTGGAAGGCACCGCGCCTTACAGCAACCCGCTCTTTTGAAGTTTTGCGGTAGCTTTTGCATCTCATGTGAATTGAGGCGCTATAGTCTTAATTAAAGAGAAATGTGAACTGCCCACTGCGGCACATCAAGGCGCGGCCTTATCGCACAGGCCGCGCCTTTTTGATTCCAAACCACCGCGCCATTTTTGCAGGTTTTTATAATGTCGAGTCATCTGGCTTCAACAAGCTGTGTTATAACGATTGTAATTACAAAGCAGGTCGCCTCTTGCCGACCACAGCACCCAAAGGAACCCATCATGACCCTGACCGCCGACCAGATCGCACTCGTCAAATCGACCTTCGCCGCTGTCGCCCCGAATGCTCCTGCCGTTGCCCGCCTGTTTTACGGGCGCTTGTTCGAAATCGCCCCGCACTACCGGGCGCTGTTCAAAGCCGATATGGATGAACAGGGCAAAAAGCTCATGCAAATTCTCGCGGTGGCCGTCAACAGCCTGGAAAACCTCCCCGCCATCGTCCCGGCGGTGCAGGCGTTGGGGCAGCGGCACGTCGGCTATGGAGTGCAGGCCGCCGATTACCAGACGGTGGGCGCGGCGCTGTTGTGGACGCTGGAACAAGGTTTGGGCGAAGGCTTCACGCCGGAAGTCAAAGCGGCATGGGCAGCGACCTATACCCTCCTGGCCGATACGGCTGTGAGCGGCGCGCACCAGACCGCCTGATTTGCACACCTGGCGGTGCGTCTTAATGCTGGCGGCGCACCCGCACCCGGCTTGATGCCCTATACTGATGGTGTAGATCGCAGTCGCAAACCACAATTACGCTGCATCGAACACCGCACAAGGGAGCCAACTCATGCCGACAGACATTCAAGCCGCATTACGTGATGCCAAACCAGGCGATACCGTGTGGGTGGAAGGGGGCGTATACACCGACGTAAAGGTGACGCTCCCCGCCGGGGTCACGCTGCGCGCCCTGCCCAACCACCGCGTCGTATTCGACAGCACCTTCATCGACCTGAAAGCCGAAGCGGTACTGTGGGGCATAAACGTGACGCACCGCAATACCACCCGCCGTTCAGCCTTGCCGGGGTCCGCTCCCACCGACCTGCCCGCCGATAACGGCGTGTATATGGCCGAAAAAGGCACCCGTGTGATCAATTGTGTGATCCTGAACACGACGGGCATTTCACTGGCCTGGTTTGGGTTTGGTGAAGGCGAAGTCTACGGCAGCATATTGGGGCTGGCCGGGTGGATTGGCCCCGACCGCGAACACGGCCCCACGCTGTACTCACACAACAAGCTCGGCGGCAGGCGTTCGATTCGGCACACGGTATTCCTGCCGTCGATGCGGCCTTCGCTTCAGTTGTACAGCGGCGGCCCGAACCATGTGCGCGATTACGATATTCAGGAAAATGTCTTCATCGGGGGCCGCCTGGTGATCGGCGCGAACGAAACGACCGGGATCAAGTACCGGGGGAATCATTCGGTCGAAACCTGGTGGGAGATGGGACGTTATGCCAAAACGGGCGACATCGAAATCATGCAGAACCATCATTTTGGGCTGCGCGGCGCACATTTTGGCAAGCTGAACCGCGTCGTCATGCGCGATAATCTGTTCACCGGCCCCGGCTATGTCGAAGCCGACACCAGCATTCAGCAGGTCGAAATTGGCGGCAACCGTTATTTCCTGCCCAACGTCCGTAATGCCGCCTGGCAGTTCAAAATTGGCGCGAACCTGCACACCGATACCACCAAATTACCCGCGCCCTGGGAACAAGGCAGCCAGTTCAGCGGCAGCGAACCGACCGAAAATCAAGTTTTCGTGTACCCGAACGAATACGAATGGCAGCGCGGCATGGTGACGATCTGGAACTGGGAACGCAAGCCCGCCGTCGAAGTCGATCTGTCGGCGCTCAAGCTGCTGGAAGGCAAGCCGTACCGCGTGCATAACCCACAAAACCTGTACCGCGAATCCTTCGATTTCACATACACGGGCGCGCCCGTCGCCTTTCCGATGACGGGTTGGACGCTTGCACTGCCGCGCAACCTGGATAAACCTATGTTCGGTTCACCGACCACTTTCCCCCGCTTCGGGGCGTTCATCGTCGCGCCTGCCGGGGCGCTTGGTGAAGATCAACCCGTGGACGTGCTGCCGTCATAAACAGTTCGGCGGTCGCATTCCGGCGGCGAATCGCGTACTATGAGCAGGCTGTAGTTGTGATAGGGTGAGGAATCACATGCGCCACCTGTTCAAGCGCTGCCGCGCCGCCGGATGGCTGGCCGGGGTTGGGATGCTGTTCAGCCTGAATGCAATCGTCCAGGCTCAAACGCCGGCTGTAGCCGATGGAACAGATCGGCTGGAATGGCTGGGGCAGCCCACCCTTCAGGAACTGGCGGATCATCCGTTTGCGCGCAACGTGTGGGATTTACAGGTCTACCAGGGCAGGCTGTATATCGCCAGTGGCAGCGCCGACGATACTGCCCCCGGCGGAAGCCCGCCGCAAACCCATCTGTGGTATTACACCCCATCCCAGAACGTATTTCGTTTCGACCATATCCTGCCCGAAACACAGATCGACCTGCTCGTGCTGGTGGAGCAGGCGCTCGTGATTCCCGGCACCGATTCCAACGGGAGCTGGCAGACGGGCAGCCTGTACTTCCAGCTCCGCGACACGTGGATCGTGTGGGATCAGGTGCCGCGTGGCATTCATGTCTACGATGTCGCCTTCATAGGTGGGCGGCTGTTCATCACCATCGGGTCGGATAACAGCGAAGGGTTCTCGGTCGTTTCCAGTGTGGATGGCCAACAGTGGAATCGTTACAACATCCCGCTGGGACAGGAAGGCATGTACGCCAGCACGTCGTTACGCTGGCTGCCGGTGGGCGATCAGTGGTTCGTGAACGTGTTTCCCGCGCAAATGCTGCGCCAGCGGGTCGCGTCCGATGGCGGTGTCGTTCAGGAACCTATCGAAATTGGCGGCTCGTTCTACCGCATGAACATCGATGCGGAAGGGCAGAACGTGACGTTTGAACCCGCGTCCGTCGATTTTTTCATGGGGCAGCACAGCGACCCAAACGATTCGGTCATCCCGCGTGTGATGCGCACGGCTCGGCGGCATGATGGCGGCCTGCTCTACATCGGTTCCACCCGCGATTACGGCCAGGCTCCGGTTCCGTTCGGGCTGTTCTCCATCGACCCCGCCCTGCATGTGCAGACCCATACGTTTGAAGCGGACGAACGCCCCTATGATGTGATTGTCGATGGAGAAATGGCCTATGCCCTGCTGGTCAGCGCACAAGCGGACGGCGCGTACCGAATGCGTGTCATGCGTTCGGCTGACCTGGCCGCGTGGGAAGAAGTGGTGCGCTTCAGCGCGCCGACGTTCGCCCGCTCGTTTGCCCTGCTCGACGATATGCTGTATTTCGGGTTCGGCACGAATGCCGAACCCCTTGCCCCTGAATCCGGGATGATCGCGCGGATTCGGCGGGTGATCACACCGCCTGAATCACCCTGAATCACAAGGATAGTGTCGTATGAAAAGCCCATTGGTGACCCTGCTGAACACGCTCGATCATCTGCCGATTCCCGGCTACTGGCGGTTACGCCGCTTCATCAATAACCGTCGTTATCTGCATCTTCAGGAAACCCCGTATCTGGATGGCAAAATCCTGGCCAGCCCGCTGATGAAAATGGAACGTGATCTGGTCAACGGCAGCCTGTACGAACCGGTGATCATTCAGACCATTCAGCATTTCGTCCGCGAAGGCTTCAACTTTATCGATGTGGGGGCGAATATCGGGCTGCATACGCTGGCGGCGGCGTTCGCATCGCGGGGCGGTGCGGCACACGATGACACCATCACCGTTCATGCGTTTGAACTGGAACCGTTCACCTTCAGCCGCCTCAGCACACACATCCGCCTGAACCAGCTTCACCAGGTCGCGGCGCATCCGGTGGGGATGGGCGAACGGGAAGGCACGCTGCGGCTGAATATTGCGGTGAGCCGCAACAATGGCAACCATACGCTCATTGAACGAGAGGGAACGCTGCCAGGACCGACCGTGCGGATCAGCACGATGGACAAGGAACTACTGCCCGCCACGCTGGCCGAAGTGCCGCACCTGGTCAAGATCGATGTGGAGGGTTTTGAAGCATCGGTGCTGCGCGGCGGCAAAACCTGGCTGGCGCGTCAGCAGCAGCTCGCGCTGATCATCGAGTGTTCGCCGCATCTGCTTGCCGTGCAGAACGAAACTGTGCAGAACCTGATCGCCCTGCTTGATGCGGCTGGTTTCGAGAACTATTACGTGATTCTCGATCCCGAAACGTTTGATGCACAGGGCAATTCGACCGATCCCAGCTACAACATGCTCTGTCTGAAAGGGGATTATGCCCAGGCTGTTTTCGATAAGGCCGATGAATCGCACTACCGGGCTGCCGTCAGGTAACGCTAGTCCAGATACCGCGCCTGGTGTTCGCTGAAGGCCGCCTGCATGTACGCCGCGAACCCCTGGCGCAGCGCCGCATACCCGCCAGAGCGCACCACTTCGACGGCTTTTCTGATCCCGTCGATCACGGCCTGGCCGTCATAGGTGAGCGTGAACGGGCGCAGCCCCGCATCCAACGGCAGGTCGGTCGAACTGACCATCGGCACGCCAAACCCCGGCGCAAGCATCAGCGCCGACGGCACCACCAGCGTGTTATACGGCACGGGAACCTGATGATCGAGCAGCAGCAGCGCAAAATGGGACGCGGCCAGCCCTTCAGCGAACGGCAGGAACGGGATAAACCGCGCTGTCTGGGTCTTGATCACGCTGTCGATCAGATCGAACGCCCGCGCTTTTTCAAGGAAGGCCGCGCCGCCTTCGCTTTGCACACTGCCCAGGATGCGAATTTCGATCTGCCCGAACAAGTCCGAGTCGCGGATGGCCTGAAACGCCGCCATCAGCGACCCATAATTGCGGCGGTGCAGGTCGATTTCGCCCATCACAGCGAAGATCACGCGCTCTGGCTGGTTGGGTGGCGGCGGCAGGTCGAGCGTTGGATAGTACGACGGCGCGAACCAGGACAGCTTGTCTGACCAGCGGCGGCCATCCGGCAGTTTAGCCGCTTCCGTGCTGATGAACGTATAAGCGCTTTCAGACAGCAGGTACAGCCGCTCCACACGGTTCAGAAAGGCACGCCGCAGCAGGTAGGTGACGGGCGATGCGCCCGATTCACGCAGCGGCTTCAGAAATGGCAGGTAATCGACGTTCGCCCGGTGGATGATGGCGCGAAAGGGACGCGCACGTTTCGAGCGCGGTTGCAGCAGCATGAACAGCATCAGGTCGCGGGTGACCGAATTCATGCAGATGAAATCGTAAGCTCCGCTGGCGATGGCACGGTACAACTGAAAGAGCGCAGCGCGCATGGCCGTTTTTTTGATCACCGTGACGACGGCGTACCCCTGCATCGCTTCGATCAGGTCGCGGTCGATCAGCCGTTCGGTCACGACGATATGCACTTCATAGCCCGCCGCTTTCAGAAAGGCCGCCTGCGACGGGATCACGAACCCGTGTACCGTGCGCAGTTCCAGAATCAGGGCGCGTTTTGGCATCAGCGTATCCTTAGGCATACTTTTCGAGCGCCAGCGGCAGCTTGGCAAAAAAACCGTGCGGCGACAGCCATGTTTCCCACAGCGCCCGCAGCTCGATTTGCAGCGCCGTGAACGCATCCGCTGAAAGCCCGGCGTGGAAATCGGCGGCGGTATCCGCAATACGGGCGAGATCGCGCGCTTCTACCCAGGGAAACAACGTCCGCCAGTTCACCTCATCGGCATACGGCAGCAGGCAGTCGGTATTGACGAACAGCGGAATCCGCCCGGCGCACAGCGTCTCGTAGAAGCGGATCGAGTAATTGCCATTCCCACGCATGCACAGGGTGTAATCGCTGTCGCGCATGTTATCCCGGTATTCGGATTGAATACGCACGACTTCTGCTTCGGTACTGGCGGTTTGTGCGCCGCCATAATACTGCGACCGGATGATGAAATGGGTCGCCACGCGGGGACTGCGCCGCAGCAAGTCCAGCGCCCGCGCCCGCTGATCGCGCGGGGAGGCATACACAGGCTGGCGGCGCAGCACCAGTTGACGCACCATGCGTCCCCAATGCCACAGCCGCTTTCGCGGGGTGCTGCGGGTCGCGCTGCCACAAAAGCCGATCACGGGGGTGCGTTCCCAGGGGCGCAGCGGCATTTTGTCGGTGATGGTGCTGCTCCACGAAGGCAGCCCCAGGGTTTTAGGCGGGTGTTGTGAGGCATAGGCCGACGTACGGAAGATGATCGCATCCAGTGGGATCGGCAGGTCGTTATCGGCATGGTGGAACACGAACAGCGGCAGGTGATGCTGCCGCGCCACATCCGCGAACCGCTGCGCCAGCGCGGTGGCATCGGTCGATTGAAACGCGCTGACGCGGTAGAAATTCCAGTCGCCCGGCAGCACGGCGGCATCCGCCCCGGCGGGCGATGTGGTGATCTCGAACAGATCATGTTTGCGCTGGTCATAAGCGGCCATCACGGACGATGGCGGGGTCTGTAACCAGAACCGCCCGACCAGCGGCGTGTAACCTGGAGAGCCATCATCGAGTCGCGGCGCGTACTGCGGGTCGGCATAGATTTTCAACGGTTTAGCGGTCATCGTTCTCATTCGCATGTTTGAAAGGCGGCACTTTGAAGGTGCGCACATGATCCGGCACTTTGCTGCCGTCCATATCCACGCCGCGCAAATAGGCGAGTTCGGAGTGGCGCTGTTGTTCGATCTGCGCCATCCGGTCGGCCAGCCAGGTTTTATACTGTTCCATACGTGCGTCGTAGGCTTCACCTTCGGTGACAATTTCGGCGCGGAACGCTTCGACCAGGTGGCGCGGGTATGGCACCAGGTTGATGAGCGGTTCGCCTTTGGCATAATGCACTTTCATACGCGGCAGCATCACCTTGATGCTGAACGTAAAACCGCTTTTCATCCAGTCGGTTTCGATGATGCCTTCCAGCGGCAGCACGCCCAGCTTGTAATGGTTTGGTACGGGGCGCAGCCACAGGTCGATTCCCGGTGAGCTTTCGACCAGGAAAAGCGGGTAAATCGTGAACGTGCCGTAGCCGAACCACGACTTGATCCAGTGCGGGTAATCGCATTCAATGGTGATGTCGTCGCGGTTATCGCCGCCGCTCCACACCACCGAAAATGCATATGGGTTGTACAGCGTCCAGCCCAGGCTGTTGGCCGCCGACATCGGCAGGCAGCGGTAAAAATGCGGCTGAAAAAACCCCCGCTGCACATCGGCGGGGCGCACGTATTCGGTTACATCGTACTCGATATTCGGGATGGGCAGGAGGCGGATAAATGGTGTCGCATGGTGCATGACACAAACTCCTTCGGGCAGGGCATGTGCAGCCGTTTATTAGTATAGCCTATTTCGTACTGCCCAATCTACTCCCGACTTGTGTCATCACAGCAGCATCCATGCTATACTGGTATAGACCAACACAGTGTTGACTTGTGCAGACTCACGTTGATGAACCCAGTGGTGATCGGAATTGATATTGGCGGCACGAAAACTGCCGCTGCCCTTCTGGATGCGGCGCTGGTGGACGCGGCAGCGTTCGGCGCGCACGCACTGGCGCATCTGGCGGTACAGACAAACCCCACACCACCCGCCGCCAAGCCCGCCGCGCTCGATGGTCTGCTGCCCGGCACGCCCGCCTATGAGCGCGCATTGACCGACGGACGGGCAGCGCTGCTCGATGCGGTGATCGGCCTGTGCCGTGCGCTGCACGCCCTGGCCACACAGCGCGGCGACGTGGTGCGCGGGATCGGGATCGGCAGCGCCGGCCAGATTGACCCGGTGAACGGCCAGGTGATCGACGCAAACCTGAACCTGGTCGGCTGGAAAGGGACACCGCTGGCGGCTGCCGTGCGCGCTGCGACCGGGCTGCCTGCACTTGTCGATAACGATGTGCGCGTGATGGCGCTGGCGGAATCCAGCGTCGGCGCGGCGCGCAGTTTCGCGCATGTGCTGGCGATCACGGTTGGGACGGGCATCGGCGGCGCGCTGATCCTCAACGGGCGCGTATGGCATGGTGCGCATTTCAGCGCCGGGGAGATCGGCTATCTGTATGGCAAAGGGGGCGCGCCCATCGAATCGCTGTATGCTGGGCCGGCCATCGAACGGCGCTTTGCCCTGGCCTATCCCGATTATGGAGCGCTCAGCCTGCCGCAGATTGCCCAGCGCGCCGCTGATGGGGATCGGACGTGTGCCGACTGGATTGCGGCGGCGGCGCGTGACCTGGGCGAATCGCTCGTCCCGGCGCTGGTGCTGACCGACCCGGAGGCACTGGTCGTCGGCGGGGGCGTGCCAGAGATCGGCGCGCTGTGGTGGGATGCGTTCACGAATGCAATACACGAATCGCCGCTGCGCGCCGTTCAGCACCTCCCGATTCTGCCCGCCGCCCTGGGGAGCCATGCCGGGGTGATCGGCGCGGGGCTGCTGGCCTTGCAATCGCTGAAATGAGGACGTGATGACGAGTTTCGCGCTGATCCCCCTTGATGAACGTCCGGTCAATACGCGCTGCCCGGCCATGATCGCGGCGATTGCCGGACTTGAGGTGCGCCTGCCGCCGCTCGACCTGCTCAGCCAGCAGCGCCAGCCCGCCGATACCGACCGCCTGGGTGCGTGGGTGACCGATCAGTTCGGCACGGTCGATACCATGATCGCGTCGGTCGAAATGCTCGCGTTCGGCGGGCTGCTCGCTTCGCGGATCGATTCGACCCCGCTGCAAAGCGCGCTCGCCCGGTTGGATGTGCTGAAGGCAAAAGGCGACTGCCGCCTGTACGCCTTCAACGTGATCACCCGCATCCCCAATGCCGACGATGCCCGTGAAGAACCGTCGTACTGGGCGCAGTGGGGGCGGCAGATTCACCGCTATTCGCAGTGGATGCACCGCGCTGAACTGGATGCCTCCGTTCAGGCGGCATTGGCGGCGGCACACGCCGATCTTCCGGCGGACGTGATCGCGGACTTCACCGAACGGCGGCTGCGCAATCACTTGCTCAACCTGCACATGCTTGGCCTGGCGGCGGGCGGCGCGGTCGATACGCTCGTCCTCAGTTCGGACGATACCAGCGTGTACGGCATGGGATCGCAGGAAAAAGCCTGGCTGCACATCTGGGCGCGGCGCTTCGGCCTGCCCCCCGAACGGCTGCTCATGTATCCCGGCGCGGATGAAGTCGGCTGCGTGCTGTTGATGCGGGCCGCACATGAGCGTGCGGGGGCCGCACATGAGCGTGCCGCGCACGCGCCGACGTTCTATATCGCTTATGCCATCGAAGCGGATCGGGAGATCGTCGCGCCCTATGAGGACAGCCCGATCCGGGTCACCGTCGAACGGCAGATCGCCGCGCTGGGCGGGCGTATCGTCGAACGCGCTGACCAGGCCGATCTGATCGTCGCGGTGAATCCCCCTACCCGAATGCAGACCGAATACGATCCGGCGCATCCGCTGTATGCCGCCGAAACCGCCCGCCGTCAGCCCGCGCTGGTGACGTTCACCCATCAGATTCGGGAATGGATCGATGCCGGGCGGCGCGTGATCGTGGCCGATGTCGCCTACCCGAACGGCAGCGACCCGGCGCTGATCGATCTGCTGCGCGAACGGGTGAATCTGCCCCGGCTGGCCGCGTATGGCGCGTGGAACACCGCCGGGAACACCATCGGGACGGCGCTGGCACAGGGGGCGGCGCTGATGATGGGCATGGCAGTGGATGCATCACCCGAACAACGGGCGGCGATGGAGGAAGCACAGGCGCGCTTTCTGCTCCACCGCTTCATAGAGGACTGGGGTTATCAGCATCTCGTGCGCGACCAGGTGCGCGCTGCCTTGGAATCCGTATATGGGGAGCGCGAACCCACGTCAGAAACCGAAGCATGGGCGATCACACAGATTCATGAACGCCTGAACGCCCTGCTGCCGCGTTTGGGGCGGCTGGCCGAAGGCTGGCGCATCGGGCGGGTATGGCTGCCCTGGCATCGCACATTTGAGATCGATTTTGAACTGGAACGCTTATGAACCCGGACATGACGTGCGACGTGGCCGTGATCGGTGGGAGCCTGGGCGGGTCCGCGGCAGAGATCGGCGCGCTTGACTATTTCGCGGCGGTCGGGCGGGGCGGCCAGGTCGTGCTGGCTCATGCTGCCGCGTGGGTGGGCGGGCAGATCACGTCCCAGGGCGTGTCGGCGCTCGACGAACACCCGTATATTGAAACCTTCGGCGCAACGGCGCGTTATCTGGCGCTGCGCAGCGCGATCCGCCAGGACGTGATCGCCCAATATGGCGCGCCGCCGATCATGGCCACAAGTGTATTGGGGC
Source organism: bacterium (assembly GCA_033764035.1). GTDB lineage: Bacteria > Chloroflexota > Anaerolineae > Aggregatilineales > Phototrophicaceae > Flexifilum. The sequence goes on from JANRJJ010000015.1 coordinate 151,846, forward strand.
CGAATCTGCCGCTCAACCCTGGCAATGGGTGGGTGAGCCGTCTGTGTTTCCTGCCCGAATACGGGGTGCGGGCGCTCGAACGGATGGCCGCGCATCCCCGGCGGCATCGGCTGCACGCAGCGCCCATCGCGGCGCATGTGGATGCGCATGACCCCGAACGGCGGACGGTGCGCGCCGTCATACTGGCCGGGACGAACGGTGACAGGATTCAGGTACAGGCGCGTTATGTGCTGGATGCGACCGACCTGGGCGATCTGCTCCCGCTCACCGGGACGGCCTATACCAGCGGCGCAGAATCCCAGGCCGAGACGGGCGAACCGCACGCGGCGATCCACGCCCGCCCCGGCGAAACCCAGGGGTTCACCTACTCTTTCGCCGTCGAATACCGTCCGGGGGAGGATCACACTATCCCGAAGCCGGAAGGTTATGAACGTTTGCGGGACTCACAGCCGTATACACTCTCCCCGCTTGGGCGCGACGGCGCACCGGTGGTCTACCGCATGTTCGCGGACAGCCCACAGGGAAACCTGCCGTTCTGGTCGTACCGCCGCCTGCACGCTGGCGATCTGCTCGGCGGCGGTGACATCAGCCTGATCAACTGGATCAGCAATGATTATCATGGCCGGAGTTTGATCGACGTGCCGCCGGATGCCGCAGCGCTCGCCCACGATGAAGCGAAACGGCTGTCGCTCGGTTTTCTGTACTGGCTGCAAACCGAATGCCCGCGTGACGATGGCGGGTTCGGCTACCCGGAGCTGAAACTGCGCCCGGATGTGATGGGCAGCGCCGACGGCCTGAGCCAGGAACCGTACATCCGCGAATCGCGGCGGATCGTCGCGCACACGCGCATCGTTGAACAGGACATCGTTAAGCAGGACATCGTTAAGAAGGACATCGGCGCGACATTTCAGCCGGGCGCACGGGCGCGCCACCACGCCGACAGCATCGGGATCGGCTGGTATGCGATGGATTTACATCCGTGCGTTGGCAACCCCAATGTGAGCATGTACGCGCCGACGCGCCCGTTTCAGATTCCGCTCGGCGCGCTGGTCGCCCGCAGCACGCGCAACCTGATTCCCGCGTGCAAGAACATCGGGACGACCCACCTGACCAACGGCGCTTATCGGCTGCACCCGGTTGAATGGGCTGTTGGGGAGGCCGCCGGGGTGCTGGCCGCGTTCTGCATCGCCCAGAACTGCGCGCCGTCCGATGTGCTGGCCGACCCCTGGCTGACCTGGCGCTTACAGGCGGCGCTGGTGCGGCAGGGCTGCCCGGTCTTCTGGGCGGTCGATGTGCCGACCGATCATCCGCTGTTCGTCCCAACGCAACTGCTGTTGGTGCGCGGCGTGATTCTTCCCGAAAGCGAACGCTGGAGCCGCCTGAACATTGGACTCGACCAGCCGTTAGGCGATAGTATCGATGCAGATCGGCTCCGCGAACTGGCCGCGCTCGTGAATCAGGCGGCGGTAAACCAGCGGGTGGACACGCGGACGATTCACCCTGACAGCACATGGCGGGCGGTGTGCGCGGCCTTTCTACCCGCCCTGCAAGCGGCACTGTAAGCACGAACGATGAGCGGCTGGACGTGATACCGAGGGAAAAGGCGTAAAGGATGCAGATTACGGACTTCATCAGCCGGGTACGCGGCAGATTGATCGTGTCGTGCCAGGCGCTGGAACATGAACCGCTCTATGGCGCGCACATCATGGCGCGCATGGCCGTCGCCGCCCAGGTTGGCGGAGCCGCTGCGATTCGCGCCAATTTTCCTGCCGATGTCGAGGCAATCAAGGCCGCCGTCACGCTTCCGGTGATCGGCCTGTACAAGGACGGAGACAGCGGGGTGTACATCACGCCGACCGTGCGCCACATCGTGGCGATCATCGATGCGGGCGCGGATGTGATCGCCTTCGACGCGACGATGCGTGAACGCCCGAACGGGGAGACGATTCATGACCAGATCGCCGCGATCCATGCGCGGGGCAGGCTGGCGCTGGCCGATGTCTCCACGCTGGAAGAAGCGCTGAACGCCCAGGCCGCCGGGGTCGATCTGGCTGCGCCGACGCTTTCCGGCTATACCCCGTACAGCCCGCCGCTCGAAGGCCCGGACTTCGCGCTGATCCAGGCGATGGCGCAGACGCTCACCATCCCGGTGATCGCGGAAGGGCGCATCCGCACCCCGCAGGAGGCGCGGCTGGCGCTCGATTACGGCGCGCTGGCGGTCGTGGTCGGCGGGGCGATCACGCGGCCTCAGTTGATCACCGAAGGGTTCGTCAAAGCACTGGCGCAGTCGTAAACGCCTGATCCAGGTGCGTTGATGTGAAGGGGGAAAGATAAGGTAGAATGAGACCACATGAGCGACTACACGATTGCGATCCCGGATGCGCTGTACGAAAAAGCGCTTCGCGTCGCACGCGAAACCGCGCGCCCGGTCGATGCGATCATCCGCACGCGCCTGGAAAATGCGCTGGATACCCCTGCGTTCGATCTCCCTGAAGATGAGCGCGCAGAACTGAAGGCGATGCGCTAATTGTCCGATAGTGCGCTGTTCACGATGATGCGCGAACAAATGCCGCGTGCCAAACAGGATCGCATGTCGGTGCTGATGGACAAGAACGCGCAGGGGACGATCTCCGAAGCGGAGGTTCAGGAATTGGCCGCGCTGGTGGATGATGACCGACGGCACGGGCGGTCTGCTCGACGACATGAAAGCACTTGATGCGTAAGCGCTCGTGGACGGAAACTGTTCGCCTGGTGCATGAACGGGCAGCATTTCAATGTGAGTACTGCCAGATGGGTCAGCGTGTGCCGCCCCGCTGCGCGTGTTATTTGGGTCAAAGCCGGGGAACATCCGCCGGGCAAGATGGGTACGTGATCCAAGCACTGGCGCAGTCGGCAAGACTCAACGCCACATCGCAAGGCATGACCAAAGGCGCAGGAACAACCAACATGCCGCGCCCTGGTACTAACTTGTTGAACGATACGTGGTTAACTTGCAGTACGATTACGTGCGGACGGGTTCGTAGATCAGCGCGGCCACGCCCGAACTCGTCGCCTGGGCCTGCACCAGCCGCAGCGTCGCCTGTACGCCATCCTGAAACAAGCGGATGCCCTGGCCTAGAATCACGGGGTATACCAGCAGGCGGTAGCTGTCCACCAGGTCATGCCGCATGAGCGTTTGTACCAGCGTTGCGCTGCCATACACTAGCAGGTCGCGTCCCGGTTCGTGCTTCAGCCGGGTGATTTCAGCCACCACATCGCCCTTGACGATCACCGAATTGTTCCATGCGGCTGTATCCAGCGTGGCCGAAACCACGTATTTACGCACGCTGTTCATGTACGGTGCGCCTTCATCAGTGCTGGTCGGCCACGCTGCTGCGAAGCCCTGGTATGTCACCCGGCCCAGCAGCAGCGCGTCGGCATCGTTAGTTTCATCGCCTTTGAATTGGGCGATCTCATCGTTCCAGTACGGGAACGTCCAGCCGGGGTTTTCCATCACGCCATCGAGCGAAAGAAAGCTCGTGACTACAATGCGTCTCATCTTCAGTTCCTTTTGCGTTTGCCAACCGGACAATCCAGATTATAACCTCATGCGCCCGGCTGGGTATGTGTGAAAATGTTCATGCCGGGCGATCACGTGAACCTGTTGACGAAATCCAAAAGCGCCGATATACTCGCAAATATTGGTATAGACCAGTTTGGATCATGGATACAGAAGCTCAGTATTTTCGGCTGTCGAACAATGCGGCGCAGCCTGTGTATCAACAGATACAAGAGAACCTCATCCAGTTGATCGACAGCAATCTGCTGAACACAGGCGACGCAGTGCCGTCCGAACGACGGCTGAGCGAACTGTACCAGGTCAACCGGATGACGGTGCGCCAGGCCATTGATGGGCTAGTCCAAAAAGGCTTTTTGGAACGCCGCCAGCGTTCCGGGACGTTTGTGGCGGCGCGGATGCCGGTGCAAAACTTCACGCCCACGGTGATCGGCTTCAGCCAGCGGATGCGCGAAGCCGGAATGAATCCATCATCACGTCTGCTGCTGCGCGAAATCGTCACGCCTGAACCGCTGGTCGCTCACCGCCTGGGGCTGGAAGCGAACGCCCCGGTCATCATGCTCAAGCGGCTGCGCTTGCTCAACGATGAGCCGCTCATGCTCGAAACGTCGTTCCTGTCGTATGGCATGTTCCCGCAGTTGATGGAAGCCGACCTGGAACGCGAAAGCCTGTATTCGTTTTTGGAACAGCGCTATGGCATGACCGTCGTCGAAGCCGAACATACGATGGAACCGACCCTGCCCAACCCTTATGAAGCGCTGCACCTGGGCATTGAACGCACCATGCCCGCGATGCTCGTGCGGGTGCTGGCCTATTCGTCGGATCGTATTCCGATTGAAATGTCGAAATCGATTGTGCGCGGGGATCGCTGCCGCTACTTCTTCAGGGTGCATACCCGCATTCCCATGATGGCCTAGCAGATGGCATCGGGCTGGGCATGACCCCATCACGATGTTTTCTCAATCGTTCAGCCGAACCAGTGGTGAGGAGGTGTGCGCAACCAGCCCGCATGTGCAGGTCGATCCTTCAGCAAAAAGCCGACGTTACGCGAATGAACCTTTTAAGGAGAATGGGCGAATGAAACGATTTTCAACACTGTTCCTGCTGCTGCTGGCGCTGTGCCTGGTCACGGGCGGCGTGTTGGCACAGGAACGCGAAGACCGTCCGAACCGCGATCTGGAAGGCAGCTTCTGGAACCCCACCCAGGAAGATTACGACCGCTGGCGCGTGATCGATGGCGTGGAAGACGGCGCAACCATCCGCTTCTGGCCGTGGGCGCTTACCCCAGACTTTGAAGATTACCTGAACCAGGTGATCGCCAATTTTGAAGCCACCTACCCCGGCGTGACCGTCGTGCTGGAAGGCCAGCCCGCCGCTGGCGCACGCGATAACATCCGCAACAGCTTTGCAGCGGGCAACCCTGCCGACGTGATCAACCTGAGCGATGGCTGGGTGGCCGAATTTGCCGAAGCGGGCGTGCTGGTCGATATGGATCAGGCGATTGGCGAAGCCTACCCCGAACTGCGCGAACAGTATGTCGATGGGGCGTGGGAAAAGGTCACGTTTGAAGGCGTGACGTATCATCTGCCGTGGTACCTGGCGTTTTCGAACGTGATGGCGATCAACGGGCTGATCGGTGACGAACTGGGCATCACGGGCGACGACATCCCCGATACCTGGGCAGAAGCCTACGATTTCGCGTGTGAAGTGCGCGAAAACAGCGGCGGCGCGTACTACGCCTATTCCTTCCCCTGGGGCGAACTGGCCGGCCTGGGCGTGCTGAACACGTTCGTGGGCGAAGGCATCCCGGTCTACAGCGAAGACCGTTCCGAAGTGGTGTTCAACCAGGACCCGGCTGCCGCCGCTATTCTGGATCAGTACAAGCGCCTGCTCGATGAGGACTGCGTGCCGCGTGAAAGCCTGACCGACGACGTGCGCGAAATGATCGACCGTTTCAGCGAAGGTGAAATCCTGCTGCTGCAAACTGGGCCGCAGTTGTTCCGCCTGGTGGAAGAAAACAACCCGGATGTGTTCGCCAGCCTGTATCTCGATCAGCAGTTCACCGGGGCGGCCAACATCCGCAGCATCGGCGGCGTGCAGACGATTGTCGTGCCGGAAGCTTCACAGTTCCCCAACGCGGCGCTGGCCTTCGCCGTGTTCCTGACCAACGCGGACACACAGACGGCGTTCTCGCAGGAAGTGCCGATCTACTCGTCGAACCTGGTCAGCTATGAAGACCCGTTCTTCACCGAAGGCGGCGAAGCCCTGACCGACCAACTGCGCCCGCTGGCCGGGGAATACTTCCAGAACGCGGTCAATACCGGCATCCTGGATTTCCCGCAGTTGGCGGAAGTCGAACAGATCGTGCTGGGTGAATTCCAGGCGGCGCTTTTGGGCGTGAAAACGTCGCAGCAGGCGCTTGACGACATGGCCGCCCGCATCAACGAGATTCTCGCCGCGAACTAGGGTCTGTGGCCTGCTGCCCCTCACCCTGCTCAACACGGTTGAGCCGTCCCTCTCCCACATAGACGGGGAGAGGGACACAAGCACAGCGTTTCCCCTTCTCCCACATAAATGGGAGAAGGGATGCTTCCAAAGGAAGCTGGGATGAGGGGCAGCAACCCCTGACGACCCTCTTTCCCGCCCGCCCAATACCCGTTCGTGCAGGAAACCCTCCCATGACCACCGCAGTACGGCTCACCCCTCACCCGCTGGATGATCTCGAACGCGGCAAGCGCATCCGCCAGCGCCGAAAAACGATCATGGCGTATGCGTTCCTGACCCCCGCGCTTTCATTCCTGATCGTATTCCTGTTCATCCCGCTGGTCACGGCGATCTATCTCAGCTTCACCCGTTACAACCTGCTCACCGCGCCGGAATGGATCGGCTTCAGCAATTATGAGCAGTTGTTCCAGGACCCCTTGTTCTGGCGCGGGCTGCGCAATTCGTTCCTGTACCTCATCGCCACGCCCATCCTGATCACGCTGTCGATCTCGCTGGCGATTGTCGTCAACCGCAAGCTGCGCGGCATCTTCATCTTTCGCACCCTGTATTACATCCCTGCTGTGACTTCGGTCGTCGCCGTCGGCATGATCTTCGAGTTCGTGTTCGCGGAACCCGCCGGGCTGCTCAACGGCGTGCTGCTCTCGCTGGGGATCATCGATCAGCCGCTCAACTTTCTCACACATCCCGATTCAACGCTGATCTCGGTCATGCTGGTCACGATCTGGCGCGGAATCGGCTTCTACATGATCATTTTCCTGGCCGCGCTGCAAAGCGTGCCGGAAGAATTGTATGAAGCGGCAGCCATCGACGGCGCGAACCGGCTTCAGCAGCACTGGTACATCACCATCCCCGGCATTCGCCCGTCGATCATCTTTGTCACGATTATTTCATCGATTTCGGCGCTCAAAGTGTTTGAAGAAATCTGGGTGATGACCGACGGCACGGGCGGTCTGCTCGACAGCGCGCTCACGCTCATGTTCTACCTGTACCGCCAGGCCTTCACCAACCTGGAACTGGGCTATGCGGCGGCGATTGCGGCGGTCTTTTCCGTGATCACCCTGGTGTTTTCTCTGCTCAACCTGCGTTATTTGGAACGGAATAACTCCGATGTCCGCTAATGTCATGCGCGTGAACAAACCATTCGGCCAGCGGGTGCGCAAATGGTTGGAATCGTCCGGCTGGTACACGATCCTGATCGCGTTCGCGCTGCTCACCGTCGTACCGTTCCTGTGGACGGCGCTCATGAGCGTGCGCCCCAATTCCGCCAACGTGTTTCGCCCCAACCAGCCGCCGCAGATCATCCCCTACCCCGGCGTGATCGGCTGGGGCGCGGGGCAAAGCGAAGTCCGCGAGACGGGCAGCTATACGGCGCTGCCGGGGCAGGCCAACCCGGATGGTGATGCGTTCGGCTGGTGGCGCGATTATTCGCTTTCGATTGCGCCGCAGCTTGAAGGCACATCGCTGGGGGCGTACACCTTCCCAGCGACGACGGCCAATTACTACCGCGTGTGGACGGATGTCAACCTGCCGCGCTACTTCCTGAACAGCTTCATCGTCGCGGTATCGGTCGTGCTGCTGCAACTGCTCACCAGTTCGCTGGCGGCTTACCCGCTGGCGAAAATGCGCTTTCGCGGGCGCGATACCGTGTTTTACCTGATCCTGGCGACGCTGATCTTTCCCGATCAGCTCACATTGATTCCGACGTTCATCATGTCGGTCAACCTGTTCGGCTTTGCCGATACGCTGCACGGGCTGATCATCCCGTTCGGGGCGAATGCGTTCGGCATCTTTCTGCTGCGTCAAACCTACCAATCGATCCCCGACGAGATCATCGAAGCCGCCCGCATCGACGGCGCAAGCGAGTTCGGCATCTGGTGGCGCATTCTGCTCCCGCTGATTCGTCCCGGCCTGGCGACGCTGGCGATCTTCAGTTTCGTCGGCTCGTGGAACAGCTTCTTATGGCCGCTGCTCATGCTGCGCAACGAATCGCTGTACACGCTGCCCGTCGGCCTGGCCTTTCTGGAAGGCGCGTTCACGGGCAATCTGCGCACCGTCGCAGCCGGGGTGATGGTCGCCACCATCCCGATCATCCTGGTGTTTCTGATGTTCCAGCGCCAGTTCATTCGCGGGCTTTCCGGCGCGGTCAAGGGGTGAATCCATCAGCCGTCACGGGTTGGCGATCATGTCCATCTGCGCCTGGGAAGCTTTCTTGGCATCGTCGCGCATCCCCAGCTTGGTGAACATGCGCGTCGCTTCCTGAAAACGGCGTGCTGCGCTCGTGCGCTGGCCGCGCCGCGCCAGGCTGATTGCCTGTACATAGGTGGTGCGGGCGATCTCGCCTTCGGCGTTCATCTTCTGAAAGGTTTCGATGGAAAGCTGGAAGAACATGTCCGGGTCGCCCATCTGTTCATTGGTGGCCGCCTGGGGCGCTTGAGCGGGCATATCCGGCAGCGAATCATCCGGGCGCTGCCCCAGCACGGTCACGACTTCGCCCAATGTGCGGAAGGCCGCGCCCAGGAGCAGGTTTTTATCCGCTTCCCGCGCTGCCGCCAGTGAATGCTGGGCGTGCTGCCAGGCGCGGTTCGGGTCGCCGTCGTGCAGGTGGCACGTCGCCAACCCCTGATGTGCCTGGGCGATGATTTGCAGCCGTGACCGCGCTTCGGGGGCTGCGTCGGCCAGTTCGAGCGCGCTTTGGAACCGTTCACGCGCCTGGTCGAACTGCGCCAGCGAGAGCAGCATATCGCCCTCATTGGCGGCGGAATTGGCCGCGATGTCGTGCGCACCCAACGCCCGCGCCTGGTCGAACGCGGCGCGGAACATCTGCCGCGCCCGGCCAAAATCACCCTTCTGGCGGTAACTTTCCCCGATGTTCATCACGCTGGTGACGATACGCTGCGGCAGGTTGGCGCGCTCGAACAGGTCACGGGCGCGGGCGAAATGGCGGATGCTGTTGTCGTAATCGCCCCGGTAGCCGTACACCATGCCCAGGCTGTTTTCGGCTGCGCCCTGGTTGGCAAAGTGGCTTTCGGCGGCGGCTTCGCCTTCCAGGTGCAGCAGGGTATCAATCGCCATTTTGAACGGCAGCGTACCATTCGTCCATTGTTCAAACACCTGGGTGCAGCGTTCCCGAAAGGCAGGGTCAATCGCTTGTGAGAAAGAGGAAGGATTAGGAGAGTCGGTCATGGCGGATCATTTAACCATCCAGCGACTAAAGTTAACGCCAGGATTGTAATCCGTTAGCCCGGCCTTCACAAAACTGTGGAGACCGCAGCGCTGACCTGCCGCTGTTCTGGTGACTCTTTTGGTTTGAAGCGATTGTGTGCTATACCAACCTGTGTACAAACGCACATTTTTGGGAAAGGATTTAGGCCGTCTCATGACCGTGCAGGCGCAGACTGCGTTTACGACTTATAAAAGCCCGCTGCATCACATGGCTTCGGCCACCCCAACGGATTACTGGAACGATTCGTGTTCGGTCGCAGAACTGACGTATGCCATCGATCATGGCGCGGTCGGTGCGACCAGCAACCCAACGATTGTCCTTTCGGTGCTGAAACAGGAAATGTCGCTGTGGCAGGATCGAATTCAGCACATCATCGCGGATAACCCCACCTGGTCGGAAACCGAGATCACCTGGAAAGTGGTGGAAGCAGTCGCGGTGCATGGCTCCACACTGCTGCTGCCGATCTTCGAGCGCACGGGCGGCCAGAAAGGGCGGCTTTCCATCCAGACCAACCCGGCGCTGTACCGCAGTGCCGATGCCATGATCGCGCAGACGCTCCATTTCGATGCGCTTGCGCCGAACCTGAACGTGAAAATGCCCGTGACGGCGGCGGGCGTGCAGGCGATGGAGGAAGTCACGGCTCAGGGGGTGAGCATCAACGCGACCGTCAGTTTCAGCGTCGCCCAGGCCGTCGCCGTCGCGGAGGCCGTCGAACGGGGGCTGAAACGGCGCGCCGCCGCTGGCAAACCGACCGATACCCTACAGCCCGTGTGTACGATCATGGTGGGGCGCGTCGATGACTGGATGGCCGCCGTCACCCACCGCGACCGCATCACCGTCAACCCCGGCGCGATTCCCTGGGCGGGCGTGGCGGTGATGAAGCAGGCGTACCGTGTCTTTCAGGAACGCGGCTACAGGACGCGCCTGCTGGCGGCGGCCTACCGCCATCATCTGCACTGGTCGGCATTCATTGGCGGGGATGTGGTGCTGAGTATGCCGTGCGATTGGGCGAAGCGCTTCAATGCATCGGATGTGACGGTCGAAGATCGCATGAGCCAGCCCGTCGATCCGGCGCTGGTCGATGACCTGTACCGCCATGTGCCGGATTTCCGCCGCGCTTACGACATCGACGGCATGACCCCGGCTGAATTCGACGGCTACGGCGCGACGGTGCGCACGCTGCGCGGGTTCATCGGTTCGTACCATGAGCTGATCGCGCTGATCCGCGAAAAATTCATGCTCCCCAACCCGGATGCCTGACGCACGAAAACCCCTCACCCCGGCTTGCTGTTCACAAACCAGGGTGAGGGGCGTTGGCCGGTGCTTAGAATTCGGGCGACCAGTTGAACTGGTAGGTGACCCCGTTGGCATCCGTCGGCGCGGTCAGCGTCAGGCTGCCGTCGGTTTCCAGCGAGAGGGTGTAGCCGAAGTTCGAAGCGATGGCGACGGCGGCAGCGGCGAGTTCGACATCATCCGTCACCGCTTCCAGGTCTTCTACCGAAACATGCAGCACCTTGTCGAACGATTCCCCGACCAGCCCCCAGAACTCGATGCTTTCCAGCACGCCCATGTTCGGGTCGTCGCTGTAGGGGTAGTCGTAGTTCTCGAAGATGGCGACTGGGGCGGCCAGGTCGTAGTAGTTGATGCGGCCATCGGTGATACGCGGCAGATCAACGGTGTCATCGTCCTCCTCCGCAAATGCGGGGGCGGACACGATCATCAGGGCGGCGGCGGCGATTGCGACAGCGAAACGATTCCGATACAGACGGGTGTTCATGGTGTTTGCTCCTCCAGAGCGCTAGCGATACGATTACGAATGCTGTAGTACTGTCTTCAGCATAGAATCGGCGTGTGGAGGGTTGATGAAAGCGCTGCGCAGTTCTCCACGAAAAGCCGTAAACCCTGTGTAAATGCGGCGGTATCCATCCAGCGCCGCTTAAGGAAACCATGCGTATTCGCCTGACTGCCCAATTCTGGGCATGGATCGTCGTGATTTTTGCGCTCATCATCGGCGTGGGCGTGGTCAACCTGGATGCCGATGGCTGGTGGTACGACGAATGGTGGTCGCTGTATAACGCCGGGGCGACGCTGTTCGGGGATGCGCTTTCGCCCGCGCAAATCCTCACGCGGGTAGCGACCGAAGACCCGGCGCAGATGCCAGGCTATCCGCTGGTGCTGGCCGCCTGGGGGAACGCCGTCGGCTGGACGGAGCTGGCCGGGCGTGCGCTCAGCCTGCTGGCCGGGCTGCTGGCCGCTGCCGTGACGTGCCGTTTCGCCCTGGCGATTACCCGGCACGATGCGCTGACAGCGTTGTGCGCCACCGCAGTGATGGCGGGCAGCGCGTGGTTTTTGTACTTCACCCATGAACTGCGCGCCTTTTCGCTGGTGACTCTGTGCGCCGTCACGCTCCTCTACGGCTACTGGCGCATCGCTCAGCGCCCGCACCTGGGATGGGGTGCGTATATCATCGTCGCCGGGGCAGGGAGCGCCCTGATCTACCTGCATCCGTTCGCGCTGGCGCTGTATGCCACGGTTGGGGTATGGCACATCGCCCGGCTGTTCACGCGGGGCGGGCGCGCCGGGTGGATACGGGCATCGGCGGCGCTGGCGTTTCCGGCGCTGGCACTGATCCCCTGGCTGCCCGTCCTGCTCGGCGGTACGGCGGCGATCCGCGATGTGGAGCGCGCCCGGCTGGATGCGGCAGGGTTGTTCGCGCTGGTGGCCGTCGGCGGGTACGTGTTCAGCAGCACGGTGACCCCGCTGTTCGGGTTGTTCGCGGCGTTCAGCCTGCGCGCACGCGGGGCGCGGCTGGCGTGGGCGCTGGCGCTGGTGCTAATCGGCCTGCTGTTGGGCGCATACGGGTTCGCCCGCGTCAGCGAAATTCGCTACAGCATCGCCATCGTGCCGCTGCTCGCGCTGATCGGCGGGATGGGGGTGGCGGCGCTGCATCGACGCGGCATCCCGGCTCCGCTGCTGCTCGCGCTGTGGATCGCCCCGGCGCTGATTGTCGATGGCGATCCCCGTTTCGGCCAGGTGATGCAGAACACCTATCCCCAGCCCAACCGCGAGATGGCGCGGATTCTGCGCCCGTACCTGAGCGAGCGCGCCGCCGTGATCGTCTATGTGGGAACGGGGCTGCGCCCGGAACAGCAGCAGACCGTGCTGGTGCAGTATCTTGAGCGCGTCGATATGGCGCTGATCGATATGGAAAGCGCGGGGTCGATTCCCGCGTTTGCAAATCGCGTCCATGCCGCCGTCGAAGGGCGCGATTATGCCTGGATGTTGTATTCGCCTTTGTTTGAAGGGCGCGAATACGCGCTGACCGACTATTTGCTGCGCGAACGCGATTTTTTCCGCTGCCGCACGCTGGTCAGCGACCCGCGCATGGAGATCACCGCGTATGGCAGGCTGAACCGGGATGCCCCGGCCTTTCGGTATGCGCTGGTGGGCGATACCGCACTGTCCATTCACGGGATCGGCACGCCGGAACGAGTGGGAGATCGCGCCCTGGTCTGGCTCGGCTTCAGCGGAGACGCGCCCGCCGGACAGTACTCGTTCGGCCTGCACCTGACCGATGCGAATGGTAACCTGATCGCGCAGCACGATGAAGGGCTGCCCGCCCCTGGCGATGCGTGCCGCCTGTTCGACCTGCCCATCAGCGGGCTGCCCCAGGGTGCGTATATGCTTCGGCTGATCGTGTACGATTGGCGCACGGGTACCCGCTGGAACGGAACTGCACCCGATGGCACGACAGGCGATTCGCTTCCGCTGGCCGTATTCACGCTGCCGTGAAGCGGCGCACTGCCAAAGCACATCCCCCAAAAATTGTGGGAATCAGCGGTTGACCCCACCCCAAAATACGGTATAAGTATGGGCGTGGGGCAATCCCTGGTTCTTCCCCGAAGCCAGTGCCACCAGGATCAACATTTCGCTTAAGTAGGGCAATGTGAGGATATGGATGATGCAGAAGAAGTGGCTCGCTGTGTTCGTCGCTGTGTTGGTCTTGGCGTTTGCGCTGCCCGTGCTGGGGCAGGATGCGCCTGCTGCGGAACCCTGGGTCTGCCCGGAAGGGTTTGAAGGGCAAACGCTCAGCATTTACAACTTCTCGACCTACGTCGCGGAAGATACCGTCAGCAACTTTGAAGCCGCGTGCGGCGTGACCGTGATCTACGACGTATATGAAAGCAATGAAGCGCTGCTGGCACGGCTGAGCCAGGGCAACCCCGGCTATGACGTGATCCACCCTGCCGACTTCATGGTGTCGGTCATGATCGGCGCGGGGCTGCTTCAGGAAATCGATTACAGCCTGATCCCGAATTTCGCCAACGTTGGGGAAGCTTTCCTGAACCCGCCGTATGACCCGGAAAATGTGTTCAGCGTGCCGTACCAGTGGGGGACGCTGGCGATTGGCTACAACCTGACCAACGTCGGGGAACCGATCACGTCGTGGGATCAGGTGTTCAGCTACGATGGACCGATTGCGCTGCTGGATGAGCCGCGCCTGCAAATGGCTCCCGTCCTGAACTACCTGGGCTTCGACCCGAATACCGCCGATGAAGCCGAAATTGAAGCCGCCCGCGATTTCCTGATCGAAAATGGCGACAATGTGGCGGCGCTGGCGGCGGACGACGGCCAGGCACGCCTGGAAGTTGGGGAAGTGGACATCACGGTCGAATACAGCGGCGACATCTTCCAGTTGATCGCGGATTGTGAATGCGAAGACTTCGCGTATGTGATCCCCGAAGAAGGCGCGCAAATCTGGACGGACAATATGGCGATCCCGGTGGGCGCGCCCAATGCCGCGCTGGCACACGCCTATATCGATTACATCCTCAGCCCGATTGCCGGTTCGGACATCAGCAACTACACCGCTTACGGTACGCCGCTCTCGCTCGACGTGGTCGGTGACCTGATCGACCCTGAACTGCTGGGGAACCCCGGCATCTACCCGCCGGAAGAAGTGCTGGCGAACCTGTTCTTCGTCAACGATGTGCCGGAAGCCCAGGTTCTCTATACCGATGCGTGGGACATTGTGAAGGTCGCGCTGTCGCGCTAAGCGGCATCAGCCGTTCACACAGCCTGAAATAGAAGGCGGTGGGCAGCAGCGGAGGGTCTACGATCCGCCGCCGCCCGCCGTCTTTCGTTTTGTGGGGATGAACCTGGGCGGTTTCGGGGTATAATCGGCGGCACTTTCGGAATGCGCAGCCGCACGACGCGGCACAGGTGGACGCAGAGGGGATATGAGCATGTCGCAGCAGGTCGATATTGAACTTCGGAACGTGATCAAGGAGTTTACAGGGCGCGGCAGCGATTCTCATACGCGGGCGGTCGATAATATTTCGCTGACCATCGACCGGGGCGAGTTTTTCTCACTGCTGGGGCCATCGGGCTGCGGCAAAACGACTACGCTGCGCATGATCGCGGGGTTTGAAGAACCGAACAGCGGTGAAATTCTGCTGCGCGGCAAACCTGTGCAGAATGTCCCGCCGTTTCACCGCCCGGTGAACACGGTGTTTCAGGATTACGCCCTGTTCCCGCACATGTCGGCCATCCAAAACGTGATGTTCGGGCTGGAAATGGAAGGCGTAGCCCGGCAGGAAGCGCTGAAACGGGCAGGCGAAGCGCTGGAGATGGTGCGCATCCTGCCAGCACAGTTCAACCGCCCGCCGCGCCAGTTTTCCGGCGGCCAGCAGCAGCGTATCGCGCTGGCGCGGGCGCTGGTCAAACGGCCTGCCGTGCTGCTGCTCGATGAGCCGTTGGGCGCGCTGGACCTGAAGCTGCGCAAAGAGATGCAGTACGAACTGATCAACATGCAGAAAGAACTGGCGATCACGTTCATCTACGTCACGCACGACCAGGAAGAAGCGCTGACGATGAGCGACCGAATCGCGGTGATGAACCTGGGCAAGGTGTTGCAGGTGGGCAGCCCGGAAGAAATCTATGAAACGCCGACCACGCGCTTTGTGGCCGACTTCATCGGGGAAACGAACTTCCTCACCGGGCGCATTGAGGATTTCGACGGCAAATGCGCGACCGTCCGCCTGGATGCCAGCACGGCGATCCGCGCCAGCCACCTGGAAGAAGGGCTGGCGAACGGCCAGGATGTGATCGTTGCCATCCGCCCGGAAAAGATCAATATTTTTGCGGCGCAGGGCGTGGTCAAGATGGACGATGGGCGCACGGAAAATGCCGTCGAATACAAGCAAAAACTGCTGGCCGACCCCGATATTGTCATGGTGGAAGGCGTGGTCGATTATGCCAACTACATCGGGACGGATACGCGCTATACCATCCGTTTCGGTGAGGGGCAGAAGATGGTCATGCGCGAACAGAACTTCGGCTTACGGTCGGATACGTACTACGAAGTTGGGTCGGTGGTCAACATCTTCTGGGATTACGAAACCGCACGCCTGCTCACCCACTGAACCGCATCAGACAGGCGGCGCACAATTGCGATTCGCGCCGCCTTTTTGATTTCCCCTAAAGCCTGTTATGGACGTGTTTCGTGTGGCAAAAGTGCATGATACGTGCTAACCAGATGCCGATGGATCGGGCGCGGGCGGCTCATTTTCACTGAGCTGATCGGTGTGCGCCTGGCGCTCAGCTCGATGCGCTGCCACCTGTTCCTTGATAAATGTCTCCACGACCAACCCATTCGGCGACGCTAAACGCAAAAACGAAATGCCGCCCACGCCCGTTTTATAGAAGCTCGCGATCGGTGCGTCGAAGGCGTTTGGGAGGAAGTCGATATGCTGCCATTCAAACAGTTTGCCGTCGTCCTGCTGCATTCCCTCACGGCTGAGCGTCAGGCGCATGGTATCGAGTTTAGCACCGGGGAGCGTAAACATGTTTTTCCCGGTCGGGGGCAGCAGATAAGTCAGGACAACCGCTTCGCCGTTCGCCCATTTCGTGCGGACATCCTCCGCGAAGCGCTGAGCGATGTTCTGGCTGAGTTGTTCACCGAGCGTATCCCACCCGGTGAACGACGGGCGCAGCACGAGCTGCTTGGTATCACCGCTGAAAAAAACGTATCGGAACGGTTTGTGTCGTCCACGGTTGAGGATGGCCGCGCTCGCAATGCCAACATCTCCACCCTCGATTTCGGGTTTATAGATGACGGTGTAGCGGTCTAAATCGCTGAAATATAGCGTTCTGCTTTTGCCGAATGCTTCGATAGTGAACCCATGTTCGTAAATCGTAGCGCTCGATCCGACTGGGTTGCGCACGATGCCGTACAAAGCGACCAGGATGCCAAGTGGAATGATGAAGAAGCCAACGACCGGGTTAGCCAGAAAAAGCAGCACGCCGACGACCGCAATTGCGATCCCTGCTGCAATCCAGGCGATCAGGGTGTTCCTGCTGCTCTGATGCCTGCCGATTTCGGAACCGAGTTCGCGTGTGGTCTGCATTAAACCTCACCTATGGCGTTCGATACCTGCAAACGTGAGTATATATCAGAACAGAAGCATAGCACTGAAGAAATCTTCTGGGATTACGAAACCGCCCGCCTGCTCACCCACTAAACCGCAGCAGACAGGCGGCGCGAATTCCCCTCACCCTGACCGAAACTGCGTTTCGGTCTGTCCCTCTCCCACGCAGGCGGGTAGAGGGACAAAAGCAGGGCGTGTTTCTATGTCCGCGTTTGCGGTCGAACGGCGTTCACACGAATGCGGGGGTATTTTCTGTTTGTGCCTAGTGCCGACCGTTCGCCGTCAGCGCTGCGTCCGGCAGCCGGACGAACCCTTGTGCGGCCAGGTAATTCAGGATGATGTGCGCGTTCTCTTCCGGCGTAATCCCGACCGTACTCAGGTGAATTTCCGGGTCGAGCGGCGCTTCATACGGATCGTCGATTCCGGTGAATTCCTTCAGCTCGCCGCGCCGCGCTTTGGCATACAGCCCTTTCACATCGCGCTCTTCACACACGTCCAGCGGCGTATCGACGAACACCTCGATGAACTGTTCCGTCCCCACCATGTTGCGCGCATCAGCGCGGGTGGCGCGGTATGGGCTGATGGCCGCGCAGATGGCGACCCCGCCATGCCGCACGATTTCGCCCGCCACAAAGCCGATCCGCCGGATGTTGGTATCGCGGTCTTCGCGGTTGAAGCCCAACCCCTTACTCAGGTGCGTGCGCACGACATCGCCATCCAGCACGGTCAGGTGACGGCCATGTTCCAGCAGCAGCGTGGTCAGAATATCCGCAATCGTCGATTTGCCCGCGCCGCTTAGCCCGGTAAACCAGATGCACACGCCCTGCTTGTGGCGCGCCGGGTAACTGTCGGCCAGCACCGCCGCGACTTCAGGACGGGTGAACCAGTCGGGCAGCAGACGGCCTTTGTTCAGGTAGTCTTCGCGTACCTGCGTCCCGCTGATGCGGGCGACCCGTGCGCCCGCCGGGATGCGGCCTTCTTCTTCGTAACGGTCATCGTCGGGCAGGTAGATCAGCTCTTTGAACGGGATCATCCTGATTCCCAGTGCATCGGCGTGCTGCGCGACGAGCGTTTGCGCATCATAGGGACCGTAAAAATCCTGCCCGTTGGAATCCTTGCCGGGGCCGGCATGATCGCGCCCGACGACGAAATGATTCGCCCCGTGATTGCGCCGGATGAGCGCGTGCCAGACCGCTTCACGCGGGCCGCCCATGCGCATCGCCAGTTGCAGCAGCGAAAGCAGCACCCGATCCTTGTCATAGTAATTTTCGGTGAGTGCCTTATACGCCCGCACGCGGGTATAATGATCGACATCGCCCGGTTTGGTCATGCCTACCGACGGGTGCAGCAGCAGCACGCCGTCCGCCTCCTGGATGGCGCGCTTGGTCAGTTCCTCATGCACGCGGTGGAGCGGGTTGCGCGTTTGAAACGCGACGACGTTCCGATGCCCGTAAGCCTCCAGGCGTTCGCGCACCTGTGATGGGGTCAGGCGCAGCGGCGCAAAATCGTAATGGCGCGGAAGCTGAATCACCCGCAGCGCGCCGCTGATGTACACCTTTCCCCAACGGTGCATCTCCGCCACGATGGGATGACGGGTATCGACCGTGCCATACACGGCACGCGCTTCCGCTTCCAAATCCCACCGAAAAATTTCTTCGACCGTCATCACCGCCAGCAGATCGTTTTTGGGCGTGCGCAGGGCGATCTGATCGTTCAGATGAATGTCGGCGCTGTCGTCGATGGGCAGCGTGATCGGAATTGGGAACAACGTACCATCCGCCAGGCGCATTTCGTGAATCACGCGCTGGTAATCGGCTTTGCCCATGAAGCGGGTGAGCGGCGAAAATGCGCCCGTCGCCATCAGTTCCAGGTCACAGACCGAACGCGGCGAAAGCTGCACCGAACGCAAAAAAGAGGCCTGGGCGCGTACCGCTTCGACTTCATCCGGGGCGATCAACAGATCGACCAGGGAACCGCCATAGGGCGGGATCAGGATTGAGGGGGTCATCAAATGGTGTACTCCAAAGGGGTTGGCAGATGGCAGCGTGCAGGTGTGGAGCGTGATGAGTCACGGTTGCCCCACACGCTCGATTGTAACGCGAAATTACACAGGCTTCATGGTGAAAACTGACCGTGAACCTGTTACCATAGAAACCAATTGAATTTTTATAACCTATCGGCCAAACGAGCTATCCTCACTATGGTGTTCTGCTGAAACGTGAAGTAATATATCGTTTTGGTAATTTAACATGATAAACCGTTTATTTTGTGGGTGTCTGGTTTGTCAGCGGGTGGAGGGCTGAGGCGTACAACGCCTTACCCTTACGACTTAGCGCAATGCAGTAACCTAAAGGATGTCCGCCGATCATGATACCAGCGTTCAACGCCTCGAACCCCTTGACTGTCCTTGTGGTCGATTCTCAGCCGCTCATGCAGGCTTCGATTCGGCTGGAACTGCAAGCCCACCCGGATATTCAGGTGATCGCGTCGGCTGCCACCCCGGAACAGGCGCTCGATATCACCCGGCGGCTGCGCCCGCGTATGATCCTGTTCAACCTGATCATGCCCGCGCTCGATTTGCAAAATACACTGACCGATCTGCTGGATGCGGGCAAACGGCGCAGCTATATGCCGATGATCTGCGTCTATTCGGCCTTTCGCACGTACAGCTATATCATGGCGGCGCTGGAAGCGGGCGCATCGGGCTACCTGAACACCGAAAACGACGGGATCAACCTGGTGACGATGATCCGCACAGTTGCACGCGGGGAAGGCTACGAAAACGACGACATGATTCGCGCCCGGAACGGGTTCACGTTCGATGGCATTTCCCGGCTTACCCGTGCGGAACGTGGGGTACTGCGCGTAATGGCGACCGGGGCGGACAACGATACCATCTCTCAGGACTTGCAGATCGCGGTTTCGACCGTGAAGAAGCACGCCAGCAACATTTTCAAGAAGCTGAGCGTCGAAAACCGCGCTGAAGCGATCAGTTTCGTGCTGCGCTACCACATCATCGATCTGTAGGCACGCATCGGCGGGCGGCGTGGTTCATCCCCTGCCCTGCACCTCCTCATAAAGCGCTTCATACGCGGCAGCCACCTGCCCCCAACTGTAGCGTGTTTCAATCAGCCGCTGTGCATTCGCCCCTAACTGCATCGCATACGCCGGGTCGCGCAGCAGCCGCACCGCTGCCGCCGCCAGCGCCTCATCGCTGCTTTCGATCAGCACATCATGCCCAGGTGTGATGGCGATCCCGTCCATGCTGAGCGGAGTCGCCGCGACCGGGCAGCCCATCGCCATCGCTTCCAGAATTTTGTTCTTGATGCCCGCGCCGAACGCCAGCGGCGAGACGAATACACTTGCACGCGCCAGGTACGGGCGCACATCCGGCACGCGCCCGGTGATGGCCACCCTGTCCGCGCCCCAGGCGGCTAAATCACGCGGCGGCGCGTTGCCGACGATCCACGCTTTCGCATCGGGGATGTGCTGGCGCACCAGCGGCAAAATCCGGGTGATCAAGCGGCGGGCTGCATCCTGGTTCGGGGCGTAGTCATAGTTGCCCGTGAAGATCAGCGTGTCGCGTTCACGCGGAACCGCAGCGCTGTTGGGGTGTGGATTTCGCCAGTAGTCCAGGTCGATCCCGTTGGGGATCACGCGCACATCGAGCCGATCATCGGCGCGCAGCAGTTCGGCGCGGTCGGGTTCGCTCAGCACCACCGCCGCATCGAACGGCGCGAACATGAAGCGCTCGAAACCGCGTGCCGCGTGCAGTTCGATTCGCCGCCGCAAGGTCGGCTGCGCGGCGTACTGGCGCTTCAGGTACAGCGCATAACTTTCATACGGCGTGATCACGTTGGGCAGTTCCGCAGCCAGCCGCGCAAATTCGTACACCTGCACACCGCCGAACAGATGCGCCACATCGTAGGCGCGTTCGCTGATCATCCGGGCGATCAACCGCCACATGTCCGGCGACCATGCGGCCTGGGCATGGGATGGAAAGCGCCGCTGCACGCCCAACCAGCGGCGCATATAGCTGCGCTGCGAACGGACGGGTTCGGGCAGCAGGAACACATCGCGGAAGAAGCCCGCGTACTGGTAGCGATCTGCCAGGTCGTCCATGCGGTCGGAAAACGCGAGCAGGTCGATCACATGGCCGCGACGGTGCAGTTCCCGCGCCAGGTGGTAGACGATCAAGCGGTCACCCAGGTGCAGCGGGTACGGCGGGCAGCGTGAAATCAGCAGGATGTTCATAGCAGTAAGACTCGCAAATCGGGATTAGGCAGTCTGTGTGCTGCCGATTGTACACGAAGACGGCAGCGTTCCGGCGCAGCGATTACGCTGCTGAAGATCACACATTTTTGTACGTTCATGACGTTCAGGAAATTCTGAAAGTTCTAAATAGATTCTCAACAATCACTTAACCAGCGGGGCTATCTTTGGGAAGGTGCATGATTAAGCGATGTGCTGAAACGTCGATCATGGTTACAGGTTTACACAAAGGGACTCCCTCATGCCGCAGTTAACGCTCGCTCAGTACAGTTTGGTTTACAATGCATTTTCGTTCACGTTCGCCTGTATGTTCGCATCGTTCATCTTTTTTGTGCTGGTGCGGCCTCAGGTCGCGCCAAAGTACCGCATCGCCCTGGTGATGTCGTCGCTGGTGGTGGCGGTCGCCGGGTATCACTATTTCCGTATTTTTGAAAGCTGGCAAAGTGCCTTTACGATTGACCCCGCTTCGGGTGCGTACCTGGCCAGCGGTTCGCCGTTCAACGATGCCTACCGCTACATCGATTGGCTGCTGACCGTGCCGCTGCTGGTCGCGGAACTGGTCGCCGTCCTCAGCCTGGATCGGCGCACGGCGGGTCGTCTTACGCTCACGCTGGCGGGGGCTGCCGCGCTCATGGTCATCCTGGGCTACCCTGGCGAAATTGCCACCGACAACGGCACCCGCGCCTTGTGGGGGACGCTTAGCACGCTGCCGTTCCTGTACATCGTGTACACGCTGTTCTTCCAGTTGGGTGGTGCCATGCAGCGCCAGACGGATGAAGTCAAGGTGCTGCTGCGCAATACGCGCCTGCTGCTCCTGCTCACCTGGGGCTTCTACCCGATTGTGTACATGCTGCCGTTCTTCACCACGGGCCTCACTGCCGATGCAGTGGTTGCCATCCAGATCGGCTACTGCATTGCCGATGTCGCGGCGAAATGCGGTTACGGCGTGATGATCTACAGCATCGCCCGTGCGAAATCGCAGGCCGAAGGCTGGACGGGTGAAGAAGAAGTGAGCGCGGCGGGTGCGGTGCGCCAGCAGGCGTAATACCGTCCGTCACGCTCCCCTGATTTGCAGGTTCCCTCCCCTGAAGGTGAAGGCATGTGCGGGCGGCACGTGCCTTCACTTTTTTTGATCCCCATCGCCTGTCGCCGCTGCGATGGCGGCGCTGAAGCGGGCGGCCATCGCAGCGGCGCTGAACAGGCGCTCGACCCGCGCCCGGCCTGCCGCGCCCATCTGCGCCCGCAGTGCGGGGTCGCGCAGCAGGTCGATCACCCGTGCGGCCAGCGCGGGCGCGTCTTTTGGTTCGACCAGGAACCCGGTTTCGCCATCGACGACGGTTTCGGATGGGCCGCCGCGCCGCGTGCTGACGACGGGTTTGCCACTCGCCATCGCCTCCAGGTTGACCATGCCATAGCTTTCGAAATGCGAACTGCATACGATCACATCCGCCGCGGCGATCACGCGCTCGGCATCCGCCCGGAAGCCCAGGTAGACGAGCCGTTCGCGCAGCACCGGGTCGGCCTGGTGCGCGGCCAGGATCGCGGCCTTATAGGCATCGTCGGCGGACGCGCCGTGAACATTTTCCCCGGCCACGATGAAGCGCGCCGCTGGCAGTGCCGCCGCGACGATGCGCGCCATCGCCTGAAAGGTGTCATGGCCTTTCACATCCTGAAACCGGGCGATCAGCGCGACCAGCGGCGCATCGGGCGCGATTCCGGCATCCTGCCGCACCACTGCCCCATCGATACCGGGACGAAAGCGGGCGGTATCGACCCCCGGCGGCAGCACGGGCAGGCGATCCGGCGGCATGAACGGTGGGCTGCCCAGAAAGCCATCCCGAATCGCCCAGCTCGCCGCGAACCCGACCTGGGGACGCTGAAAAAACGCCCGCTGCCAGGGTTTGGGATGGAACCACCAGCCCCACACGTCCACACGACCGGGATTCCGATGCGCGCCCCGGCGAACACCGCGAACGGCAGGCTGTGGTAATCGCTGTGAATGGCGGCGATCTGTTCGCTGCGGATCAGCGCGGCCATGCGCCCGGTGATCGGGAAGCGTCCCCAGATCGCCGGGATGAAATAGGTGCTTGCGCCGCGGAACGGCAGGATATGCACAGGAAATCCGCTCGCACGCCAGCGTTCGGGGAGTTGGCCATCACGCGGGACGAGCAGATGCGGGCGAAAGCGCGCCGGGTCAAGGTGTTCAACGAGCGTAAGCAGCGATGTTTCGCCGCCGCCCAACCCGGTATAGGTGGTGATGAACAACAGTTGATGGGGCATGGATACTCAATCCTCACAGCGCGACAGTGTAACACGAATACGCGCCGAAGCCTTTTGGTCATGCCCCGAAAAATCTTTCCGCGCAGCACGGCCATTTTTGATAAAATACAGGGATGTACCGCGTTCGCCCTGTGAGCGCGGCTTGTTCACCTGCCGGATGCCCGCCATGACCACCCATTCTTCACCCTCTGCCGACCTGCCGACCGACTCGCCGTCGGATCGCGGCGCGCCCCTCTCCAACCTGGCACAACGCCTGCTCACCGCTGTGATCCTGATCCCCGTCGTGGCGGGCGCGGTGCTAATCGGCGGATGGGCGTTCACGCTGGCAGTCCTGGGAACGGCGGGTTTAGCGCTGCTCGAATTTTA
The DNA here is from genome assembly GCA_033764035.1 of bacterium. GTDB lineage: Bacteria > Chloroflexota > Anaerolineae > Aggregatilineales > Phototrophicaceae > Flexifilum. The sequence goes on from JANRJJ010000015.1 coordinate 175,478, forward strand.
TGGGCTGGCGCGCCATTGGGTGAATCGTGCGCGCAGTGGGCGGGCGTTTCGTTCAGCGGCGGCGTTCCTGTTCGGGATCGTCTACATCGCCGTCCCGGCGCTCATGCTGGTTGCGCTGCGCGGCATGGCCAATGGCGTGGTGTGGATCTGCCTGGTTTTCGCCCTCACCTGGGGGACGGATACGTTTGCTTACATCGGCGGGCGGGTGTGGGGCAGAACCCCGCTTGCGCCGAAAATTTCGCCCAACAAAACCCGCGAAGGCGCGCTGACCGGAGTCGCCGGGGCGTTCAGCGTCTCGCTGGTTTTGCTCGTGCTGACCGGGCAGTACCAGCCAGCTTTTCTGCTGCTGTTGGCCGCCGCGCCCATCGCCGCTACCCTGGGCGACCTGACCGAATCCGCGATCAAGCGCGCTGCCGCCGTCAAGGATTCGCACCTGTTCGGGCTGAACATCTTCCCTGGGCATGGCGGCGTGCTGGATCGGGTCGATTCGCTGCTGTTCGTGACGGTGGTCACGTATGGATTTTTGCTGATGGTACAAAGGGGTGTAGCGATATAGCGGCTTTGCTGGCTACAATGAAGCGCAATCTGTGTCCCGGTTTCCCGCCGCCTGGCTTTCGTTCCAGAGCAACCGGGCTGCAAATCGAACTTTGCTCTGCACTGACGGAGGGACATGTCCGTGAAAGCGCCGCAACAAGATAACCAGACCCCGAACCGGGAAGAACTGCTGCAAATGGCGATTCGCACCGCGAAGGCCGGGAATGGGCCTGCCGCAAAGGTGATGTTCCGCCAGGTTTTGAGCGATGACAAGCGCAATGAACGCGCCATGATGTGGATGGCGAAGCTTTCCGACGACAAGACCGAACGCAAACAATGGCTGACCAAAGTGATCGAGGTCAACCCCGGCAACGACATTGCCCGCACCAGTTTGCGCAAAATGGAGTACCGTAGAAGCGCCAGCGATAACCGCACCCTGTTGATCTTCGGCGTGGTGGCGGGCATCATGATTGTGCTGGCGCTGGTGTTATTCGTGGGATTGTTCGTGCTGCCCGGCTGAACCCCGTGCCGCACCTGCGCACCCCCAACCTGAGGAGACGACGATTTGGCGACCAGAGGCCCGGATATTCAGGAACGCCTGCGCGAAGGCATTGAAGCGGCGCGGCGCGGCGACCGCGTGAATGCGCGGCGGCTGCTTCAGCAGGTGTTGATCATCGACCGCGACAATGAAGCAGCGCTGATGTGGATGGCATCGGTCGTAGAATCGATGGACGAACGCCGTGCGTTTCTTGAACGGGCGCTGCGCGTGAACCCGGACAACACCCGCGCCCGCGAAGCGCTTCAGCGCATGGGCGTGAATGTCCCTGGCGGGCGGACGGGCGGAACTGCTGCCGCACCGCTGCCACGCACCGGGGGGACGGCAGCCCGTGCGGGCGGCGGCGTGAACAGTTATCTGATTGCGGCAGCAGTCGTGGCGATCCTCACGGTGGGCGTGGTCGCCGCTGCGCTGATCAGCAGCCAGCCACCCACCCCCCAGGTCACATCGCAGCAGGTGGCCCAGTTGACGCTCAACGCGGTGCTGGCCACGCCCATTGGCGCTGAACCGGATGTCCCGCAGAGTCCGCCGACGGCGACCCCGTTCATCGGCGTGATCGTCACCCTCAACCCAGATCAGGTGGTGCTGCCGCCGACGTTCACCCCGACCGATACGCCCGAACCGACGGCCACCTTTACCCCAACGGCCACGTTCATCCCGCCGCGCACCTACAATATCGTGTATTCGGCCTTCGACGACGGTTCAGCGCTGCCGGGCTTGTACCGCAGCCGCGCCGACGGAACCACCATGCAGACGTTGGGCAACCCGGCAGACGGCTTCACCGATGTGGCTTTTTCGCCGGATGGCGAGCGCGTCGCTTTCACCCGGCCTATCGAGCAGAACGGCGTGACCGCCCCGCAGTTGTTCGTGATGTCGCTGGCCAACCCCGCCGATGCTGCGCCCATCACCGTGATGACCAGCCCGACGCTGATCCAGCCGGCCTGGTCGCCGGATGGCCGCGTGATCGTGTTCGTGAGCGCCGAAGATGGCGATGACGACCTGTGGATCATCGACAGCGACGGCAACAATCTGCGCCAGCTTACCGCCAACAACACGACCGACCGTGCGCCCGCTTTTTCGCCGGATGGCACGAAACTGGTGTATGCATCCGACCAGGACAGCCCCGGTTTCAGCGAAATTTACGAGCTTGACCTGCAAACCAATGCTGTGACGCGGCTTTCCGATGAAGCGGGCAGCAATTATGACCCGGTGTATGCCCCGGACGGTGAACGCATCGCGTTCATCAGCACCCAGGGCGGCGACGGCGATGTATACATCATGGATGCCGATGGTCAGCGTAAATTCCTGCTCTCCATCGACGATGGCGGCGCAGAAGACCGCGCCCCGCGTTTCACGCCCGATGGTGCGTACCTGGCGTATCTTTCCAACCGCGACGGCGCATTCGTCCCGTACCTGCTGAACATGCGCACCAACGAAACCGAGCCGATGTTCGCAAGCGACCAGAATTGGCAGTCTTTGAGCTTCAATCCACTGATGAGGTAACGCATTGAGTACGAACAATATCAACGATCTGCTGCGGCGCGGCATTGAAGCGGCGCGCAACGACGACCGGGCAACAGCGCGTGAACTGCTTCAGCAGGTGGTGGAACTGGACGACAAGAACGAAAAAGCCTGGTTCTGGCTGGCTTCGGTGGTCGATACGCTGGAAGAACGGCGCGTGTGCCTGAACAACGTGCTGCACATTAACCCGAACAACGAAAAAGCCCGCGAAGCGATGGACGCGCTTGAATCGAAGGCGCGCAAAAAGGTGAACGAGGAAGAAGTCATCCCCGGTGTCACCCGCAGCCAGATCACGCTGATTTTGGGCGGCGGCATCCTGATTGTGGTCGTGATCGTGGTGGCATTCGCCGCTATCGTGATCAGCAACAATAACGCGGTTGCCGCGCAGAATATCGAAAATACCCGCGTCGTTCAGGCTGCCATCGACGCGAACAATACCGCCACCCAAAGCAGCCTGGCCATCACCGCGACGTTTGAAGCGCTGGCAACCGATACGCCGAACTTCACGCCCACGTCCGGCATTCCCACCCTGCCGCCCACCTGGACACCCGTGCCGTCCGAAACGCCGATCCCGACGGCGGCGGTGCTGCCGCCCGTGACCGGGCTGACCGGGTTCCTGGGCGCGTACAGCGGGCGCGATGTGCTGAACAACGGCTATCTGAACGTCGGCTATTTCAACCTGGGAACGGGCGGGACGTGGACACCGATCACGACCGAATACGGGCGGCACGTCAGCTTTTCACCGAACGGGCAGCGGGTGGTGTATGCGCGCTACGACCAACTGCTGTTCAGCAGCGTGCTGACGACGGCCAATATCAACGGTACCGACCCGCAGGGTGTGAATACCGTGATCACGGGTACGCCCGTGCTGGAGCCGCAGCAGCCGCACTACAGCGAAAACGGCCAGTTGATCACCTTCATTGCACGCGGCAATACGCAGAATACCCAGGTGTTCCTGTACAATGTGCTGGATAACACCACGCGCCAACTGACGACCAGCGATTCGGTCTTTACCCACCCGTCGATCTCGCCGGACGGCACGCGCATCGTGGCCGTGCGCGACGATGTGAACAGCCCCACCCCCGGCGCTGACCTGGTGCTGATCGATGTGAACAGCGGTGGCCAGGTGCCAGTCAGCAATGACCGCAGTGCGTTCATCGAAACCATGCCGCGCTGGCTGGACGACAACACGATTGTGTATTCGGTCGCGCCCGCCACCGACCCGCAGAACTACGACATATTCTACCGCCAGGCGAACGGCGGTGGTTCACCGCTCCCGCTGGTGCGTGAACCGGGCGCGGAACAGTACCCGGTGATCAGCCCCGACCGTCAGCACATGGCGTTTGCCAGCAACCGCACTGGCGCGTGGGATATTTACATCTACAATTTCAGTAATCAGCAGCTTGCGCAGTTGACGAATACCGCTGAAGCCGATTACCCAACGGACTGGTGGCAGCCGTAGGCCAATGTGCGCACATGGATTCAATCGATTGAATGGTGGGGGGCAGCGCGCTTGAGCATCGGCACGAACTCCGAACGCCTGGACATGAAAGGCTTCGACGAGTACTACTCTGCCGGGATGGAAGCCTACCAGAACGGCGATCATAAGCTTGCCCACGATTTATGGCGCGAAGCCGCCACCCATGATCCGTTTCAGGAAAAATTGTGGGTGGCGCTGCTGCATGTGCTGGAGACGAACGACGACCGGCGCGTATGCGTGGAAAACATTCTCGCCATTAACCCCGCCAACATCAAAGCGCGGCGCGAATACAACCGTTTGCAGCACGCGCAGAAGGCCACCCAGAAGCGTAAACGTGAGCTGGCACGCCCGCTGCGGTTCGCGCTGGCCTTTGGGCGCGGCCTGCTGATTGGCCTGATTGCCAGCGGAATCGGCATCGGCGTGAGCATCATCGTGTACGGCAACATCCTTCAGTAGCCGCGCCGCTGTGATGCGCGGCTCACCGCCGCTTTACGGCAGCGCCTTGATCCGGGCGATCAGCGCGGTGGTGCTGTGGCCGGGCATATAGTCGATCAGTTCGACTCTGCCGCCATACGCCTGCACGACGGCGCGTTCCGGCAGCGGCTTATCGCGGTAATCGCCGCCTTTCACATAAATGGTCGGTTGCAGGGCGCGGATCAGGCTTTCGGCGGTGTCCTGCTCGAACACGATCACCGCTGTGACCGGGACGAGCGCCGCGATCAGGCGCGCCCGTTCCACCGCCGGGACAATCGGGCGGCCTGTCCCTTTCAGGCGTTCACTGCTGCCGTCCCCGTTCACGCCCACGAACAGCGTATCGCCCAGCGCCCGCGCTTTTTCCAAATAATCGAGATGCCCGACATGCAGCAGGTCGAAATGGCCGTTGGTGAACACCAGCGTCTGCCGCATCGCGTGCAGCGCCATCCGCCGCCCCACTGCCTGATCCAGGGTGATCACATCGCCCACGCCTCACCTTGCCCTTTGTGCGCTTGTCCCGGCGGGTCAGCCAATATCGCTGTCCCGGTTGCGGAAGCTCATGCGAATCGGCGTGCCTTCAAACGGATAGACCTTGCGAATCTGGTTCTCTAAAAAGCGCTTGTAGGTGAAGTGTACCAGGCGCACATCGTTGACATGGAACAGGATGAGCGGCGGATTAGTCGCCACCTGGGACGCATACAGAATCTTCAAACGGCGCGTGCCGCGAATGGGCGGGGTGTGCGTCTGCATGGCATCGCGCACGATTCGGTTCAGTTCCGCCGTTGGGATGCGGAAATGACGGTTTTCCCACACCTGCTTGGCCGCTTCCAACACCTGGTGAATGCGCTGGCCGGTAAGCGCGCTGATGAACAGGACGGGCGGGTCGGGCAGGAAATCGAACTTGTGGCGTACTTCCTTCTGCCACTCGGTCAGCGTATGGTTCTCTTTTTCGACCGCATCCCATTTGTTGATCAGCACGATCACGCTGCGCCCTTCGTCGATCACGTACCCGGCGACATGCTGATCCTGGTCGGTGATCCCCTGGGTCGCATCGATCAGCAGCAGCGCCACGTCTGCCCGTTCCATCGCTTTCATCGCCCGAATCACGCTGTAGCGTTCAATGCCGGGGTCGATGCGCCCGCGCCGCCGAATCCCGGCAGTATCGATGATCGTGATCGGTTCGCCGTAAAACATGATCGTGCTGTCGATGGCATCGCGGGTCGTCCCGGCAATCGGGCTGACGATCACCCGTTCTTCACCCAACAGCTTGTTGACCAGGCTGCTTTTGCCCACATTAGGCCGCCCGACGATGGCGATCTTCAGGTGTTCATCCTGCGCCGGGTCGTCGATGCGCTTCAGGTCGTCGGGCAGCGCTTCATACACCGCGTCGAGCAAGTCGCCCACGCCTAAGCCGTGAATCGCACTGATGGGGAACACATCCCCAATGCCGAGCGTGAAAAACTCGACCGCTTCCAGGTTCTTTTTCAGGTCATCGACCTTGTTGGCGGCCACGAACACCGGCTTTTCCGATCTTTGCAGGATGGTGGCGACTTCCTGATCCGCCGCCGTAATTCCGGTGCGCGCATCGACCACCATCACCACCACATCGGCATCTTCGACCGCCATCAACGCCTGGGCTTTGATCTGCGGGACGAATTCGGCGCTGCCTTCGCTGATCACGCGCTGTTCGCCGCGTGGCTGGTAGACCTCAATGCCGCCTGTGTCCACCACATTGAAGAAGATACCGCGCCATTCATATTCCGATTGCAGGCGGTCGCGGGTAGTGCCGGGGACATCGTCCGTCACCGCCATACGTTCGCCCACCAGTTTATTGAACAATGTGCTTTTGCCCACGTTGGGGCGACCCACAAGGGCGACGAGCGGCTTTCTCGCCATCCGCTGATACCTTTTGCTTATGTCGAAGGGAATACGGTCATTTTATCAGAGGATTGCCGAAAATATGAGGGGCAGCGTTCGAGCGGCTGTGCAGCATCGGCTATAATGCGTGTACCGTTCACCTGTTCACTTTGGTCATGCAGCATTGATGACTACGACCCGGCAGCCGCCCTTCGGCATATTTGAACTCGCCTTCGATGATCACGACCTGGCCGCCAACCGCGCTGGAAACGTGACCGACCGCCAGCGCGAACGACTCGCCGCCTACAGCCGGATGCTGCGCCAGAATATCGGCTGGGCGCTGGTGATCACCGCTGCGCTCATGGTCGGCGGCATCGGCTTCGAGTTCGTGCGCACGGGCGGCACACTGGAGCTGTTCGGGCGGCGGCAAAGTCCGTTCGTGTGGATGGGGGTCGCGCTGTTCCTGGCGGTCATGATCCTGACCACGCTGGTCACGCAGATCAACACGCGCCCGCTCAAACGCGGGACGGTCACGCGCATAGAAGGCAAAGCCCATCTGGAGACGATCCCGGTCGCCAACCGCTATGGGCAGTACACCGTTTACATGGTGCGGCTGGATAAAACCGTGCTGCGTTTTTATCAGCCGTCCAGCCAGGCGCATTTTCAGGAAGGGCGGCGCTACCGCCTGTACGCGGTGCGCCTGCCGCTGCTCCCGTCTGTGATCCCGCTCTCGTGCGAACGGTTATGACGATTTGGGATGAAATCTGCATTCCTTGAGCGTGGAAAAGCGCTTCTGCCGTGTTATACTCGGCATTAAAGGGGATAGCACAATGCGGCATTTCATCGATTTAGCCGAATGGTCAAGCGCCGAGATACGCGCCCTGGTCGCGCTGGCACTAGAGCTGAAAGCGGCCTGGAAACACGGCGGCAATGCGCCGCTGCTGAAAGGCAAAGTGCTGGCGCTGGTCTTTCAGAAGCCGTCGCTGCGCACCCGCGTATCGTTTGAAGTGGGCATGATGCAGCTTGGCGGCACGGCCATCAACCTGGGGCCGGATGAAATTGGCCTGGGCAAGCGCGAAAGCGTGGCTGATATTGCGCGGTCGCTGTCCGCGTTCACCCAGGGGATCATGGCGCGGGTGTTCGACCATGACCACCTGACCGAACTGGCGCATTGGGGCAGCGTCCCGGTGATCAACGGGCTGAGCGATACGCAGCACCCCTGCCAGGCATTGGCCGACGTGCTGACGATTCACGAATGCTTCGGCAGCCTGGATGGGGTGACGGTCGCGTTCGTGGGCGATGCGAACAATGTCGCCTTTTCGCTGGCGCAGGCCGTCGCGCACCTGGGCGGGCATTTCCGCATTGCCCATCCCCCTGGCTATGGGTTCAGCGAGACGCGCATCGACAGTGTGGCGGCGATTGCCGAAGCCAACGGCGGATCGATAGCGCTGTACGAACAGCCCCAGGAAGCGGTACACGGCGCGCAGGTGGTGTATACCGATACGTGGGTGAGCATGGGGCAGGAACACGAAAGCGAACGCCGCATCCGCGCCATGCAGCCGTACCAGGTCAACGCCGCGCTGCTGCGCGAAGCCAGCCCGAACGCGATTGTGATGCACTGCCTGCCCGCCCACCGGGGGCAGGAAATTACCGACGATGTGGCCGATGGCGCGCAGTCGGTCATGTTCCACCAGGCGGAAAACCGACTGCACGCACAAAAAGCGGTGCTGGCGACTTTGCTGGGCGGATGAGGCAGGCGGTTGGCGCACAGGCCGCGCCTGTGCTGAAATGATAGGTCTAGTGAGCATCATTGAAGTGAGCATCACGAGAAGGTGGGGTTGAATGCCCGGAAACCGTGAAGTTTACGAAAACGCCATGAACGCAGGCCACAATGCGGCGTGGGATCAGGACTGGATGGTCGCGGTCGCGTCGTATGGCCGCGCCGTGCAGGAATTTCCTGAAGACCCGGAAGCCCATATCCATCTGGGGTTGGCGCTGCTGGAACTGGGGCGCTTAGAGGATGCACTGAAGGTGTACAACCGGGCGCATCAGCTTGCGCCGAATGACCCGATCCCGCTGGAAAAAAGCGCCGATGTGCTGGAACGCATGGGGCGCTTGCGCGAAGCGGCGACCCAGTACGTCAATGTGAGCGAAGTCTACCTGGGGCAGCGCGACTTGGACAAGGCGATTGGCAACTGGGAACGGGCGACGCGCCTCACCCCCGGCCTGATCCCGATCCATGCCAAGCTCGCCCAGGCCTATGAACGCATTGGCGATAAAAAGAAGGCCGTGCGTGAATACCTGACGCTGGCGTTCAACTTCAAGCGCGTGAACGATGTCGAAAAGGCGCTCAAGGCATCGCAGCGGGCGCTGCGCCTGGATAAGAACAATCCCCAGGTGCTGAACACGATCCGGGCGCTGGAATCCGGCGGCGATATTCTTCCCCCCACCGACGATGGCGCGGGATCGCTGGCGCGCAGCGCGAGCTTCGACCGTGATGCCAAGACGGGCAAGCGCGCCACGCAAAGCCGCCCAGCCGTCACTATCGAAACCGGCGATGCCGATCCGCGTGGGCCGATGGGCGAAGCGATGACGACATCGCTCAACCTGCTGGCGACGTTCATCATGGAAGGCGGCGCGCTGGACGTGGCGACCGATACGCTGGCGGCGATGGAGGCTCAGCGCCAGGAAGAATACGACCGGGCGATCACAGCATACCAGAAAGCCGAAGGCCGCCTGAAACACCCGGCGCTGCGCATGAATCTGGGCGCACTGCTCGTGCTGCGTGACCGTTCGCCCGAAGCGATGAAGCCGCTCAATGAAGTGATGGGGCATCCACAGCTTGGGGCGGGCGCGCTGCACGCACTGGGGCAGGCCGCCTTCAAGCAGGGCAAGCAGCGCGATGCGTGCAAGTTTCTGCTGCAAAGCCTGAAAGCTGTCGATACCAGCCTGACGCTCGATGCCGATGAAGCCGCCGAACTCGACAGCATCTACCGCGAACTGATGGCCGCGCTGAACACCGCCAACGATGAAACCCTGGCGAACATCAACCGCCGTTTCATCGACCTGCTGCAAGGCAAGGACTGGAAACAGCGCGTCGCGGATACCCGCCGCCAGTTGGCCGAAACGATGGACGACCAGGGCGCAAAAGGCGTGCTGGAAGTGCTGGCAGCGGCGCGGGGCGATAAGCTCTCCGAAGCCGTCGCGCTCATCGACCGCTACTTACGGCGCGGTCAGCTTACGCTGGCGATGGATGAAGCGCACCGCGTGGTTGAATTTTCCGCCAATTACCTGCCCATCCATACGCGCATGGCCGAAATCATGATGCGGGAAGGACGGGTGCGCCAGGCGATTGCCAAATACAACGTGATCGCCAAAACGTACCTCTCGCGGGGTGAAAACGACCGCGCCGCCGGAATTCTGACCGAAGTGCTGCAAATGGCTCCGCTCGATGTGAGCGTGCGCGAAAGCCTGATCGACCTGCTGGAGAGCGAAGAAAAGTGGGCGGAAGTGCTGGATCAGTATGTCGATCTGGCCGATACCCATCACCAGTTGGGCAATTTCGACCTGTCGCGGGATACGTATGGGGTGGCGGAGCGGCTGGCCAACCGCGTCGGCGCACCCGTCGATAAGATGGTTCACATCAAACACCGCATGGCCGACCTGGATGCCACGCGGCTTGACCTGCGCAAGGCGCAAAAGCTGTATGAAGAGATCATCACGCTGTCGCCGGACGACGAGCGCGCCCACCGGATGCTGGTGGATATGAACTACCGCCAGAACAATCAGATCGAAGCGATCCGCCGGCTGGACAAACTGCTCAGCATCTACGCCCGCGCCAAACAGATCAACCGCATTACGCAGCTCCTTGAAGAACTGGTCACGCTGTACCCGAACGATATGGGGCTGCGGTCGCGGCTGGCGCAGATTTACAAAACGCTCAGCCGCAAGCGCGATGCCATCGTGCAGTTGGACGCGCTCGGTGAACTTCAGCTTGAAGCCGGGCTGCACAAAGAAGCCGCCAACACCATCCGCCAGATCATCGGGCTGGAGCCGGAACATGTCGATGATTATAAAAAACTGCTGGCACAGTTGGGCGGGTAGGCGGTCGGTTTCCGGTTGGGCGCAAGCAGAATGAGACCTTAGCTCGTGGAATTATGGTACACGCTGGCCAACATCACCCTGAACGACCTGCTCGATATTCTGCTGGTTGGGACGGTGTTTTTTGCCCTGACGTTTTTCTTTCGCGGCACCCAGGCCATCGCGCTCGTGCGCGGGCTGGCGCTGCTGTTCGGGGCGGCGGTGCTGGTCAGCAGTCTGTTCGACCTGGTGGCGGTGCGCTGGCTGCTGGAACGCGGCCTGACGGTGCTGATCATCGCCGTCCCGGTGATTTTTCAGCCTGAACTGCGCCGCGTGCTGGAACGCCTGGGGCGGGCGGGCTTCCTGATGGTGCGCAGCGCGCCCGACAGTGTGCGCACGCGCATCATCGACGATGTATGCCTGGCCGCCGAACGGCTGAGCGAACGCCGACATGGCGCGCTGATCGTGCTGGAGCGCAGCAGCAGCCTACAGGAATACATCCGCACCGGGATTCCGCTCAACAGCGCGGTCAGCCCGCAGCTTTTGCTGACCATCTTCTGGCCGAAAACCGAACTGCACGATGGCGCGGCCATCATCGACCGTTCCGGTAAGCTGGCGGCGGCAGCGGCGGTGCTGCCGCTGTCATCGGCACGCAATTTGCAGCAGCCGAAGCTGGGAACGCGCCACCGCGCCGCCCTGGGCATGACCGAAGTGAGCGACGCGATCTGCATCATCGTCAGCGAAGAAAGCGGACGTATCTCGATTGCCAACGGAGGCCGCCTGATCGCCCGGCTGGATTCCAAGCGCCTGAAAACGATCCTGAACGCCTTTTACGGCCCCGAACGCACCCAGGGACAAACGCTGCCGCAGCGCCTGCGCGAACAGCTCAGCGATGTGCTGATTCGGATGCGCGAACGTGAGAAAAATACGTAGGGGGCGGCCTGGCTGATGCAGAAATCCTTACGGGCGTTGATCGTCGAAAATCTGCTCTGGTTCTGCGGGTCGCTGGTCGTCGCCGTCATCGTGTGGCTGATCGCGGTCACGCAGAGCAACCCGGTCGAACAATGGCGGCTGGCTCCGCGCCTGCCCATCCGCGTGATTGCCCAGGAAGGTTTTCTGGTCACCGATCAAAGCGAAACCACCGCGTCGGTGCAGCTTCGGGCTTCGCGCAGCGTGCGTGAAGCGCTGGAAAACGATGATGTGATCGTCACCGCCGACCTGAGCGCGCTTGCGCCCGGCACGCACGTCGTCCCGCTCACGGTGACGGTGGCGCGCCAGGCGCAGATCGTCGATACCTCTCCCCGGCAGATCACCGTGAGCATCGAAATCGAAGAATCGCGCCTGAAACCCGTCGAAGTGGTGCTGGCCGCCGAACCGCCGCTCGATTACCGCGCCGGGCAGCCGGAATACAGCGTGCGCGCCGCGACCGTGAGCGGACCGCTCAGCCTGGTGCAGCAGGTCGATGCCGCGCAGATCGCCCTTGACCTCAGCGACCAGCGCACCACGTTCACCGACACGGCGCGGCTCGTCCCGGTCGATGTCGATGGCAATCTCGTCGAAGGGGTGACGCTTGACCCCCAGGTCGTCGAAGTGCGCCTGGTGATTGAACCGCGTGACGATGTGAAGCCGATGCGCGTGCTGGCGAATACTGAAGGCGACCTGCCGCAGGGGTATGTGCTGCGTTCGTTCGATTACGCGCCGCAGTCGATCTACGTGAGCGGCCCGCCGGAAGTGCTGAACAGCCTGAGCGATACCCTGTTCACCGAACCCGTGGATTTTTCCAACCGCACGGGCGATTTCACCGAAACCGTCGCTATCCAGCTCCCAGACCCACGCCTGATCCTGATCCCCAGCCGTGAAGTGACGGTGAGCGTCGGCATCGAGCCGCAGATCATCACCCGCCAGTTCGACCGCGTCCCCGTCGAAGTGATCGGCCAGGAAGACGGCATGACGATTCAGACTGCGCCCGAAGCGGTGAGCGTGCTGCTCACCGGGCCGCAGCCTGCGTTGGAGGCGCTCGCGCCGGATGACGTGCGGGTGATCGTCGATGTGAGCGCGCTCAATTTTGGCGCGAACACGGCGGTCACGCCGATCACCACGATTGGCGATGCGGCGGCAGACGCGATCAGCGTGCAGGTGATCCCCGCCGCTATCGATGTGCGCATCGACCCGGAAAGCACCCCGGAGGCGACGACCAGCGGTTCAGCGTGAGTTGGACTGTATGCGGTATGATCAAAAGCAGGTGCGAACACAAAGGCTACAGCGTGGATGATCTGCTGACGCATTATCCGCACCTGAACCGCGCTCAAATTCATGCGGCACTGGCGTACTACTACGACCACAAAGCCGGACATCGATGCCCTCGCTGCGATTTCCACATGCCGTGCCTACGGTTGTGCGACGGCACATGTTCATGTGCAGCCTTTCGGCTATGATGCAGCTATCTTCCGATTCAGATGAGGGCAACCCATGACCGCTACTCGCTTTCGTTTCGCTATCGTCATACTGCTGGGGTCGTTGTTGGGGATGTCGATTTTGCCCCTGCGGGCGCAGGGTGCGTGCGACAACCCACCCCCGCGGCTGGTGGTGGGTGAACGGGGGCGCGTCCTCCCTGGCGACCCCAATAATGTCCGCGATCAACCGTCCGCGAGTGGGGTGCGCGTCGGCCAGATTCCCGGCGGCGGCCATTTCACCGTGTTGGAGGGGCCGGTGTGCGCGGAAGGGTACAACTGGTGGCGCATCCAGACGGCGGACGTGAGTGGATGGACGGTAGAAGGCGCGGACGGGGACTATTGGGTCGAACCGCTGCCAGCAGATGCCCCGCCGGAGTTCGTGCCGGTCATCGGGACATGTCCGCACATCGAAAACCGAATTGCATTCGCCACCACGCGAACCGATCCCGATCCAAGTGGTTCCACCGATTATGGGCAGTTGATCACGGTCAATGTGGACGGCAGCGCGCCGTGCCAGCTTACCGAACTGAGCGGGATCGACATTGTGCGTCATCCGATTGAAGAGATCGTCTGGTCGCCAGACGGGTCGCAGATCGCATTTACGATGGGGACGGGCGGATTTAATTCGCGGATTTACCTGATCAACGCCGATGGGACGAATCTGCGCCCGCTGACGACGGCGGACGGAGAGTTCTTCGCACCAGTCTGGTCACCGGATGGCGAACGACTGGCATTTTTGGATGACAACCGGGTGTATGTGGGCTTCGCGGATGGGCGCGGTTCGCGTGTGGTGACCGAAGCGCCTGGCCAGGCGAATGGGCTAAGCTGGTCGCCGGATGGACAGTTTGTCACCTATGCGAGCAGCACACGGGCGGGGACGTTCGTATTCGTCATTGCCCCGGATGGCGGTGAACCCCGGCAGCTTGCCGAAATGGGCGATGAGAACCCGCGCCTGACGGCGTGGCAGCCCGCTATGGCGGCGCTTTACGTGGGGATGAATACGGGCATGTACCAGATCGTCACGTCGGAGGCTTTGACGGCTTCGGTGGTTATCCCAGCCGACGAGGACGATGCCCGAACTGCGCCCGTCTATTCGCCCGATGGGGCGTTTCTGGCGTATTTTGAACTGGATGGGTATCCAACCTATGTCGGCACGCTCAACCTGCTGAACACCGCTGACGACACCGTGATCGTCCTGCATGACGCGGTGGCCGCGCCTGTGAACCTCACCCTGCGGGGCAATATGCCCGTATCGTGGTCGTCAGACAGCCGCCTGATCGCGTATGGCGATGCAGCCGGGCTTTTGGTCATCGATGCAAGCACGCGGACGCTTACACGCATCTGGGAGGGTGTCACGACCGCCGCGCCGCAGTTCCAGCCGTCGGGATGAGGGGCATTTCGCGCCCGCATGACAAGCTGCATCAACCCCGCAAGCCAGGGCATGGGGGCGCTGGCTTGCGGGAGGTGTTCGCTTAGTTGTAGTGCTGGTCGCGGCTGTTCGGCACGACCGACGACTTGGGATAGAAGTTCTGGTAGTTGTTGTTGCTCGTCCACACGATGAAATGGTACAGGTCATAGAGCGGTTCCAGCCGCAGCAGCACTTCATTGACGATGCTGCCCTGTGCCAGCGCTGCATGATCCGGCGGGTACCAGATGCCCACGCGCAGCCAGTCCTGCCCATCGGCAAACGTACTCATCCATTCTTCCAGCACCTTGCCGCGCAGCAGATGGCGGGCGTTCAGGTGCATGTCGTTCAGGTGGCAGCCTTCAAAAAAGCCGAAGCGGAAATCGTCGGTCATGTTCTGGTTCATGCGCTGCAAGATCGACCGGAGCGCCGTCCGGTGACGGTCAATCGAGAGTTTGCCGATCAGGTTGCGCTGATCCCACCACGCGGCGGGGTTGAGGACGAGTTCGACGACGAAATTCGCCGGGGTGATGCGCAGTTCGATGGCCGGGTGGCGGGTGCTGTCGGTATGCGCGGCGGCCTGGGCATAATCGCGCCCCATCAGCCGTTCAACCAGCGCCGCCTGCTCTTTCGAGCGCAGATAGGGCAGGACAAGCCCGGCAATTTCGCCATGACACGATGCGCTGTGGCCGGAAATGATGCGCGCTTTATCCCAATGCGGATGCACATCCCAGTTGCGGTCGCGCATTCGGCGGTGCAGCGCCTGGTGCAGTTCAAACAATTTAGCATGAACCTGCTGTGCGGCCTGCGCATCGCTGGCGGCAGCGGAGAGCGCCTGATGATCCGCTTCGCTGAAGTATGATGTTTGCATATTTCCACCCCCCGGCGGCACTCCCCTCAGAAGGGGTACGAGTGCAGCGTTGATGCTGTTCGCTGCGATGATATGCGATGATAAACGAAAAGGCGAACGGGTGCGAATTGTGTAAACGGCCTAAACCAACCGCTACAATCTGCCTAAACGCGAAGCGCTGCGCCGCCTGACACTGGATGGAATGAGGAACGGCATGAGCATCACCAAACAGGATGTACTGGATTACCACCGCCTGAAACGGGCGGGCAAAATTGAGGTCGTCCCCAGCAAACCCGTCATGACACAGCGTGAACTTTCGCTGGCGTACACGCCGGGGGTAGCCGAAGCGGTGCTGGAGATCGACCGCGACCCGCTGACGGCCTATGAACTGACCGCCAAACGCAATCTGGTCGCGGTAATCAGCAACGGCACGGCCATTCTGGGGCTGGGGGATCGCGGAGCGCTGGCGGGCAAACCCGTCATGGAAGGCAAAGGCGTGCTGTTCAAGCGCTTTGCCGATATTGATGTGTTCGACCTGGAGATCAACGCCCGCACGCCGGAAGAAGTGATCGCCGTCTGCCGGGCGGTCGCGCCGACGTTCGGCGGCATCAACCTGGAGGACATCAAAGCGCCGGAATGCTTCGAAATCGAACAGCGGCTGCGCGAAGAACTCGACATCCCGGTCTTTCACGACGACCAGCACGGTACGGCCATCATCACCGGGGCGGCGCTGATGAACGCGCTCGAAGTGACGGGCAAGCGCATCGAAGCCCTGAAGCTGGTGATCATCGGCGCGGGCGCGGCAGGGCTGGCGACGGCGGCATTTTACGTGCGGCTGGGCGTGCGCATCGAACAGATCACGATGGTGGACATTCACGGGGTGATCTACCCAGGCCGCCCCCAGGGGGTGGATCGCTACCAGGAGCCGTTCGCCCGCGATACCGGGGCGCGCACGCTCACCGATGCGCTGGTCGGCGCGGATATGGTGCTGGGGCTTTCGGCGGCCAATGTGCTGACCCCGGCCATGATCGCGCTGATGGCTCCAGAGCCGATCATCTTCGCGCTGGCCAACCCCACGCCGGAGATCATGCCGGAGACAGCCAAAGCCGCCCGCCCGGATGCGCTGGTCGCCACCGGGCGCAGCGATTTTGCCAACCAGGTCAACAACGTGCTGGGGTTCCCGTACATCTTCCGGGGCGCGCTCGATGTATACGCCCGCCAGATCAATGAAGCGATGAAAGAGGCGGCCAGCCGCGCCCTGGCGCAGCTTGCGCATGAGGATGTCCCGGACAGCGTGCTGAACGCCTACAACCTTTCGTCGCTGCGCTTCGGGCGCGATTACCTGATTCCCAAGCCGCTTGACCCGCGTGTGCTGCTGTACGTCGCGCCCGCCGTCGCCCAGGCCGCGATGGAAACCGGAGCCGCCCGCCGCGCCATCGACCTGGCTGAATACCGCGCCGAACTGATCCGACGGCAGGGCTTTGTGGCCGAAGTGCGCAATTTCATCATCAACAAGGCCAAACAGGGTGGCGCAAAGCGTGTCGTGTATGCCGAAGGCGAAGAATCGAAGGTGATCCGTGCGGCGGCACAGGCCGCGGAGGATGGCCTGGCACAGCCGATTCTGTTAGGCCGCCCGGAACGCATCGCGGAAACCATCGCTGACCTGGGGCTGACGCGCTTCAAGCCGCAGATCATCGACCCATATGACGACCAGTGGCGCAACCGCTATCAACAGCAGTTGTACCACATGCGCCAGCGCAGCGGGGTCAGCCTGGCACGCGCCCGCGTGCTGCTGCGCGACCGCAATTACTTCGGCGGGATGATGGTGCATGAAGGCGATGCCGATGCGTTTCTGAGCGGCCTTACGTTCGAATACCCGGATGTGGTGCGCCCGGCGCTGCAACTGTTCCACACGCGCCAGGGCGCAAGCCGCGCCAGCGGCGTTTACCTGGTGATCGTGAAAGGGCGGGTCTACCTGTTCACCGATGCGACCGTGAACATCGACCCGGACGCGAACACGCTGGCCGAAATCGCGATTTTGGCGGCGGATTTTGCGCGCACGCTCGAACTGGAGCCACGTGTCGCCATGCTTTCATTCTCGAACTTCGGCTCCACGCCGCACCCATCGAGCAAGAAAGTGCAGCACGCCGTCGAACTGGTGCGCCGCCGCCGCCCGGAACTGGCCATCGATGGCGAAATGCAGGCCGATGTCGCCGTTGTGCCAGAGATGATCGAGACGCGCTATCCCTTCAGCCGCGTGCAGGATGCCAACATTCTGGTCTTTCCCGATCTCAGTTCGGCCAATGTGTCGTACAAGCTGCTCTCGAAGCTGGGCGGGGCGGAAACCATCGGGCCGATCCTGTTAGGCGTAGGCGCGCCCGTGCATGTGCTGCAAGCGGGCGACGATGTGGAGGATATTGTCGCCATGACGGCTGTGTGCGTCATGGACGCACACAGCCGCCAGCAGGCCGATCACAGCCCCAATACCGGGGAGAGCAGCAGCGGCTAGCAGCCGTGCGGCTCGCTAACAGCCGAAGGGGACGCTGATGTTGAAGGCGTTCCCTACGTCATACAGGTCATAGCGCACCACCGCCTGGCCGCTTACGGGCAGCGGTGAATCGAGCAGGGTGGCATTCTCCACGTCCAGGTTGACGTAAAAACGGATCACCGCGTTGGCGGCGGGCGCGATCCACAGGTCATACCCGGTGATCGTCCGCGTCCCGCCGTCGCCCACCTGAATCGACGGCAGGTTGAGCGCGTCCGGCTCGAACGCGAAGGCATAGGCTTCAACCCCGTTGATCGTCGCCCGCCGCCCGGCGGGAACCGCCCGGCTTACCCCGCCAATCAGCACGCCCGCGCCCAGGTCGGCGGCGGCCTGGGCATCGCCACCCGTCCCGTTCAGGTTGGGGGTGCAGCCGTTTTCCTGCACCAGAAAAGCATCGCGCCCCAGGCGCACGGCTTCCACCTGCACGCCGCCATCCTCCCCGAACAGCGTGCCGCCCGTCGCCAGCACCACCCGCCGCGCCGAACCCAGTTGGTTGAACCACACTTCCGCCCGCGCCGTCGCATCGACTTCGCGGGGCGTGCGGGCGAATACGCCGTCGAATTCGAAGGTGACCACGTAACGCCAGCCCGCCAGCTCGTTCAGGCGGTTATCCACCCGGTCGAAGGCGGTGACCGGGTTGTTGTAGGGCGCGGGCGGCGCGTTCTGGGTGAGCGGCAGCGCCGTACTCATCGCGGCGATGTCCGCCAGCGTCGGGATGTCCTCCAGGTCTTCGACGGCGCTTTGACGGCACGCGCCCAGACCGGCGATGCCGCACAACGTCAGCAGGACGATCCACACACGCGCAACATTCCTCATCCATCTGCCTTTGTATGAAAACATCAACCGAGCAGGTCGATCAGCGTTTCGGCGGCGCGGCGGCCACTTTCTGCACCGCCGTTCATGTAGCCCCAGTAATCGGCGCTGGTGTGTTCGCCCGCGAACAACAGATTGCCGTGCGGGGCGCTCACCACGTCGAACAAGTCCGCCTGGCCAGGGCGCGGACTGGAATAGCCCGCCAGCGCCCAGGGATGCGACGGCCAGTGCATCCGCGCCGCCGTGCCGTTGTAAGCGCTGGTCACGCCGGGGTACAGCCCTTCAAGCTGAAGCAGCAGGCGCGTTGCAGCATCGCCCGCCGTGCCAGTGGCGAACGCCAGCGCCTCCAGCCCGCCCGCGAAGAACGTCACCCCGCCTGCTTCGCCGGGGATCGCCTGGGCGTTGTCCCAACTGCCCACATATGGGCTATCGGAAATGCTGTAGCCCATCGCCCCCTGTTCACGCCAGGGACGGCTGTTCATGCCCGCCATCACCTTTGAACTGGTGCCGTAGCCGAGCGTATCAATCGCCAGCCGCAGTTCGGGCGGCAGTTCCAACCCCAGATCGACATGGCGCAGCACGGTGAACGGCAGCGCGAACACCACAGTGTCCGCGTCCACATCGGTCACGCCGCCGTCGGTCTGGAAGGTCAGGCGGTAGCCTGATCCCGCTTCGCGCACCGCTTCCAGCCGGTGCGCCAACTGCACGCCGCGTTCCAGCCGTTCCGCCAGCAGGACGGGAATCTGCTGGTTGCCGCCGCGCACTTTGTAGCGTTCGTCGCTCCCGCCAATCACCTCGAACTGATCGCCGTCGATCACGGGCATCAGGTACAGGAAGTTGAGCAGCGATTGACTGCTGGCCGGGCTGCCGTTCTCATAGGTGAACGCCGCTTCGATGATCGTGCGCAGCAGCCCGTCCATGCCGATCTGGTCGAGATAGTCGCTGATGCTGAGCGCGTCGTATTCGGCGTACACGTCGTCGTAATTTTCGTCCAGGCGCGTCAGGTCGGCTTCGATTTGCGCCGCGAACGGGGTATAGAGTTCGATGATTTCGGCAGGCGGAATCAGGCGGCCTTCAAAATAATAATCGAGCGGGCGCAGCCCGGCTTCGGACGGGATTTCGCGGTCGATCAGCTCCAGCCCCAGTTCATCGACCAGCGCCAGCACATCGTCATGATCGGAATTGATGAACTCGCCGCCAAATTCGGTTGTCAGCCCCGGCACGAGCGCATCCGTCACCGAAAACATGCGCCCTCCCACCCGCGAATCGGCTTCATAGACATCGGCCTGAAACCCCGCGTTCTGCAACTGGTACGCGGCGTTCACCCCGGCGATTCCCGCGCCTATCACGGCGATGCGCGGCATGGTTTCCTGTGCGCGCCCCTGAAAGCCCGTCCGCAGCAGCAGCGCGCCCGCGCCCATCGCCGCCGATGATCGGAGGAACTGCCGCCGCGTCAGCCCGCGTGCAGGCGGCATCTCGATCAGCTCGTCCACCGGGGGGGCATGGGTGCGCCGCGCCGCGTGCGCCAGGTGCATCAACTGGGTAATGCCGCTCAACTGAGGGGTGCGGGCGGTGCGCCGCCTGTGAAATGCCATGTACAGAATCCTTTCGTCGGTCATGTGCGTGCGTTGCGCACTCTTGCGCGTGCGTTGCGTGCGCACATCGGCTTTGCCGTCAATTAAAGGCTGTCCGGGGCGATTGTGCAACAAATCGGTGTATGGCAAACAAAACCGCGCTCGACCCCTAGCAGGATCGAGCGCGGTTGAACGTGCAGAAAGCGAATGAGAACGGGCGATCAACCGCCCCAGGCGCAGAACCGAGCGAAACCGTCACGGATGCCCGCAACCCCGGTATCGTACACGCCGTTGTAGCCCATGCCCTGCATACGGGTCGCCGGGATCAGGTAATGGTTGGTGCGGTCGGCGTTCACCATGAACGTCGTGGTCGCCTGGCCGGGCTGCCCCTGGCCAAGATAGCCGTCGATCACCAGGTAGCTGCCCGCTGGCAGGTCACCGACGTAGTTCCCAGTCGCATCGTCATAGGTGCGCACGTTCGCGGTTGAAAGTACGATCATGATGGCGATGGGCTGGCCGGACTGCACTTCTTTCGATGCGCCGATGATCACGTTCGGGCGGCACGAGGACAGGTTGTTGAAATTGGAGGCCGATGCAAGCTGCGTGGCACAGGCGGCACGCTGGCTCACGCCCAACAGGTCGGGGACGGCATCGTCCACATAAAAATCGACGCTGAAATCGTACAGGTCTTTGAAATCGGTGTACGCATCGTACAGGATGTCTTTCGGGGTCGGTTCCTGACGCACGGCATTGTAGCTGTACGGATGCCAGCACGCCTGGTCGATGCCGACGGTGACACACGACAGCGTATGCGTAATCGCCGCGCCCGAATCGACGGCTTCGGTAACCTGGTCGCCGTTTACGTCGTAGAAATTCGCCCACACGCCGCTGTATTCATAGTAAGCGGTGTTGTTGTAGTAGAAGCGCACTTTATCCGGCGTGCAGTCGGTGCAGCCCATCTGATCCTGCGCCCATACCGCGACCACGATCTGCACGCTGCGGTTGTTCCCGCGTGACGGCTGGAACACCGCGCCCACCACCTGGGCAGGGCGCGAATTCGAGCCGGGCGACCAGAACGTCGGCGCGAAATTGATCGTCCCTGAACTCACACGCGGGATGACCGTCTCTTTCAACGCGCCCGTCGTGCTGATGTAGTGGACAGCCTGCCCATAATCGAGCAAATTGCCTACGCCATTGAACGCCCCGCCGAACGTGTTGATTCGGTTGATCACCCAATTGGGCGTACCCAGCCAGGTGAAGTTCGCGCCGCCGGATTGGTTGCGCACCGATGCCAGCACATTGGCATGAGGAGTCGCCGGGAGCGCGGGCGGATTGGCCGAAACCAGCGTTGTCGAAAGTGCTGCAAACATGAGGACGATGACCCATAAACCCCTGAACAGCAACCGCTTCATGATGATCCTTTCAATACGCACAATGAATCCGTTCGCTATAACCCACAGCGTAACATGATATGTGAGCGGTCACGCACCTATTTCTGAAAAATAGGACTCTATGGGCCATTTGGCCATTATAGTTTCTTGACAAAATCGCTTTACATTCTTCATAAATGAAAAGCGGATGAATAAAGGTTGGCGGACGGTTTGTGAACATAACGTGCCGTCCGCCGTGCGCAAATTACAGTGTGAACAGCCGCAGCGCGTCTGGCAGCGTCAGCGCTGCGCCCGCTGCCCGGTGCGTTTCAGCTTCGGAAGCGCCTAACTGTTCGCTGATTCCGCTGTGCAGTGCGGCGGCGCTCTCTTTGACATCCGGTGAAGCGGCTTCATGCGCGTTCACGAACCCGACCAACCGCGCCGCCGCTGGCGCATCACCCGTTTCCAATTTGTAACGGGCGACTTTGCTCAGAATCTCGATTTGCAGCGGGGTCGCGCCAATCTGTTCGGCCTGCTCCATCGCTTCGGCCATGCGGCGGAACGCATCGGCGTAACGCTGCTGTTCCAGGTGAACCCCGCCCAGGTTGGCGAGCGTGTTGGCCGCCCCCCATTGGTCATGAATTGTCCGGCTGATGCCCAGGCTTTCTTCAAAACGTGCCTGGGCATCGTCGAGCCGCATCGAAAGCAGCGCGATATAGCCCAGGTTGTTGAGCGCCGCCGCGTACCCCACCAGCAGCCCGGCTTCGCGGAACAGCGCCATTGCGTCGGTGAAGCGGCGCATCGCTTCCTCCCCTTCGCCTTTGAACCAGGCCATCATGCCCAGGTGCATGAGCGTCCCGGCGATGTTGCCGCGATTGCCCAACTGCTTGTTGATCGCCAGCGCTTCTTCCAGGTAGGTTCCCGCCTCTTTCAACTTACCCTGGCGCATCATCAGTTCAGCAAGTGGGTTGAGTGCGTTCGCCGTGCCTTTCACGTCGCCCAGGCTGCGGGCGACGATCACGCTGGCCGTCAGGTGGTCGGCGGCTTCATCGTCATCGGCTTCATACAGGGCAATTTCGCCCAGGTACAGCCGCGCCCGCGCCACCCCGTACATGTCGCTGGCGCTGCGGAACAATCGCAGTGCTTCAGACAGATACCCCCGCGCCAGGGGATATTCGCCTTGCAGCAGTGCCGAACGCCCCAGTTCACAGGTGGCTTCCGCTGCCAACCCGGACGCACCCTGTGCGTTGGCAATCTCCAGCGCTGCCTTGAGAAGCTGTTCCGCTTCCGCATATTGACCGAGCAGCAGCACCGACCGCGCCAGCCGGATGTGAATCTGCGCGTCGTTCAGGCCGTCGCCGCCGTCGTCATCCGCGCTATCGACGCGGCCCGTGCTATCGACGCGGCTCATCGTCTGCGCATAACCGAGATACGTCCGGTAATGGCCGACCGCGCTGCGGTTATCCCCGATCAGGTACGCATATTCCCCGGCGTTCAACCAGTGCGGTTGGGCGCGCATCGGCTCGCCAGCGGCAGTCCAGTGCGCGGCCAGCGCCGCCGCGTAGCGCGGTTCGCCGGGGTAGGTCGTCGCAATCGCTTGAGCGGCAGTCCGGTGCGCCAGCTCGTATTCCCCCGGCAGCATCTCGCGGATCAACCCATCGCGCAGCTTTTCATGCGCGAACTGCCAGTGCTGTTCGCGGATTTCCAGCACCGCCGCTTCGGTGCATTCGTACAGCCACGCCTCCAGGTCAGTGCCGGGTTGAACCGCTTCCAGCGCGGCGGCCAGCAGGCGGCGGTCGATTTCGCGTCCCAGCACTGCCGCTGTGCGCAGCAGCGGCAGCGCCCCTGCCGATACCCGATCCAGCCGCCGCTTGATCACCCGCTCCACGCCGCCCGTAAAGACATGACGCGGCAGCGACCGCGTGCCGATGTTGTCCAGCCCGCCCGCTTCTTCCGCCAGCGCTCGTATCACTTCGACCAGGAAGAAGGCATTGCCTTCGGTTTCGCGCTGAAGGACTTCGATCACTTCCGGTTTGCGGGCGGTTTCGCCCAGGATAGATTCGCTGAGGTGCGTCATTTCCGCATCCGTCAGCCGCTTGAGCGTGATCGTCGCCATATCGGCCAGGTCGTTCAGCACATCGCTGGCTTCATCGTCGTTGTGGCTCGCTAGGATCAGCACGGGCAGCCCGCCGCAGACATCGCGCAGCTTTTGCAGCACGCCCAGGCTGTCGGCGCGCATCCGGTGGACATCTTCCAGGATGATCACCAGCGGGCGGCGCTGACGGTGCAGCACACTGGCGATCAGCCCGATCAGGCGGTGTTCGGCTTGGCCAGATTCAATAGGCGGCGCATCGGGGATCGGGCGGCCTAACAGGTCGGCAATGTCTGGCACGACCGTCCTCAAAATCCCGGCATCGGCATCGTCGAGTTCCACGTTCAACACCATGCGCCGCAGCGGTTCGCGCCAGACCTGGTAGGGTGCGCTCGATGCTTCGGCCTGGCCGCGCACAGCGACCGCGCCTTTGACCAATGCCTGAATGCGCAGTTCATCGAGCAGGCGCGATTTCCCGACTCCGCTTTCGCCGCGAATCAGCATCGCGCTGCCGCGTCCATCGAGCGCCGCATCAAGCGCCGTCGAAAGCGCTGCCATTTCCGCTTCGCGCCCCACGAACCGCGCCGCTTGCAGAAAACTTTCGCGGGCGGCGGGGCTTTCGGGCGGCAGCGGCAGGTTGACGGCGGCGGCCAGGTCGCGGATCACGTCACGGGCGTGCTGGTAGCGGTCGCTGGTCTTCCAGGCCAGCAGTTTACGCACAATCGCGGACAGCGTAGGGGCTGCCAGCGGTGCTGGCGGGGAAACATCCGCTGGCGTGGGCGGCATGGTGAACGGATGCGCCGAAAATGACGGGACGGTAGAAAGGTCTTTCGGCAGCAACAGGGTGCTGTGTTCGGCAAATCTGGTTGGCGCGGCAAAATCATCGAGCGGGAGATCGCCCTGGGTGTGCCATTCATTGTCGATCTGGTCGAGGGCGGCGGTTTCCGGTTCCGGGGTGTTGAAACGGCTGAAAGGGGTGACCTGCTGGCTGCCCGGCGCGAATGGGTATTTTCCGGTCAGCAGTTCATACGCCAGCACGCCGACGGCGAACAAATCGCTGGCGGGCGTATGCGGAAGTCCGCTCAGCACTTCGGGAGCCATGTATGCGATGGTGCCGACGATCTCGCCTTCGGCGCGCCGCTCCATCGCCAGGCCAAAATCCAGCACCTTGACTTCGCCACTGCTCACCAGGATGTTGCCCGGTTTCAGGTCACGGTGGACAATGCCGCGCCGGTGCAGGTAGACGAGCGCCTGAAGCGCATCGATCAGCAGGCGGATTTTTTCGCGCAGCGCTTTCCCGCGCCCCGCTTCCAGCACGGTGAGCGGGTTTTCGAGCAAGTCCATCGTGAAGAACGGCTGTTTTTCGGCATCGAAGCCGTAATCCAGCACGCTGATGATGTTCGGGTGGCGCAGCGAAGCCAGCGTTTGAAATTCCCGCGTGAGCGAGACGCGCAGGTATTCGCTGATCGGGTTGTCGGCATCGGCGCGCAGATGCACACGCTTCAGCGCGACGGGGATTTGCGAAAGACGGTCGCGGGCATGGTAGACCACGCCCATGCCGCCGGAACCCAGTTGCAGCAGCACATGGTAACGTTCGCCTATGTCGTGCAGCGATGATAAAGCGCCTGGTATCATGGTCGTCTGGTTCCCTCATACGGCTGATTCGGCACGGTGCGCGGTTTTCATTCAGCAGATAAACGCTGTCCCCGTGATGAATCATAGGCAACCCCGGACGCGATACAAACGTCAATTGACCTATTTTATCGAAATGGGTACATTCCCGTCCCATGAACCGACTTCGACCGTTCTTCTTTCCCGGCCTGCTGGTCGCGCTCACGCTGGCGGCGTATGCTCATCTCGCCTTCACGGATCGCATCCTGGCGCGGGGCGATACCTATGCGTATTTTTACCCGTACTGGGAAGCGCGCAGCGAAGCCTTCCGCGCAGGCCGCTTACCGTTATGGTCGCCGCACCTGTTCATGGGCGTGCCGCTGCTGGCCAACAGCCAGATCGGGACGTTTTACCCGCCTAACTGGATCGTCACAGCGTATGACGCGCCGCACGCGGTCAAGATCAGCCTTCTGTTCCATGTCGCCTGGGCGGGACTTGGCGCGTCGTTGCTGGCGCGGCGCGCTTTGAAGCTAAGTCCGTTCGCCGCGTGGGTCGCGGGGGCGGCGTTCGCATTCGGCGGCTATGTCGGGGCGCATGTCGAACAGATCAACCAGCTTCAGGGCTTAAGCTGGATGCCGTTCGCGTTCGTCTGCCTGCACAGCGCGGCAGCGCCGGGGCGCAGCGGCTGGCGTGCGGCGCTGCTGCTGGCGGGCGTGCTGGCGCTGCAATTTTTCACCGGGCATACGCAAACCCTGTTCATTACTGGGGTGGGGTTGGGCATGTACGCGCTGTTCAACGCGCCGCGCACGGCCTTGATCCGCCTGGCTGCGGCGGGGGCGCTGGCGCTGATCCTGGTCACGCCGCAGCTCGTCCCGACGCTGGAATTAGCCCGGCTGAGCAATCGCGGCGGCGGCCTGAACCCGAATGAAGCGACTGCCTTTTCGTTCAACCCGTTCGTGACCGGGCGCGGCCTGCTGCCGTCGTATGACCGGGCGATCTTCGGGGAGTACATCGCGTATGTCGGCGTGATCGGAATTGCGCTCGCCCTGCTGGGCGCGTGGAGCCGCCACGGCGGGCGCGGGCGCTGGACATGGATCGCGCTGGCCGGGATCGGCCTGTGCTTCGCGTTCGGATTGTACAACCCGGTCTATTATTATGGAATCGCCGCGCTGCCGGGGTTCAATCTGTTTCGTGTCCCGGCGCGCTGGCTGGCGCTGTTCGCGCTGGGCGCGGCCATGCTGATCGGCCTGGGCGTGGAGATCGCCCGGCGCGATGAACGGCGGTACGCTGTGCCTGGCGCACTATTCGGCCTGGTGTTCATCGTGCTGGCGGTGACGACGCGGTTCGTGCTGAACAACCCCGATGGCACGCCGGTGTACGCGCCGGAAATGATCACATGGGTGGGCTGGCTGGCCGCCTTCGGCATTGGGCTGATCGCCCTGCTCATGAGTCAGCGCTTCAGCAAGGCTCTGCGGCGGATGCTGCCCGTCCTGCTGATCGTCGAACTGGTCGCGGCCAACTTCGCACAGGCGCATACCCAAACCACCCCGCCAGAGGCGTGGAGCGCGGCGCGGTTCACGCTCAACCAGATGCGGGTCTATGCCGACCGCACCACCCCGCCGGATCGCCTGCTGAGCATCAGCCAGACTTTTTTTGACCCCGGCGACCGCGCCGCGCTGGAAACGCGCTATGCCGCGCTGGGCATGACCGCCGAACAGACCCGCCATGCGCTGGTGGCCGTCAAGCTGAAAGAGGTGGCTGCCCCTAACCTGCCGCTGGCCTGGGAAATGCCGAGTCTCGACGGCTTCGATGGCGGGCTGCTGCCGACAGGCTGGTACACCCAGTTCACTGCGCTGCTGCTGCCGGAAGGCACAGCGCGGGCGGTCGATGGGCGGCTGCGCGAAGCGCTGGCACAGGAAGCCTGTTTCGGGGCGTGTGTTCCCGCTCCCCGCTGGCTGCGCCTGACCGGGACGCGCTACCTGATCCTGGATAAGGTGTTCGACCTGTGGCATGAGGACATCGCCTACGATACCGGGCTGTGGGCGCGGCTGGAGCCGGGCGAAACGCGGACGTATGCCGCCGATCCACCTTTTGTGGCAACGGCGGTCGATGTGGTTTACATAGGCGCGGGGGATCGTGCGCTGCCTTTCCGGGTCGATGCGGCCTCTGCCGTTTCGCAGACCCGCACACCCATCGAAATCGGCACGCTGGCCGGGCAGACGGTCATGCGCGCCCGCTTCACCCTGTCACAGGACGGCACGCCAGCCGACATCACCATGACCGCCGCCGGGCCGTTCACGGTGATGGCCGTCACGCGGGTGGATACGCGCACGGGCGATTTTCAGCAGGCGCAGCCCGAAGGCTGGCGGCGGGCGTTGTCGAGCGACATCAAACTGTACGCGCAGACTGGGGTGATCGAGCGGGCGTTCGTGGTCGGGTCATGGCGGGCGTTCCCGGATACGTATGAGGGTACAGAGGCGGCACTGGCCTGGATGCGCAGCCCGGCGTTTGACCCGGCGCTGAACGCGGCACTGCACAGCGATCAGCCGCCGCCGTCGTCCGCCGCTGTGATGGCGCTGGAAGACGCGCCCTTCACCGGCACTGTCGTCGTGGAAGCCTACGGCGCTGAGGCGATGCAGGTGCGCATTACAGGCGCAGCGAATGCAGGGATGCTCGTCGTGACAGATGCATACTATCCCGGCTGGACGGCGGCAGTCAGCGGGGAATCCGTTCCGATCTACCGAATGAATGGGATGTTTCGCGGCGTGCTGGTCCCGCCAGGGGACAGCGTGGTCACGTTCACCTTTCGTCCGGCGTGGCTGGTTCCCGCGCTGGTGATGGGCGGGATGGCGTGGGCGGTGCTGTTGGCAGCCGTACTGGCGATATCAGCAGCAGGAAAAACGCCAGAAACCCCACCCACAACAGCCGCGATGACACCGCGCTGATCCCGTCCAGGTGCGCCCAACCGGGGTCACGCGGCATGTAGCGCACCGCCACGACCTGGCCGACATACGCCTGGCTGAAGCGCTGGTACGGCACCGAATCCTGATTGCTGTACGTGCGCGGGCCAACGGTGTACGTGTAGCGGATCACCAGGTCGTTCGCGCCGCGACGGTGCGCTTCGTACACGTGCGTCACCGTGCCTTCGGTGATGACGCTGGCCGCATTGAAGTATTGCCCCTGCACGATGTGGATCAGCGCGGCGACGACTACCAGCACCATCAGAAACAGGCGTAATCCGGGGTGCATCCCGCGCCGCGCTGGGCTTGACTTCGCTTTAGGGTGTGCAGGAGCGTTGCGCCGCGCCATCGATGGTTTCCCTTTTGGCTGGTGTTCAAGCACCAGTGTAGGGGAAAACCTCAAAACCGAAAAGAATCAACGCAAAGGCGCAAAATGGCTCCTCTGCGTTGACGCGCTTTCCTGCGTTCTTGCCTATTTCGTCCGCACGGTATCGAGCGGGCGCAAATTCGCTTCGATGCGGGCGCGCTGATGTTCCAGGAACGGCGGCAGTGAGAGCCGTTCGCCCATCGTCTCCAGCGGTTCATCGGTGGCGAAGCCGGGACCATCGGTCGCCAGTTCGAACAGGATGCCGCCGGAAATGCGGAAATAGAGCGACCGGAAGTAGAAGCGATCCACTTCGCCGCTGGTCGCCACCCCGTAACGGCTGAGATGCTGCATCCACTGGCGCTGTTCGTCGGCATCTGTGACCCGGAACGCGACATGATGCACCCCGCCTGCGCCCAGGCGCGCACGCGGCATGTTCGGCTGCACGCGCACATGCACTTCTTTACCGACGCTGCTGCTGCCGGGTTCAGTAGTGAAGATCACGACTTCTTCCTGGGGATTTTCCGGGTTCGGGTAGCGCCCGATCTCGTGAAAGTTGAGGATTTGCGTGAGCAGCACGCCGACCTGATTCAGCGTCGGCACCGAGAGCGTCACCCCAAAGAAGCCGCGAATGGCGTATTCGACCGGAATCCCGGCCTGATCCCAGACTTCGCCGTGAAAATCTGCCCCGCCATCATCGACCAACGTAAGCCGCTGGCCTTCCGCGTCCTGAAACCGCAGAATCGACCGCCCTGCAAACGTCGTGATCGGTTCGTGCGCCACGCCGAACGTGTCGAAGCGCGCCGCCCAGTAATCGAGCGCCGCCGCACCGTTCACCCGGAACATCGTGTTGACGATGCTGTCCGTCCCGCGCCGATCCGCGCCGATGTGCGCCCAATCGAAGAACGTCATATCCGTCCCCGCGCTGCCCAGTTTATCGGCATAGAACAGGTGGTAGGCGGACGTGTCGTCCTGGTTGACCGTCTTTTTGACCAGCCGCATCCCCAGCACGCGGGTATAAAAATCGAGATTGCCCGGTGCGTCGCTGGTGACGGCGGTGACATGGTGAAGGCCGTGAAGCTGCATCATGGTGGCTAGCGCTCCTATTCATTCAATGTCAAATCATTTGATATTGAACAGTGTATCAGGTATCATCAGGGTGTCAAATCAAAAGTGTGTTAGAAAAACGGAGGCACGGAACCCGATGACGACCAAATACCAGGGTACGCCCGAAGATGTGCGGGCGCTGGATGCCTACATCAAGCTGAGCCGCGCCGCCGAAAGCGTATTCGACCGCATCAACGCCCGGCTGCCGGAATACGACCTGACGACGACCCAGTTCGCCGCCCTGGAGGCGCTGTACCATCTGGGGACTCTTTCCCAGGTGGTGCTGGCGGCGAAACTGCTCAAAAGCACGGGCAACATCACGACGGTGCTGCAAAACCTGGAAAAGCGCGGGCTGATCGAGCGCGAACGCCGCCCGGACGATCAGCGCGTGGTGCAGGTGTCGATCAGCGAACGCGGGCGGGCGCTGATCAGCGCGATGTTTCCGGCGCACGTCGCCAGGGTGGTCGAAGCATTCGCGGTGCTGACGGCGGAAGAACAGGCAACGCTCGCCCGCTTGTGTCGTAAACTGGGGACGGCACAGGCTGCGCACCGCGAGCCAGCGCGTGCCGAAATCGACTGAATGGCGGACGCGGCGTATCTGGTGGACGCGGTACGCAATCCACCGTATAATTGCCCCGTTTCTCATAAACAGCGTGCAGTGAAATGAGGGCCGGATGGCTGTTGGCGTGCGTACCAGCACCACCCCTTCCTACACCAAAGAAAAACGGCGCGGCGCGGCGCTCGCCCTTCCTGCGGTGATATGGCTGGGGTTGTTTTTTGTATTGCCACTGCTGATCGTGATGGTGATCAGCTTTTTGACACGCGGCAGAACCGGGGTGCAGTTCGCACCGCCCATCACCATCGACAACTACGCCGATATTTTCAGCTTTCCGTACATCGATGTGTACTGGTCAAGCATCGGCATCGCCGTCGTGACGACGATTCTATGCCTGATCATCGGCTACCCGCTGGCGTTCTTCATCGCCACGCGCAAAAGCCGCGTGATGCAGAATCTATCGCTGTTCCTGGTGATTCTGCCGTTCTGGACGAATTTCCTGGTGCGCACGTATGCCATCAAGGTGATTCTGGGCGCGGACGGGCCAATCAACACGACGCTGCTCAACCTGGGGCTGATCGCGGAGCCGCTCACGCTGGTGAATACGCAGTTCGCGGTACTCCTGGGACTCACGTACAGCTATCTGCCGTTCATGGTGCTGCCAATTTACGCTTCGGTCGAACGCTTCGAGTTCCGGTTGGTAGAAGCGGCCTATGACCTGGGCGCGAACGACATCCGGGCGTTTCTGCGCGTGGTGCTGCCGCTCACCCTGCCAGGGGTGGTGGCCGGCTCGATCCTGGTGCTGATCCCGACGATAGGCGCGTTCATCACGCCGGATATTCTGGGTGGCACACAAGGCCTGATGATCGGCAACCTGATCAGCGCGCAGTTCCGGGGGACGGGCAACTGGCCGCGTGGGTCTGCCGCGTCGATGGTGATGCTGCTGCTGGTGATGGTCGCACTGCTGGCGTATGTGTTCGTGAATGCGCGGTCGGCGGCCAACAGCCGTCCCGCCAAAAGCTGAGAGGGCGACGATACATGGCACAAGGCACACTTTCGCGCACCACGCCGGACGCGATCAACTATAACCAGGGCAAAATTCAGCGTGACCTGATCGTCCGGCGCATCGGCAAAATCGGGATGGCGATCAACCCGGTGTTCGCCTACTTCTTTCTGTGGGCCCCGATTCTGCTGCTGGTGATCTTCTCGTTCAACAATTCGCGCACCGTCGCCACCTGGCGCGGCTTCACATTTCAGTGGTATCAGAATGTGTTCAGCAACGTCCTGGGGACGGAATCGCGCTTTTCCACCGACCTGATGCTGCAATCGTTCACCAACAGCCTGTTGGTCGGCCTGTGCGTCACGTTGATCGCCACCGTGATCGGCACGATGGTCGCGCTCAGCCTGGCGCGGGGCAATTACCCCGGCAAGCGCGTCCTGGATGGGATGCTGTTCCTGCCCGTCGTGATCCCGGAGATCACCCAGGGCATTTCCCTGCTGATCTTCTTCAACGTGATCCTGAACTTCATCAACGGCACGTTCGGCACATCGGCGCAGTTGGGCTTCGGGTCAATCATCATCGGCCATGTGGCCTTCAACATTTCGTATGTCGCCATCGTGGTGCGCGCCCGCCTTTCGGATATGAACCCGCGCCTTGAAGAAGCCGCCCGCGACCTGGGCGCGAATGAATGGCGCACGTTCTGGCGCGTCACCTTCCCGCTCATCCTGCCGGGCGTGATCGCCGGGGCGCTGCTGGCGTTCACGCTCTCGCTCGATGATTTCGTGATCACCTTTTTTGTGAGCGGCGTTGGCACGACCACCCTGCCCGTGTTCGTATACGGCCTGCTCAAGCTGAGCGTCACGCCGGAGATCAACGCGATCAGCACGCTGATCCTGCTGCTCTCTACCGTGCTGATCGGCATCGTGATGGCGCTCGTGGGGCGCAACGCGGTCAAGCTGTAAACGCACCATTTCCATCGATCCCGATGACCCAGGAGCCGCACTCGTCATGATTCGTCTGCCGTTCGACCAGCCAGGGCGGTTTTACAAAGGCAACCTGCACTGCCACAGCACCGTCAGCGATGGCCGCATTGCGCCAGAGGCGGTGTGCCGCTACTACCGTGAAGCGGGCTACGACTTCATCGCCCTGACCGATCATTTCATGCCGCAGTACGGCTACCCGATCACCGATACCGCGCCGTTCCGCACCGATACGTTCACCACGCTGATCGGCGCGGAACTGCACACCGGGCGCACCTCCATTGGCGAAATCTGGCACATCCTGGCGACCGGGATCCCGCTCGATTTTGCCCCGCCCGCCCCGGACGAAAGCGGCCCGCAGATCGCCCGCCGCGCCATCGACGCGGGCGCGTTCGTCACCATCGCCCATCCCGCCTGGTACAGCCTGCCCGAAGCTGACGTGATCGCCCTGGGGGATGTCCACGCCATCGAGATCATCAACGGCATTTCGCGTGACCACAGCGACAAGATCGACAGCACCTACATGCTCGATACGATGCTGGCGCAGGGGCGGCGCTACTGGGCGATTGCGACCGACGATTCGCATTTTCACGAAAAGCATCACGATACCGGGTTAGGGTGGGTGATGGTCAAAAGTGAAGCGCTCACGCCCGATGCGCTGCTGACCGCGCTCAAACGCGGGGATTTTTACAGCACCGAAGGCCCTGATTTCTTCGAGGTGCAGGTGACCCCTGGTCAAGGCGTGCGCGTGCGCTGCACCCCGGCAGATTCGATCTGGGTGATCGGCAAAGGATCGAAGGCCGCTTACTTGCATGGCAACGGCATCCGCGAAGCCGAACTGCCGATGAAGCACTGGAACGCCGATTACTGCCGGGTGATGATCCGCGACCAGTACGGGCGGCGTGCCTGGACGAACCCGCTCTGGTTCACCCCTTAACAGCGTTCACGCGCATGAAAACGGGGACGGTGGTAAAGTGACCGAAACTTTTCACGCCCGTGCGACTCGATAGAGATGTCCGGTAAGTACGCTGAGTCAGGAGCGGCATCTCTCATGAAACGTGTTGTGCTGTCCTTTGCGGTGATAACCTCCAGTGATGACCCCGCCGACTGGTGGGGGCATCGTGCCAGTTAGCCAGGACGAACCCTGATCCACCCCTGTATTTGATGGACGCGGCAGCGTGCATCCGCCGCAGCAGAGTGTCACAAGGGCGATGGAACCCATGATAGTCATGATCTTCCCCGACATTGCAGCGGAGGATTCGCTGCTGGCACGCGCCCGCCAGGGCGATGGCCGCGCCGTCATGGAGATTTACGAACGCTATTTCCAGCCGATCTACCAGTTCGTGCGGCTGCGCACCGACGATGCTGCCCTGGCCGAAGACATCGCCGCCGATGTCTTTCTCAAGCTGGTCACGGCGTTCAAGAGCGGGCGGGGCGCACCCACCTATTCACTGCGTGGGTGGTTGTTTCAGGTGGCGCGGGGCGAACTTTCGCGCCAGTATGGGCGCAGCAAGCGCTACAGCGAAACCACGCTCGATGACTGGGAACCGGTCGAATCGAACGATCCCGACCTGGAAGCGGACTATATCCGCCGGATCGGTGCGGAAAAAGCGCGTAAAGCGCTGCGGATGCTGAACGCCGAACAGCAGGAAGTGCTGATCCTGCGCTTTGGGCAGGGGCTTAACCTGGAAGAAACCGCCGACGTGATGGGCAAAAGCGTCAGCGCGGTCAAGTCGCTGCAATCGCGGGCGGTGAACACGCTGCGCGGCATTCTGGGCGTGGAAGGAACGTGAACATGGCCGATACGATGCGGCTGGAAGAAGCCCTGAACGAATGTATCGACCTGATGGCGCGGGGCGCATCGGTCGATGACTGCGTGCGCCGTTTCCCCCGGTTTGCCGCCCAGCTTCGCCCGATGCTCGAAGCCGGGGCGTTGATGCGCCGTGTTGAATACCCGGAAGCGGAAGCCCGCGCCGCACAGGATCGCGTGCGCTTCATCATCGCCAGGGAAAGCGAGACGATCTTCGGTGATCTGCGCCCCCGTTCGGACGCGGATCGTCCGGCGCGCCCGGCGGCACGGGGGCTGCTGCTGGCTGCCGGGTTCGTCGTGGTGTTCGTCGCCGGGGTGATCACCGCGCTGCTGCTGTTCGATGGCCGCGATGATACCATCCCCGGCGGCGCGATCACCCAGGAAGCGGCATTCACGGAAACTGCCGAGTCCGCCGCGACCGTAACGCCGACCGAAAGCCGCACTCCGACTGAAAGCAGGACGGCGACAACCACCGGGACGCACACCCGTACCCTGACCGCCACTGTCACGCCGACTCCGACTGAAAGTCGGACGGCGAGCGCTACCATGAGCAGTACGGCGACCGGGACGCGCACCGTGACCGCAACCGATTCCCCTAGCCGCACTGGGACCCGCACGCTGCCGCCCACACAGACCAGCGTGCCACCGCCCCAAGCACTACCCACTCAAGCACCACCTACGCAAGCACTACCCACTCAAGCACCGCCGACGAATCCGCCACCCCCGCCCCCGACCGATCCGCCCGCTGATCCAGGCGATGACGACGGCGGCGGCGATGATGATGCGGGTGAGAGCGATGACGATGACGATTGAGACAAAAAACGGGAGGCACGCCGCTTGGGGAGCCTCCCGTTTGCGTGTCGATGCTGCGAAGTTGTCGGCTACGAACTGCGAAGCTGGGCGATGGCTTCGCACGCCGGGCAGGAACCATCAGGCCGGATGATGGCGAAACCGCCCTGGGGGTCGCCATCGACGAAGCGCGTGTAGTTCACGTTGAACACGATGATCAGATCGACCTGCCCGGTGCTGGCCGCGTACTGAATCGCATCGCGCAGCCATTCGGCCTGTTCAGCCTCACTGGTGTTCTGCCCCCATGCGAAACCTGCCGGAAGCTGCCCATAACCATCCGGCGAAAGGTAGCCCAGTTCGCTGAAGCACAGCCGTTCCCCTGTGCGCCCGCCGATGGTGAACGGATACTGCGCCC
Organism: bacterium; assembly: GCA_033764035.1. Classification (GTDB taxonomy): domain Bacteria; phylum Chloroflexota; class Anaerolineae; order Aggregatilineales; family Phototrophicaceae; genus Flexifilum. The sequence goes on from JANRJJ010000015.1 coordinate 210,674, forward strand.
GTTCGATCATGTACGGCAGGTAGTAGGTGGGGTATTCGCCGCGTGGGTCACCGCCGCGTGCGGTAGGCGGCAGGATGCCTTCATTGTAGTGAATGCCAATGCAGTCGCTGAAATCGCCCGCGCCCGCCGCCGCCATGCCCGCGTAGTAGCGGTCGTCGTTCCAAACGCGATCCAGCCCGAACGCGCCTTCAGCCCCGGTTGGGGCGGGCGCACCCGTGATCACCACCACACGCGGATCGGTCGCTTTGATCGCCTGGTAGCTCTGGCGCAGCAGGTCGGTGTAATCGTCCGGGCTAATCGTGCCGAGCGGCCATTCGCGGTCGAGATTCATCTCGTTCCAAATCTGGATCGCGTCCGGCTGAAGCGCGGCGATCTGCCCGGTAAATTCGGCGTACAGGCGGAAGTATTCCTCAAAGCCGACCGCCGCCATTTCATCCTTGCTGCCCTTGATCGAAAGCATGGCGTACATGCCGTTCTGATGGCTGTAATTGATGCGGTCACGCGCTACATTGAACAGGTTGGCATCGCCGATCACGTAGGGAATCTGCCACTTGATCCACGTCATACCCGCGTCCTGCATCAGCGCGACGGCCTCATCGTCGAACGTATCCAACTGGCCGCCGACGAAGATCGGCAGTGGGTTCACGACCTGGGGGCGCGGGACGATCTGCGGCGGTTCCGGGGTGGGTTCGGCGGTCGGCACGGCGGGCTGAACGGCTGCACCTTCATTCTGCACGCGCAGATCGGCCACTTCGGTGATCAGGCTTTGGCCGCTGGTCAGAAACACGACCACGCGCAGACGGTACACCCCATCGGCGGTCTGGGTGGTGTTCCACTGCCCCAGGATGCCCGTAGCCGGGACGGTGGTCTGCGTGAGCGTGATCGGTGTCCAGATTGCGTTCGCGCCGTCGGTATCGGTGATCTCCAGGATGTACGAACGCACGTTCGGGACTTCGATAGCGCCGAAAATATCGACCGTGCCGGATACCACGAACGACGACGGCGGAAAATCGATGTATACGCCCTCCGCCTGCTGGGGGGCGGTCTGGCGTGCGAAAGCCGGGAACACGACGAGCGCCAGCGCACACAGCGCCAGCACCAGCGGGAACAGGCGGGGGAAGAAACGTTGGATCATCAGGTACAACAGCCTTTCAACTTCACAGCGGTCAACAAAGGGTGCCGCGCTATAGGAATGCGACCAGGGTCACGATCATCATGACACCGGTCATGACCGGGAAGAATCCCAGTTTGACGGGCAGATTATCACGGAAACTGACGATTGCCCAATCCGGGCGGCGCACCACCAGGTAAGTGTTGCCCGCCATCGTCACAATGGCAAGGTACAGCAGAATGTACAGGTATTCCAGGTATGTCATGCCAATTGCGCCGATGCTGTCGCGCAGCGCGGCATGGGCGACCGCCAGCACGAAGAACAGCGCCGCCCCAAAATTGAGCGCCGCGCTGATCTCGTTTTTGTCCCCGGCATCGTGATCGTTCAGCACCCAGCCGAACAGCATCAGCGCCACGACCAGCGCGGGCAGCAGGTAAGCGATGAACGGCCCCAGGAAACTGCGGTAGGTGCTGATGGTGAAGAACAGTTCCGGCGGCGCGGCGGCGGATGCGCGGGCGGGCAGACCGAACGTGGTCGTGCTGGCGGCGCGTTCATAGCTGAAGAAGCTCGATTGCAGTTCCCAATTGTTGATCGACACGGCAGGGGCGACACCGGGCAGCAGGCGCGGGCTGAGCAGGTTGTAGCTGGCAAAATCCGGCGTGAGGATGATCGGATCATCCAGATCGAGCGGGGTCAGGCGAATTTCGATATTGCGCGTATCGAACGGGAACAGGCTGGGGTCGAACGACTGCTGAAGGGTGACTCCGAAATACCACACGATCAGTTCACGGTCGTTGACAATCTGCCGATCCACCTCCTCAAGCGTCGCCTCTTCGCCCAGCCGATCCGGAAAATTGAACCCGCGCAGGATCGTCTCGCCTTCGCGCCCGGTGGGGTACGACTGCCAGATGTACCCGTTCACTACGACATTGGTCGCGCTGGTGAATTCGACCGCCTGCACCATGATCCCGGTCGGGACTGCGATGGGCTGTGATGCTACGCCAGAACTGCGCGTGTATGTTTCGATATAGCGGTTCAGGCTGGCCGTGTCGGCAATCTGCACCCCGCCATCGTCCGGGTTGACGCGGGTGATCACCCAACTGAGGATGATCAGCAGCACGCACAGCAGCGAAAAGATGCCCGAAATGCCCCACAGGTTATGGTCGAGCGTGTGGGTGGCGGCGGCGATGGTCATCACCATCAGGAACAGGGCGGTCAGCCCCAACGCGGCGATTGAGACGAGATACTGCGCGGTGGTGCTGCCGTCCAGGTCGAATTCGGCGCGGTTCAGCACCACGCCCATCACCCACCCGGTCGAAGCGAGCGGCTCGAAGAACGTCCATGACTGACGGTCGGTCACCGGGTCGAGCCAGTCAATTTGGACCTGCTGGCCGCGCAGCCCAAGCTGTGCCGCCGCGTTCAGGTCGGCGCTGCCCATCGCGTCGGCCATGCGAAAGATCGATTGATTGACGACGTATTCGGGAATGGGGTGGGCCAGAAACGTCCCGGTGGGCGAAAACACGAACCCGTAACCCGTTTCGCCCAGGCGCAGCGAAGCCATCATCAGGCGGATGTTCTGCACCGAATAATCGATGGTCAGCACCCCGGCGGCGGTCGAACGGCTGCGTTCGGTCGCGCCCACCCGGTAGAACGGCACGCCGTATTCGATCAGGATTTTGCGTGCGCCCGTCGCCAGAAACGGTTCGTTCCACATCGGCCCGTTTTCGAGCGGGTTGTGATACCAGGCGGTCTGCGGCGCATCCGGCACGGAGTTGGGCGGGGTGGTGTAGTCATAGGTCGCGCCATCGAGCGTGCGCACCGTGCCTTTGTCGCGGTATACGTAATGCTGGTACAGCTCCAAGCCCGGATCGTAGACATACGGCTCGAACGTGATCGCGATCCCGTCCAGGTCTGACCGCAGCAGCGCGACCGTGCGCAGCCGTTCCTGCACCTGGTCGTAAGGCAGCGCGCCGCTGCTCAGTTCTTCGGCCAGGTTGTTGGCTACCACCATGACATCGGCAAAAAAGGCATCGATTTCGACGGCGGCAGCGCTGGCCTGCGCCTGGGCATCGGAGAGCGCCAGAGAACGGATCGCGTTTTGTTCGCTGGTATAGCGCATCAGCAGCAAAATCGTCCCGGCGAAGGCCAGAACAGTCAGCGCGCCAAGCAGAACGGGTACGCCGCGTGCGGCACGGGCAGGCAGGGTAAGCGATGTTTCCATCTGGGGAAGGCTCCCGATCCGTAGTGTGGTTTGTTTCTTCCAGCCGTATTTTAGCCCAATCTCAACCTTTTGCGCATGAAGGTCGGGCGTTGGTGAGAACTTGCTGAAGCGTGCTTGATCCCACGCCGTTTTTGCCTTACGGTGTATCCCAACACTGACGATGAGGCAAAAGCTGATGCAGATGGACACGATGACAACACAAACACTGTTCGATTTTTCCGACCGCGATGTCATCAGGGGGTGGGGTTCGGTCGATGATGTCGTCATGGGCGGGGTGAGCCGGGGCAGCATCGTCCCGACCGAAACCGGAACTGCCCTGTTCAGCGGGGTGGTGCGGCTGGAAAACAACGGCGGTTTCAGCTCGGTTCGCGCTGATTTTCGCCCTATCGACCTCAGCCGCTTCGACGGGATCGCGCTGCGTGTGCGCGGGGATGGTAAGCGTTATGGCCTGTATTTGCAGGATCAGATGAATCGGATCGCCAGTCCGCTCTATTATCAATCGAATTTCGATACACAGCCGGGCGTATGGCAGGATGTGGTGCTGCCGTTCCGCACGTTCGGGGCGCGTTGGTGGGGTCAGCGCATCCCCGCGCCGCCGTTGAATGTGCGTGGGGTCAATTCGATGAACGTGATCATCGAAGAAAAGCAAAAAGGCTCATTTGCGCTGGAGATCGCCAGCATCAGCGCATACCGCAGCGGGATGATCTGACCTGTGACTGCGAACCAGAATAGGCTTTAGTCATCGGCTTGTTCGTCGTCATTGGGCGGGGCGCTGCCGGCTGGCGCAATTTGAAGGGTGGTCAGCACGCCATCGATGATCGGCTCGAAGGCTTCACTGTCGTTCTGACGGTACGCGAACAGCAGGATGTGCCACAGCGCGCCATCGACCAGCGCGTACACCCGTACCCGCACCCCGCCAGATGCAAGCGCGATATCGGTTTCATACTGGTAGGCACTCCCTGCCGGGAGTTCAATGCGGCGGACGGGGCGTTCGGGCGTATAAATATCGCCCAGGATGTCCCGCACCCGCTGTTCGACGACTTCCGGCGATACCGCGAAAGCCACCCGCACGTCTTCGCGCAGCGTGACGATCCCGCGAAAACTGACGAAATCGCCCAGGTACCCGGTTGTGTGGTCGGCCAGGTAGGCCATTGCGGCATCCATCGTCAACCCCGTCCCTTGTTGGAGCGTGCTGGCGAAGAAGGCCACCGCCAACTGTGGGCTGGCCGGGCGCGCCATCGATTCTGGCACCGACAGCGACACTTCCCCGTAGGTGTAGGTCGTCCAACCATCCGGGATGGTGACGGGCGCAAGGTAGCGCACGCCGCCCACAGTTGGCACAGTTTCCGTCACGGCTGCCGCCGCATTGGTGGACGGGGCGGTGTTCTGGGCGGCCTCGGTGACCGGGATCGGCGTTGCAGCGGCGGGTGCGCCCCCTGGCTGTGAGGCCACCAGCACCACGACGACGACCACCAGCGTGAGAATCACCGCCAGGCCGACCATCGGCGCGGGGACGGACGGAAGTCCCCGTGCGGCTGCACGCCCCACGACAGCGGACGACGGCACGATGATCATGTCCGCCGGCGGCTGTGTGGCGCTTGGCTGGGCGGCGCTTTTCTGGGCGGCGGCCTGGGCAGCTTTGACCGCCTGGAACTTCGTCCCGGTGCTGGTGAAAAACTTGGTCTTGGGGTTTTCCGGGCGCTCGCTGGTCGGTGTGTTCAAAATCGCGGCGATCACGGTCTGCACACCTGCCTGATACGCATCGCCGCGCACATCGGCATACTGGATCATGCCGCGCCCCAACGGGATCGCGTCGTGCCAGTGTTCCCCATGCACCCAGACCGGAAAGATCGGCTTGTCCAGGTTGGTGGCGATGGCGATCTCGTCGCGCACAAAATCGGAGTCACGCGAATGGGGGCTGGCGATTAGCACGACGGCATCGGCTTCGCGCAGCGCGGCGCGAATCGCGTCCTCCCAATCGGGCGTACCGACTTGCAGCCCCATGTGATCGATCCACACGCCAATATCCGCCGCCTGAAAATCGCGCCGGAGCCGCTCCAGGTATTCCATATCGGTACGCGCATACGAGATGAACACCCGTCGTTTAGCCATCGTGACCCCGTGACCCTCTCATTTGGCGCAAGCTGGTATCTTATTATAAGACGGTTTAGATGCAGCCGCGATCACACAATGTAGGGGGTGCTGGCTCCCGTCTTGGCCATGCCTAACGGGTCGATGGGGACGTTGATGCAGGCGGGCTGCCGCCGGGCGAAGGCGCGTTCCAGCGCCGGGACGATACCCTCCGGCGTTTCGACGTGTTCGCCATAGCCGCCCAGTGCCGCTACCACCTGGTCATAGCGCGTGGGCGCGAGATGCGTTGCCACCTGGCCGCGTTCGCCCAGCATATTGCCGACGGGCGTGCGAATTTGTCCCCAACCCGCGTCATTGCCGACGATGCTCACAATCGGCAGGTTGAAGCGCACCGCCGTATCGAATTCGAACCCGTTCAGGCCGAACGCGCCGTCGCCGTTCAGGATCAGCACCTTCTTTTCCGGGTACAAATGCTGTGCGGCGATGGCGAAGGGCGCGCCCACCCCCAGGCAGCCCAACGGCCCTGGGTCGAGCCACTGCCCCGGCTGCGTCACATCGATCACTTTGGCACACGCGCTGACAATATCGCCGCCGTCGGCCACGATCAGCGTATCCGCATCGATCACGCGGTTGATTTCCGCCGCGAACCGGAAATGATTGATCGGCACATCGTCGAGCTGTGTCCAGGCGGTCTGTTTGGCCGTCCGTGCCGCTTCCTGCGCCTGCATTTCGGCCAGCCAGTCATCGAAGCGGATGCCTTGCAGCCCTTCGCACAGCGCTTCCAGCACCAGGCGGGCATCGGCAGTCATGGCAACATCGGCGCGGCGGTTGTGGTGCAGTGCTGCCGGGTCATTTTCGATCTGGATCAGCCGCGCTGCCGGGTTCCAGTCCTCACGACCATACTTCAAACGAAAATCGAGCGGCGTACCGATCAGCAAAATCACGTCTGCCGCCCGCGTCGCCGCCGACCGCGCCGCTTTCAAACAGTGTGGGTGGGTCATGGGCAGCGTGCCGCGTCCCGCCCCGTTGGTGAACACCGGGATCGCGGTCTGGTCGGTCAGTTCGCGCAGCGCATCGTGCGCGCCGTCCCAGTACACCTGGGTTCCGGCGATGATCACGGGCTTCTGCGCCGCCCGCAGAATCTCGAACAGCTTTTGAATATCGCCCACCTCCGGCGGCGTGGGGGCGATAGTCACCCGGTCGGGGATGGGCATGGCATCCACGCTGTTGAACAGCACATCGAAGGGCATTTCGATGAATACCGGTCCTGGCCGCCCGCTGAGCGCGGTCTTGAAGGCTTCATGAAACCGCGCCGGAATATCCGCCGTGTGTTCGATAGTGAAGCTGGCTTTGGTGATCGTTGTGAACAGGTCGGTCTGCGGCATCTCTTGCAGCGCGCCCATGCCCCGCGTCGAAAGCGGAGCCGCCCCGCCGATCAGGATCATCGGGCTGCGCGCCTGGTACGCATTGGCGACCCCGGTCACGGCATCGGTCACGCCTGGCCCCGCCGTGACGACCGCCACGCCAATATTGCGCGTCAGCCGTGCATGGGCATCGGCGGCATGGGCGGCGGCCTGTTCGTGGCGAAAATCCAGGATGGCGATTTCGTGGTTCAGGCAGCCATCGTAGATCGGCGCGATGTGGCCGCCGCACAGCGTGTAAATCGTGTTCACCCCCTGGGCTTTCAGGGTGCGGGCGATCAGTTCACCGCCATGAAAAAACTGCATTTTTGACCTCAACAATCGGGCTATGTTTTGCAAGAAGGCCATACACTGACGCGGATAGTACCGGAATCGGGCGGATCAAAAAAGGTCACGGCTGAACCTCACCGTGACCTTTTCGGCATGACGCGGGGAAAATACGTTTATGGCTTACTGAAGGCGGTGCCGTTGGCGGCGGGCGCTGGAACCGGGAGCTTAGGCGTTGACGCGGCTTTGCGCGTGTTGATCACGTCCCGAAGCTGGCCGAGCGCCTCTTTTTCGGACGGCATCCCTTCTTCAATCAGCGCATTGATCCTGCGCCAGAAGCGCGGCGCGTCGAAATCGCTGCTCCACGTATCCAGCTTGATGATGTGCGGGTGCAGGGTATCGGTCGGGTTTTCGGACGGATCCCATAGTTCTTCGTGCATTTTCTCGCCGGGGCGAATGCCCGTGAACTCGATGGGAATATCGACATACGGGCGCAGCCCGCGCAGCCGGATCATGCGTTCGGCCAGTTCGACGACGCGCACCACTTCGCCCATTTTCAGGATGAAAATATCGTCGCGCCCCGTCAGGCAGGCGGCATGGATGATCAGGTTGACCGCTTCGGGGATGCTCATGAAATAGCGGGTCATTTCCGGGTGCGTCACGGTGACCGGCCCGCCATTTTCGATCTGCGCGTTGAAGGTCGGCACGACACTGCCCCGGCTGCCCAACACATTGCCGAAGCGCACCGCCGTGAACACGGTTTTGCAGTCGTTCTGGCGCGAAAGGGCGTGCAGCAGCAGTTCGCACACGCGCTTGCTCGCCCCCATCACGCTGGAGGGATTCACGGCTTTATCGGTCGAAATCAGCACGAACCGTTCGACTTCGTACTGCTGTGCGCATTCGGCCAGGTTGCGCGTCCCGCCGATGTTCACGCGCACCGCTTCGCCGGGGTAGTATTCGAGCATGGGGACGTGCTTGTAGGCGGCGGCATGGAACACCAACTGCGGGCGGTGAATTTCGAACAGGCGCTGCACTTTATCGCGCTGCGTAATATCGACCAGCGCCGGGATCAGCGTGAGGTGCGGGTGTTTGGCGCGCAGTTCGACGATCAGATCGTGCAGGCCGCTTTCGTTGTTATCGACCAGCACGACCTTGACGGGTTCATAGTTCAAAATCTGGCGGCTCAGTTCGGAGCCAATCGACCCGGCAGCCCCGGTGACCAGCACCACCCGGCGCATGACCGGGGTGAGATCGACCGCTTCATGGCGGGCGATGCGGCTGCGCCCGATCAGGTCTTCGGGCTGAATATCGCGCAGCAGCGGGGCGTTGTCTTTGGCATCGATCTCGCGGTACAGGTCAGGCACGATCTTGATACGGGCTTTGGTCTTTTCGCATTCCGTCAGGATGTGCCGGAATTCTGAACCGGCGACGTTGTGCATGGCGACGATGATCAGGTCGATTCGGTGCTGTTCAGCCAGCGACACAATCGCATCCCGCCTGCCCAGTACGCGAATGCCTTCAATGATCATGCCCTGCTTGTCGGGGTCATCGTCGATGAACCCGACGACGAAGTGCCGCTGATCCTGCCAGCGGTAGCGCAGCCGCAGCACGAGCGATTGTCCCGCTTCGCCCGCGCCGATGATCAGCACCCGCGTCACCGCTTCGGGAAATTCGCGCTGCGTGACCGCCCGCCAGCGCCACCCCATGCCCGAAAGCAGACGGGAACGGTAGCGCACCGCCACGAACCCGACCAGCGCGAAGGTATGCGCGAACAGGATCACGCTGATGGGCAGCGGGCGCGGGGTGATGAGCAGGTTCATGGCCAAAGCGACGACGGTGGTCGCAGCGACGGCATTCACGATCACCATCACGTCATGGCCGCTGGTGCGCGCCCACATGCGGCGGTACACCCCAAAGATGTGCAGAAACCCGATCATCCAGCAGGTGACGAAGACGATGAAATAAATCCCGGAAAACAGGCTGCGTTCGATCAATAAAGAACGCCCGATGATGGCGATGATGTACGCAACCCACAGCATGATGGCATCAGCGAATGCGGCTTTGAGGAGTCTTTTGTGATAGCCGGAAAATTTGGCAGATATACGGTTCCGTAAGCTCACACTATCCCTCACTTCTTGGCTTCACCGATCCACTTCCTGCTCAGTCCATTTTACGTGGAATGAACAGCCTAAACCTTGAGACCTATCTGCAATGTAAAGTTGTAATGTCTGTAAAAATTTCTCTTGGTTTTTCGTGCGCACACGCCGCTCACCGCCCCATGCTGTGAAAAGCGGTGAACGGCGTGTGCGCCAGAACGGTAAAGCCTTGTCTTTTACTGCGGTTTGCCGCGCCCGGCGAACAAGCGCCGCAGCCCACGCGGGGCCTGTACCGACGCATCGTTCGGGCTGTAATAGTAGTACGCGCTGTAGCCATACCCATAGGTTTCTTCCTGGGGGTTGACCTGGTTCAGCACCACGCCGTTGATCTTCACCCCAAGCTGTTCAAACTGCGCCCTGGCGCGCACGGCAGCCGCCCGCCGCGTTTTCTCGCTGTTGACCACCAGCACCACGTTGGCATCGATGGTCGCGGCCAGTACGGTGCTGTCGGCCACCACCAGGCACGGCGGCGTATCGACCACGATCACATCGACGTTGGTCGCCTGCCGGAAAATATCCATCCAGCGCTTCATCAGCGATGAGCCGAGCAGTTCCGACGGGTTCGACGGCGTGAACCCGCTGGTGATCACGCGCAGTTCAGGGACGAACGTATCCTGCAAGCACTGGCGCAGCTTGCCGGAAAGCACGTTCGGGTCTTCGGTGGTGATGTCTTTGCTATCCGGTTCGGCAAACAACAGCGTGGTCATCCCAACCTGGTTATCCAGCCCGAAGATTTCATGCACTTTCGGGCGGCGCAAGTCTGCGTCGATCAGCAGGACGCGCAGCCCGGCCATCGCCATCGAAATGGCGATGTTGGCGCTGGTCAGGCTTTTGCCTTCTTCCGGGCCAGGGCTGGTGATGATGTAGATTGGTTTCTTGGTCGCCACATCCTGCGTATTGTACAACAGGTTGGTGCGCAGATTGCGGTAGCCTTCCGCAATGGGCGACATCGGCGGCAGCCGCGCCAGCAGGCGATCCCCGTAGCGGTCGGAACGCTTGCCGAAGCGCATGATTGCGCCGAATACGGGCAGGCCAATCGTCGTCACAGCTTCTTCGGTATTGCGGATGCGGTCGTCCAGGTATTCAATGCCGAGCGCGAACGCCAGCGCCAGCGCCGCGCCAACGGCGATGCCGACGAACGTACTGGTCGAACTCGCCCCGGCGACCTGGTACGCCAGGCGCGCCCGTTCCCGAATTTCAATCGAGTTGGTGCGTTCGCGGATGGTGGTGATGTTGTTGGAATATTCCGCGATGTTGCCGCTGGCATCGTTGATCTGGTCAACGATGGTGCTGCGCCGTTCGGTCAGGCGGATGATTTCGGCGCTGTCGGTGGTGGCTTCCAATTGTGCATCGACCTGCTGAATCTGCACGCGCAGTTCCTGGATCGTATTGTTCAGCGCTTCAATCTGCCCGCTCAGGAAATTGACCTGTTCCTGCTGATCCTGCGTCAGGTTGGTGGGGCTTTGCAGGACGAGTTGTTCGGCCAGTTCGTTGGCAATATCGGTCGCCAGCACCGGGTCAGTCCAGGTGACGTTGATCTCCAGCAGCGATGTCCCGTCGCGCACCGTGGTCGTCACCGCGCCGATGATGTTTTCGGGCAGGATGTCCAACTGCAAACTTTCGACCACCCCTTCCGCGATGCTCGGCGTTTTGACGAGTTCGGAATAGGTCTGCACCAGGCTGAACCCGATGTTGATGTCCATCCCGGTGGGGTTGGCGGTATCGATATAACGCCCGACCAGCACAAGCGACTGTGCGCTGTAGAACGGGACGCGCTGCGACCCCAGCACGAAGCTGATGCCGCCGCCGATGAAGGCTGCGAGGATGATTAGCCACGCCCACTTGCGAAGCAACCGGATATACTGGGCAATTTCCATGAAAACTGATGGCTCCTACGCCTGATTTGCTGTTACTCGCGCTTTCGGCAGGCGCATGACCGCTTTTCCATCAGGAGGGGGTGGAGAGAGCGCTCTGGTGGCCTACGCGATCTTCCGGGTGATGAACAGTGTCTTATGCACATGTCGATTGTTGCATGTATTGTAATGGAGCTTTGGCAGGGTGACAAGCGATGCGACCTTAACACTTGAGGCGAAGGCACCGAACGTAAAGAAATCAAGGTGAGCGCTCCGGCGCGCACTACGAGCATGAAGGGAAAATTTTACAATTTTTGCGTACTTTCGCTTCCTTTCCATCCACCGCCTGCCCTGTGATGGTTTCGCGCTCAACGGCATGGGCATTCGCTGCTACAATGCAACCCGGTACAAGCTGCAATCGCGTGGAAAATTGCATGATCGAACCTCTTGAACAGCAGCACCCGCCCAAAACGGTGGTGGTAATCCCCGCCTTCAATGAAGAACGATTCATCGGCAGCGTGGTGCTGAAGGCACGCCAGTTCGTCGAAACGGTGATCGTGGTCGATGACGGTTCGACCGATTCTACCCGCGAGATCGCCCAGGCCGCTGGCGCAGTGCTGATCGCGCACGATCACAACGGCGGAAAAGGTATGGCGCTCAATACCGGGTTCGCCAAAGCCCGCGAATACGCGCCGGATGTCGTGGTCACGCTCGATGGCGACTGGCAGCACATGCCAGAACAGATCGCCCAGGTCGCCGCACCCATTTTAGGCGGCCAGGCGGACATCGTGGTCGGGTCGCGCTACCTGGACGATACCAGCGATGTCCCGCCCGCCCGCGTGATTGGCCATTGGGGGTTTACCGCGCTCACCAACCTGCTGTCGGGCGTGCGCCTGACGGATTCGCAGAGCGGCTACCGGGCGTTTTCGCCCCGCGCCGTGCAGGAACTTTCGTTCAGTTCGCGCAGCTTCTCGGTCGAATCGGAAATGCAGTTTTTGGCGCGGGATCACCAGTTCAAAGTGGTCGAAGTGCCGATCATCATCCGCTATGCCGATAAGCCGAAACGCTCGGTCGTCCGGCATGGATTCACGGTGCTGGATGGCCTTCTGCATCTGGTCGTGCAGCACCGTCCGCTGCTGTTCTTTTCCGTGCCGGGTCTGGGTTCGCTGCTGGTCGGGCTGCTGCTCGGCCTTCAGGTGATCCACAGCTACAACGTCTCGCAAACGCTGGCCATCGGCACTGGGCTGCTGGTGGTGCTGTTCCTGCTCACCGGGCTGTTCTTCATCTTCACGGGAATCATCCTGTGGGCGCTGCGGGCATTTTTCCACCAACCGCCGCCCAGGTAGGCCAGGTGACGCTCGTGCAGGCGGCCATTGTTCGCTACAGTAGTGCGCATCGCCCACGACCCTGCAAGGAATGCCCGTGACTGTGAAACCCCATTGGCGGGAAGCACTGCCCGCACTGCGATCCCTTGTCCACCGTCCCCGTTTCGGGCTGATCAGCGATTTTGACGGCACGCTCAGCCCGTTCAGCGCGTTTCCCACCGATGCGGCCATTCACCCGGCCATCGCCCTGTCGCTCGATACCTGGATCGGACGGGGGCTGCCGCTGGCGCTGGTCTCTGGGCGGGCGGCAGCGGATTTATACGCCCGTTATCCGCGCCCCGGCGTGTTGTATTACGGCAATCACGGCATGGAATACTGGCATGAGGGGCAGGTGGTGGTCGCGGCGGGCGCACAGGCATGGGAAGTGCCGCTGGAATCCCTGCTCGGTCAGTTAGGGATTCCGCTCATCCCCGGCGTGATGATCGAAAACAAGCGCGTGACCGCCTCCGTCCATTACCGCGCCACCGCCGACCCCGCCCAGGCGCGGCTGAACCTGTACGAGCGGCTCTCCCCGCTGGCCGAAAGCTATGGTTTTCTGCTCAGCGAAGGCCAGTTCATCTGGGAGATCAAGCCGCCCGTCGCGCTCAACAAAGGGACAGCGCTGGCGGCGATCATCGATGCGCAGCGGCTCGACGGCGTGCTGTTCCTGGGCGACGACGTGACCGATTTCACGGCGATGGCGCGGCTGACCGCGCTGCGGGCGGATTCCGGCGCGGCGCTGACCGGGCTGTCTATCGGCGTGCTGCACCCCACCAGCCGCCCCGAACTGACCGAATACTGCGACATGACCACACACGGCGTAGACGACACCGCAGCCCTGATGGACTGGATCATACAGGAGCAGCAGCGTGATGAACCCAACACTCGTCTCTCATAACCCGAATCACCCCGTGCATATCGTGATCGTCTCGAACCGGGGGCCATTTTCGTTTTCGATGCAGGATGGCAGCGTGGCGGCGGAACGCGGCGCGGGCGGGCTGGTCACGGCGATCAGCGCGGTGGCGCGCCAGCACGACATCCTGTGGATTTCGTGCGCGCTGAGCAAGGGCGACCGCGATTGGATCGCCCACACGGGCGGCGGCGTGCAGTCCGTCGAGGAGATGCGCATTCGCCTGTTCGACCCCGCCCCGGAACAGTACCAGGCGTACTACAACGTGATCAGCAACCCGCTGCTGTGGTTCGTGCAGCATCAACTGCACGATACCCCGCGCCAGCCGATCCTGGATGCGAAGGTGTGGCATGCGTGGGAAAACGGCTACCGGGTGGTCAACCGCCAGTTGGCCGAAGTGACCGCCGAGACGATCCGGTCGCTGGACGGCACGATCATCGTGATGCCCCAGGATTATCACCTGTATCTGTTCCCGCAGTATCTGCGCGAACTGCTGGCGGGCGACCCGGCGAACGAGCGCGTGACGATCCAATCGTTCCTGCATATCCCGTTTCCCGGCGCGGATGCGTGGCGCGTGCTGCCCCAGGCCATGCGGCGTGAACTGCTGGAAGGGATGCTGCACGCGGATCGGTTGGGGTTCCAGACCGAACGCGATACGCACCGCTTCCTGCAAACCGTCGTCGATAACCTGCCGCGTGTGCGGGTGGTACGCCCCTGGCGGGCGCTGGAGATCGACCGGCGTATCGTCCATGCTGCCCCGCACCCCATTTCGATTGACGCGGCGGCGCTGGAAGCGCGCCTGCAATCGCCGGATGTGCAGACCTACGTCCGCCAGATTCGCAACCGTCATCAGGGGCGCAAACTGCTGCTGCGCATCGACCGCGTGGAGCCGAGCAAGAATGTGCTGCGCGGCTTCATCGCCTTTCGCAACCTGCTGCAAGCCTACCCTGAATACCAGGGGCAGATCGATATGCTGGCGCTGCTGGTGCCATCACGCGGGGAAGTGCGCGAATACAAGACCTATCTGCGGCACCTGATGGCGCTGGCGGGCGAGATCAACGCCACGTTGGGCAGCAGCGAATGGGAGCCGATTCGCGTGGTGCTGGGCAATAATTATGACCGGGCGCTGGCGGCGCTCAGCCTGTACGATGTGCTGCTGGTCAACCCGCTGGCCGATGGCATGAACCTGGTCGCCAAAGAAGGCGCGGTACTCAACCGGCGCGACGGCGTGCTGATCCTTTCGGAAGAAGCGGGCGCGGCGGAAGAATTCGGTGACCTGCCGCTGCTCGTTTCGCCGTATGACGTGTACGGCACCCGCGAAGCGATCCGCCAGGCGCTTCACATGCCCGCCGATGAACGCCAGCGGCGGGCGGGGGCGCTGGCCGAACAGGTGCGGGCGCACGATATTCACCGCTGGTTTGCGCGCCAGCTAGAGCAAAGCCTGCAAACATTGGAAAGGTGACTCGAACGGTAAATGCGCCGTCCGGGGTGAGGCCGGATGGGTGACATGGGGCTGCATGGGGGCGCGGCACTGTGCCATGCTGACAATAAATCACCCTGTCAACTGTGAAGGAGCTACCCCATGCCCACCAACGGCACCCAGGATCAACCCAAGCCGCCGTTTCCCCAGCAGGCGCAGCCAAAACCGGGCATCGAAGCGAACATCAACCCGCGCCCGGAATATCAGGCTCCCCTGTATCGCGGTTCCGGCAAGCTGAACGGCAAAGTCGCGCTGATCACGGGCGGCGACAGCGGCATTGGCCGGGCAGTCGCCGTGCTGTTCGCCCGTGAAGGCGCGAACATCGCCATCGTGTACTTGCAGGAAGAACAGGTCGATGCGGAAGAAACCGCCCGCGCCATCGACCGCGAAGGGCGGCGCGCTTTGCTGCTGCCGGGCGACGTGACCGACCCCGCTTTCTGCCGCAGCGCGGTGGAACGCACGGCCCGCGAGTTCGGGCGGCTGGATGTGCTGGTCAACAACGCAGCGTATCAGAACAGCGTCGAATCCATCGATCAACTGCCGGAAACGCAGTTTGAACACACCTTCCGCGTGAACATCTTCGGCTATTTCTACATGGCGAAGGCGGCAGTCGCGCACATGAAGCCGGGCAGCGCGATCATCAATACCGGGTCGATCACCGGGTTGGAAGGCAGCCCGCAGATGCTCGATTATGCATCCACGAAAGGCGCGATCCACGCTTTTACCAAGTCGCTGGCGCAGCAGTTGGTCGAACGCAAAATCCGCGTGAACTGCGTTGCACCCGGCCCGGTGTGGACTCCGCTGAATGTGGCGGATCGTTCGCCGGAAAAGGTCGCGCAGTTCGGGGCTGAACAGCCCATGAAGCGCCCGGCGCAGCCGGAAGAAGTCGCCCCGTCGTATGTCTTTTTCGCATCCGAAGCGGATTCGAGCTACATCACCGGGGAAGTGCTGACGTTGCTTGGTGGGGAAACCGTCGCCGGGTAGCGCGCGAACCCCCACCGCAGTCCCAGGCACAGGCAAGCGACGCTGTGCCTGGGATCATCAGTCGGCATAGGCTCCCGCGCCCCGCCGCGCCAGCGCGTTCGAGATGAGCAGCGCCGCCATCGCCAGCGCGATCAGCAGCAGCCCCGCCCAGACTGCCGCATTCAGGTCACGTTCGATCACGTTATAGATGAACAATGGCATGGTCTGGGTGCGTCCTTGTAAGCTGCCCGCGAATAGAATCGTCGCGCCGAATTCCCCCAATGCCCGCGCCCAACTAAGGATCAGCCCCGCTGCCAGCGCGGGAAAGCTGAGCGGCAGTGTGATATGCCGGAACAGCGCCCATCCCGCCGCACCATCCACCCGCGCCGCCTGTTCAATTTCAGCGGGTACGGCCTGAAAGCCGATCTGCGCCGCCCGGATGAAAAACGGCGCAGCGACGAATGCCTGTGCCATGATCACTGCATTGACCGTGAACGGCAGGCTGACCCCCGCGACCAGGAGCGCCCCGCCGAGCAGGCCGCGCCGCCCATACGTGACGAGCAGTGCCAAGCCAGCGACGGCGGGCGGCAGCACGACGGGCAGTTCGATCAGGACATCCACCACGCGCTTGAACCGGAACTGCCGCCGCGCCAGCAGATACGCCAGCGGCGTGCCGATCAGCGCGATCAGCAGGCAGGTGATCAGCGTGGTGTACAGGCTGAGTCCGAGCGCCTGAAGGATGCCCGATTCGATCAGGTTCAGGCCGTCGATGTTGCCCACTCCCCGGATCAACAGGCCGATCAGCGGGAGCGTGAGAAAGACCAGCCCGGAAACCGCCAGGACGTTCACGCCCGCCTGTGCAGGCATGACGGGCTTAAAGCGGGCAGGCGGTCGGTTCGGGGGTGGTGTCTGCATCAGGCTCTGGCGTGGGTTGTGACGCTGCTGCTGGCGTAATGTCCGGGGCAGCTTCCGCTGTGGTGGGGCAAACCGGGAT
Organism: bacterium; assembly: GCA_033764035.1. Classification (GTDB taxonomy): domain Bacteria; phylum Chloroflexota; class Anaerolineae; order Aggregatilineales; family Phototrophicaceae; genus Flexifilum. The sequence continues at coordinate 227,505 of JANRJJ010000015.1, forward strand.
AAAGTTGTAGCGCTCCAGAATCGCCTGGCCTTCGGGCGACAGGACAAAGGCCATGAACGCGGCGGCGGCTTCGGGCTGCGCGCCTTCAGTCGTCACCGCGATTGGGTATTGGGCAATTGTGTTGAACGCATCCGGCACATCGATTCGCATCACCTGATCGGTGATTTCCTGGGTGATGTCGGACACGTACACGACTCCTGCATCGCCTTCGCCCAGCGCAATTTTGGCCGCGACTTGGCGTACATTTTCTTCTTCTGAAACCACATTCGCCCGGAATCCTTCAACGAACGCCGCGCCATAAGCCGTATCCGCCGCCATTCGTTCGAGCATGGTTTCGGTATAGTCGCGCACCGGAACGCCTTCGCCCGCGATGATGATCTGGCGGCCAGCATTGGCCAGGTCACGCAAGGTGGTGATGCCGCCGGGATTGTCCGCCGGGACGATGATCACGAGCCGGTTCTGTGCGAAGATCACCGGCTCCCCTGCAATACGCCCGGCTTCCGCTGCGGCGGCCATCTGGCGGGCGTTGGCGCTGGCGAACACGTCGGCGGGCGCACCTTCGCTCAACTGCGCGGCCAGGTCGGATGACCCGGCGAAATTGAAAGCGATTCGTAAACCTTCGCCTGCGGGCGTGGCGCTGAACGCCTCCGCGATCTCCTGAAAGGCATCGGTCAGGGATGCCGCCGCAAACACGATCAGTTCGGGCGGTTCCTGTGCCTGGGTCAGCGGCGCGCCAGCCATCACCAGGCAGCACAGACGACAAGCGATGATCCACAAAGGTCGTTTCACAGGTCATTTTCTCCTGAAGGATGCGGAGCCAGCTCGACGCGGGCGAGCCAGTCCACTATCGCCGCGATCTGGTACATCTCGAATTCGACGGCCAGGTATTCGATACCCGGCGCTGCGCCTGCCCGCTGTTCGGTAAGCAGGTCATAATAATGCTGGCAGGCCTGGCGCTGGCGGCGCACGATCTCCAGGGTGGGCAGGTTGAGCGCCCGCGCTAAAAAGAGGCGGCTGAGAAATTCGACGCGCACCCGCCGCACGCTCGACGGCGGCTTTTCGATGTGCAACCAGGAAAGAAAGTGCAACCTACCCGCGTCGGTCAGCGTATAGAGCGTGCGGGGTGGAGCATGTTCAGTGGTGCGGGTTTCCCCCACGATCATCCCGGTGCGCTCCAGCCGTTTCAGTACGGCGTATACCTGGCTGGTACTCATCTGCCACACCCGCCCTAGTTCATCGGCAGATTCAAAGGTGTGAATCAGGTCATAACCATGTCGCGGCGCGATCATGAGCAGGCCAAGCAGTACGGCATCTGGGGTAAGACTATCCATACAGGCTAGTCTATTGTGGAATAGGGCGATTTACAAATGGGCGTTTCATGAATCCTTCATGCAAATTCAGCGAAATTTCGTATATGCCCCAAAAGTACCCCAACCGATTCCAGCCTTGCGCCTGTATCATTTTAGTGAGGAAAAATGAACATGTTCTGCCTGAGTGCATCTTCAGTGAATGACAGTCCAGTAAATTATAGATCGAGAACCTATTGACATTTCAGGCCCAACTCTGATACCGTGACTTTAACCTTCGTTCAAAAATTGGTTTGAAAGCGAGATGCACATGCAGTCATTAGGATGTGGGGAAACAGCAGCCAAGGTTCCCGTCATTCCAGCGGAACACGCCCGTTCTGTGGCGCGGTTCTTTCAAGTCCTTGCCGACCCCACCCGTGTGCGCATGTTGAAAGCGCTGGCCGACGCGGAATGGTGCGTCAGCGATTTGACCCAGGCGTTGGGCATGGATCAACCCGCTGTGTCGCATCAGTTGAAGTACCTGCGCGAACTGGGGTTGGTGAAGTGGATGAAAACGGGGCGGCATGTGTACTACACCCTGGCTGATTCCCCGCTGCGCGAAATTCTGATCCGCGTGATGAACGAGATCGAATACCGCTAGGCGGGTTCTTAATCTGGCGTTCGGTTGCGCGGTGATCGGGTGATCGCTAGAATGAGGGGATCATCTATTCTTAACACGAGTGATCGCCCGTGACGATCCTGAGCGAAGCCCCATCGGTTACAGCCCCGCTTTCTCATGTGCCGATCCCTGGCATCAGCGCGGCGGAACCGCTTTTCCCCTCCCCCGACCCGCTCAAGCCGCCGCTTAAATGGGCAGGGGGCAAACGCTGGCTAGTCGAACAATTGCGCACCTATTGGGAACCGTTCCGTCAGCGCCGCTATGTCGAACCGTTCTGCGGCGGGCTGGCGGTGCCACTTGGGCTGTCGCCAGCCCAGGCGCTGCTCAACGACATGAACCGTCATGTGATCAACTTCTACCGCCATGTGCAGCGCGGCTTGGCGCTCACTATCCCCACAGGCAACGACCGTGAACTCTATCTCAGTCACCGTCAGCGCTTCAACGACCTGATCCGCAGCGGCGACGATGCCAGCGCGGAATCTGCTCAACTGTTCTATTTCTTAAACAAAACCGGGTATAATGGGTTGTGTCGGTTCAACCGCAAGGGCGAATACAACGTCCCGTTCGGTCAATACAAGACGATCACCTACCAGCCGGATTTTTATGCGTATCAGGCGGCGCTGGCACGCTGGTCGTTCACCAGCAGCGATTTTGCCGACCTGGCACTGCTCCCCGGCGACTTCGTGTATGCCGACCCGCCCTATGACGTACCGTTCGTCCAGTACTCCCAGTATGGGTTCAACTGGGCGGATCAGGAACGGCTGGCGGCGTGGCTGGCGGATCATGACGGCCCGGTGATCATTTCCAACCAGGCGACCGAACGCATCAAGACGCTGTACCGCGCTTATGGCTATCGACTGATCGAACTGCCCGCACCCCGGCGCATTAGCTGCAACGGGAACCGTACCCCCGCCGTTGAGGTGCTGGCCTTCCGCAACATCACCGTGCAGGCAGACGGCGGGCCGTGAACGTTCACCGCCTGCCATGACCCGGTGTGAGTACCAATGAGGGTGGGGCAGGCGGTGAACATGACGACGTACAACTTTCCCCGCAAGCAGCGGCAATCGTATGCGCTGGTCGAAAAAGTGCGGCAGTGGCTTGCCCGGCGGGAGGACATCGCAGAGGTGAGCGATCTTCAGGATGATCCGCGCTTCTACTACCGGGGCGACCTGGTGGTGACGCGGCGCGATGGCACGGTGCAGTACGTGGAAGTGAAAAGCGAACCGCGCTACACCCGCGACAGCACCCCGTATTTCGCCGTCGAACGCTATTCCAATGTCGAAAAGCACACGCCCGGCGGCCCCTGGTCAACCAGCGCGGATTTTTACGCCCATGTGTACCCCGATGGCCTGCTGCTGATCATGAGCCGCCGCAAGCTGGTGCAGTGGATCGAAAGCGCGCTGACCCGTGACCCGGAAGCGTTCGATTTCCGCCATATTCGGAATGAAGGCTGGCTGACTGGCACCTACCTGATCCCGCGCACGCGGGCGAAAGCGGCGCTCGGCATCTTCTACCGTGAATATGAAGTGACTTAACGACCTACCATCGCCGCCGCGACCGCACGCAAGTCCGCCGCACATGCCGGGGGGATCGCCTCCGCTGGCAGCGCAAGTTGACCACATGAGTTCCATTTGGCATTTGCGGGTAATGGTCGTTAAGGGTGATTTTTGTCATTAATGGAGTGGGGCGCACCCGCACGCATGCACCCCTTTGTGAAGCTGCTGACGTTGCAGTCCCTTCACCATCAGCACTAACTCGGCCTATAGTTACCGATCTGCTGCTGGGGTGATGGCGAATTCCGGCTGACGCGCTGCGCTCATCATCAGGCGATCTACTTCCGCAACACTTACCGTGGCGAAGACTGTATCTTCTCCCAATGTACTGCCGCCGTAAGCAATTGCCGTATTGGTGTCTGCCCAATCGACTGCGTACAAGGGACCGCTCTGTTGAGCAATCAATGTCACACTGCCTGTCGCAATATCTACGACTCTTACTGCTCCTTGGCTGTCCACAGCAATGATTACACTTTCATCCGGCGACCAACTCACATCCCAAATCGGATTCATATGCTCTATAAGTTCCAGGTCATTCTCGTATAAAGACAGAATTTCTGAAATCTGGTAACCCCCAATTTCATCACCCGTGAATGCGTCCGTGATCACGATGCAATCGTAGATCGTTGCCTGAACTATCAGTGTTCTGTTTGCGTTGGTGGCGATTGAGGAATACGGACCGCAGTTATTCAATACACCCTCAAGCGGCTGCCCTTGACGAGGAATAAACCGCGAAGTTGGATCCTGAATGTCAAAAACACTGGTACCATTAGAAATATGCCGATCATCCGCCAGCCACACTATCGGAACCGGATTGTTTCCAGTCACTTGATCAACAATAAAAACCAGTTGATCTTTTGACCAAATAGTGAAACGCGAACTCATGCTTTTTGCCATCAGCAACAAGCCCGTGCTATTCCATTGAAGGCTTACAAAACCTTCAGGGATAAAGGATCCATCTTCAAAATATACCAAAGGCTCTGATCCACCTGCATTAATCGTCTCCAAGAGCTGTGTAGTTCCTACATCCCAGATATAGATCTGCGCTCCGATGCCAGCGGCGAGTTGATCCCCAGTTGGCGACCAATCCACCTTTGCTCTCTGCAAGGGATGGGGAAGCGCTACCGTGTCTTCCAGAACAGTACGATTGGAAGCCGCCTCAAGCACTTCGAGCCGCCCCTGTGCGTAGACTCGTGCAATGTATCGGCCATCCGGGCTGTACTGCACGTCCAGCACCGCCATCGGTGGGAGATTGCGGATGACCTGTTGGGAATTTTGCGCCTGACCTGTGCCGACCAACAGCACGCACAGCAGGAGCGTGAAAAGGACACTCCGAAGCATTCGCTTATTGACCATGTTCGTTTACCAACCTTTCAAGCTATAAATCTGATTCATCACGCGGTTCATCCATTCAAAGCGGGCATCGCCGGGGTAATTGAAGTCATCGCCACCCGCTGCATTGTTCAACCACTGCTGATTGCTGAAACCCTCCCAGGTGCCGGGTACGGTTGTCTGATAAGTCGGCGGGTTGTTGGTGCGTCTGCGGTAGACCCAGTTCAAAAACATATCTGCCGCCGTTTCATCGACCTGAGTGTCGGGAGGATCGCTGGGGAAAACATCAAGTGGGTGCTGCTGGAAGGGTGTGAACACGTTGTCCGGTCCCGAACCCCATCCCCGTTCACCGCGAACCCATGAACTAGTACTCGCGATTATCCCCATCACCAAACCATCTGCGTTGCGCAAGTCGTTTATTGTTTCACACGCTGATTCACTGAACACCATCCCCGCAAATGGGTCGGGGTTATTGATTGGGGCAAAAGCAGGCGTGCAGTTTCCCGAGAACGTGCCATGGAGGGCAGCGTAGAGCAATCCCCGCGTGCTTTCGTGGGTATCGGTCGAACTGATGATGCTGCGGTTGGTAAACACGTGCCCCAACTCATGCACAATCGCATGTATCGGATATGGCGCAGATTGACCGGGCTGCGTTCCCCAATTGCAAACGACGGTGCGTGGCAGTCCATTGTTGTTGACCGTAAGACACCCACCAACTGCCACAGTTACGGCGAAGTTCGGCTTACTCAGTTCTGTGGGATAAAAGATAGTCACATTGCTCGAATTGCCCTCGGCTTTGAAGAAGTAAACATACTGCGGATCAGCACCGTTGGTCAGGACCCGATTGAAAGCATTTTGGGGTGTGGAAGTGTTCAACTGTATCTGAAATGCCTCTCCAACAGTTTGTACAGCGGTTTGAATATAGCCCGTTTCATCAACACTCCAATTCGATGAAGTTTGTCCGAGTTCGTTGCTGTAGCGAATGTTATAACTCGGCACAGGCGTAGTCGTTGGCGTGAGCGTGTTGGTAGGAGTCACCGTCGGCGTCGCTGTCGGCGTAGGAGTTGGCAGGGTGCCTTGATAGCGCAGCGTGATGGTATCCAGATAGGATGTGGCGGTACTGTACGCATTCGCCTGCACTTCGACGATGAAGTATTCTGCGTCCGTGTAGTTCAGGTTCCCGCTGGCAGGCCGGGGCGCAAGCGTAAAGGTTGGGTATACGCCGGGGTCGCTCACTTCCAAGAACCCACTCTCCGCCAGCCCGGCGCGCTTGTCCCGGACATAGCTGGCACGACGCTTGCCCTCCCGCTCGCGCATGGTTTACTGCCCCTGCATCGCCGCTGCGACCGCGCGCAAGTCCGCCGCACACGCCGGGGGGATCGTCCCCGCTGGCAGCGCGTCGATCTGGGCGATCACGTCCGCGTAGTCGGCGGCGGCGATGGCCGCATCCAAGCCGCGCTCGACGGTGAGCGGCGCGCCGCACTGCGCCGCAATCGCTTGCAGGCGCTCCGGCGAGGGGTCGGGGACGATGATTTGCAC
>JANRJJ010000016.1:0-3354 GCA_033764035.1 bacterium
GGGCAGAGCGGTGAACGGCACCGAAACGGATGCTGCCGGAGCTGTCATCCGCACGAGAGGCATCAACTCATGATTTACGCCGCGCATCGTACTGACCTGCTTCCAGACTTCCGATGCTGTGGCTGAGAGCGTACTTGACACTTGGATGGCAAAATGTGATTTCATGAGCGGCGGCTCACTTTCGCTCGAATGCCAGCGGACGCATTCCATTGAGCGTGACCAGCAGCGACATGCCCACGTCGGCGAGGATCGCCACCCACAGCGAGGTCACGCCGAAGAATGCCAGCACCAGAAACACCGCTTTCATGCCGAAGCTGAGCGCGACATTCTGCCCGATCAGGCGGCGGGCGAAGCGTGCCAGCCGCACCGCGAACGGAAGCTGGCGCAGATCGTCGCTCATCAGCGCAATGTCGGCGGTTTCGAGCGCCTGCGGGCTGCCCGCGCCGCCCATTGCGATGCCGACGGTAGCAGCGGCGAGCGATGGGGTATCGTTCACACCATCACCGACCATCGCCACGCTGTGGTAACGGGTGAGCAGCCCTTTCACCGCTTCGACCTTATCCTGTGGCAGCAGTCCAGCGCGGACATCCGTCACGCCGACCTGCTCCGCGACGCGCGCTGCGACGGTGGCATTGTCGCCTGTGAGCATGATCGTCGGCAGGTTGAGCGCGTTCAGCTCACGCACCACCGCCTGACTGCTGGCGCGCACCGTATCCGCCAGCGCGATGTACCCGCGCACCCGATTGCCCTCCGCGATCAGCATGGCGGTGCGTCCCTGCGCTTCGACGGCATCGACCGCCGCACACACCTCCGCCCCATGCGCGAACGTCTCGTCGAATAAGCGATGACTGCCCACCGTGACCGTGCTGCCGTTCACTTGACCGCGCACGCCGCGCCCTGCCAGCAGTTCAACGTTTTCAGCAGGCGCATAGCGGGATGCCAGATTGCGTTCGGCGGCGGCATCGACGACCGCCTGTGCGAGGGGATGTGTCGTGCGGCGCTCGACTGCAGATGCCAGCGCCAGCACCTCGTCGCATTCGGCGCACGCCTCACCCGTCGGACAGTCGAGCGAACGCCATCCGGTCACGGCGGGCTTGCCCTCGGTCAGCGTGCCGGTCTTGTCGAAGGCGAAGGCGCGTACCGTGCCGAGCGCCTCCAGGAATGCCCCGCCCTTGATCAGCACGCCGCGCCGCGCCGCCGCCGTGATCGCGCTGATGACGGTGACGGGCGCGCTGATCACGAGCGCACATGGACAGGCGATGACCAGCATCGACAGCGCGCGATACAGCCAGCCGTGTTCGGTCGGCGTGTCGTAGAAAGGCTGACCGAACAGCAGCGGCGGCACGAGCGCGACGAGCGCGGCGATCACGACCACAGCTGGCGTGTACCAGGCGGCAAAGCGGTCGATCATGCGCTGGCTCGGTGCGCGCACGCTCTGCGCTTCTTCCACCATGCGAATGATGCGACTGAGCGTGTTATCGGCGGCAAGCCGCGTCACGCGCATCGTGAGCGCGCCCTCACCGTTGATCGTCCCGGCGAACACTTCGTCCCCGCTCGCTTTGGCGACGGGTACGCTCTCCCCGGTGATCGGAGCCTGGTTAACGCTGCTCCCGCCGCTCACAATCACGCCGTCCATCGGAATGTTTTCGCCCGGCTTGACAAGCAGCTTGTCGCCGACCTCCAGCACACTGACGGAAACCTTTTGCTCGACTCCGCCACGTACACGCACCGCTTCGGTCGGCTTGAGTGCCATCAGCCCGCGAATGCTGTTTCGCGCACGGTCAGCGGTGTAGCCTTCAAGCGCCTCGCCGACGGCGAACAGAAAGATGACCGTCGCCCCTTCGAGGTATTCGCCAATCCAGATCGCGCCGATGGCGGCGATGCTCATCAGCAGGTTGATGTTAAACTGGCGGTTAATCCGTAACGTGTTGATCCCACTGCGTGCAATGGGCAGCAGCGTGATCGCCATGCCGACCGTGTAGGCAACCGCTGTGACCGTCTCCGGGAGACTCAACGCCAACGAGAGGATAAGCGTCACCAGCACGATCCCGCCGCCGACCAGCGCCAGCCGTGTTTCAGTGCGCCGCAACAAATAATCCCAGAAGCCGATCACGCCACCGCGCATCGCCGGAGCCGTCTCGTCTGCCGCTTCGCTCTCCTCATGGACGGACTTGCCTAACGCAGAGACGCGCGCTTGCAATGCGTCGAACGGCACGTTCCCCGCAAGCCGCATTTTACTGGTGGCAAAATCGACCTGCACGGTCTGCACGCCGTCCAGCTTCGCCACCCCGGTTTCCACCTCGCGCGCGCAACCGGCGCAGTCCATCCCTTTGACGATGTAGGTTCTCGTGGTCATGTGCCTATCCTCGCGTTGCTCAACTCACCTTCACTATATGGACGATTGAGCCGACGTCACCCGTTCAAGCCCGCTTCAATCAGGCGGCGCAGACCAGGTTCGTCCAACCCGTAAACCAACTGACCGTTAACAAAAAATGTCGGTGTTCCGCGCAAACCCAGCGTGCGCGTATCCTGCTGATCGCGCGACGCCTTGTCTGCATACGCGGGGTTTTGCAAGCCAGCCGTGAACTGGTCGATATTCAGCCCCAGTTGAGTCGCATAAGCGATGAAAGCCTCCGTCTGTGGCACTCTGCTTTCGCCCCACTGCGGTTGATTGGCGAAAAGCAGATCGACCATTTCCCAATACTGCCCCTGCTCCCCGGCTGCCTCCGCCGCTGCGACGGCAAGCACCGAGTTGTTGTGATTGGAGAAGTAGCGCACGACGTAGCGAATCCGTCCGTCGTATTCCTCCAGGATGCGTTTCACCGTCGGATGAGCGGCGCGGCACGCTTCACATTCAAAGTCGAGGAACTCGACCAGCGTGACCGGCGCGTCGGCAGGGCCAAGTGTCACGCTGTCTTCGCGCACAAGCAGCGCTGTGTCCTGTACCACCGAGGGTGATCCTGCCTGCTGCTGTGAGCGTGTCAGGATGACGGCGAGTGCCATGATGAGCAGCACGACAGAACCGAGGATAACCAGCGTTCTCGTCTCGCGCCTGCTGTTCTTTTTGCTCGTTGAAGCGGTGGTTTTCGGTTTTGTCTGCGTCATGAAGTCTCCCAATCCGGCTTGTGAAAGAGTACGCTGAGCGTGATGACGGTAAACGCGGTGAGCGACATGAGCGGGATCGTGATGAAGCCGAGCCACTCGATCTGACGTGAGGTGCAGGAGACGCCCGCCGTACACGGCGTTATGCTTTCGGGCAGAATGCCGTAGTACAGCAGATTGTGATACACGGCGATAGTCAGCCCGATCAGCGCCAGCGGCAGGACATACCGTTTCACACGGCTGTCCTGCGAG
>JANRJJ010000017.1:0-50419 GCA_033764035.1 bacterium
AATCATTCAAGCGGGCGGGCAGATCGTTCGTTACGACATGACGAGCAGCGAGATCATTCAAACGGCTGCTTTAGCCGCTGAGCCTTTGGTCGCCGCCTGGAGTCCGTATGGCGCACAAATCGCTTATATCGCGGCGAATAATCCGTCAGTGCTGCGTATTGAAACCCCGCTTGCATCGCTCGATGAGTTATCCCGAACCCTGATACGCTGCGATCTCGAAGCAGAGACGACAGCACTTTTCAGCGAGTACATCGCGTCTGGTAATATGGATGGCATCGTGCAGCAGTTGGACGTTTCACCTGAAACCCAAATGCCTGCTGCGTGCAGACAGGATTTGCTTGCCATCGCTGATGCGCTGTTGCCGTGACCGGTTACAATACTCAGCATGATCGGTCAGTCGTTCTTTATGAAGGGGCGCAGACCACATGAACCGTTTACAGGAAATTGAAGCCAAACACGCGCTGGTGCGGGCGATTCTCGACAAGCACAACGCCGACGCGCTGTACATGCTCAAGACCCGTAATATCGCCTGGTTCACGGCGGGCATGGATGCCAGCATCCCGGTCGATACCGAATTCGGCATGTACGGCCTGCTCATCACCCGCGAAAAGCGCGTGATCGTCACGCCCAACATCGAAGCGCCGCGCATCCGCGATGAAGACCAGGCCGAACTGTTCGGTTTTGAATTGAAAGCCCACGACTGGTACGGCCCGGATGTGTTCGATCAGCCGGGATTTTTCAGCGACTACCTGCCGCCGATCCCGGCGGGCGCGTCGTACTGGCAGTCGATGATCGTGTCGGATTCCCAGGTCGAAGCCGACCTGTTCGCGCACCGCATCCAGTTGATGGAGCCGGAACAGGCGCGTTATCGTGCGCTCGGCTTCGATGCCGCACAGGCGCTCGAAAGCGCGATTCGGGCGGTGCGCCCCGGCGACAGCGAATGGCAGGTCGCCGCCCGGCTGGATGCCGCCTGCCGGGAGCGCGGCGGTGCAGCGGTGGTCAACCTGGTGGCCGCCGATGACCGCATCAGCCGCTACCGTCACCCGCTCGTCACGGATCAACAGGTCGAGAAAGTCGTCATGATCGTGCTGTGTATGCGGCGCGGCGGGCTGATCGTCGCGGCGACGCGCTTCGCACACATCGGCAGTGTTCCGGCGGCGCTGCGCGAAAAAGCGCGGCGGGTGGCGCACATCGACGCGGCGGCGATGATCGCCAGCAGGCCGGGGCGGACGCTGGGCGCGGTGTTCGCGGACATCCAGGCGGCGTATGCCGCAGTGGGCGAAGACGGCCAATGGCAGCATCACCACCAGGGCGGGCTGATTGCCTACAATGGGCGCGAACGGGTGGCGAAGCCGGGCGATGCGACGGTCATCCCAGTGGGCGGGGCGTGCGCATGGAACCCGTCGATTGTCGGGTTCAAGAGCGAAGATACCATCCTGATCGGGGAAAACGGCTTCGAGATGGTCACGGAGGCCAGCGGCGATTACCCGCGCATCGATGTCGAGATCGACGGCCACAAAATCGCCCGCCCCGGCATTCTGGAGCTGTAGGGGGGCGGGCGGTCAGTCAAGCTGCGTGATCGGTCGGTCACAAAGGCAGGAGCAGTTCTTGTATGGCTTGTTGGGTTTCTAATCGACGTTTGTCGGTGCTGGTAATGCCTTCCAGAATGCGGGTGCGGGCCATTTGCGCGATGTCCGGGTTTATTTCGCACAGGATGAAATGGCGGCGGTGCTGTTTGGCAAGCAAGCCAACTGTTCCTGACCCGCCGAACGGGTCAAGGATGATCCCATCTTCCGGGCAGGATGCCGTGATAATCGGCTCGATCAGTTCGGCGGGGAACACAGCGAAATGCGCCCCTGTGAAGGGTGATCCGCTCACCTTCCACACCGACTGTACATTCGCGCCAGTCGGCGTGCGCATGGATACGCGGTCATAATAGTAGTGCTGCGATTTTGCGAACATGAAAATATACTCATGCGCATGTGTGGGGCGGTCTTTCACGCTTTCGCTGGTGGAAGGCCGATGCCAGATGATGTCAGACCGCAAAATCCAACCATCATCTTGCAGCGCGAACGCGATGCGCCAGGGCATCCCGACCAGGCTTTTCATCGGCAGCCCCATCTCGTAAAAAGCACGGTTACGCGCTCCACGCCCGGTTGTCGGAATGCCATTCATGTGCTTGCGACTATAGCGGGAATTTTTTCCTTGCGAGCCGCCTTCGCGGTGCTGGCTGGTCGCTCCCACGTAGTTATCGCCAATGTTCAACCATAACGTGCCGTCTTTGCGCAGCACGCGGTTCGCTTCATGAAAAACGGCCTTCAGTTTGGCGACATATTCCAGCGGATTCTGCTCTAACCCAATCTGGGTATCTACCCCATAATCGCGCTGACCGTAATACGGCGGCGAAGTGATGATGGACTGGATACTGTCGTCAGGCAGGGTTTTCAGAAACGACAGGGCATCCGACACCTGAACCGTGTCCATAAGGGTTTCCAACGCATTCATACAGGGGATCACCTGACGCTAGATCGCACAAATGTCTGCATTATACGCGAAAACCGATTCTATGCGCTGACGACTTTTTCAAGAAAAGGCTGAATGAAACGATGATCGACATAGCCGCTGAGTGCATAGGTGCGAATCAACCCGAAAAGATTTTGTACAGTTGTGTAGGACATGTAGGTGACGTTCAGGTCACGAAAGAGCGCTTTGTTAGCCTCTGCCACAATCTTTGACCGCAGCTTTTGCGATGCGACCACTGTATAAGACGTGCGAATTGCCGGAATTTCGTCTTTCAGCTTGGTCATGCGCGTCAAGCCGGATGTCACCCCTGTGCTGTGTTCAATTTCCATGACCGCCGGAATATGTTTACCGTCGGCGCTAAACCAAAGGCAATCGATGTGCTGTGCCGCTCTTTTTGCCGCACGGGTATACAGAATATCGACTGTATCCAGTGAAGTTAGCACGCCCTCATACTCGCCTAACCGTTTGTTACCCACTCGAATTCCTTGATCGTTCTGGGCAATCCATATTTTGAAGCCTAAAGCCCTGCCAATTTCGATCAGCGCGACCTGCATCTGAACATGGGTGCGTTTGGCTTCAATGCTGTTGAATTCCTCCCCTAAATCGGTCGCGGTCAACAAAATGCGATCAAACTCGACCCCAAGTTCAATCTCGGTGATCGTCCCGTCATAGTCGATCACTTCAACGATGCCGGGCGGATGGGTGCGTTCAGGACTCCAGAGAATATGTTTCAGGTCGGTCTTGACTTTACCCGAATACGCATCGGTACGTCGGGGATAGCAGATGAAAAAGTGCGCCGTGTGCGCCAACAGCGTCTCGAAGGCCGAACGTGTGTTCCCGCCTGCACTGAAAATACGGTCAATATGCAGCGGGTAATTCGGACGTTGGCTGCAAATAGCGGCTAACGTTGCTATCGATTGTTTCGTAATTTTGGCCGCCGTCAGTCCTCCGCTTTTGCTCTGTCGCAGAAACTCAACAGGTCCTTCTGGAAGTACTACATCGTTGATGAGGAGTTTCGCTTTTCTGCCAACATACGAATACTCGACAGCACGATCAAGCTGTGCAATTGCACTCACGATGTGCGCGGCAGTCAGTTTAGGAGTCATGTACGTCACGGCTTCAGTCTGCATGGCGATAGGTCGCTGAGTATAACCCACCCGCCCCACACGGCGCGATCCCCGCGCCTGCCATACGGCGGCACTGTCCTTAACACGGCAGGCGGGGCGCTTGTGCTACAATCGCGGGCATGAATACACGACGCGCCCCCCTGATTTCAACGCTGATCCTGCTCTACATCGGCCTGATCCTGCTTGCCTGTACGCTGAGCAGTGAACCCGCGCCGACCATCGTCCCGCGTGCCACCAGCACCCCACCGCCGACCATTGGCTACGCTACCCTGCCGCCCGAACTGCTCCCGCAGCAGGCCGTGACCAGCGCCCCGCGTACCGATGTCCGCCTGATCACGCTGCTGAACCAGGTCGAACAGGATCGCTTGTTCCTGCACATCAACGCGATGCAGAATTTTCAGACGCGCCATGTCAATTCGCCATATGACGTGCCGGGGATCGGCATCGGCGCGGCCTACAATTACATTCGCGGCCAGTTCGAGCAAATTCGGGCGCAGTCCCAGGGCAATTTCGTGCTGGCCAACGACCACGTATTCCCGGTCGAATGGGGCGGCGTGCGCAGCGAAGGCCGCAACATCGTCGGCGTGATCCCCGGCACTGAAACGGGCGCGGGCATCCTGGTGATCTGCGCGCACTACGACAGCATCAGCATCGCCTTCGACGACGGCAGTGCTTACGCCCCCGGCGCGAACGACAACGGCAGCGGGGTCGCCGCCCTGCTGGAAATGGCGCGCATCATGAGCCGCCAGCCGCAGCGCGCTACCGTGATGTTCGTCGCCTTCAGCGCGGAAGAAATTCAGCGCGCCGGCAGCCTGGCGTTCGTGCAGGATTACGTGCTGGCCGAAAACCTGGATGTGAACTGGACGATCAACATGGACATCATCGGCAGCAGCACCGGGCCGGATGGGTCGATCAATGACCGCGAAATCCGCCTGTTCAGCGCCGAACCGAACGAGAGCGGATCGCGGGTGCTGGCGCGCAATCTCCAGTTCATGGCACGCCGCCACGCGCCGGATATGGCGATCATCCTGCAACCCCAGGGCGACCGCGAAGGCCGCTACAGCGATCATCTCAGCTTCAGCGATGCGGGCATCCCGGCGGTGCGCTTCATCGAGATCAACGAGGACAATGCGCGCAATCACAACGACCGCGATACGCTCGACGATATTCAGGCGCTCTACCTCACCCGCGCTACACAAACGATCCTGGCCGGGGCGACGGCGCTTTCCAGGGGCATCCGCCCGCCGGGGAACCTGGTGCTGCGCGATGAAGGCGGCGGGGTGCGCACGCTGGTATGGGAAAGCCGCCCGGAAGCGGTGAGCTACATCGTGGCGCTGCGCGCCGTCGGCGCGACCGGCTATACCGAATCGTTCGAGGTAGCGGATACGTTCGTGCGCTGGGATGGTTTCGTGCCGTCGCGCTTCAACGCGGTCGCCGTCGCCGCCGTCGATGAAACCGGGTTGATGGGCCCGTTCTCGTTCGAGTACCAGATCGTGAACTGATGCGCGGGGTCACGCCCCGAACAGCGCCGCTAACGACAGTGCAAAACCGGGGAGTACCCACCATGCGCGTGCCATATTTCAGATAATCCTGCACCTTGTCATGCACCTCGTCGGCGCGGTTGTTCGCCTCTGGTCATAGTCTGGCATAGGCGTGTACAATCCCCGCAGCAAGCATCATCACCCGAAGCGGACAGGAACGCTCCTATGACCCAGGCCGACCCGCCCAACATGGACTTGCCCGAACTGGAGGCTTCCGAAACCGACGCGGCCTACCAGATGGAGACGCGCCCCGTGTCACGCGCTGCGCCTGCACAGCCAGAACCCCCGCCACCTGTGACCGTCGAGCCGATCCCGGCAGAACAGGCGCGCATCCTGCTGGAACGGGCGATCCGCGACCGCTGCGGGGCGGACTGGCGCGACGAGGATTCCGGGTGGATCTACGTCACCGGGCATGACTACATGGCGCGCATGACCAAAGGCCGCCTGAACGTCGATTTTTATGTCGATCTGCTCGGCCAGGTGAGCGTGACCGAAACGCCGATCAGCCGCGCCCAGGACATCGGGCGCATGATCACGTGGATTCTGCTCGTGCTTTCGCTCGGAATCGCGTACCTGATGGCGCGGGCGGTCGGCTGGCTGTGAATCGCGCCCGCTATGTGCGGCTGGCCGCGCTGATCGCCGTGATCGTGTTGGCCGCGCTGCCGACGATCACCTATCCCTTAGGCCGCGACCAGGGTGAATTCGCCACCATCGGGCGCGGGCTGCTCGATGGTCGCGCCCCGTATGTCGATCTGTGGAATCCCAAGCCGCCCGCCGTCTTTTACGTGTATGCGGGCGCGATGGCGCTGTTCGGGCGCAACGTCCCGGCGCTGCGGGCTGTCGATCTCGTCCTGTTCCCGCTGATCGCGCTGTGCCTGTGGTGGATCGGCCAGCGCTTGCAGTCGGCTCGTGCCGGGGAATGGGCGGTGCTGCTGTTCGGAGCCTTCTACTTCACCGAAACGTTCTGGACGCTTACCCAGAACGACGGGATTGCCCTGCTGCCGATGGCGCTGGCTGGCGTATGCGCTTTGCAGGCGCTTGATGCAGCGCGCACTTACCCATCCTCACGCCGAATGCTTGCGTGGGCGTTCGCGGCGGGCGCGTGCTGCGGCCTGGCCTTCTGGTTCAAATACCCATTCGCGCTGTTCGGCGGACTGCTGGCGTTCGGCGCAGCGCTGGCCGTCGGCGCGAACACGGCACGCTTGTTCGCCAGCGGAATCGCCTTCACGTTGGGCGGCGCGCTGGTCGTCGCGGCGGGCGCGGGCGCGATGATGGCACTGGGCGCATGGGAGGCGCTGATCGAAAGCGCACGGGTGACAGCGGGCTATACCGCGCTCGGCTTCAACCCGGACGAATTTCAGCGCGGCTTCAGCACTGCGCTTGGCACCCGCGCCGCCCATTGGGGCGTGCTGTTCGCGGTCGCCGCCTTGTTTCCGTTCGCCACGCGGCGGCGGGATCGGGGAACGCCGCTTGATCCTTATTGGCGGATCGTCCACTGCTGGACAGCCGCCGCCGTCGCGATCCTGCTCATCCAGGCGAAGGGCTACGATTATCACTGGCTGCCGCTGCTGCCGCCGCTCACGCTGTATGGGGCAGCGGCCATCGACACGATCATCACGCACCTATCCCTCAACCGCTGGATTGGGCGGGTGGCCGTGATCGGGGTATTCGCCATCCTGCCGTTGAGCGTGGGCGGGCGCACATTCCCCTACCTGGCCGGGCGCGAAGACCAGGCGGCTTATTTTGCCCGCTTTCGGGCGGGCGAATTCAGCGCGGATGAATCGCTGCGCGTGGCGGACTACCTGCGGGCGCGGGTCGCGCCAGGCGATTCGCTGTTCATCTGGGGGTTTCGCCCGGAAGTGTACTACCTCAGCCAGTTGAACCCGGCGGTACGCTTCATCTTTCAGTTCCCGCTGGTGGCGGACTGGTACCCGGCGGCGTGGCGCGATGAGACGGTCGAGATTCTATGGGCGGCGCTCCCGCCGTATGTGCTGGTCTTGCAGGTCGATTATCTCGACTGGGTGACAGGCCGCCCGAACATGGATTCCAACCAACTGCTGCAAGAATACCCCGCGCTTAACGACTGGCTGATCTTCAACTACCAACCGGATACCCAAATCGGCAACTTCTTCGTGTGGCAGCGGCGCAGTCCGTGACAGCGGCGCAGTTCATGACAGCGCACGATCCGCTCAGGGCAATTTGCAAATGTCCTGCATCACATCTGCATTTCACGGCGCTATGCTGAAAGTGAAGGGGCTTTTTGCCGCAGTTGACGTGTAAAAGAGGTATACCATGCCGTACACGGTATTTGAATTTGTTCCCGGTCATGTGCTGTACCTGGCCGCCTGGGGGGAACTGACACTTTCGGAACTGGAAGCGAGCAACGCCGAAGGCGAAGCCGTCCTGAACCGCAGCCCTCATGAAATTCACTACATTGCCGATCTGCGGCGGCTGAGTGCGATCAGCATCGCGTCGATCCACATCAACGAAGGCGCACGCACGATCAGCGGGTTTGCGCACCCGAAGCACGGCTGGCAGTTCATCCTTTCCGGCAATACGTTGATCCGCTTTGCAGCGACGGCGATAGCGCACAACGCCATGCCCACCGCCGAAAAAACGCTGCGCATCGCGGTCACAAATGACCCCGATGACGTGCGCGCCCGGCTGATCAAACTGCTGCCGGACGGGATCGCCGTCCCGCCCATGCCGGATATTGAGACGATCATCCTGCAAGGGGTGCGCTGAGCCGACGCGGACAAGCGCTTGCAAGGTTCAGGTGAAGCGGCAACAAGTCTGCACCCTTCACCCTGCGATGCCGCTGCCCATGCTGGAAAAAGCATCACAAAGCGGCATAATCGGGTTGAGCCTGCATGAATGCATCCTGGAGATTCAGCATGATCGACCTACAGCTTGCGGGAAAAACGGCGGTGATCACCGGGGCGAATAACCCGATGGGCATTGGCGCGGGGATCGCCCGTGCGCTGGCCGCCCAGGGTGCGGCGGTCTTGCTCACCTACCGCCAGGGGGAAAGCGCCCCACCCCCGCCGGATGAAACGGGTGGGATGGCGCTGTATGCCTGGCACAACAGCCTGAACGCCGATACCGTCGTCGCGCAGATCGCCGGGGCGGGCGGCAAGGTACGCGCCAGCCCATTCGACCTGACCGACCCGGCAGGCTTTGGCGCGTTGTTCGACCAGGCCGAAGCCGCGTTCGGCGGTGTGGATATCCTGATCAACAATGCAGCGCATTCGGCAGCCGATACGTTCCTGCCAGCGCCAGAGCTGTTGGTGAATAGGGGGTCCGTCGCCTGGCTGGAATCGAACGTGCCGACGCTCACGGCGGCTAGCCATGACGCGCATTTCGCGGTCAATACCCGCGCGCCTGCCCTGCTCATGGTCGAATTCGCCCGCCGTTACATCGAACGCGGCGCGGGCTGGGGGCGCATCGTCAACCTGACGACGGACGGTTCCCCCGGTTTCCCCAGCGAGATCGCCTACGGAGCGAGCAAACATGCGCTGGAAAGTTATACGCGGGCGGCGGCGCTCGAACTGGGGCAGTTCGGCATCACCGTCAACGCGGTATCGCCGGGGCCAACCCAAACCGGGTGGATGACCCCCGCCATGCAGGAAGAAGCCGCCCGCGTCACCCCACTGCGGCGCACAGGAACGGCGGACGATATTGCCGATGCGGTGATGTTCCTGTGTTCGCATCAGGCGCGCTGGATCACCGGGCAGATCCTTCATGTGAACGGAGGTCATCGAGTGTGACTAAATCGCGCCGGTCGGGGACGGTTTCGTCACGGTCGGCGGCGGGAAGGTAGAGGTAGAACGTCGTCCCACAATCGGGCTGCGGCTCGCCGTGCGCAGGTGTCCCGCCGCACACATGCGATTCAAACGTGATGCTGCCATCGTGCGCTTCAATGATCCGCTTGGCAATTGGCAAGCCCAGGCCGCTTCCACCGTTCGCGCTCGACCGGGCTTTGTCGCCGCGATACAGCCGCTCGAATACGTGTTCGCGGTCGCGTTCATCGATGCCTTCGCCGTGATCTTCGACGGTAATTTCAATATGATCTGCCAGCGGTGCGGCTTTGATCGTCACCGTTTCGCCCGCTGGTGAATGCTGGATGGCGTTGGCGATCACCTGTTTAAGCGCCGTCGTCAGCCGGGCAGCATCCCCGAAGATGAACAGCGGGTGATCGGGAACCTCCACCAGCAGCGTTTGCCCGTGTTCCCCGGCTTCGCCCTGCATCCCATTCGCCGTCTGTTCGACGATGTGACGCACATCGAGTTTCGAGATATTCAGCGTAATGGTGTTCATATCCAGCCGCACCATTTCGACGACTTCATCCAGCAGCATGGTGACGCGCTGTACCTGCTGTTCGATGGTCGCCAGGCGTAAAGCGCGTTGTTCAGCGGGCTGGTCGCGGTGCAGCAGGTAGCTGTTGGTCGAAATGATCGACAGCGGGGTACGGAAATCGTGCGATGCGCTTTCGATGAACGTGCGCAGAATGTCGGCGCGCTGGCGTTCGGCCAGCAGTTCGCGTTCGTGCTGTTCGCGCAGTTTTTGCGCCGTCACATCGCGGCTGATGCCGATCACGCCGGTGACCCTGCCGCGCCCATCGCGCATCGGCACTTTGGTCGTGGTCACGTAGATCGGGCTGGCATCTTCGTTCAGCGACGCGCGTTCCTGGCCGATCAGCGTTTCGCCTGCCAGCACGCGCCGGTCATCGCTGTCGTAGTGTGCGGCCAGTTCCGGCGGCCAGAAATCGGCAGCCTTTTTGCCGATCAACGCATCGGCGCTGGCGAGATGGGCGGCGCGGGCGTGCGCAGTATTGCTGAGGATGAAGCGCAGATTCGCATCCTTCACAAAGATGTAATCCGGCACCGCATCGATCAGCGTGCGCAGCAGGTTGCGTTCCTGTGCCAGCGCTTCCTCTTGTTCCAGGCTCCGGCGCTGCTGGCACAGCAGCAGCAGCATGATCGTCGTCATCAACGGAAACGCGATCAGCAGCAGGGGGGCAATCCCTTGCAGAGCGGTTTCGCGCTGCGGGCTTGGCAGGAACTGCATCATGGCCACACTGATCAATGCGACCAGCAGGCCAAGTGTGGCAAAACCCGCAGGCCGTTGGGCGAACTGCGTCCACTGGCCTCCCTTGCCCTGCCACAGCACTGCATACCAGGCCGCCCCTGCTGCCAGCGTAAGCCCAATGACCGACAGCCCCAGCGGCAGCCCGACACCCCCTAGTGCGATGCGGAAGGCCGCAACAATGGCTGCCGCAATCACGCCGCTGACGAGGCCAGATTGCAGGATGCAGACGACGATGATCACGTTGCGAAAATCGAACATCACGCCCGATGATTCCATGATTGGGTTGAGCATACTCATGATGCCGAACAGCCCGAACAGCACCCCTTGAATGATGCGCTGGTAGCGTCCTGCCCGCAGCCGTTGGTTGATCACGCCGTAGCACGTCACCAGGGCGATGATGTGGAGGAGAAGGTTGATCCAGGTGAGGAGATTAGCAAAAAGTGTCATGGCAGGCCGCTGTGTGTTCTCAAGGTTACCTTTAGTATTGAACAACTGTTACAAGCCCTTAACCCTTGAGAACTTGCGGATTCGGTATGAATGTTCTAACCATGCAAAGTGCCGCGCCTGGTCTGCCGTCGCGCCCCCGTAGACCTCATCGTCGGGCTGTGCGATCCGCGGGGCGGTCAGGCAGGCACGTAGGTCAGGCGGATCACATCTTCATCCACCCGGTCATGCGTGATCAGGCGCAGCCGTGGCCGGGAACCCGCGAAGTACGGCGTACCCTGACCCAGCACGACCGGATGCACATACAGTCGATACTCGTCGATCAGGCCAAGCGCGGTCAGGCTGTGCGCCAGCGTTGGACCCGCCACTTCGATCTCGCCGTCGCGTTCCGCCTTCAGCCTGCGGATCGCGCCTTCAAGGTCATGTTCGACCAGCACCGCGTTGGGACCGACCGCCTGCAAAGAGCGCGAGACGACCCATTTCGGCTGTTTCCGCCACGCGGCGGCGAAAGCGTGTTCGTCCGCGTCCCACTCTGCCTGATCGTCATCCCAGTAGCGCATGATCTCGTACATGCGCCGCCCGTAGAGACTGCCCGCCTGCCCCTCAGCCTCCTTGATGAAGTGCCGAAAGAGCGCCTGGCCTGGCGCGAACGCCGTATGATCCACGTAGCCGTCTAGGGATTGATTCATGCCGAACACGAGCTTGGCCATGCCATAATCCTTTCGTCGTGCGGCACATCCGCACCGCTCCAATGGGGTGAATGATACCGCACCGTTCGGCATGACCAACGCATAGCCATTCACACCATCCTATCGGTTGTGAGCGCTGTCAATATCCTGTAGACTTACGCGGCAGCGCACTGGAAAGGCCGGATATGACGCACGCACTGATCACGGGTGGGGCGGGGTTCATCGGCAGTCACCTGACCGAACACCTGCTCGCCCAGGGCTACACCGTAACCATCATCGATAACCTCAGCACCGGACGAATCGACAACCTGCAAGCGGTCGAAGGCACGCCGGGGCTGCGCATCGCCATTGAAGACATTCGCAACGCCAACGTGATGGATCGGCTGGTGAGCGAATGCGACGTGATCTACCACCTGGCGGCGGCGGTGGGGGTAGAGCGGATCATTCAGGAACCGATTGAGACGATTGAAACCAACATCGGCGGGACGGAAGTCGTGCTGAAAACAGCGCGCCGCTATCGTAAGAAAGTCATGATCGCTTCGACCAGCGAAGTCTACGGCAAAGGCGTGCGCATCCCTTTCACGGAAGACGACGACAGCCTGTTAGGGGCGACCACCCGTTCGCGCTGGAGCTACGCCGCCAGCAAAGCCATCGATGAATTTCTCGCGCTGGCCTATCATCGCCAGGTCGGTCTGCCGGTGGTGATTTTCCGGTTGTTCAACACGGTTGGTCCGCGCCAGACCGGGCAGTACGGCATGGTGCTGCCGCGTTTCGCCGGGTGGGCGGTGAAAGGCGAGCCGATCAAGGTCTATGGCGATGGCGCGCAGCAGCGGTGTTTCTGCAATGTGCGCAACGTGGTCACGGCAATTGCGGCGCTGGCTGAAAGTGAAGCGGCGTTGGGCGAAGTCGTCAACATTGGCAGCCAGGAAGAAATTTCCATCCTTCAACTTGCCGAACGGGTGCGCGACCGCGCCGACAGCGCCAGCGCCATCCACATGATCCCGTATGAAGAAGCGTATGAAGTCGGTTTTGAGGATTTTCGCCGTCGCGTCCCCAGCCTGGAAAAAGTCAGGCGCTTGATTGGCTGGGAGCCGACCACCCCACTTGATGAAACTATCGATCAGATTGTCGAATATCAGCGAAAGGGACTCATGAATGGCAGAGATTAACCGTCAGCAGTTGATTCTCGCGCTCATCAGCGCGGGGACGAATCCACGCCTGGCCGGGGTCGATCTGAGCGCGCTCGATATGACCCGGCTGGATATGAGTGGGGCGAACGTGCGCGGCGCGAACCTTCAGGCCGCCACGCTGCGCGAATCGATTTTGCGCGTGGCGAATTTGTCGTTCGTCAACGCCATCACCGCCGTCATGGTCGGCATCGACCTGGACGGGGCGAACTGCACCGGGTGCAATTTCACCCGCGCCAACCTCACCAGCAGCCGTCTGACCAACGCCAACCTGACGGGCGCGACCCTCAACGGGGCGAACCTGACCGGGGCAAACCTGAAGGGCGCGAACGTGAGCGGGGTCAAGTTCGACAACGATACGACCTGGCCGGACGGCAAAAAAGGCGCTGCCGGAAACCCCGCCAGCTACACCTAAGAAAAGCATCAAGCCAAAGGCGCAAGTGATACAAAACCTTGCGCCCTATGCGATACAGATTCGCTTTCGCTGCCTGCCCCTCACCCTGCTCGGCAAGCTGAGCCGTCCCTCTCCCACACAAGCGGGTAGAGGGATAAAAACCTGTCTTTTCCCCTTCTACTCGCTTGCAGGCGAACGGAGTTCGCACGGGATGAGGGGCATAAGCACGCTTGCAACGAACACCCTCTTTTCGTCCTACTCCGTCACCGCCGTGCTTTTCGGCGTAAGCAGGCTCACTTCCGCCCCATCCTTGATCATCGACGGGTCGGGCGTGTGCAGGCCGTAGCCGTCGAAGAAGGCGCGCACTTCATCGGCCATCAGTTCTTCTTTTTGCAGCAGCAGCGTCTTAAGCGCTTCTATCAGGTCGCGGCGTTCGCGCAGCGCTTCGCGGGTTTCCTTCAGAATGCGCTGGTACGCTTCTTCAATCGAGCGCGACATTTCCGGGGTGGGGCTGCCGCCCTGCACGCCGAACATCGTGATCGTCAGCGGCGCGACGCTTCCGCCCAACGGCCCGAACATCCCCGCCAGCGCCATCGACCGCAGCAGGCCGCGAATGGTGGCGAAATCGCCGCCCACCCCAAGCGTCTGGTTTTGCAGCCCGCAGAACTCGATTTCGGCGGCTTTGCCCGCTACCGCCACCCGCAGCCGATCCATGAACTGGTCACGGGTGCGCAAGCCCTGGTAGCTTTCGCGCGCCGGGAAATGCGAGACATGCCCGAATGCCGACCCCTGCCGGATGATCGTGATGCGCGAAATGCGGTGATGCGGCATGAACAGGCGCACCGCCAGCGCATGGCCGGCTTCATGATACGCCAGCCGTTCGCGGGCTTCGCGGCTCATGTGCTTGACCGGGGCGCGCAGCCCGCTTTCATGTTCGGGCAGCGCCCGCTGAAAATCGCCATAGGTCATATAGCGGCGGCCTTCAAACAGGGCGTAGCGCAGCGTCTCGTTCAGCAGGTACTTGATGTCTGCCGGGGTATAGCCGGGCGTTTCGGTAGACAGCACCAGCGGATCCATCGATTCATCGTGCGCCATCTTGCTCAGGTAATACTCGAAGATGTCGCGGCGGCCTTCCATATCTGGCGCATCGATGCGCAGCTTTTTATCGAAGCGGCCAGGCCGCAGCAGCGCCGGGTCCAGCGCACCGATGCGGTTGGTCGCGCCGATGGTCAGCACCCGCTTGTGCGGCATCGGCATTTCGGTACGCAGCACTTTCTTGAACCACCACGACCGCAGCCGCGCCCGCCAGCCGTGTTCCAGGTTGAAGCCGCTCATTTCCACCAGCAGGGTGTTGAGCAGCCCCAGGTCGCTGCTTAAGCCCATGCCGCCCGCCTGCCCCTGGGTTCCCCCGCCCACGCCCGAAACCCCGCCGCGTGAGCCTATCGCGTCGATCTCGTCCATGAAGATCACCGCCGCGCCGTATTCTTTGGCGGCTTTGCGCGCCTTGTTGTACAGCCGCGAAACTTTCATCGCGCCCGTGCCTAAGAACATGCCTTGCAGCGATGCAGTATCGATGTAGTAATACGGCACGCCCGCTTCGGTGCTGATGGCCTGTGCCAGCCAGGTCTTGCCCGTGCCGGGCGGTCCTTCCAGCAGCAGCCCGTTGAGCGGTTCCCCGCCCGCGCCCTCGAACGCCTGCACCCCGCGCAGCAGCGTCACCATCTGGCGCGCCTGTTCCAGCACTTCCGGCTGCCCGCGATAGTCCTTGAAGCTCACGCCTTCCGCCCCCGGCATGATGGTGTACTGGCGCGTGCGGCTGAGGAACCAGAACATCAGCACGAACTGGATCAGGAAAATGCTGATCAGCAGCACGATCTGAATCGCCAGCCCCATGATCGAAATCAGCGTGCGCATGAAATCGGCATCGAACAGCGCGACCGTGATCACGCCGATGATCGCCACCCACAGCCACACACTGCGTACCAGGCGGCTCAGTTGGTTGAGAAAGCTGTTGCGGCGGTCAACGAGAGTCGCCTCGTTTTCCCAATCGAATTTCCCTTTGGTTTCCACAAAAGGCTGGTTCGGTGCATTTTTGATATTCGCCATCGTCGGAACTCAAACTCTACTCACTTAACGGACGGGTCGGGTGGGTTCAGCGGCAGGCGCGTTCAGGTGCGGCGTGATGCGCCACAGGTCGAACGCCCGATCCCCGTACCCTTTCAGGGTGGACGAGAACGCCGCCACTTCAAATTCGGACGTGCGCCCGAAGTATTCCAGGACTTCGGGGTCAAGATAAATATCCTTCGACAGCACGATGTCCGTGCCGTTCGATTTACTCTCCAGCCGGGCGGCGATGTTGACCACCGACCCGAAATAATCCAGCCGTTCGTTCAGCGTCACCGCGATGCAGCTTCCGGTGTGCATCCCCATCTTCAGGTGCAGCGGTTTGCCCCCGGCGGGCGGGTTCGCCAGCGCAGACTGCGCCCGCACCGCCGCCCGAATCGCCTGGATGGGACGGCGGAACACCGCCATCACCGCATCGCCGTTGGTCTTGACGATGCTGCCGCCTTCTTCCATCACCGCCGCCCGAATCACGTCGAAATGCGACATGACCACCCCGAAGGCAGGCGCATCGCCAATTTCGCGGTACAGCGCGGTCGAATTGAGCAGGTCGGTGAACATGACCGTCAGGCTGTTGATGCCGATCTGCACATCGTTCCGCAGCGTCTCTTTGCCGAACAGGTCGCGGAACAGTTGCAGCGTGGTCACGTCCGCCGCCGTCGCCGCCTGGTCTGTCCATTCGATGCGCTCGAAGATGAACAACTGGTCGGCATCGGTGCGGTTCTCGAACGCTATCGACGCTTCCGGGGCAAGGATCACTTCGCCGGGCGGCCAGCCGTCCCCGCTGGCCACGAACGCCACATCGGGCTTGCCCGCCACATCCACGGCCACCGCCTGCCAGCCGGGGAGTTCGCTCGTGCGCACCCGGTAGCGCCCCACCTGGCGCGGCGCATTCACGAATGAACCCTTGCGCGCCCGCACCACCTGCTGAATCAGCACATGCGGGGTGATCTGCGGGCCGCCGACGCAGTAATCCACCACGGCGACGGGGCGTATCAACGGGTTCGGCGTGAACACGATCTCGACCGACTGATCGAACTGGGTGGTGTAATCGATGTGGCACACGTCGCAGTGTACCTGCTGCGGCACGGCATCGAGCGTCCTGGCGGTCGCTTTTGGCCCCCGGCACAGCGGGCAAAGCAGTTCCCAGCGCGAATCGAGCATCCCCAACCGGGTGGCGTGCAGGAACATCTCTAACACCTGGCGGCGCGGCTTGTTCCAGGCATCGGCCAGGGCATACGGGCGCATCCGCAGCAGCGACAGATCGTCCCCGCGTTCGATGAGCGAAACCAGCCGCGTGGTGAGCGACGGCGATACCCCGCGCATATCCAGTTCACGGCCAAGCGCCATCAACCGTTTGCGTGCGCCCGGCGCGAGCGCTGGCCGCCGCAGCGTGAGATCGATCTGAAACGGGCGGTGTTCCAGCGCCATTTTGTCGTACCTGAAGAAGGCGCGGCGAAAATCGTTCGCGCTCAGCAGGCCGATCTGAAACGGGATCGCCGGACTCCACAGCACGTTACGCGGGGCAGCCCATACCTCGTAGATCGCCTCCGTGCCGCCATCCGGGCGCGGGCGCAGTTCGGTGTACGTGCGCATATAGCGCAGCGGTCCCTGGCTGTAATCGCGGAACACCCCGAAGCGGTACGGCTTGATCCACTCGAACGGGTTTTCCGTCCACACAATCGGCACCAGCTTGATCGCGCCCAGTTGCAGGCGGTACATCTTCAGGCGGCGGCGGTGGTTGGGCATTTCGCTTTGCGGGTCAAGGATCGTGACCGCCGGGACATTGGTATCTTTATTGAAGCGGTCGGTATTGGCGACATATTCCCACAACGCCTCTGGCGATGCGCGAAGCTGCCACACCCAGCGGTAATGAAATTCGCTGGGCAGCCGCAGCCGCCTAGCCCGAACGGTTTGTTTCGCCTGGGATGCGCTCAAGATACGTGACCCTTTCGCCCTGATCGACACCGTACAGAGGGGTGATGCAGTTCCATCATCCCCCCTGAACCTGAGTCTAGGATGATTCCGGCGTGATCACGACATCGGGCTGATCGACATTTTCGTTCAGCCGCACTTTCGGCGTGTAGAAACCGTACTGGTCGAAGAACGCTTCGACCTCATCGGCCAGCAGTTCATCTTTTTCCAGCAGCAGCGCGATCAGCGCTTCGCCCATCGGGCGGTGCAGGCGCATCATCATCCGCACATCTTCGAGCGCCTGGCGGAAGGCTTCTTCCATCGCTTCGCTGACATCCTTGTTGATGCCCGCGTCGGTGCTGCCCGTCAGGGTTGCGCCCTGCATCGGCGCGAACGTCGTCCCCATGCCCATTGGCCCGAACATGCCCGCATCGGCCATGCGCCGCAGGTTGTAACGGATGCTCTGGAAATCCCCGCCCACGCCGAGCGTCTGTTCGCCTTCGCCGCAGTACTCCATTTCGCCCGCCTTGCCCGCCACGCTCACGCGCAGGTCATTGGTCAGGCTTTCATACGTTTTCAGCACTTCATAGCTTTCAGTGGCGGGGTAGCTCATCACATGACCAAGCGCCTGCCCCTGGCGGATCACGGTGATGCGCGAAATGCGGTAATGCGGGCGGTAGATGCGGATGGCGATGGCATGACCCGCTTCATGCGCGGCCAGCCGGTACTTGTCTTCGACGGCCAGGTTCTTGATCGGTGACCGCAGCCCCATCTCGTGTTCGGGCTGGGCGCGGCGCACATCGGTGATCGTCATATACAGGCGGTTTTCAAACAGGGCGTAGCGCAGCGCTTCGTTGAGCAGGTACTTGAGGTCCGCCGGGGTATAGAACGGCGTTTCGCTGGCCAAAATCAGCGGGTCGATGGTTTCATCGTGCGCCATCTTGCTCAGGTAATAGGCGATGATGTCGCGGCGGCCTTCCAGGTCGGGCGCATCGACGCGGATTTTCTTATCGAAGCGGCCAGGCCGCAGCAGCGCCGGGTCCAGCGCGCCGATACGGTTGGTCGCGCCGATGGTCAGCACGCGCTTGTTCGGCTTGGGCGGGTTGCGCCGCAGAATCGTCTTGTAAAACGCCCGCTTCTTGCGCGCCCACCAGCCATGTTCCAGGCTGAACCCGCTCATCTCGATCAGCAGCGTCGAAAGCATCCCCGATCCCGCGCCCATGCCGAAGATGATCGGCAGTTTCGTCCATACGCCTTTGCGGTACGCCGTCTCGTCGTTCACGGACGCACCGTCCTTATCGACCTGGGCGACCCCGGCACGCGACCCAATCGCGTCGATTTCGTCGATGAAGATCACCGATGCGCCGTATTCTTTGGCGGCGCGGCGTGCTTTGCGGTAGATGTTGCCCACCTTCAGCGGGGCAATGCCGACGAACATCGAGTTCATGCTCGACGCATCGACGTAGAAGAACGGCACGCCCGCTTCGGTGCTGATGGCCTGTGCCAGCCAGGTCTTGCCCGTGCCGGGGGGGCCTTCCAGCAGCAGCCCGTTGAGCGGTTCGCCACCCGCTTCTTCAAACACGCGCACCCCGCGCAGCAGCTTGACGATCTGCTTGGCCTGTTCGAGCAGTTCCGGCTGGCCGCGATAATCCCTGAAGCTCACGCCTTCCGTCCCCGGCCAGATCGTGTACATGCGCGCCCGCCCCAGGAACCAGAACATGAGCGCGAACTGCCCGATGATCAGCGTGGCGACCGTGACCAGGCGCAGCACGAACGGAGCGGCGGCCTCCCAGAAAGTGCGCAGCGCCCGCATCAGGTCGGCATTGAACAGCGCCGCTACGATCAGGATCAGCACGGTCAGGCGCAGCCAGTTGCTCCCGAAAAAGCGGCTGAGGCGGTAGCGCAGCCGTTTACGCCGCCGTTCGACCAGCGTTTCCTGGTCTTCCCACACATAGCGGCGGGGCGGTTCCGGCGGGACGGGCAGGTTTGCGCCGGGTGGGGTACTTTCGATGATGCTCATAATGGATGAACGTCCGTAAACTCACTTTTCGATGGTATGGCGCGCACGTCCGCGCTTAGGGTGCGCACGTCCGCGCTTAAGGCGCACGGTTGCCTGTCTGAATCGCCGGAATCATGAACAGCGGATGATTCGGCGTGCCTTCATACAACTGCAAGTCCTGAGGCGACGAATACGCGAATTCGCCGCTTACGATCAGGTCGAAGAACGTTTCCAGCGAACGGATGCCCTGCAAATAGCTGGATGCGATGCTGCGGTCAATCGTCCCGGTCGCGCTCACGATGCCGACATAGCTCACCCCGTTATCGAGCGTCATGATCTCCGCCGGGGAATACAGCGTGACGGCGAGCATCTGCGTTTCGGCGCTTTCGCGCATGGTTCCCTGCCACGCCAGCTCGAACGTCCGGCGAATGGCATCGGCGGCGGCGCGGCCTTCGGGCGAATCGTCCGTTTGTGGCGCACGGTAAATCATGTTGACCAGAAAGACCGATTGATTGTTCTGGTTGACGACCGGGCGCACTTCGATCACATCGACATACGGGTTGGCGGCTTCGATGCGGCTGGCCGCTTCAATATATTCGGGGTCGGTGGCGCTCGACTTGTCCGCCATCACCAGGGAGAGGCTTTGCACGGCGCGGTCAGAGGCGGTCGTCCCGCCGTCCTCCCCCGTCAGCACTTGCAGCCCCGGCAGACTGCTGCACCCCACCGTCACGGCCAGCGCCAACGCCAGCATCACGAGCAGCAGGGGGGAAAAAGATCGTGGATGATCCGGGTGCATAGCGAACATCTTTCTACTGTTGGTGTGCATGACTGACTGGCTTCCAGTATAACGGGGATTGTGTGTTGTGTAATCGGACTGTGAAAAGCTGTTCAGCATCTTTTAAGTTGTACGCGCAAATAGTGGACTTTCCTTAATGTATTGTAAGCCGCCAGCGTAGGGCAATCATCGGATAAAGCACCCCGTATTCAGGGGGGGCGTTTTGTGCAAAGCCGTCACTCTGGAGCGTACAATGAAGGTATCGTACTATGCAATAAACACAATGGGCGGGACAGGTTCAATGAAGATGCTCATCAACATCATAACCATGCGAAACATGCTGTTTGCGGCGCTCGTGCTGTGCGGAATCGGCTTTGCAGCCGTCCCATCAGCGCCAGCCGCCGCCCAGATTCCTTCCGAACTGCTGGCGTTCGTGAACGAATCCGGCCAGGTCGTGGTGACCAGCAGCGACGGCAGCTACCGCTGGATCGTGACCAACCCTGGCGAACCGCTGGCGTACCCGCTCGGTTACACCTGGTCAGCCGACGGAACGCGCCTGTTCTTCGCGGTCGATCTGGGCGGGGCGGTCAGCCTGCGTGTCGGTGACCCGAATGCGCAGACGTGGATCGAGATCGGCACGGCCAGCCCCGGCGCAAGCGGCGGCGGGTGGGGCGGCAGCGGGGTTGCCATCGCAGAGGGGAACACGCTCCGCGTGTACGATCCCAACGGCGCTGGCATTGTCGCTGAAGCCAATTTCGAGCAGTCCATCAGCGCGCCGTCGCCGTTCATCAACCCACGCCCGAACCTGGCCATCGAAACCCCGCTGGAGCTGAACGGGGACAGCGGGTTCGTCCAGCTTGCCGATGGCCGCTACGCGCTGGCCGGGCTGAACGGCGGTTATACCGGCATCTTCGAGACAGTCAACAACAATGAGACGCGGGGCGCAGGTCTGTGGGCGGATGTAGGTCCGGCGGTTACATTCTGGGGCTTCACGCCGAACGGGAACAGCGTCATCGCCGCGCTTGACGCACGCACCGGGCAGGGCGTAATCTACGACAGCGGGCGCGCCGCGCCGATCACGCCGCTGGTCTGGCTGGACGGGACGCTCACGCTGATCTACCGCGATTCGTCGGCGTTCATCCGGGCGGCCAATTTCGACTGTCTGCCGTCCTGCCCCCCCGACCTGTTCGCCAACGGGGTGAACCTGTTCGCGTCGACGGCAGGCCAGGTGCAGACCAACGACGGCCTGATCGTGTACCAGGATGGCGGCGCGGTCTACGCGCTCGATGGCGGATGCATTGAAGCGAATGCGTGCGAAAACAGCGCCGTCCCGCTGGTGAACGATGCTGACCCGTCCGGGTGGCTGCACACCCGCGCCGGGGTGCTGGCGTATACCAGCACCAGCGGAGCCGCCCACGTCATCGACCTGGCGTGTATCGGCGGGGAATGCGCGCCGTTCGCGGCGCTCAATGGGGCGCGTTCGGGGCTGGTGTCGGCCACTGGCTCGGCGCTCACGCTCGATTACAGCGGGTGGCTGTCGGTGATCGACCTGGCGACGGGGAACGTGCTTGACCTGGGAATCGGCAGCCCGCTGGAAACCGCCACCTGGAACCGCTGATAAGGGAGCGCTGTCCTTCATGACTCCATCGTTCATCCTGGCGAGCGGTTCGCCGCGCCGCCGCGAACTGCTCAGCGAAATCGGCATCACGTTCACGGTGATCAAGCCCGATATTGCCGAACAGCGCACCGCGGGCGAACCGCCGCTGGAATACGTCGCCCGGCTCAGCCGCGAAAAAGCCGCCGCCGTCGCGGACATGATCGCCCGACGGGATGACGCAGCGGGCGCGCCCACCGTGATCCTGGCCGCCGATACCACCGTGATCCTGGCGGCGGAACCGTTGGGCATTCAGAACGGCGATATTCTCGAAAAGCCCGCCAGCGAAGCCGAAGCGCGGGCGATGCTGCGCCGTCTGCGCGGGAAACCGCACACCGTCGCCACCGCCCTTACCCTGCTGCGCATCGCGCCCGATGGGACGCGCCAGGCCGATACCCGCGTCACACAGTCGAGCGTGTACATGCGCGACTACACCGACGACGAGATCGAAACGTACATTGCTACCCGCGAACCGTTCGATAAAGCCGGGGCGTATGCCATTCAGGATACGACCGGGTTCCGCCCGGCGGCGCGGTATGAGGGCAGCTATACCAACATCATGGGGCTGCCCATCGAAACGCTGCGGGATATGCTGTCCGGATGAGGCGAAACGTGCCTCATCCGCCGTAGCGTTCGACGACCTGGCAGGCGAAATGGCCGAATTCCTCCATCACGAGCGGCGGGCTGGTGTGGTGCGCCGCCTGCCCGCGTGACGGCGGGGTGAAACACAGTGTCAGCGTGATGTCGAAATCGCGCAGCGCGTCCATCTGGCGGTCGAACCACGCTTCTGCGCCGGGGCGGTGCCAGTCCGCCCAACTGATCCCGGTGCGCAGCTTCTTCACGCCCAGCGCCTTCAGCCAGCGCACGGCGAATGCCAGGCGGTGATCGTCGAAGTGGAACCATTGGCAGATGCCCATGCGCGGGTCGAAACAGTCGAGCGCGGGTTTGGGCGTGCCGTCGGCGCGAATCAGCCCCATATAGAAATGGCGGTAGTACGCGCTGCCTTCGCTCTCTTTGTGGCGGGTGGTCGCCTCCCAGTCCGGCGGCAGGTCGAGCAGGCTGTACCAGAACACCCGCTCTACCCGGTCAATCAGCAGGTCACGGGTGCGCTGGATGCCGAACACCTGCACCTCATCCGCGCCGAACGACGATACGCCGACTTCGGTCACCCACACGGGCAGGTGCGTCACCGCTTCAATGGCGGCGATCTTGTCGCTCCACTCGTCGATCTTCCAGTGGTTCCAGTCGAGCGGAAAGCCGTGGACTGCCACCGCGTCGATGTGGTCGAGCGCGCCGAAAGCGTTCAGCCGCATGAGAAATGCCGGGTCGATGGGCGACATACCGCCCAGAATCAGCCGGAGGTCTGGCCGCACGCCGCGCAGACAGCCCGCCGCGTAGCCGATCATCGCGGCGAACTGCCGCCAGTCCGGGTCGAGCGCAAAATCCCAGTGCGAGCGGTTGTTGGGTTCGTTCCACAATTTGATCGCTTCAATCATCGGTGTTGTGCCTCCTGTGCCTGATGATGCGGTCGGTTCAGCCCATCCTTACAGCGCTGCCGGTGCAGCGGCGCTGCCGATCCAGCGTTCGATCTCGGCGGCGCGGTGCGCAGGCGTGTGCGTGCGCAGGATGCGCGCCCGCGCCCGTCTGCCGATTGCCAGGCGTTCAGCTTCGGGTATATCGTGCAGCGCGGCCAGCGTATCGGCGGCGGACTGTACGATCAGGATGTCTTCCCCCGGCGTGAAAAACGTCTCCAGCCCTTCCCATGCATCCGTCAGGATCGGCGTGGCACAGGCGGCGGCCTCGAACAGCCGGATGCTGGGCGAATACCCCCAGCGGATCATCTCGCGCCGCGTCAGGTTGAGCGTGAACCGCTGCGCGTTGTAAAACGTCCGATGCTGCGGCGGGGCAAGATGCGGCACATAGTGCATATTGGCTGGGAACTTCACATCGGGCGGGTACTGCGGCCCGACGACCACGAACTGACCCGCACGCCAGGCGCGGGCGGGGTCGAACATGAGCGCTTCCAGCGCGGGTTGGCGATCCGGGCTGTACGTCCCCATATAGCCCATGTCCCAGGCGATGGTCGTCGCTTCCGGGAAATAGTGGGCTGGATTTACAGCACAGTACAGCGGACGCGCCGCCTGTGCGCCGTAGACGTTTTGCAGCGAATCGAGCAGCCCGCCGCCCGTGAACGAGAAATACACGTCGTAATGCGGAATCAGGTCACGGGTGAGGTATTCGCACGTCCCCGCTTCAACCGCTGCAATCGTGATCGGGGTATCGATGTCGTAGAACGCCGTCACCCCGTCCGCATGGTCGGTCACCCATCGCCCGACGGCGATCCCCTCTGGCACATACGACCCGACCATCACCAGGTCGGCCTGTTCGATGCGCGCGGTATACCGGGTGCGCAGTTCGTCCAGGTCGTGGTAGAGCGCGGTTTCGCCCCAGGGCGGGGTGGGCAGGTCGCGGTTGGCGGCGTACCAATCGGTGTCGCGTTCCAGGAACAGCACGTCATGGCCGCGTTCGTGCAGCGCTTCGACCAACCCACGATACGTCGCCGCGTGGCCGTTGCCCCATGACGACGTGATCGATAAGCCCAGGATCACGATTCGGCAGCCGGGAGTGTCCATGTTCACCGCCCCCCGGCCAGCCGAAGGGCGGCCATGCCTTCGAGCGCAATTTCGACTTGTGCCGCCCGGTGCGCATACGTGTGTTCGGCCAGCACGCGCCGCCGCGCCGCCGCGCCGATAGCCCGCGCACGGTCCGGCGACAGCCCGGCCAGCAGCGCCGCCACTTCCCCGCCGTGCGCCGCCGTCAGCATTTCATCGCCGGGGGTGAGGAACGTCTCGATTCCCATCCACGCATCGCTGATCAGGCAGCCGCCCGCCCCCGCCACCTCGAAGACGCGGGTCGGCGGCGAAAAGCCGTAAGCGGCCATGCTGTCGCGGTTGATGTTCAGCACTGCCCGCGCCGACCCGTTGATCGCGTTGTGATCGCGGGTGTACACATGGCCGATATAGCGCACATTGGCGGGCATCGGCTTATCGCCCCACCCGCTCCCGCCCAGTAGAAACGTCGCTCCTGGCATGAGCGCCGCCGCCCCCAGGAAGAAATTTTCGACCCGCGCCTCCCGATCCGGCAGGCGGTTGCCGATGAACGCCAGATCGACCGCGAACGCCGGGTC
Organism: bacterium; assembly: GCA_033764035.1. Taxonomy (GTDB): domain Bacteria; phylum Chloroflexota; class Anaerolineae; order Aggregatilineales; family Phototrophicaceae; genus Flexifilum. Next base: position 24,644 of record JANRJJ010000017.1, read on the forward strand.
AGGCGCGACCGGATGATGCGTTGCGGGATCGACCGCGTTGTAGATCGGCACGACCAGGCGCGCGCCCAACCGTTTGTACGTCGTTTCGACCAGCCCGCCGCCACCGTAGGTCAGGATCACGTCGTAGCGCGGGATGAGCGCCCGAAACGGGTCGGCAGCATCCGCCTGCACCCGGTCGAGCGTGGCGGGCGCGTCCACGTCCCAGAAGGCGATCAGGTTGTGCGGCGTTTTCAGGCTCAGCACCGCGCTTTCCAGCAGCGCATCGTACACGCCAACGCCGCTGGCCTTCACGATCACATCGGCGTGGCGCGCCTGGTCGAGCGCGTTCAGCGCGTCGTCCGGGCTGCCCGCCGGGTACACCACCACCGCCGCATACTCCGGCGGATCGATGTCGCGGTGCTGCTGGCGCTCGAACGCATCCGGTTCATAGAACGTGATCGCATGGCCGCGTGCGTGCAGCGCCGCCAGTATCCCGCGATAGTAGGTGGCCGCACCGTTCCAATACGCCGAAAGCAGGCTGGAACCAAAAAAGGCGATCTTCATGGAATGCTTTCCTTTTCTCGCTCGCGCAGCGGGTGGGTATCGCGCACGCCGAGCGCTTCGCAGATCGTGAGCAGTTGATCGACCCGGTGCGCGCACGTATGGCGGGCGCGGATCGCGGCCAGGCCGTGCGCGCTCAGCGATGCGGCCAGCGCCGAATCGTGCAGCACATCGCGCAGCAGGCGGGTCATGGCTGCGCCATCGGGCGCGACCAGGTAATCGACCCCCGGCGTGAACAGCCCTTCGGCATCGTCCCAGGGCGCGCAGATGAGCGGGATACCGCACGCCAGCGCTTCAAAGGGGCGGATCGTCGGGATGCCGGGGAGCGCCTGGGTGTACGGGCGGCGCGGGATATGCAGCGTGACCCGTGCGCGGTGGAACAGCGCCGGGACGCGGTAGTTCGCCACCCACCCGCCATACGTGATCCCGGCGTTCGCCAGCGCATCGAGCGCAGCCTGGGGATAGCGCACCCCGTACACAGCGGCGCGCAGCTTGAGCGCGGCCAGCGGCGCAAGCAGAAAATCGCCCAGTTCGGCGGTGCGTTCGTCGTCGCCCCAGTTGCCGACCCACACCACATCGAGCGGCGCACCGCCCTTTCGGGCGACCGAAAGCGGGCGAAAGGCGCGGGTATCGGCGGCTTCGTGCCATGTCCACGCCTGGGCTGCCCAACCACGCTTCAGGTACAGGTCGCGGATCACCGCGCCGTAGGCCAGCACGCCATCGAAGCCGGACAGGTCAACCGCCGCCAGTTGATCCGGCGCGGTCACGATGCGGTGATGGGTATCGTGAAACAGCAGGCGGAACCTGCCGCGTTTGCGCAGCGCGCCGATCCGTTTGACCAGCGCCGGGTCGTTCCATTCGTGGACGATCACCAGGTCTGCGCCGTCCAGCATCGCTTCCAAGGCGGGCGCGGCGGGCGGGTATAAGGCGCTGGCCTGTTTCAACAGCGGGTAGGCGGCGAACAGCGCATCGACCGCGCCCGCCCCGCCTTCTGCAATCAGGTGGGTCAGGCTCCAGCCGCCTTCCGGCTCGTACACCGTGACCGAATGCCCGCGCTCGATCAGTTCGCTGGCGATGCCGCGCAGAAAATGCGCGTTGCCATGATTCCAATCCGAAATCAGCGAATGGTAGAACATCACGACCCGCATGGCGCACCCCTTTGCATGAGCGTGCGGTACACATCCAGCGTGGCCGTCCCCATCCGCCCCGGCGAAAACAGCATCGCCCGCGCCCGTGCTTTCGTGCGCAGTTCAGCCCGCAGCGCCGGGTCTGCAATGACGCGCTGAAGCGCCGTGCGCAGCGCCCGTGCATCACGCGGATCGACGAACAGCGCCGCCCCGTCCCAGTTTTCGCGCAGGCTGGGAATATCCCCCAGGATCAGCGCGCACCCGGAAAGCGCCGCTTCCAGCACCGAAAGGCCGAACGGCTCGTACAGCGCGGGCAGGGCATAGATTTCCGCGTTCGCCAGCCATTCGGCGGCGCATTCGCTCGACAGCGGGCCTAAATAGTGGGCGGATGGCGCGGCATTTCCCTTTCCCCCGCTCGACGGCACCCCCTCCCCGGCGATATAGATCGGGTAGGCGATCTCCCCGCTCACCGCGTCGAGCAGCGCGGTATTTTTGGCCGCATCCCACACCCGCCCCATCGAAAAGATCAGCGGGAGCTTGGCGGCGGCGGGCTGGAAACTATACGCGCTGCGCCCGTTGGGGATCACGCGCATTCCGGGGCGATTCCCATAGCAGGCGCGCACCGCATCGAGCATGGCATGGGTGGGCGCGATGATGCCCGCCGCCCGCTGCACACCCGCCCGCACCAGGTCGGTATAAGCTGCCCATTCGGGCGGCGGGTCAGCACGATGCACCGCCCGCCACCACGAATTGACGCACGAATGCGCCGCAAGCAGCACTGGCGCATCAAATGGGAGCGCCGCCTGCCCATAGTTGTTCAGGTGGATCACGTCCGGCTTGTGGATGGCCGCCAGCTTGAGCAGCCAATCGCCCGCCCGCGTCACGTCGCCCCAGGGCGATTCCATCCATTCCAGCCGGAACGCGCTTTCATAATGGCAGACGTTGGGCAGGCTGTGCAGGTCGCGCCGCTGCGCATCGCTCAAGCGCCGTCCCATCGTCGCCAGGATCACTTCGACCCCATAGGTTGCCAGCGCGCCAATCAGCTCCAGCGCGTATGTCCACACCCCGCCGACGGTATCGGCGGTCATCAGCACCCGGCGCGGGAGGGTCACAGCGCCGGGGTCAATCCACATAATCCGGTCGCATTTCCAGCGCGGGCAGCGGCAGCAGGTGATATTCCTGAATATCGCTGAATTCGACGTAGTGTGTCAGGTAATGGTGATGCGCCCGTTCCCACGCCTGGTCATCGGGGATGCCCCATAATTTGACGTAATCCGGCGAACCGGGGTACGGGAACAGCGGCACGGGCTTGTTCGCCCATACCCCATGCGCTTGCAAATGCGCCCGCCATGCATCGATGTCCGCCGCTTCATCCACCTGGGCATCGATCAGGTTGGCCTGCACGAACGCGATCCCTGCCCGTTTCGCATGGATCAGGCGGTCGGTCAGTTCGTCGGTCGAAAGCTTGCAGTTCTTGTCCAGCCGCGCCCGCCCTTCAACGGTGATGCTTTCGATCCCCACTTCGACCGAGACGCACCCCGCCGCACTCAACTGGTCGATCAGCGCGGGTTCCCATAGGTCGATGCGCGTCTGCACGCCGAACTTGAAGGCCGGGTGCGCCCGCCGCCGCTCGATCAGCGCGGCCAGCAGGTCGGGGTTGGGCAGGAAAATCTCGTCGATGAAGTACACGTACTCCACGCCCTGCGCCAGCAGGCCGTCGAGTTCGGTCAGGATCACATCGAGCGGACGTTTGCGGTAGCGGTTGCGAAAATTGTCCTTCGCGCAGAACGAGCAGTGATACGGACACCCGCGTGAGGTTTCCATCTCCGCACCTGTACCCAGCGGCGCGGCATCGAAGCGGTGATGGTGATGCGCGTGCCGCTGAATCAGCGAATCGTCCCACGCCAGCGCGGGCAGGCGGCGCAGATCGCTGGCGTGCGGCAGCCCGGTGATCGTGGTCGCGCCGTCGGCGGTCTGGAAGGCAATCGACGGAACCCGATCCCACTGATGGCGCGGGGTATTCGCCACCTGCACCAGCACTTCTTCGCATTCGCCCATGATCACCACGTCCGCGGCCGTCTTTTCCAGCGTCGGGATCGGCGTGGTCGAACCGTGCGGTCCCACGATCACCAGCAGCCCGCCGCATTCGCGCAGCACCTGGGTCATCAACTGCGGGATGCGCAGTTCGGGCGGCGCACAGCGCCAGAACAGATAGCTGGGCGCGGTAGTGATCACCGTCATGTCCGGCGCAACCGCTTCAACCGCATCGCGGATTTCCAGCGGCGAGAGATTCATCAACTGCCCATCGATGATCGCGGCCTCATGCCCTTCCGCTTCCAGCAGCGCTTTGCTGTACCCATATTCGAGCGGCAGATGCGGCTCACGGCAGCCGAAATAGATGCTGCCCTCAAATGACCAGTTCGGATTGACCAGCGCGATCCTCATCCCTGCTCTCCTTGCTGAACGAACGAATGTGCCAGCGCACCGGCGGTACGTGCGCCGACATACGCCGTTTCCGGCGTGACCAGCCAGTCGCGCAGCCGTGCCACCCCTTCGCGGATGCCGATGCGTGGTTTCCAACCGACCGCCGCCGCAAACCGCTCGTGATCGGTCACGTACCAGCGCTGATCGCCGCTGCGCCATGCGCTGAAGCGAACGGGCGGCGCGCTGAGGCCGATCTCGCTGAACAGGGCGATCAGGTCGAGCAGGCTGGTCGTGTGCGCCGCGCCGCCGCCGATGTTGTAGGCTTTCCCCTTCAGGGAGGGCATGTGCTGACGCGCCAGCACGAACGCATCGACCAGATCATCGACGAACAGCAGATCGCGCACCTGCCGCCCGTCGCCATACAGCACCAGCGGCGTGCCGTTCAGCGCGCACTTGACGAAATGCGCCACCCAGCCCTGATCTTCCGTGCCGAACTGGTGTGTGCCGTAAATGCACGACATGCGAAAGACCAGCGTCGCCAGCCCATACGAACGGGCGTAATCCAGCACATACTGATCCGCGATGCCCTTCGAGCATCCATACGGGCTGTGAAAATCGAGCGCGGCGGCTTCGCTCACGCCGTCCGTCCAGCGGCTCCCCGGCGCGGGTTGGTAGCGCTGGCCATCGATGCGCAGCGCCAGGTCATCCAGGCCGCCGTACACTTTGTTGGTGCTGGTGAAGATCAGCGCGGGCGGGGTGGGCAGCCCCCGCATCAGCTCAAGCAGGTCGAGCGTGCCGCGTGCGTTCACCTCAAAATCGTGCAGCGGGTTGTACAGGCTGGTGGTCACGGCCACCTGTGCCGCGAAGTGGTAGACAGAATCGGCCTGTGCCAGCGCCCGCCGCAGCGCCGCCAGGTCGCGGATGTCGGCAGTTTCGACCTGAAGCCGCCCGCCCTGCTCATTCGCCCACTGGCGCTGAAGCCAGCGCAGATTGTGATCCACCCCCGCCCGCGACAGGTTGTCGTAGACGATCACGCGCTCGCCCATCGCCAGCAGCCGATGCGCCAGGTTCGTCCCGATGAACCCCGCCCCCCCGGTGATCAACGTCACGCGGTCAGGCGCGCTGTCGAAAAAACGCCCGTTCATATCGTCAGCCCCCGCGCCGCCAGTTCGCCAATCGCCTGGGTCACGCGGTCAACGGCGACCTGCCCTTCCAGCCAACCCGCCAGGTCTTGCAGGCCGTCCTCCAGCCGCACACGCGGACGGTAGCCGAGAATGTCCCGCGCCCGTGAAATATCCGGGAAGCAGTGGCGAATATCGCCCATGCGGTATTTCCCGGTGATGTGCGGCTCCAGGCTGGGGCGACCGAGCGCGGTGCAGGCCAGTTCCGCCGTCTGGCGCACGGTGAACGCCTGGCCGCTGCCCACATTGAAGGCATGGCCGGGCGCGCCCGCGCTGTCGAGCGCCAGGACGCACGCCTGTGCGACATCGTTCACACTGACGAAATCGCGCATCTGCGCGCCATCCTCATAGATCAGCGGCGGTGCGCCGTTCAGGATGCGCGACGCGAAGATCGCCAGCACGCCCGTGTACGGGTTGGAGAGCGCCTGCCGCGTGCCATAGGCATTGAAGAAGCGCAGCGCCACCGTTGGGATGCGGTACGCCGCCCCGATGATCAGACACATCTGTTCCTGGTCATATTTATTGAGCGCGTAGAGCGAAGCCAGGGAGGGCGTTTTGCTTTCCGGGGTGGGTACAGGGGTCAGGACAGCGCCGCTTTCGTCGTACAGTTCCCAATCGCCCGCCTGAAGCTGTGCAACGGAACGGTCATGGCCGGGCTGCACACGGCCATCGGCGCTGCGGTACAGCCCTTCGCCATAGATGCTCATGCTCGATGCCACGATCAGCCGTTCGACCGGGCGTTCGATCAGCGCTTCGAGCAGCACCGCCGTCCCGATATTGTTGGTATCGGTGTAGCGGCGGATTTCGTACATGCTTTGCCCCACGCCGACAATCGCTGCCAGGTGGTACACCACATCCACCCCATGCAGCGCCCGACGTACCGCCGCCGGGTTGCGCACATCACCCAGGATGAATTCCACATCCCGGCTCAGATACGCGGGGCGTTCGGCGCGTTCCCCGTGTACCTGTGGCGCAAGATTATCGATTACGCGGACATGATAGCCGTTGGCGAGCAGAGAATCGGCCAGATGTGACCCGATGAACCCCGCCCCCCCTGTGATCAGCACCCGCTTGCTCATGCCTGCACTCTCCCTTTGTCATTCGTTTAGAATACAGAGAGAATGTCGCGGGGGGATGGGTCATACAGCTATTGTTGCCTAGGCGGTGCGGCTATCTTGATTCGCAGTCGCCAGGGGGTCACACGCCAATCACCCGCTCGAAAGCTGGTCGCGCAGCGTGCGGGCGGCGGTGAAATTCGGGTTGAAGGCAATGACCGCGTTCAGGTTGTCGATGGCGCGCGCCCGTTCGCCCATCGCTTCGCGTGCCAGCGCCGCGTAATAATACGTTTCTTCCACGTACTGGCCGCCGCCGTCGTTGAGCGTTGCCCCCGCTAGCGCGATCACGTCGTCGTAGCGCCCCATCTGCAAATACGCTTCGTACCAGCCGAACTGATACCATGCCATGCGGAACGGCAGCCCCAGGTTGCGCGCCTGGTCATAAGCCGTCGCCGCTTCGGGGTACATTTCCAGCCGGGTGAAGTTCGTCCCCATGTTGAACCACGCCCAGGGATCGCCGCGGTCAGCGATGGCTTCGGCACGGGCTGCCTCCAGCGCGTTGATCGTGTTTTCGCGCTCGTCGGCATCTTCGCCCAGCAGCGCGAACAGTTCGGCTTCGCGGCGCACATCGTAGATCACGATGTACAGGCGGTTAAAATGCCGCCAGTACTCGTCCAGGTACGCATACTCGTAGGCGACGTTCGCGCCCTCGAAACTGTCCTGGGTGATGAATACCCCGCGCCCGTCGTCATAGCCGCTCACGAACAGGTAATGCCCCATCCAGCCCTGGTCATCGGTCGCCGGGTCGTAACCCGCTTCGACCAGCACCGGGAACTGCGCCGCGATCAGGTTTTTCAGCCCGTCCACCGTGCCGCCCTGCCGTTCGATGGCGCGCAGCGTGCCAGGGAGCTGCGTATTCACGTATTCGACCAACTGCCACGGGCTGACGTTCTTGTCCTCATAGTTCGGCTTCAGGTACGCCGCCGCCGGGTACTGGTCGGCGGGGATGCCGAAATAGGTCAGCGCCATCGTCAGCGTGGCCGGCCCGCAGTTGTTCCAATCCTGGTAAATGTGCGTCACACCGTTCAGCGCATAGCTGGCCGGGCGGCTGGCTGGCGCGCTCACGCTGTCCTGTGCCAGTGCAGGCGCGGCCAGCAGCAAGGCGGCGAACAGCACCAGGCCGATCCCTATCATCCGTTTCATCGCGGTTCCCTGCAATCTCACCTGTCCATAGTTGCCGTGCATTATACATGGGCTTTTCAAGCGTTTCTGGATGCGAACACACCGTTTTCCCGCCGATCTTGAGGTGTGGAGTTCGCAATAGTCCGTTATACTTATTGTGAGCCTTGTAGAGAAACCATCCACGCCATGCAAACAGACGCTTATATCGGGAAACAGATCGACGATTTCACCATTCAGGAACGCATCGGCGTTGGCGGCATGGCGACCGTGTACCGCGCCTACCAGCCGTCGGTCAATCGGTACGTCGCGCTCAAGCTGATTCGGCTTGACCCGAACGCCGCCGAAACCTCGGAGTTCGCCCGTCGTTTCGCCCAGGAAGCCAAGATGATCGCCGCGCTGGAACATATCCACATCCTGCCGATCTTCGATTACGGCCTGTACAACAACGAGATTGCGTACCTGGCAATGCGGCTGCTGCGCGGCGGGTCGCTTTCCAACCTGCTGGCCGATGGCCCGCTGGAAACCGAACGGGCGTGTGATATTTTCACCCAGGTGGCGCGTGGGCTAAGCTATGCCCACCAGCACCACATCATCCACCGTGACCTGAAGCCGAGCAACATCCTGATGGATGAAGCCGGAAATGCGTACCTGACCGATTTCGGCCTGGCGAAGATGACGGGCGATACCAGCCAGAACCTGACCAAAACCGGGACGATTGTCGGCACGCCCGTCTACATGTCGCCGGAACAACTGCGCGGCGAAGCGGTCAGCCCGCGCAGCGATATTTACAGCATGGGCGTGATCATGTATCACATGCTGGTGGGCAAGCCGCCGTTCGATTCGTCCGAAAGCAACATGATCTCGGTGATCTACAAGCACCTGGAAGAACAGCCCAAGCATCCGCGCACCCTGAACCCGGAAATTTCCGATGAAGTGGAAGCGGTGGTGCTGCGAGCGCTGGCGAAAAACCCGGCAGACCGCTACCAGACCATCGACGATATGGCGCTGGCCTTCAACGCGGCCATTGGGCGGCGCATCAGCACGGGCAGCTACCCCACGCCCGTCAGCCGCCCATCGCTGCCCAAACCGCCCAAAAGCCGCACTTCCACCGCGATCACGCCGCCCACCCGCCGCCGTTTGCCCACCCCGGTGCTGTTCGGCGGGGCAGCCCTGGCCGCGCTGGTGGTGATCGCGGCGGCGGTGGTGATCCTGACCAACACGGTGCGCGGCGGCGCGACGGTTCCTGTGCGCCCAGTGGCGACGGTGGTACGCGATACGACGGGCGTGCCGGATGAAGTCGTGCCGACCGAAGCCGAAATCGCCGCAGCCCAGGCGCGCCTGGGCGACAACGGGTTCATCAGCTATGTGGCGTGCAACCAGACGAGCGAATACCACGCGACCCAGGCGCGCGAGATGCGCGATGCGGCGGCGCGCATGGGCATCACACTGCGCATTTACGACAGCAACAACGACCCGTATTTGCAGATCACCGACATTGAACGGGCGCGCACCGATGGCACGGGCGGGATGATCCTGTGTCCGCTCGATGTCGAACTGCTGGAGCCAAGCCTGGAATCGCTTCAGGCATCCGGGCTGCCGCTCGTGCTGAACCAGGGCGATATGGAAAGCTACGGCGGGGTGCTGATGGGCGGCGACGATTACCTGCTTGGCCTGGAAGCAGGCCGGGCGGCGGGCGCGATCATCCGCGATGAACTGGGCGGGCGGGCGCGGGTAATCGTGCTGGATTTCCCCAGTATGCCCGTCATCGTGGCGCGTGCCAACGGCGCACAGGACGGCGTGTTAGAAGTCGCCCCCGGCGCGACCATCATCGGGCGCTACCTGGGTGGCACCCGCGATAACGGCTATGAGAGCGTGAAAGCGCTGCTCGATGCCGGGACGACGTTCGATGTGATCGTCAGCATCAACGACGCGGGCGCATACGGCGCGATCCAGGCGCTCGATGAAGCCGGGCTTGACCCATCGGCGGTAGTCGTCTCCAGCGTCGATGCCGAACGCCTGGCGCAGCAGTACATCCGCGATGGCTATTTCATGCGCGCTTCGGTCGCCGTCAGCCGCGAACTTTCCAGCGAAACCACCGTCAACGTGATGGTCAAGCTGCTGGCGGGCGCAACGCTCCCCGAACTGATCCTCGTCCCGCCAGGCGATGTGGTCACGGAGGGCACTTCAGCCGGGGAGTAGGGCAAGCGCTTCAAACTGAAAAATTCAACGCAAAGGCGCAGTGCGAAACTTCGTTTCGCCTCGCAAAGACGCAACGTAATCCGTGAATTTTGCGTCTTTGCGTGCCGAACTTGTTCGGCCTGCGCCTTTTGCGCTGCATCTTTTTCGTTTTGAGAGCTGCTTTGCCTACGGCAGCGTCAGCCCGGCGTACATCGCGTTCAGCAGACGATGATCCTGCGAATCGTAGCTGAGCGCCCACCCCATCAGCCCGCCTAAGCCCATCGACCGCACGTAGGCGGCCTTGTTGCGGATCGATTCCGGGTTTTCGTAGCTGATGGCGATGCCGCGCCGGGCGTTGTACATCCAGGGGACAAGCGCCAGGTCGTCGAAGTAGCGCACGTAATCGCTGCTGGCCAGGAACGGCGCAAGGTCGCGGTAATACAGCGTGCCGCCCGCCCGCGTCCCGTTGGGGATGCCGCCCGTTTCCTGGTACAACCCGAACAGGTCGTTCGGGCTGACGTTCTGCCACGCCTGCCCATAAAACGGCACGCCGACGACGATCTTCTGCGCTGGCACGCCGCGATTCAGGTACGCCCGCACTGCCCCATCCACGCTGTGCGCTTCGCGTTCGGTTTCGCGTGGGTCGCGGGTGCTGGCATACAGCGGGGCAATGTGCGCGGCCATCGTACTCCAACTGCCCTCGAAGCCGAACGATACCAGGTTGAGATAATCGAGCAGCGGATGCAGGTTTTCGATCTCGAAATGGCGGTACTGCGCCTGCACGCCCGGAAGCTGCATCGTGAGCAGGTAGCGGCGGTCATCGTCGATGCTGGCCGCGTCCAGCGCCCCGCGCAGCGTCTCGATCAGCAGCGTCAGGTTGGCCGAATCGGCATCGCTGACCGCATTCCCGGCGCGCCCACCTTCGACCGGGTAGCGCCAGTCGATCTCGATGCCGTCGAAGCCGTATTCCTGCATGAACGCAATGCACGATTCCGCGAAGCGTTCCCGGCCTTCCGCGCTGGCGGCGACGGTCGAAAAGGTGTGCGAGTTATCCCAGCCGCCCACGACCATGATGATCTGCAAATTCGGGTTGCGCTGGCGCAGCGTGGGAAGCTGCTTGAAATTCCCGCGCAGCCGTTCGACCGGGCGGTCACCGGGATACAGGTATTCGGTATCGGCGTATTCATCGACGGAAATGCACTGCCCCGCTTCGGAAATGCCGATGTTGGCATAATGCAGGTGCGTGATCGTTTCGACCGGAATATCCCATACCAGGCGCGTCCCGTTTTCCGGGTAAATATCGTAATAGTGATAGTACGCCACCACCCGGTACGGGGATGGGGTCGGCGTTTGAGCGGCGGCCTGCCCGGTCGGCAGGCACAGCAGGGCGGCCATCATACCCCACAGCCATCGACGCTGGATCATCGTTTGTCTGAACTCCCGAACGCTGGACGATTTTACGATGGGTAGTGTAGCACAGGGGGAAAAAAGGGGCGCTGCCGCCCCTTTCGCTTGCACAGTGACGTTAGGATGCCGAATCCGGCGCACTGTCCCCACCCTGAGCGATCTCTGGCGCGCAGTCGGCCTTGCGCACCTGGCGCACCTCAATTGGCCAGCCGTTGTTCGGGTACGTCATCAGAATTTCGGACGTGTTGAATGTGCGCTGCATCAGGTTCAGGCCATAGGTCTGAATGTCGTTGAACACCTGCGGCGTGGTCAGCAGATAATCGATATTGCACTGGTTGTCGTTCAGCACGTTGTAGCGAATTTCCGGGTCGGTATCCACGCGGAAATAATGTTCGGTATTGGTGCGGCGTTCGCGCAGTTCGACGAAGGCAAAATTGTCCGTCACGATCACGGCATCTTCGGGCGTGTTTTCGATCAGCCAGTTGATGGCCTCTAGCTGGCCTTCCACCTGGTTGGCGGCATAGATCGCCGGGCGGCTGGCGTAGAATGTGATGAATGGGTACAGGATCACCCCGGCGGCCACCGTCGCAAAACCGTATCGCAGCAGGTTGGGCGTTTGCCCGGCAATCAGCGTGATCACCGCGCCCGCCAGCACCCCAATATTGATCGCCAGGATCGGCAGCAGCGGGATGATGTCCGCGCTGTAAATCGTGCCGACGGCGGCCAGGTACAGCGCGTAGCCCAGCATCATGAACGTGGTCGCCCGCAGCCCCGCGTTGCGCTTGTCCAGCCCCATCACGAACGTGAACAGCGCCGAAATCAGCCCGCCGTACACCAGCACCGGGTCGGCGGTGGTGTTGCTGATCTCCGTCCACAGCGCGAACGCCGCCCCGAAGCCTGCGCCGATGTTCAGGAATGAACCGGTCGCCGGGCCGCGGTCGCCCAGGCTTTCGAGCAGGCTCACATGCGGGAAGTCGCCGCCCAGGAACGTCCCCTGTGGGAACAATTCCTGTTTCATCTGCGCGTAAATCGGAAACAGCGCGATCAGGAACAGCGCCAGCGCCAGCCACAGGTTGACGGCGAAACGGCGGTGCTGCTGGTCGGAACGCACGCGGATGAACAGCAGCATCGCCGGCAAGAAGCCGATCACGGCCAGTTTGGTCAGCACGGCCAGCCCGAACAGAAATGCGCTGCCGATATAGTGTGTGAGCGTGCGCCGTTCACCGACGATGCCGTAAATCGATGCCAGCAGGAACGGCAGCATCAGGTTTTCGAGCAGCACGCGCCGCTGATACCCCGCCGAAAGCGGCGAGAACGTGAACACCAGCGCCGCCACCAGCGCGGCAATGTCGCTTTTGGTCACCTTCTGGGTGATGCCGTACACGAACACAATCGAGAACAGGTGACAGAACAGCATGAACAAACGTCCGCTGTTCATCGAAAAGCCGAAGGCCGAAAAGCCCCCCGTGAGCGATGCCCACGCCGCCAGAATGATCGACCCGGCGGGCGGTTCTTCATAGACATACGTGTACGGCGAAAGTTCGCCCGTGTTCATCAGCGCCCAGGCGTTGGAGAGGTTCGTCCCCTCCACATCCTGGATGAAGGGGAACAGGAACAGGTTCTGCCCGTGGACGATGGCGGCGACCACCACCACCGCCAGCACGATCAGCAGGCTCTTTTTGCTGACAATCGCTTGCGTTTCCATCGCTTATGCGCTCCCTTGCGCCGCCTGACGGTGCAGGTTGGAATGCGCGGTCTTTTCCCACGACGAACGGTTGGTCAGCAAGCGCCAAATCGCTCGCGCCGCTGAAAACGAGAGCATCAACTGGAAGGGGTAGTACACCAGCGCGGTCTTAAGCCGGAACAGGAACGGCAGCCGTTCGCCATACGCGGCGGTGAATTCGCGCAGCCCAATCAGGTTGACCACGAGCTGTGTGAGCAGCATGAAAATCGGGATGTACGAGATCAGCGCGACCGGCACGGGCAGCCGCTGCGTGAGCGCGATGAACACGCCCAGCGGCAGGTACAGCACGATCAACGCCTGGAACAGCGAATTGAGCAGGATGTACAGCGCCGTCACCCGCTGGCGCATGGTCGGCATCTTGATCCAGTCGCCCTTCAGGAAAATCTGGTAGAAGCCCTGGTTCCAGCGCGTGCGCTGCTTGACGAACTGTTCGACCGAATCCGGCGTTTCTTCCTGGGTGGCGTGTTTTTCATCGTACACGATCTGAATTTTCGCGCCCGCCTGGGTCAGCCGCAGCCCAATGTCCGCGTCCTCCGTCAAGCCCTGTTCATCCCACCCGCCGACTTTTTCGACCCAGTGGCGCTTGAAGAACACGGTATTGCCGCCCAGCGGCGTGACATGGAACATGCGCGTGAAGGCGTGCAGCCCGCTCTTGAACCAGAAGTAGTATTCCAGGCAGTTCAGCGCCGAAAACCAGGTCGATTTGAAGTTCATCAACTGCACGCCAGACTGCACCACGTCGGCGTTATCCCGGTCCATCACCGTGTTGATCACGTTGTAGATTTCCCGGTGCGGCTGGTCTTCCGCATCGAAGATGCACACCACGTCTTTGGTCGCGGCGCGCAACCCGCGATTCAAGCCGTTCGGCTTGTTCTTCGGGCCATCCGTGAACGTGATCACGCGGATGTTGTCCTTGCCGCTTTCGCGGATCGCCCGGTGCGCTTCGGCAATCGTCGCGTCGTCATCGTCATCGCGGATCATCACCAGGATTTCTTTCAGTTCATCCGGGTACTCAATCGCATCGATGGCGCGGATCGTATCGTAGATCACGTTCTCTTCGCGGCGGGCGGGCAGAATGGCCGTGAACGAGAACTTCGGTGCGATGAACTGTTTCGGGGAACGGTACTGTTCGGCAATTTCCGGGTTGTTCCAGGTGTACAGCATGTAGATCAGCGTGAACACGCCCTGGGGGATCAGCGTCAGCGTCATAATGATGATCACGATGCTGAACAGTTCGGGGCGCTGCTGCGTCACCGCCGCCCGCACATCCGACGGGATCAGGTTGGCCGGGCGCATCAGGATATCGATCAGCGATTCGCCCTGGGGCGCGGCGAGCGTCTGCGCTTCCGGCTGCACCGGGCGTAAGCCGTTCTGCGCGCTGAACGTGAGCTTGAATTCGGCGGGTGCGCCGTTCACGAACACGCCCAGCGGCACATCGACCGCGCTTGCGTCCTCATCGCTCACCAGCGGCGCAATTTCGAAGGCGTAATCCGCAGCGCTGCTCACCCCGTTCAGGTTCTGCGTGGTGAACGTGAGCGTGTAACGCCCTTCGGCCAGTGTATTGATGTCCAGGTCATAGGTGTAGGGCGGTTCATCGAAGATCGCCAGCGTCACCCCATTGACCGAAAGCGCCGCCGCGTTGATCACGGTACCTTCTTCCAGCGCAATCGTGACCGGGTACAGGTTGCTGGTCAGCAGCGCGGGGTCTGGCGGCGTATCGGTCGGGACGATGTCGGCAGCGGCTTCGGCGGCTTCGGCTTCTGCCAGCGCGGGAATGACGGGCGCGGCCTGTTCCGGCACTTCACGCTGAATCAGGCTGAACTCATCGACCACAGGCGGGATGAACGAACTGGCCGGGGCGGTTTCGCTTTCCAGCAGCGGCGCATCTTCCAGTAAAGCCGCCGACAGATCGGCCATTTCCGCCAGGGCGGGCAGCGCGGGGGTGGCGGCACTGGCCGTCGGCGCGGCGGGTTCGGCAGCATCCGTGACCGGGGTTCCACCGGGGATGTTGATCACCTGCCCAATCGAGAGGGTGCGCCAGTTCAGGCCGGGGTTGGCGGCCAGCAGCGCTTCATAATCGACGTTGAAACGGTAGGCCAGCGCGTACAGCGTATCGCCCGGCTGTAAAGCGTAGGTGCTGGGGATGGCGGTGCTGTCGTCACTGGGGATGGCGGTCGCGTCGGTCTGCGCGTTCAGCACATTGTTGGCCGCGCTCCACGTCGCGGAGGGCTGCGCGACCCGCGATGACAGATGCACCGGGATCACGATCCGCGTCCCGACCGGTATCTGATACGGGTTCAGGTCGGGGTTGGCGGCGAGAATCTGCTCGACCGTCAGCCCATACAGAATCGATAAATCCCACAGCGTATCTTCCGGCTGGATGGTATGGACAATCCCTTCAGCCTGGCCCAGGCCGTCGGCCTCACCCTGCAAGGCCAGCACCGGGAGCCGATTGGCAAGCCCGGCGAGCATGAACAGCATGACCAGCAGTGCCGCTTTGACATTTTTCATGGAACAAGCTCCACCCGTCTATACCTGCACCGCTGCGCGCATGAACGCTGCGCAGTGGCAATGAGCATTTGAAATGAAGTGTGTTACACCCACGATGAAAGAAGTGGGCAGGATCACCAGAGAGAATGTGATGCACTTGTGACGCTAAACTTTGTTTTCATAACCTGGAATTGCGGAGACACACATCTAATTTTCTGGCTGGCGATGGCGCTGCACGGCGGCGGCGCGGGTATCGATGCTGGGTTTCGTGATGTGTGAAATCTGTGAAGGCCGTACAGCCTGGCTTGCATCACACGCATTTCACGTTACAACTTTGCAATACCTTAAGTTACCGTAAAGTCGGTATTGCGCAAGCCGTCATTTACCGAAACACTGCCTTATCTTAATGGAAACTGAGCATGAAAATTCTCCGCGTTTTGTGAAAATCATGAATATTTAGCCAAACATGTGTCGTTTCGCTGTACAAATGAAGGGGTGGCGCACCTTGATGACAACAATTTTTACCACTTCTTGACAACGATCCTCCTCATCTTCGACCTTTTTCGTTTGCCCATGCCTTTTTCCTGGAGCTTCGATGAAAGCTGTGCGCCCCCTGCTCCCGCTGATCGTGATCGCCGCGTTTTTCCGGGTGATCGCGCTCGATCAGCCGATGCGCTACGATGAATCGCTTACGTATCTGCGCTATGCCGCTCAGCCGTTCGATGTGGCGCTGTCGCAGTACGACGAGCCGAACAACCACCTGTTCCATACGCTGCTCGTCGGCGTGGCCACGCGCATCATGGGCGAATCGCCCGCCGCGATCCGGCTCCCCGCCTTCATCGCCGGGCTGCTGATCATCCCCGCGCTGTACATCGTCGCCGCCGGGTTCTACGGCGAACGCGCCGCGCTCATGGCGGCGGCGCTGGCGGCTGTTTCGCTCTCGCTGATCGAATTTTCGGTCAACGCACGCGGCTATACCCTGATCACCCTGGCATTCATCATCCTGCTCGGGCTGGCGAAACGCCTTCAGACCGATGACCGAACCGGGCTATGGGCGGCTTATGCCGTGACCAGCGCGCTCGGTCTGTACAGCATTCCCGTGTTCGTGTACCCGTTGGGCGCGGTATCGCTGTGGCTGCTGGTCACGCTCTACCGCCAGGGCGAACGGCGGGCGCTGCGGCTTCTGAAGCTGTTCATCACGCTCAGCGCGGGCGCGGCGCTCACGCTGGTGCTGTACCTGCCCGTGATCGTCACCGAAGGCGTGAGCGCGCTCACCGGGAACCAGTTTGTGACACAGCTCCCCGCGAACGTGTTCTACCAGTCCATCGGTCAGATCGTGAACGAGGTCTGGACATTCATCAATCGCGGCTATGAAGGCCTGATCAGCATCATCCTGGCGGGCGGCGTGCTGATCTATCTGATCTTTTCGCGCCGAATCGACGCGAAGCGCCTTTCCCCGGTGCTGCCCACGCTGGCATGGCTGGCGGTCGTGCTGTTCTTCCAGCGCGTGATCCCGTTCGACCGCACCTGGATATTCCTGATCCCGCTGTACCTGATGATCGCGGCGGCGGGCATCACGTTCGTGATCCGCGACCGGGTATGGGTGACGATCCTCAGCATCGCCGTGATCGTCGTGGTGGGCGCGGCGGGCATCAATGCCGGAACCGTGCGCACCTCCCCGCTGACCGGGTACGCGCCGGATGCGCGGACGCTGGCGGCGTATGCCAGCGCCAATCTACGCGAAACGGATCGCCTGCTCGCCCCCGTCCCGTATGATGAGCCGATCCGCTTTTACATGCGGCTGAACGGCGATTACCGCTATGACCAGCTCGTGCTGAACCCGTACCAGGTCGAATGGGTCGATCTGCTGCAATCGGTCAACCGCCGCTGGTGGGTGGTCGGCATCCCGCAGACCACGCCGGAAAGTTTCCTGACCACGTTTGAACTGCCCGCCCCGCCGTTCGAGTACGGTTTCATGGACGTGGAATCGTTCCCGAACACGGCGGTTCAGGCACTTGTCGCGCCCACTTACCCGGAAAATATCCTGTTCAGCGATAACTTTGAGGATGGCACGGCGTTGGGCTGGAACTTCATCGGCATCACGCCCGCTGTGGTGCGACAGCGCGGCGACCGTGCGCTCGCGCTCACCGCGCCGGATTGGAGCATCGTCACGATTGACGGCGGTTCGCGCTGGACGGATTACGCGCTCGAACTGAACGTCACCATCACCGAAGCCAGCCCCCAGTTCGATGACCTGGTGCTGCACATCCGCAGCGATTACGAGATCGGCAGTGCCGCCGCCGTGTTCAACAGCCGGGAAGGGTTCGTCGGCATCGGCGGCGATGTGGAGCGGGCATGGGGCGGGCTGGATAAACAGGCCGCGTTCGCGCTCGAAACCGGGCGCGAATATGCGGTGCGCTTGCAGGCCGTCGGCAGCGCAGTCGAATTGTGGATCGACGACCTGCTGATTCTGCGCACCACCGAACCGCTGATCCGGCGCGGCAATTTTCGCATCGTGCTGCCGCCGGGCGTGTCGGTGCGGCTCGATGAAATCGTGGTGCGGGCGGTCTAAGCGGCGTTAAAGAAGCTGCATGTACGTCACGCCGCGAAAGCTGAGCGCTGCCCACCGCCCTGGGCTGATCTCCAGCCACACATCGCGCCCCACCAGCCCATGCACCGTGATTTTCGTCCCCGCCGCCAGCCGCCCCACTATCGGCGCGGTGGCCGCTGGGGCGCTGCGCACGTTCATCAGGAAATTGGTCGTCCCCTGGGTGGGCTGGTTGGGCGTAAGCGTGATGAACGGTTCCCCTTCCAGCGCGAACGCGACCCACTGTTCCGCGTCTGGGCGAATTTTCACCCACGCCTGCTTGCCGGTGAACGTGATCGCGTTCACGTCCTGGCCGCGTGTTAAATCGCCCACATCCTGAAAATTCACGTTCGGGCCGCTGCGCACGTTCACGCTGGATGCGGTCACGCGGGCGCGCAGCCTGCCCACGGGCGGGGTCGTCCCCGCATACGCGATCAGTTGTTCCGGCGTGCCGTTGAAGTAGTTCAGGTCGGTGAAGCGGCTGCCCACGCCGGGAACCGTCCCCTGGCTGGTGTACTGCCAGAACCGCCATGTCGTCCAGTCACGCGGCAGCGCCGGGGTGAGCGCGCCGTAGTTCGCCACCCACAGATCGTACTGGCTCCAATCCGGCGACGCGATCAGGTTGGCATCCCAGAACCATTTCGCGGTGTAGATGATCGGCTTGCGCCCGGTGCGCGTCGTCAGTATTTG
The DNA here is from genome assembly GCA_033764035.1 of bacterium. Lineage (GTDB taxonomy): Bacteria > Chloroflexota > Anaerolineae > Aggregatilineales > Phototrophicaceae > Flexifilum. The sequence goes on from JANRJJ010000017.1 coordinate 43,249, forward strand.
CAGGCATTCGCGCACCAGCGTGCTGATGAACGCGGGCGTTTGGCCGTCGGTCACTTCAATATCCAGCGCCAGCGGAAAATCGGCCTTGCGCGTGCCGATCACGTTCAGGAAGTGGTTCATCTGCGATACAGCGGATTTGTCCGGGCGCACCAGGTGGTACGCCGTGACCAGCAGCCCGGCCTTGCGCGCATTATCCCAGTTGGCCGCGAAACGCGGGTCGGTGTAGCTTTCGCCCACCGTCGAACGGATGGCCGCGAAGCGGTAGCCCGCCGCCGCGACCTGAAGCCAGTCAATCGCATTCTGCCAGAACGAGACATCGATTCCGGGGGTAGTAGACACAACACAGCTCCTTGACAAGTCGCAACGACGCGGCGAGTTGTGCGTGATTATAGTGAAGCGGCTGATGGGGAATCAAAAACGGTGGGAAAATTAAATGAGTCAACGCAGGAATAAAGATTAAAGACTCAACGCAAAGACGCGGTGCGAACGCGATGCGTTCGCCACGCAAAGGCGCAAGGAAGTTTCTTTTTTGCGTCCGTGCGGGGCGAAACCTGGTTTTGCCTTCGCGTCTTCGCGTTGACTTTTGTACGTGTGCGCTTGCGCTACGCCTGCACGGCTTCCGGAGCGGGTTCGACTTCGACATCCAGCGAAATCTTGATGTCCTTGCCCACCAGCACGCCGCCCGTTTCCAGCGCGACGTTCCAGACCAACCCGAATTCTTCACGGTTGACCGAAGTCGTGCCGCTGAAGCCCGCACGGGTCTTGCCATCGAACGGGCCGGGAGCCGTCCCCAGGAATTCCGCCGCGATCACCACCGGGCGCGTCGTGCCGCGAATGGTCAGGTCGCCGTGAATGTTGGCGGTGTCGGCACCAGTCGGTTCAACGCGGGTGCTTTTGAAGGTGATGGTCGGGTAGTTCGCCACGTCGAGGAAATCGGCGCTGCGCAGGTGGTTATCGCGGTCGGCCACGCCCGTATTGATGCTGGCGGCATCGATGGTCGCTTCAACGGCGGACGCGCCGATATTCGCCGGGTCGAATTCGACCCAGCCTTCCACCGGGGTGGTGAACTGGCCGCGAACCGTCGTCACCATCATATGACGGGTCGAAAACGATGCAAAACTGTGCGTCTTGTCGAAAACCCACTTCGCCATGTGAACTGCTCCTTTGGAGTATTGATTGATTTTGGCGGTATCTGCCGTATTGATCAGGCTGAAACGGACTGTAGTCCGCTTATCCAGAGCCACTATAGCACGGCAAAAGCGCAAAATCTATGAGATTCGCGTTAGAAATCCACAATGGCAATTCGGGGCGGATCATCAGTCGATGAGCGTGTCAATCAGGGTGAGCAGGCCGTCCTGAATACGCTGGAGCGACCAGCCGCGCCCTTCGCGCTGAAAGCGGATCGTGCGGACATCGAGCAGGATGTAGAGCGCATCGGTCATGTAGTCCAGGTCGGGCGGGGTGGGCTTGTGCGAAAAATCGATGCGCGCCAGCAGGCCGCGAATGGTCTGCCACCACCAGCCATGCGCCGGGTGCATCAGGAACTCACCGCTGCCCGCCGTCAGGAACAGCAGGTTGCGTTCCACGAACGCGGCGACTTCGATCACGTACCAGCGCAGCATGGCCGCCGGGTCTGGCAGGGTGCGAAGCTGCGCGAAAGTCCGTTCCTGTAAATCGCGCTGATCCTGGTCGATCAGCGTTTCGCACAGTTCGCCTTTGCCTTTGGGAAAATGACGGTACAGCGTACCTTTGCCCACGCCCGCCGCCTCCGCGACGGCGCTCATCGGCACATTTTCTACGCCTTTTTCCGCGAACAGGCGGCGGGCGGTATCGAGCAGCAGGGCGCGGTTGCGCACCGCATCGGCGCGGTTGTGAGGTATATCGTGCAAAATCAGCGGGTCATTCATCACAGTACGGTTTCAGCTTGAATTTACTGCTATCATCATGCTGACAGTCTACCATAGGATCAGGCGTTCTATGTGGCAAATACGGATAAAACCCGGTTCTGGCATTGGCGCGGCGCTGACCGTGCTGGCCGCCGCCGTGATCGCGTGCAACGTCGAATATACGCCGCCCACCGTCTCCGACGGCGGATCGTCTGGCGGTGCGCCGCCCGGCGTGACCGAAACAGGCCGCGTGATCGACGTGATCGACGGCGATACCATCGATGTGGAGATCGATGGGCGGGTGGAACGGGTGCGCTATGTGGGGGTGAATACCCCGGAACGTGATGAGACGTGCTACCGCGAAGCGCGGGCGGCCAACCAAGCCCTGGTGAGCGGCCAGATTGTCTCGCTGGTGCGCGATGAAAGCGATACCGACCGTTACGACCGGCTGCTGCGCTATGTGTACGTGGGCGGGACGTTCGTCAACGCCGAACTGGTGCGCGGCGGGTGGGCGGAAGCGGTGCTGTACCGCCCGGATGACCGCGAATGGGCGAACTTCGCCGCCGTTGAACGCGACGCGGCGGCGGCGGGGCGCGGCTGCCACCCGACCGGGATTTTCAACGATGGCAATGACGAACGCTGAGCGGCGATTGTGAAAAATAAACCGAACAGGTGTTCGATCTAAACTGAGAACACCCGTGCTACACTTGAAAGCCAAACGCATGGTTTTTCAAGGAGCAGAGGGATGGTCCACAACCGCAAGAAACCGTTCGAATATGCCGCGTTCCGGCGCGAGTTCTGCCGTCTGAAAGCGCTGACCCGCTTCGAGCGCACCGTCCAGGCCGCCGAACGCACGACCGCCGCCCGCAAACGCACCCAAACCGATTGGTGGCGGCAGCGGGCGCTGTGGCGCGATGAAACGCTGCCGCACAGCACCACCGAAGCAGCGGCCTTCGAGCGCATTCTCGATCAATGCCCACGCCGGGCGGGTGACCCGCTCACACGGCGTGAACAGGGCGAAGTCGATCACCTGATGCGCACGGCGTTACGGGCGGTGCTGGGCGAAATGCGGACGCTCCCCCCGCCGCCACGCCGGGCGAAAGCCGGGAAGGTCAGCCCTGCGCCGCACAGCGCAAACGATCCGGTCGAGCCGGAATAGCGCAGAAGGCATCATACGGCGGCGCTGGACTGATGGACTGATAGCGCGGGGCGGCGAAGCTGATCACACTGGAACACAATACCGGATGTTTCCCCCGTAAGGAGTCGTTGCCGATGGAACCGCGCTATCAGATACGCCGCGCCGCGCCCGCCGATGCCGCCGCGATTGCGCATCACCGCAGATCGATGTTCAGCGATATGGGGCTGACCGATCACCTGGATGCGATGGAGGCCAGTTTCGCCGCCTACGCCGCCGAACAGATCGCACAAGGGGCGTACCTGGGCTGGCTGGTCATCGACCCGGAAGGCGGGATCGTCGGCGGGGCAGGCGTGCAGATGTTCGAATGGGGCGCGGTTCCCCGTGTGCCGCACACACATCTGCGTCCGTACATCATGAATGTGTACGTGGAACCCGCGCACCGCCGGGCGGGGCTGGCGCGGGCGCTGCTGCAAGCGATCATCGACTGGGCGCGGGCTGAAGGGTATGGGTCGATCACGCTGCACGCCAGCGAGTTTGGCCGCCCGCTGTACGAACAGCTCGGTTTCACCGCGACCAACGAGATGCGTCTTGCGCTGTGAGATGCGGTCACCCCGCCCCAACCATGAACGCACGTTGCGGCGGCCTTCAGATCGTGGGTACACTGAGTCGTAACACCAGCGTCCATCCTGATGAGGGGCTGCACATGCGCATCAAGGCGTTCGTCTCTGTCGTCCTGTTCACCGCCCTGCTCGTCGTTTCGAGCGTCGCCTTCACCCAAGCGCAGTCCGCAGCCGCGCAAACCACCGCGCCGCCAGCCGAAACGCCGCTCCCCCCGGAGTCGTGTCAACTGACGGCAGCCGATTCGTATGCCAACGTCCGCACCTACCCCAGCATCAACGCGCCCGTCGCGCTCACGCTCGATTCAGGCGAAACCGCGCTTGGCCTGGCGAAAACTTTCGACAATGGAAACGCGGTGTGGTATTTCACGCCCGCCGGGTGGATCGCAGAAGTGGCCGTCACCATCAGCGACGGCTGCGCCCGCCTGTTCACCGTGCAAAGCCTGGATGGTGCAGTGCGGCGGCAGGTGCGGCTGATCTTCGACGCACGCCCCGGCGCTGGCGATGCGGATACGTATGCCGTCCAGGATTCGATGTATGGCAACGCGCCGCGCATCCCGGCGATCACGCTCAACGCGGTCACACTGCTGGATATGCGCGATGCGGTGGTGTGCGATGGCGAAAGCTGCGGGCGCTTGTCGCTGCTGCTGTTCGCACCGCAGTCCGGGCGGGTGACGAACTTCTTCGCGTCCACGCCGCAGCCGGGCGTGACCCCGCTGCCGCCATCGTTCACGCGCCTGCTGTTCACATCGCCCGCCGAATGCATCGGCGTGGGTCAGGTGTGCCTGGTCGCCATCGTGCGCGAAAGCGCCGAAACGCTGGCAAGCTGCCCGGCTGCGCGGATCGATTCGGCGCTGCCGATTCCGCCGGACGGCGAACGCATCGAAGGACTGACCACCGTGATCGAGCAGGTGCGCGAAGCGGCGCTGGCCTCCGCGACGGTGCTGCGCGAAAACGCGGTCGCCGGGACGGGCGTGCTGGACTGCCCGCTGGAACTGCTGATCCCGGTCAACGAGCCGAACGAACCGCGCTTCTTCAACATCGACGGCGGGCTTCAGGGGATTTTCTACAGCATCCGCCTGACCCCGCCTGTGGAAAACGCCGTGAGCTAGGGGTTGACGAAGCCCGCCGCCCGAAACCCCTTAACGGGGCATCACCCTACTGCGCGAAAATCCAGGCGGCGATCTCATCGATGAAGGCCGCCGGGATGTACCCCGGTTCGGCATATTCCATCGGGTTGGGGTCGCCTTCGCCCGGCAGGAACAGGTGATTCAGGCCGGGGTACTGCTGAAACGTCGCAGCGGAACGGTCAGCTAATGCTTGCTGCCACGCTTCAAACCCGGCCAGATCAACCTGATAATCGCGTTTGATGCGCTGATCATCATCGGGGTCGATGCGGTGCCGGACGATACCCACCGGTTGGATGGCGTGCTGCATTATTTCGATGCGATGCTGCCCCGCCCGATCCAGATCGACCAGATCATCCATGCTGTGTCGCAGTTCGTCCCCGTGTGAGGGATGCACTGCGACAGGCGCGGGGTACGGAATGCGCGATTCAGCGTTACGCCGATGATTCCTTGTTGTGCAGTGCAGGGCGGTACAAGGCGGTGCTGCGCTGTGCCGCATAAATATCGCGCAGAGCATCGTTTCGGGACGCTGCGATCTTTTCCAAAGCGGTCGTCATCGAATCTGCCACCTGCTTGAGCGTGGAGTCCTGCTGAACCGTCAGCTTTTCAGCGAAGGATTCGATCAGCACCGCGAAATGATGGAAGGCAGCGGCGGCAGCGGTCGCGCTTTGCAGTGCCATTTGCGCATCGGCAAGTGGGTCGGAACCGCCTGCGGAGTCTCTATTCACCATCTGTGTCATTTTTGATCCTGGTTTGAATATTTTTCACGAATATGTTGAATGAACTTCATCACTTCAGCAAACTCAACAATCTCTAATTTTCCTCCTGCCTAAACCTGTCGGTCAATTCAATCCATTTGGCAAAGGCCAGACCCTCATTTGAATTGATGTAGAAAATCACTCTTGTTATATCATTTGTTTCTGCCTCGCCCAGATCGACATAGATTTTCAGAAAACGAAGCATAGAATCGAATGCAAATTCAACGCTCATCTCGTCTTGTTCTAACGTTGCTTCTCGCCAATCATTTTTCAGAGCAGGATCAAAAGGAGTGCCATCTGTTGTCAGTTGCATATCGCCCAGTAAACCCGGTAGATCATTATCATATAAAGCGCTATTTGCTTCCCAAATTGCTTGAAGGAACCGATGACACGTGATATATGCTTCTTGCGAAGTGAACATGTTTGCATCCTTACCATAACTAGATTTACCAATTTAATGGAGCGTTGAGACCGGTTTCTGGGTGATAAGATTTTGGCACTTGGTTGACTCCAGCATTAATGATCCTCCCATTTCGTACCCGAACCCAAATTTGGGTTCCATCGGACTGAATTTGAGCATACCAATGGTTGCCATACTGGTCTGGACCAAGATAATTGGCTTCGGCAACTGTGTTTTGTATCATCGTGCGGTTCTCCAGCGTGTCAATAACGTGTCCTTCCCGCTCAGCAAAGATATGCCGCAATTGACTTTCATTTTCTGGAAATGAGGCAGAATGACTTAAAATTTCTTCATTCCCACCATCGCCCCCGGCACTAAAAGCGAGAATAGCCGCACGGATCGCGCTGACCGCCCCGGCTGCCGTCGCCCAGGGGACTTCATCCGCCACGACGGCCACCCTCGCCAGGTAAGGCGCAAGGGCGGCAGCCCCACCGCCCACCACCGCGCCAGGGGGTAAAGTACCGATGCGGGTCGCCGTGCCGACGGCTCCACCTGCACCACGAACCAGATTGTACACCCCACGCACATCCAGAAAAAACGTGGCGATGCTCGTCACCGCATCGGCAGCGCGGCTTGAGTTCTGAAACACTGCGCTGGTACGAACATCTTCACCGCCCAACTGTTCGACAATGCCCCACAAGATGTCGGCGGATTGGGCGCGTTGGGAACCCCATTCCGTGACATCCACGAAAACGCCCGCACGCGATGCCCACTCGATCCGCAGACTCTCCCCGTTCAGGCCGCCTGCCAGGTACGGGTAATTGTGCCGCCAATGCAGCACTGCATCCGCCAGATAGTAAGCCCCCGACGCATTCAATACGCCGTCCAGCGTTCCGGCAGCTTCCGCACCGAACGTGGAAATTCTGTAGTCAACCCAGGCGTTGAAGAAATCTCGAAGGTCGCTGAAAAACCGAAAAAGGCTTTCTAGTAGGGGTGTGGTATCCCCGTTGTACTGCATCACGCCCTTCAGTTGGTCGAAGTTGTACAACTCCCGCCGCAGCAGTGGTTCGGCGCAGCGTTCGTACCCCTCGACTGCGGGGGCATCGTCCAGTTGCGGTAGACTGTGCTGACCGTGTGTTTGAATCCAGATCACGCGCAGCGCCCGGTTGACGGGTATCAGCAGCCCCACAAACTGACGGCGCGCATCCGCTTCAGTCAGTACTTCCGCAGGGGGTGATGGCAAAT
>JANRJJ010000018.1:0-123073 GCA_033764035.1 bacterium
CCGCGTCGAGCCGTATGCCATCATCGACAGTGAGTTCAACGATCTGTTCGGGGCCACACCTGACAGCGTGCTCCCCAGCGGCACACAGGTGATGATCCCCGGCGGCGAAGCCGAGCAGATCAGTTGGAACCCGGTCGTCGAGCGCGTGCCCGGCGCGGGTGGCCAGAACAGCGGCGGCGGGCAGATTTCCTTCTCCCCCAGCGACCCCGGAAGCTGCGGCCTGGTCGATAACCCCGGCGGCGGTGGCGGCTGGGTGAACCCACTCGGAGCCGGCTCGTATCAGTGGATACGCGGTTTCAGTTCGTGGCATACCGCCGTCGATCTCGCGAGATCGGAAGGTTCGCCCATCTTCGCCGCCAACGGTGGCACGGTCGTTTTCGCCGGCTGGAACAGCTTCGGTTACGGCTATCTGGTGGTGCTGGCCCACGGGCCATTCACCACGCTGTACGGGCACATGAGTTCCATCAACGTCGGGTGCGGCCAGTATGTCAGCGCCGGGCAGGTGGTGGGCGCGGTGGGCAACACCGGCAACAGCAGCGGCCCGCATCTGCATTTCGAGGTGCGCTATAACGACATCCCACAGGATCCCACCACGGTGATGGCGCTGTAGGCGTTCGCGCATCCATATCCACGGACGGTACCGAAACACCACGGGGCATCGGACATGATGCCCCGTGTGTTCGATGATGCAGCACGCCACCCACCCGCTTTCAGGGGTATGTGCCTGTGCAGCTGCTTATTTGGGCGGGCACGCCCGGCCGATCTCGACTACACTTAGGGGGACAGCGAACGCGGCTCGCTTTCGCCGCTCAGGGGGATATTCGGCTTGAAACGCGGTACGATCTTCATCGTTCTTTTCCTCGTCATCGCCGCCGCCATTGTGGGGGCCAGCACCTTTCTTCGCGCGCAGCCGCCGGTCGGTGTGCGCATTGCCGTGCATCCACTGGCCGCCGATTGGGTGCGGGCTGCGGCCGGTCGCTTCAACGCCGGCGAACCCGTCGTCAATGGCACAACGCGCATCGTCGTTAACATCGAACCCATCGACGACCTGGCTGTGTGGAACGCCAATGCGCCGTGGACGGCGAGCAATCACCCCGATGGGTGGATCCCGGCGCTGGCCGCCTCGGTCGATTACGCCGCTGCATCGCGCATCAGCTTTACCACGGTCGTTCCGTCGGTCGGGCAGTCGATGCTCCTGTGGGGCGGTTTCACGGGCGAAGTGAACGCCATCACCGAAAATGGCACGCGCACATTCGATTGGAGTGCGCTTCAGACCAATATCGGCACGGTGAACCCGGCCCTGCCGCACCCGACGCGCACCGTGCAGGGGCTGGCCGTGCTGCTCTCGGCGGCCGCACATTATGCCGAAACCGAGTTCCTCGATGCTGCACTGCTCGGTGATGATTTCCGCCAGTGGGTGCGCCCCATCCTCGAAGCAGTGCCCAATTACAACACGCTGGGGAGCAGCCCGGCGCAAACGCTGGCTGCGCGCGGCCCATCGGCCGGCGGGGTGGCCCTACTCCCCGAAACCGAGTGGATCACCAGCCTGACCGGCTTCAATGCGAGCCAGACCGATCCCATCCGCCTCAATTACCCGCTCTACAACGTGCTGTTCGATTTTCCGCTCGCCCGCTGGAATGGCCTGAACGATGCTGGCAGCCCGCAGGACCTGAACAGCGCCGCCATTGCCGCCGGCGTCGATGCGTTCGGCGCATTCCTGATGAGCGATGCCGAACGCGCCAACGCCGAAGCCGAGGGCCTGCGCACCGGGATTATCCAGCCGCCCACGGCCGATGTGTTCGTGAACGCGCAGCGCTATGGTGCGGTGAACATGCCCGATCTCTCGCACCCAGTGCAGCTTCCGGAACGGAACGACCTACGCGCGTTCATCGAATGGGCGCGCAGCGTGGTCGGCAGCTAGGCGATTTCAGTTTCACCCCGTCGGTCCAGCCTGAAGAGGATTTGTGTGACGCTCACACCTGTGCCCCTCACGTCTGCAAGCCCCGACTTCAATCGTGCGCCCAGTACTCCGGCGCGACCGTTCGTACAGGTACGTTCCGCCCTGGCCGCAGCCGCCCTCATCCTCATCGGCGTCGGCTGTACGCCACAGACGAGCACCACCAGCACCATCCCATCGGCCGGAGACCTGCCGGCGTATATGCGCGCCGATTTCGAGCATTACCGCGAAAACGGCGGAATCGCACGACCGGCCGATGCGCTTGACATTTTCATCGCCTACTCGCCCGAATCGCAGCAGTACATGCCGGGCCTGATCGAGCGCTTCAACCGGGCCAGCGTGGAAGACGGCGTGAACCCGGCCACCGGCGCGCCGTGGGGCGAAGGGGAACGGCCGGTGTATGTACGCGGCCAGCAGCCGACGAGCGGTTCGTCCGGCTCGCTGGCCCAGGGCGTGATCAATGCCTTCATCGCGCCGGGCAATGCCCAGGTCTATCACCCTACCATCCTTCAGCCCTCGGTGAGCCACTGGCTGGCGCTGGTCAATTACAGCACCGGGCGCGAAGTGTTAGACCTGGCGGCCAGCCAGCCCACCGCGCTTTCGCCCGTGGTCATTGGCATGTGGGAAAGCCGCGTGCGCGCCATTCAGCAAACCATCGGCCGCGAGTCCATCGGCTGGGATGACCTGCTCGGCGTGCTGAACAGCCCGAACGGCTGGTGCGATTACGGTATTCCCGAAGGCCAATGCCGCCGGGCCGTGTACTATGGCCACACCGACCCGAACATTTCATCGACCGGGCTTTCCACCACCATCGCCGAATTTTACGCGTGCGCACGGGAAAACGGCTTTACCGACCGGCTGACCACGCAGGCCGTGAACGACGCCGAGGTACAGGCGTGTGTGCGCGGCATCGAAGCGCTGGTGCGCCATTATTCCCGCCGCACCGAAGATTTCCTGGAATACTTCAGCCGTGGGCCGGAATACCTGGATTTTCTCGCCCTGGAGGAGACCGACCTGATCTGCCTGAACCGGGGCGCACAGCAGGGCGACGAGGTATGCCGCAGGCCGCAGGAACGCCTGATCGCCATTTATCCTGAAGAGGGCACCTTCTGGCACGAGCACCCGTTCGCCGTCGTCAACGGCGACTGGGTGACCGACCAGATGCGCGCGGCGGCCGGTATTTTCACCGCGTTCGTGCTGCTGCCCGAAAGCCAGCAAACCATCATGGCTGAAGGTTTCCGGCCGGCCAACCCCGATGTGCCGCTCGCATTCCCGTTCACCGCCGAAAACGGCGTCGATGTAAACCAGCCGCGCGCCGTGCTCAGCGTGCCTGCGCCGGAGGTGATCGCCGCCATTCAGGCGAGCTGGTCGGTGGTAAAGAAACAGGCCGATGTCGTGATGCTGATCGATACCAGCGGCTCGATGGAAGATGAAGACCGCATCGGCCAGGCCCGCGCCGCCGCCGAGGCCTTCATGAACGCGATGGACAGCGGCAACCGCGTCGCGCTGTGGACGTTCAGCGACGAACTGCTCGAACGTGTGCCGCTGGATAATGCCGAGAGCGCCCGCCAGGCGATGTATTCCAACATTCGCAGCCTGCGCGCTTCGGGCGGAACCGAGCTGTTCTACGCGGTAGAGCAAACCGTGCGCGCGCTCACGGCTGAAGACGACGAAAGCCGCATCCGCGCCGTGATCGTGCTCAGCGACGGGGCCGATACCGGTTCACGCGGCGTCACGCTGAACGATGCGGTGAACGCGATCGCGGCCAGCGCTGAAAGCGCCAACCCGGTCATCGTCATCCCGGTCGCCTATGGCAGCAGCGCCGATATGAATGCGCTGGGCGCATTGGCCCGTGCGAGCGATACCAGCGTGCAGAGCGGCGGTTCGGAAGACATCGACGACATCCTGCAACTGCTGAGCAGCTTTTTCTAGCCCGCAACCGGTTGGAACGGAGCGGCGGGAAACCGCGTAAACAGAAGACCCGCATTTCATGATTGGCGTGCGAGGGCCGCACGATATGGCCCCCGCCACGAAAGGAAAATCAGCCCCATGCAAACCGCATCGCGCACCCCATCGCCCATCTGTTTCTTCCTGTTCGCCATCGCCGCCTTTATACTGGCCGCGTGCGGCGGCGGCCAGGCCAGCGGCACCATCACCACGGCCGAAGGTGAATGCCCGAACAATGCCACGCTGGTCAGCATCATCTACGCGCCAGAAAGCGCACAGTACCTGCCGCAGGCGATCGCCGATTTCAACCGCGAATCGCTGGCCGGCCGCAACCCGGTGACGGGCGTAGACTGGCCGAGCGGCACGCCGCGCGCGTGCGTCACCGGCGTATCCGGCTCGTCGGGCACGGTCATGCAGGGCCTCGTCAACGCCGTGATTGCGCCCAACAACAGCAATGTGGCACAGCCGGTCATCTTCGCGCCGTCGGTGAGCCACTGGCTGGCGCTGGCCAACTACCAGACCGGGCGGCCGATGTTCGATCTTTCGACCACGCAGGCGACGGCACTGGCCCCGGTCGTTATGGCCATCTGGGAAAGCCGGCTGAACGCGATTCGCCAGACCGTGGGCTACGACGAGGTGGGCTGGGAAGAGCTGATCGGCGTGCTGAACAGCCCGAACGGCTGGTGCGATTACGGCATCCCCGCCGGCGAATGCCGCCGCACCGTGTATTACGGCCATACCGACCCGCTCGTGTCATCCACTGGGCTGTCCACGCTCATCGCCGAGTTTTACGCGGCGGCCGCCAATGACGGCTTTACCGGCCGGCTCACGCTTCAGCAGGTGCGCGACCCGGAAGTGCAGGATGGTGTGCGCGCGATCGAAAACCTGATTCGCCATTACAGCTCGCGCACGACCGAGTTCAAGGAATACATCGCCCAGGGGCCGGAATACCTCGATTTTGTGGCGCTGGAAGAGAACGACCTGATCTACATCAACCGTGGGCTGACGCAGTACCAGCCGCCGGAGCGCCTGGTCGCGCTGTACCCGAAAGAGGGCACGTTCTGGCACGAACACCCGATGGGCATCGTCAACGCGGCATGGGTAACGCCCGAACAGCGCGCCGCCGCCCAGGTGTTCATCGATTATGTGCTCACCGAGCCGGTGCAGCAGGCGATCATGGCGCAGGGCTTCCGCCCGGCCAACCCGAACGTGGCGCTGGAATTTCCGTTCGTCCCTGAAAACGGCATCGACCCCGTGCAGCCGCGCCGGGTGCTCGATGTGCCGGCCCCGGATGTGATCGCGGCCGTGCAGCAGAGCTGGAGCCTGGTGAAGAAGCAGGCCGATATTCTGCTCGTGGTGGATACCAGCGGCTCGATGGAAAATGAAGACAAGATCGGCCAGGCCCGCGCGGCCGCCGAGACCTTCATCAACGGGATGGAAGCGACCAACCGCGTGGCCTTGTGGACGTTCAGCGACGATGTGCTGGAACGGGTGCCGCTGGGCAATATCGAGACGGTGCAGCAGCAGATGTACTCGAACATCCGCAGCCTGCGCGCCAACGGCGGAACCGAGCTGTTCTACGCCGTGCAGCAGGCGGTCGAGGAGATGAACCGCGTCGAGGATGGCGACCGCATCCGCGCCATCATCGTGCTGAGCGACGGGGCCGATACCGGCAGCCGGGGCACCACGCTGAACGACGCAGTGAGCGCCATCGAGGCCAGCCGCGACGCGGTGAACCCGGTCATCGTCATCCCGGTGGCGTATGGCAGCGATGCCGACGTGAACGCGCTGAACGCCATCGCACGGGCCAGCAACACCAGCGTGCAGAGCGGCAGCGCCGAAAACATCGCGCGCATCCTGGAACTGCTCGGCAGCTTCTTCTAGCATCCGGCGGCTATCGGCCGCCCCATGCCGGCCCCCGACCCTGCCCTTTCGTGATGAAACGGGTAGGTGCCGAGGGCCGGTACCCTTTTACGAATCGATGATGCGTCTGGGGGTTGCGGCGGCTACAGCCGGATCTTCTTCGCCGCGAATTCGCGCAGGAAACCGCCGCTGACGGTAGCCACCAGCGCGCCGCTGATCAGCTCGACGCCGAATTCGCCGCGCTGCCGGATGCGATGCGCGACCACGCTGCGCATCCGCTCCAGCGCATCATCCCACCCGATGCCGCTGGGGAACTGCGGCTCGAAGTGCGAACGCCAGCTCGCGATGAAGTCGAGGACCGGGCCGGGCGCATCGAAGATGAGCGACGTGGGCAGCTCGTAGCGCACCACGCCTGGGAAGGTGCGGGCCAGCAGGCGCGTGCCATTTTCCAGCCCGAACGCCATGTGCGGCGGCTGGAACGGCGTGTTCCGCGTATTGGGCGGCATGAGCGCGCTCAGCACTTCGCGCACGAGCGCGAAAATCTGCGGCATGTCGTACAGGCTTTGCGCGGCCGCGATGAGCACGCCGCCCGGTTTGAGCACCCGTGCCATGTCGGCGATCGCGGCTTCGGGGTCGGCGATGAAATGCAGCATCTCGTTGGCCAGGACCACATCGAACGCGGCCGTCGCGAACGGGAGCGCGGCTGCATCGGCCTGTACGCGCGCGCTGCACGGGTTGAGCGCGAGCACGCCGGTGTAGCGATCGAGCGCGGTATAGCGCGCATCGGGCAGGTGTTCCTGAATGCGCGTGTAGTAGGCACCATTGCCGCTGCCCACATCGAGCAGGTGCTCATCACCCCTCCAGACATGCCGTGCCAGCACCCACAGGGGAAAATCGACCCGTGGGAACTGGTACTGCGCGTAGATGCGCTGGCGCACGCGCAGGTGTGCATCGCTGGCGAACTGCGCCGAAAGCGGATCGGTAGGCAAGGGATTAGGCGCGTTCATCGACGGTGCGGCTCCAGGTTCAGCGTGGAAGGATGCGGCCGTGCAGGTGGCCGGGATGGGCCTGCTTCGGGCCGGCCTTTTTCACGAGTTGCGATTATACTGAATGTGTCTCTGTATACCGAAATTTGGCCTTATGACTCCCACGCTCATCGATATTCAGGCCGCCGCCGAACGCCTGCGGCCGTATCTTCAGCCGACGCGGCTGGAAAGCGCGCCCCCGCTGCGGCCCAAACGCCCGGCTGATGCGCCGGTGTGGCTCAAGCTGGAGAATACCCAGCCGACGCACGCTTTCAAGGTGCGCGGTGCGCTGAATGCGCTGCTGGCCCGTCGTGAACGCGGTGAAACCGCCCCCAACGGCGTCATCGCGGCTTCTACGGGCAACCATGCGCAGGGGGTGGCCTGGGCGGCCAACATCGTCGGGGTGCCGGCCACCATCGTGATGCCGAGCAACGCCGCACGGCGCAAGGTGGCCAATGTGCGCAGGCTGGGTGCGCGCATCATCATGGTGGAGGGCGAATATGGCGACGCCGAGGCCGAGGCCCACCGCCTGGCCGATGCCGAGGGCCGCGCGTGGCTTTCGCCCTACAACGACCCCGATGTGATCGCCGGCGGCGGAACGTGCGGGCTGGAAATGCTCGCGGCCGCGCCCACGCTGGAACGCATCATCGTGCCCATCGGCGGTGGCGGCCTGATCAGCGGCATCGCCACAGCGGCCAAAGCGCTGAAACCGTCGATCGAGGTGATCGGCGTCAACGCGGCCGCATCGCCCGAAATGTACAATTCGTTCTATCACCTGAACCTGCCCGAAAGCGCCGAGACCATCGCCGATTCGCTGCCCGGCGCGATCGAGGCCGGCTCGCTCACGCGCGAGATCGTGCAGGCACAGGTCGATCGCGTGCTGCTGGCCAGCGAACACGACCTGGCCCGTGCCGTGCGCTGGCTCGCCTACGAGGCCGGCTGGGTGGTCGAAGGCGGCGGGGCGGCCGGGGCCGCCGTGCTCATCAGCGGCGCGGTGGCGGCAGACCGCGAAACTGCCGTGGTGCTCAGCGGCGGCAACATCGATGCCGATGTGCTGCACCGCGCGTTGTGCGAATAAGCGCCGGCACAGTTCGCATCCCCATCTCTACAGCCCGTCTTTTCAACCTTTTTCAACCCAGCTTTCACAGCCATCTTCAGGAGACGACGTCATGCAGATCGCAATCGCCGCCGACCATGCCGGTTACCCGCTCAAAGCCCAGTTGGCCGACTGGCTCTCGGCACACGGCCATACCGTGGTCGATCTCGGTGTGGAGAGCGCGGCCACCCCGGCCGATTACCCCGATGTGGCCGCCCGCGTGGCCGAAGCCGTGCTGGAGGGACAGGCCGAACGCGCTATCCTGCTGTGCGGCAGCGGCATCGGCGCATCGATCGCGGCCAACAAGTTTCGCGGCGTGTATGCCGCCGTGTGCCACGATGTGTACAGCGCGCACCAGGGCGTCGAGCATGACCGGATGAATGTGCTGTGCCTGGGCGCGCGCGTCATCGGGCCGGCGCTGGCCGAGGAGCTGACGGCCGCGTTCGTGAACGCACAGCCGAGCAGCGAAGACCGGCACGCCCGGCGCTTCGGCAAGGTGCAGGCCATCGAGCGCGGCGAAAACGGCCCGGCCGCCGGCGGCTGACAGGCCATACCGCACGGCTTGGGCAAAAACACCGAACCCGCAAGCACATTCGCACACGGCCGAGTACAATCGCCCGAAAAGACGAGGCCCGCCCGCGCGGCCCACATTTTTAGCCCACGCGCCGCGCTTTTTTGCAGCCGAGAGGAGTAATTTCGTATGCCCGGCAATCCCCCGGTCGATGTACAGCAATTCAGGCAGAGTATCTGGTACGACAACATCCGCCGCAGCATGATCCACAACGGCGAGCTTCAGCGGCTGATCGACGAGGATGGCATTCTGGGGGTCACCTCGAACCCGACCATCTTCCAGAAAGCGATCGGCCGTTCCACCGATTACGACGCGGCTTTCCCGGCCCTGCTCGACCATGACGCGAACGCCATTTTCGAGGCGCTGGCCGTGGAAGACATCCGCGCCGCGCTCGATGTGCTGCGCCCGGTGTACGACCGCACCCACGCCCGCGATGGGTACGTGAGCCTGGAAGTTTCGCCCCTGCTGGCCAACGATACCGCCAGCACGCTGGCCGAAGCCAAACGCCTGTGGGCGCTGCTCGGCCGGCCGAACGCGATGATCAAGATCCCGGCCACCGAGGCGGGCATCCCGGCTATCGAGGCCGCCATTGCCGCTGGCATCAACATCAACGTCACGCTCATTTTCTCGGTGGAAAACTACGGCCAGGTCGTCGATGCGTACATTCGTGGGCTGGAGCAGGCCCACGCGGCCAGCCTCGACCTGAGCCGCATTGCCTCGGTGGCGTCGTTCTTCGTCAGCCGCATCGATGTGGCCGCCGATCGCGTGCTCGATGGCAACATCCGCGCCTTCCAGGGCCGCGATATTGCCCGCGTATCGCTCAACAATCAGCTCAAGGGCAAGGCCGCCATCGCCAATGCCCGGCTCGCCTACCGCCATTTCGAGGACGTGTTCTACGGCGAACGCTTCGCCGCGCTGCGGGCCGCCGGCGCACAGGTGCAGCGGGTGCTGTGGGCCAGCACCGGGGTGAAGAACCCGGCCTACCCGGAAACGCTGTACCTCGACAGCCTGATCGGGCCGGATACTGTGAATACCGTGCCGCCCGAAGCGCTGACCGCGTTCAAGGCGCATGGCACGGTCGCCGCCACGCTCAAGGGCAATTATGCCGAGGCCGAAGCCACGATGGCCGCGCTGGCCGATGTGGGCGTGAATCTCGATCAGATCACGCGCCAGCTTCAGCATGATGGCGTCGAGGCATTCAGCGAGTCGTTCCGGTCGCTCATCGAAGGCGTGGAAGCCAAACGGATGATCCTGCGCACCGGGGTGATGGAACGGCAGACGGCGCACCTGGGCGTGCACGAAAGCGCGGTTTCGGCCGCCGTGAGCGCGCTGGAAGGCCAGCACGCCAACGCCCGCATCTGGGCGCACGACGGCACGCTGTGGAAAGACCACCCGGCCATTGTGGCCAAAATCAACGACCGGCTCGGCTGGCTGGATACGCACACCACCATCGACCGTGCCCGGCTGAATGCGGCGCGGATGCTGGGCGAAAGCGGCACCATCAGCCATGTCGTGCTGCTCGGCATGGGCGGGAGCAGCCTGGCCCCGGAAGTGCTGAGCAGGACGTTCGGCCTGCAACCCGGCTTCCCGCCCCTGCTGATGCTGGACAGCACCGACCCGACGTACATCGATTCGATCGAAGATGCGATCGATATGAAGCGCGCGCTGTTCATCGTGTCGTCCAAATCGGGCGGCACCATCGAGACCGCGTCGTTCTTCGAGTACTTCTACCAGCGCACCGAGGAGAATGGCGCGCAGTTCATCGCCATCACCGACCCCGGCAGCAACCTGGAAGCCATCGCCCGTGAGCGCAATTTCCGTGATATTTTCCTCAACCCGGCCGATATCGGCGGGCGCTACAGCGCGCTCAGCTATTTCGGGTTGGTGCCTGCCGCACTGATCGGCCTTGACCTGGAGCGGCTGATCGCGAGCGCCGACACCATGAGGCGGGCGTGCGGCGCGAAGATCGCCGGAAAGGATCATCCGGGGATCGCGCTCGGCGCGATCATCGGCGCGTTGGGCAAAGAGGGCAAAGATAAGCTCACGATCCAGACCAGCCCGTCGATTGCCGCATTCGGCGCGTGGGTGGAACAGTTGATCGCGGAAAGCCTGGGCAAGGAAGGGCGCGGGATCGTCCCGGTGACCGGGGCAACGGCGGGCAAGCCGCACGATTATGCGACCGACCGCCTGTTCGTGTATCTGCGAGTCGAGGACGACGATAACGCCGACCTGGACGGTGCCATACTGGCGCTGCGCCAGGCCGGGCATCCGTGCGTCACGTTCAGCCTGCCGGATCGCTACGCGCTGGGCGGCGAGTTTTTCCGCTGGGCATTTGCGACGGCGGTCGCCGGAAAACTGCTCGATGTCAACCCGTTCGATGAGCCGAACGTGACCGAAAGCAAGGTCAATACCCAGCGCCTACTGGAAACCGCTCAGAATCACGGCGCGCTGCCGGAAACGAGTCCGTTCCTTCAGGAAAACGGCGTGCGCCTGTATGCCGATGACCGCACCGCCAAACTGCTGACCGACCTGTGTATGGCGCAGCAGTTCGATCCGGGGACGATCACCGGGGTGCTGGCCGCGCAGATCAACGGGACGAATGCGGGCGATTACTTCGCGCTGCTGGCGTACCTGCCGCCGTTCGCGCCCATTCACGAAGCGCTTGAATCACTGCGCCGCCGTCTGCGCCATGTCACGCGGCGGGCAGTGGTCGTCGGTTACGGCCCGCGCTTCCTGCACAGCACCGGGCAGCTTCACAAAGGCGGCGCAAACAACGGCGTGTTCATCCACATCACGGGCGCGGATGCGTTCGACCTGGCGGTTCCCGGCCAGCCGTTCACGTTCGGCCTGCTGAAAAATGCCCAGGCAGCGGGCGACCTGGAATCGCTGCAAAGCAAAGGCCGCCGCGTGCTGCGACTGCACATCGATGGCGACGTGACGGCGGGGCTGGCAGTGCTGGATGCGGCCATCACCCTGGCCGAAGAACGGAAACATTAGGTGGGGATAGGCCTCGCAGCAGGGTCATCGCTTCAGACCGAAAAGAATCAACGCACGGGCGCAGGCCAACCGATGGTTGGCACAAAAGCCAAAGGCGCGAAGGTGAACGTCATCTTTGCGTCTTTGCGCTGCATCCTTTGCATTTTGTACCTGAAGCATTTGAAGCGATGACCCTGGTTTTTGGAGGTCGTGCATTGCATTCGCCTTGCACTATCCCTTACAATCATTTTCACGATAACTATGCCGAAGGCACCTAACGGCGATTTTATGGATAACACAATCAACGAACGACTTAAACTCGACATGATGGGTCACTGGATCGATGAAACATGGATTCCAGCGCACCCCGATGTTGAATGGATCACCGTTTGGGGCAGCAATTCCTGTACGCATTCGCGCGTTGTGGATGCCTTCAATAAAGATCACCCGCTGCCGCACGACACCCGTTTCACCGGGTGGGAGTACGATTCGTGTCCGCTCATCCCGCGCATCACGATGCTGACCTACGACGGCGATCCGTCGTACCGCACCGGGACGTTTCGCTACCAGTTCCGTACCCCCGCGCCAGCAGGTGAAAGTGCCGAAGCGACAATTACCGAAGTGCTGGTGATGTGTTCGCACTACAACGACGATGGGCATCTGGTCACGCTGGCGTGTATGCCGCGTGCCTTCGTCGATGTGTGGGTCAAATTCGAGGATGAATGCAGCCGCCTGGTGCGGGGGCTTTCACCCGATAGCAAGGTGGTGATCATCGGCGGCAGTCAATCGTCGTTCGTCCCCAAAACGGGTTGGGACGAGATCATCCTGCCGCCGAAGCTGAAAACCGACATCCTGGAAGATGTCGAATCGTTCTTCAAAAAAGGCGTGGATGTGTACAAGCGCCTGAACCTGAAGCCGTTCCGTAAGCTGCTGCTGGCGGGCGTACCGGGGACGGGCAAAACGATGCTGTGCAACGCGCTGGCAAAGTGGGCGCTGGAACGCGAATACGTGGTGATCTACATCTCCAGCGCCGACCGCACCGGGGCGACGTTCGGCAAAATTCAGCAGGCGCTCAACGTAGCGGCGGACAGCGACAACCCGACGCTGATTTTGCTCGAAGAAATTGATGCATACCTGCACGCCAAAGAAAAAGCGCTGGTGCTGAACGTGCTGGATGGGTCGGAGTCGTTCGTGAACGAACGCGGTACGCTGCTGATTGCCACCACCAACTACCCGGAAGCCATTGACGAGCGCGTACTGAAACGCCCAGGGCGGCTGGATCGCATTTTCATCATCCCCGAAACCCGCGACCGTGAAGAAGCGGAAAAGATGCTGCGGCGCTACCTGGGCGATATGTGGCAGGATGCGCACGCAGGCGTTGCCACCAAGCTGGTCGGCTACCCTGGCGCGTTCATCCGTGAAGTGGCGCTGTACGCGCTCACCCAAGTGGCGTATGAGGACCTGCCCGAACTGCCGCTGGAGATGCTCGAACGTTCGTTTGCCGGGCTGAAAGAGCAGATCGACGCGAAAGAGGAATTTTTCACCCGGCGCGCCGCCAAGCGGATCGGCTTTGGGTCGGGGCTGGATCGCGGTGACCGGGATCGGGATCGTGACCGCGACGGCGAATCGAACGGGTTCAAGCGGCTGCCGTAACGCTGTACCGCCCCTCTCAAACGGAGGGGCGGCTTTATTTCCCTGCACACGAACCTTACGCCAGGATCGACTCGATCTCGTTCAGTTCATCGCTTGAAAGCTGCACGTTTTCGGTGGCCTTCACGATGTCCTCAATCTGGCTGACTTTGCTCGCGCCAATCAGCACCGATGTCACGGCGGGCAGGCGCAAAATCCAGATCGTGGCGAGCTGCGCCATCGTCTGGCCGCGCCGTTCGGCGATGGCGTTCAGGCGGCGCACTTTGTCGATGATCTGCGGCGTGACCTGGTTTTCATTCAGAAACGGTGAGGTGTCTTTGGCCGCCCGCGAATCGTCCGGGATGCCAGCCAGGTAACGGTTGGTCAGCAAGCCCTGTGCCAGCGGCGAAAACGGGATGCAGCCAATGCCTTCCGCTTCCAAAGTCGGGATCAGGTCGCCTTCGATCCAGCGGTCGAACATGTTGTAACGCGGCTGGTGAATGAGGCACGGTGTCCCCAGTTCGCGCAGGATGCGGGCGGCTTCGCGGGTTTTCTCCCCGGAATACGAGCTGATCCCGGCATAGAGCGCCCGCCCGCTGCGCACGGCGGTATCGAGCGCCATCATGGTTTCTTCCAGCGGCGTATCGGGGTCGAAGCGGTGGCTGTAGAAAATATCGACGTAGTCCAGCCCCATCCGCTTCAGGCTTTGATCCAGGCTGGCGAGCAGGTACTTGCGCGATCCCCATTCGCCGTAAGGCCCCGGCCACATCAGGTAGCCCGCTTTGGTTGAAATGATCAGTTCATCGCGGTACGGACGAAAATCCTGGGCGAAAATCTTACCGAAATTTTCTTCGGCGGAACCGGGCGGCGGCCCGTAATTGTTGGCCAGGTCAAAATGCGTGATGCCCAGGTCGAACGAGCGGCGCAGCATCGCCCGCTGCGTGGAGATCGCATCGACATCGCCAAAATTGTGCCACAGCCCCAGCGCAATCACGGGCAGTTGCAGCCCGCTGCGCCCGGTGCGGCGAAACTGCATCGTGCTGTACCGCTGTCCCGAAGCGACGTACACCATGTTGGTACCCTTTTTCGCGTAGGCAGGTCAGTTGAACGCGCCAAGTGTACCCGGTTCCGCCGCCCGCGCCTAAAAAAGTCCGCGATTACGATGCGGCGGTACCCTAGACAGCGCTTCAAACTCTGCTACAATCACTATCCTGTTAAATCCGCCTAGAAAAGCGAGATGCGAATATGCGCGTAACGGCATCGGTGAAGCCGCGCTGCCCGAAGTGTCGCGTCATCAAGCGTCACGGCCATGTCATGGTGATCTGTTCGAACCCGAAGCACAAACAGCGCCAGGGCTAAGCACAGCGCATCACGGCATAAAAACGAGGGTTAGAGGGTTTTTATGGCACGTATTGAAGGGGTCGATCTCCCCCGCGACAAGCGAATCGAAATTGCCCTGACGTACATCTACGGGATTGGCCGCCCAACCAGTGTGAAAGTCCTGGGACAGACGACCATCAACCCCAGTACGCGGGTGAAGGACTTGACGGAAGCGGACTTGGCCGCGCTCCGTGAAGTTATCGGATCATTGACGGTCGAAGGCGATCTGCGCCGCGAAGTGGCGATGAACATCAAGCGCTTGCAGGAAATCAACTGCTATCGCGGGCTGCGTCACCGCCGCAACCTGCCCGTGCGCGGCCAGCGGACACGTACCAATGCCCGCACGCGCAAGGGGATCAAGAAGACCGTTCCTGGGCGTGGTCGTCGTCGCGGTGCCAAGAAGTAAACTTGGCGTGCCAAGAAGTAAACCTGGCGCGCACGGCGACACAGCACAATCGGTTTTTAGCACTGCTTATCTGCGATGACCTCGCGTGAACGGCAACCCCGTTCACGCTTTCAGTAAACGGCAGTGCAATTGAGGATGCGGCACCCCTGATGCGCCCTGCGATCCTTCCATTGCAGGGCGCATTGTCACGGATGCAGCACTATCGCACACGGGTGGACTTTCGGCATTCTGGCCCGGCAGCCCACCCTCATCAGACACAGTTCTTGTAGGTTGGAGCAGCAGGGTCTATGGCACGTACACCCGCACCAAAAGGCAAAGGGGCAGCGAGCGGTCGCCGCGCCACTACGCGCAAGGTCTCGAAGAATATTCCTTACGGGCAGGCGCACATTTACGCGACGTTCAACAATACCATCGTTTCGATGACCGACCAGTCCGGCAATGTGGTCGCATGGGCAAGCGCCGGGACGAGCGGATTCAAGGGCAGCCGCAAAAGCACCCCGTATGCGGCGCGTGTGGCCGCGCAAAGCGCCAGCGATAACGCGCGCGACCACGGGATGCAGGAAGTGGATGTGTTCGTCAAGGGGCCGGGGCCGGGGCGCGAAGCTGCGATCCGCGCCATTCAGGGCAGCGGCTTGAAGGTGCGTTCGATTACCGATCAAACGCCCATCCCGCACAACGGGGTGCGCCCGCCCAAGAAACGCCGCGTCTAGGCTCCAACGAGTGTGGTTCAGGGGTATGGCTTACCAGTCATTTCGTCCTTATTTCCCGTTGGGGTTCACAGTTACGAGGAGACGCGGGCATGGTTACGAATAACATGGTGCTGCCGCACGAAGTCAAAAGCGATGCCGTCACCCGCAATTACGGGCGCTTCATCATCAGCCCATTGGAAAGTGGTTACGGGCAAACGCTGGGTACGGCGCTGCGCCGCGTGCTGCTGTCGTCGCTGGCTGGCGCAGCCGTCACGTCGATTCGCGTGAGCGATGTGCATCACGAATTTTCGGCCATTCCCAATGTCCGCGAAGACATGACGCAGTTGATCCTTCAGGTCAAGCAGCTTCGGCTGCGCCTGGAAAGCGGCCAGGAACAGGCACGGCTGCGGCTGGAACATCGCGGTGAGGGTATGGTCACGGCGGCGGACATCATCACTCCGCCGGAAGTCGTCATCGAAAACCTGGACTTGTACCTGTTCACGGCAGATTCGCCGGACGCGCATATCGAACTCGAATTCGAGGTGCAGGCCGGGCGCGGGTACAGCCCCGCCGAAGAACGCGGGCGGCTGCCGATTGGCGAACTGCCCATCGACGCGATCTTCAGCCCGATTCGCCGCGTGAATTTTGAAGTCGAACGCGCCCGCGTGGGGCAGCGCACCAATTATGACAAGCTGGTAATGGAAATCTGGACGGACGGCACCGTGCGCCCGGAAGATTCCCTCAGCGAAGCGGCGCGCCTGCTCATGAAACACCTGACCGTGATCGGCGGCGTGGTCGGCGGCGATATGGTGTATGAAGGCGTGGATTCGGATGACAGCGATGTTCGGTCGGATCATGCGCAGTGGTACGAAAAGCCGATTGAGGAACTTGACCTGAGCGTGCGCGTGTTCAATTCGCTTAAGCGCACCGGGATCACCACGATTGGCGATGTGCTGGATATGCTGGATCGTGGGCCGGACGCGATGCTGGCGATCCGCAACTTCGGGGAAAAGTCGCTCGATGAACTGGTGGTCAAGCTGAAAGAAAAAGGCTACCTGCCCAACGATGTCGATGTCGAACTGCCCTCCGAACTGGGCGATTAGCAGCGCGTGAACCCGCACGGGTTCACGCACACGGCTGCACGTTGAACTCTTGAACGGTTGAAGGAACGGGTTGACATGAGACACCGTGTATATGGCAAGAAACTGGGGCGCAACACCGCACAGCGCAATGCGCTTCGGCTGGCCCTGGCGATTTCGCTGCTCGAACATGAGCGCATCATCACCACGCTGGCAAAGGCGCAGTTCATCCGCGCCGAAGTCGAAGGCTTGATTACCACCGCCAAGCGCGGGCTGGCGCACCCCGACCCGGCACGCGCCGTCCATGCGCGCCGCATCGCCGCATCGAAGCTGAACAACGACCGCGTGTTGGTCGGTAAGCTGTTCGATACGCTTGCGCCGCGTTATGAGCAGCGCCCCGGCGGCTACACCCGCGTGATCAAGATTGGTCCACGCAAGGGCGATGCCGCCGAAATGGTGATTTTGGAACTGGTGGATCGCGCCGAAAAAGAGGCGTAATCCAGAGACCGGGGAATGCACGCCGCCGCACGCCGCTTTCGCGGCATAATCGCGTATGAGGGTTCCGCGTACCAGGGCTTTCAGCGGCAGGCGGATGGCATTCCGACGATTCAGGGCGCGGTCGAAACCGCGATTCACCGGGTGACGGGGCAGCCCGCCACCGTGACCGGAGCCGGACGTACCGATACGGGCGTTCATGCTGCCGGGCAGGTGATCGCATTCGACAGCGCATGGAAGCACGACGATCAGGCGCTGTTACGGGCGCTGAACGTCCACCTGCCGGGCGATATTGCCCTGCTGCGCCTGGAAAGGCTGCCGGAAGGCACCCGGTTTCACCCGCGTTTCGATGCGGTATCGCGCTTTTACAGCTATCACATCGTCGTTTCGCCCGCGCCGCGCCTGCCGCTGGCCGCACGGATGGCTTGGCATGTGCGCGAACCGCTCGATGCGGAGGCGGTACGGGCGGCGGCTCACCGGCTGACCGGGACTCACGATTTTGGGGCGTTCGGCCACGCGCCGCACGGTGAAAACACGGTGCGCACGGTGATCGAATCGACCTGGGAACCGGGGCGGACGGCAGAGGTGGGCGGTCACAGGCTGGATGAATGGTGGTATCATGTGGAGGCGAACGCTTTTTTGCAGCACATGGTACGCCGCATTGTCGGCAGCCTGGTCGATGTAGGGCGGGGCGCACGGTCCCTGGACGATTTTGTCAGGCATTTTCAAGGCGGTAAGCTCGCATCCCATTGGACGACAGCCCCGCCGCAGGGTTTAACCCTTGTCCGGGTGCGCTACCCGGACGCTGTACAGGAATAGTTTTTGAGCCACGCGGGGCGAGACACCCGCAAGAGGTAGAACATGCATCAGAAAACTTGGTCGCCCACCCCGGTCGATTACCAGAACCGTAAATGGTGGGTGGTAGACGCAGAAGGACAAACGCTGGGTCGTCTCGCCACGCAGATCGCGGTACTGCTGCGCGGGAAACACAAACCGACCTTCGCGCCCCACATGGATATGGGCGATTTCGTGATCGTGATCAACGCGGAAAAGATTCACGTCACGGGCAATCGTATGGACACCAAGCTGTACAACCGTCACTCTGGCTACCCCGGCGGGTTGACCACCACCAAACTGCGCGACCAGATTCAGCGCTTCCCGGATCGTCCGATCCGCGATGCCGTCAAGGGGATGCTCCCCAAGAATCGCCTGGCTGCCCAGCAGATCAAGAAGCTGCACATCTACGCGGGCGGCGAACATCCGCATGAAGCCCAGAAGCCGGACGTGTTCCCGCTGATCAAGCAATACAAGGGAGACGAATAACCCATGTCTGCACAATACTACGAAGGCATTGGCCGCCGCAAGGCCTCCAGCGCCCGCGTGCGCCTGTTCCCCGGTGGGACGGGGCGTGTAGTCATCAACGACCGCCCGGCGGAAGAATACATGCCGCGTGAAGGCGATCTCGATCTCGTCCTGTCGCCGCTGCGCGTGGTGGGGCAGGATCGCAGCTATGACATCAGCATCCATGTGATGGGCGGCGGCATCAGCGGCCAGCGCGATGCTTGCAAGCTGGGCGTGGCGCGTGCGCTGCTCAAGATCGACCCTGAACTGCGCCCGGCGCTGCGGTCGGCAGAACTGCTCACCCGCGACCCCCGCGTGAAGGAACGTAAGAAACCAGGTCTCAAGCGTGCGCGTAAGGCTCCTACCTACACCAAACGCTAAAGCGGGACGACTGCCCATTCATACGCACATAAACACGCCGGAGAGACGGTTTCTCCGGCGTTTTTTTTACCAGGGTGCGCAGGTGTGGTTTAGCGCGGCGGTTCGATGGTCGGCAGTATCGGGACGACGATGATCGGGCGCTGGGCGGGCGCGCTGCCGGGGTTCTGGGGCGCATTGGCTTCGCGCAGATACGACCGTGCGGTGGTGCAGACCTGGTTTCCGGTGCCTGCGTACAGCGCGTCGATCTGGATCGTGATCTGGTACGCGCCGCCGATGGCCGCCTGGCTCACATCTGCCGTGACAAACCCGTTCGTGGGCGATATGAACGTCCCCAGATACACGCCGTTTTCCCCAAAGTACGTGATACGGTACGAAAGCGGCACATTCGCGGTCGGCTGCGTCCAGGCGATGTCGATGCTGCCGTTCGGCAGGCCGTCATTGGGCGCAGTGATGGCGAAGGGCGCGCAGTTGACCGACGGCACAAACGCGGGGGTCGGCGTGCTGCCCAGGTCAATTGGCGGCGCGACCAGCGAATTACCGCCTGCGAACGGGTCAGGGAAATTCTGTACGTGCGGGTAATCGGCGGCGGGCATCGGCTGGCCGCTTTTCCACGCTTGCAGCGCTGCGGCTTCGCACGCGGTTTCGGCGGCTTCCGCTTCGGGCAGGTCGATGGCATCCGGACAGGCGGCATCGACGGCGATGATGCATTCATCGACGCCTACAGCGCTGAAGCCTACGCCGTTGAACACATTGATCTGGAAGCTTTCGTTAGCACAGGCCATCGCATTGTCGGACGTACAATCACAGGCGATGATGGCCAGGATCATCACGAATGCGGCGAGGATCAGATGGCGGCGGGCGGTGGTGGCAGTGTTCATGGGTTTTGTAAAGCTCCTGCGATGAGATCGGATTAAAAGTACGTTTTGTGTTTCAGCTCACTTATACAGACAGTGTAAGATGATTTGCAATGTTTGTGTTGTCAAAAACCCGTAAATAATTTCAAGCTGCATGACGACATGCAGTATGGGAAACAAAAACGCGCCCATGCATACTGGGCGCGTCGAAACTGCTGAACAGGTGGGTCGGTGCGGCGTCATTTCGGGACGGGGAGCGTGGCCGTTGGCACAACGGCGGGCGGCGGTGCGCTGTTCTGCGACGCGGTGTTATTCGGCGCGGCGCGCACGATTAGGTGTTCATCGGCACAGAGCGGTGTGTTGTTCGCATTGCGCGCTTCAACCCGCACAATCAGCGCGTACCCGCCGCCTATCGCCCCCTGGCTGACATCGAGCGAAGCCTGATTTGCCTGGCCGAAACTACCGCTCCACAGCACACTGCGGTTTTCATCCATGATCGTCCCAAAGATGTACGGCGCGCCGGGCAGCGTATCCCAGTAGAAGGTGGCGATACCGTTGGGCAGCCCATCGAGCGGCGATGTCAGGCGGAAGGCATCGCAGTTGACGGGGATGGCCGATTCCGGTGCGGCGGCAGTGGGCGGGGCGACGATGCTCTGCTGTGCCGGGTTTTGGACGGCTTGTTCCAGGTTTGGTACGCCAGCGACCGGGTAATCGGCGGCGGGTGCGGGCTGGCCGCGCTTCCACGCTTCAATCGCGGCCAGGTCACAGGCATGTTCGGCGGCCTGGGCTTCGGGCGTATCGATGGCTTCCGGGCAGGCTTCGGTCACGAACGCGGTGCATTCCGCGATCTCCGCATTGCCGAAATCTACCCCATAGTAGTTCTCGATTTGAAACACGGCATTCGAGCAGCTATACGACTGCCCGCGTGTACAATCACAAGCGATGATCGCCAGGATCATCACGAGTACGGCAAGGATCAAGTGACGGCGGGTGACGGCGGATGTGTTCATGGCGGGCATGTTCTCCGGGATGTGCAGCAGGCATTACAGTTCACGTTACACACAAAGTGTAAGGCGATTCACAATTTTTGTGTGCTAAAAAGTTGTAAAGGTTTCAAAACGCATTACGCACGCTAAAGCACCGTATTGGTTGACAACACACCCTCACCTGGCGTATGATACATTTGTTCTAAATTTACCTTTACCTTCCGAAAAGAGTCCCCGCCATGTCCAAGATCACCCCCTGTCTGTGGTTCGATACCGAAGGCGAAGCCGCGATGCGCTTGTACATTTCGCTGTTTCCCAATTCCCAGGTTCTCGACACATCCTATTACGGTGCAGAAGCGGGCGAACGCGCCGGCACGCTCCTTACGGCTACCTTCACGCTCGCTGGTCAGCAGTACCGCGTGTTGAACGGCGGGCCGCAGTTCAAATTGAACGAGGCGATCTCGCTTTCGGTCGATTGTGCCGATCAGGAAGAGGTCGATTATTACTGGTCGCGGCTGACCGCCGACGGCGGCGAAGAATCGATGTGCGGCTGGCTGAAGGATAAGTATGGTCTATCGTGGCAGATCGTCCCATCGGCGCTGGGACGGCTGATGAGCGACCCCGACCCCGCCAAAGCCGGGCGCGTGATGCAAGCCCTGATGCCCATGCGCAAAATCGACATAGCGACGCTGGAACGGGCGCACGCCGGGGCGTAAACCTATGTGCAGCGTGCAGAGCGCGGGGCGGGTTACCATGCGCCCCGCGCTTTTTTGTGCATCCGCCGATCCTGAACGGCGCGTCAGCGGCGCGGCGCGTCAGCGACGCGGGACAAGCGTGACGGGAACCCCATTGGCAGCATTCAACGTGCCGCGCATTTCCCACCGCACCTGATGCCCATCACGCAGACGCGGCCTGAAATCCCGCGCCAGCATCGCCAGCAGGATATGGCTTTCGAGCAGTGAGAAATTGCTGCCGATGCAGATGCGCTGCCCAGACGCGAACGGGTGAAAGGCATACGGATGCCGCGCTTTTTCCTGCTCCGGTTCCCACCTGTCCGGATCGAACACCTCCGGCTGATCCCAAAAATCCGGGTGGCGGTGCGTCAGGTACGGGACGAGCATCATGGCCGACCCACCTTCCACGCGCATCCCGTCGATCACGTCGTCGGCAACGGCATCGCGGGTGTACACCGGGGCGGGGGGATACAGGCGCAGCGTCTCTTTGATCACCCGCAGCGTGTACGGCAGCCGCTTCAGCGCTTCCAGCGTCGGCGGTTCATCGCCCAACACGCGGTCGAGTTCTTCATGCAGCCGTGCTTCTGCTTCCGGGTTGGCAGCCAGCGCATAAAACGCATACGTGAGCGTGCGCGCCGTCGTCTCGTGTCCTGCAAAGAACGTCGTGATCGATTCATCGCGCACGATATGATCGGCCATGGTCGCGCCCGTTTCATCATCCTGGGCAAGCAGCAGCTTGCTCAACAGGTCGGGCGGGTAGGTGGCGGGGTCGGCGGCGCGGCGCTGCGCGATGATGCCGTTGATGAACGAATGCACTTGTTCACGCGCCCGCAGATACGTCGTGTTGCGGCGCGTTGGCACCCACAGCGGCAGGGTGATCAGCGTGTACTGGCGCTGCCCGGCCTGGCCGATCAGCGTTTCGACGGCGTGTTTCAGCGCGACGATCTGTTCGTCCGTTTCCATCGTGAACATCGCTCGCAGGATGATCGACGCGGTGACGATCATCATCTCCTGCGAAAGTTCGACTTCTTCCCCATCCCGGGCTTTGGTTCGCCAGCGTTCGACCAGCTTTTGCCCGTCCTCCAACATGATCTGGGTATAGGATTCAATGCCCTGTGGGGTGTAGAACGGCGACATCAGCTTGCGCTGCCGCCGCCACGTTTCGCCCGTGCTGGTCAGCAGGCCATCGCCCAGCAGGTATTTACGCACATTTTCGTACGAACCGAGCTTGTCATAGTTCTGGCGGTTGGTCACGTTGATGTGCCGCACCTGATCCGGGTGGATGGCGAACACCAGCTTGCGCGGCCCCAGTTCGACCATGCTTAAATCGCCGTAGGTGCGCCACATATAGGCGGCAAAATCCAGGAAACCCAGTGCGCGCACCTGGTTGATCACATCGATCTTGATCCGGCTGCGCCGTCCCGGAATCGGGCGGACGGCGGCAGCGGCGGGTACGGTGGACATGCGATAATCAGCCTTTCGCCTAAAAGAACAGTTTCGCCAGCTTCAGCGCGCCCTGGTTCCAGGGGACGCGGTGCGTCACCCCGCTGCGGCCTTCAAAGTGGCTCAGGTTGTCCAGATACCATTGGTAATTGCGGATCAGCGCGTCTTTGTTGCTGTATTTCGGCGCGTAGCCCAGCACCCGTTCGGCTTTGTCGATGCTCACGAACGAATCCTTGCCCGCCGTTTCGTAGACCCAGGCGTACAACGGCGAGAGCTTCAGCCGCTCCAGGATTTTCAGCGCGAAGATCACCGGGGCTTCCGGGAACGGGACAATTTTGCGGTTATAGCCCGCGTAATCCAGCACCGCCTGGTAATCTTCGCGCATGGTGGTGAACGCCTTCGCGCCGATGTTGAACGTATCGTTGACCGTCTCGCGATCCAGCGTCATGCACAGGTAGATTGCGTCGCACAGGTCTTGCACGTCGAGCAGTTGGTAGCGGTTGTTCCCACTGCCAATCATCGGGAAGCCGCGCCCATCCTTCGCCCAATCGTAGAACAGCGCGAACACGCCCAGGCGTTCCGGGCCAATGAACGATTTAGGCCGAATGATTGGCACGCACAGCCCGGTTTTGCGCGCCTCCACACACAGGGCTTCGGCCTCAATTTTGGCCTTGCCATACGGCCCAACCCCGCTCACTGGGTCGGTTTCGTACAGCGGGTGATGATCCGGCACGCCGTACACCGCCGTCGAGCTGATGTGGATCATGCGCTCCACGCCGTGCGCAGCGGCGGATTCCAAAATGTTGCGCGTGCCGTCGATGTCGGTGCTGAAAATATCCGCTTCGCTGTACAGCGGCAGCGCTGCCGCTGTGTGGATCACGATCTGCACGCCCTGCATGGCGCGGTCAACGGCGGCGCGGTCGCGGATGTCGCCTTTGACTTCGGTAATGCGTCCGCGTTCGGGGTAATCGAAGTCGAGCAGGTCGAGTGATACGACCGCATGGCCGCGTGCCAGCAGGTAGCGCACCAGGTTGATGCCCAGAAAGCCCGATCCGCCCGTGATGAGGACAGTTTTCGCGGTAGTCGTCATAAGCTGAAGGTTCCTGTTTCCTTTGGGAATGTGCGTCGGTTCACAAACGCCGCTGATTATAACACTGCTAGCTTTCGCCTATTTCCACCTGACCCATCACCTGCTGGTAGAAGGTGATTTCGGCGCGGCGGCGCTTGTAGCCGACGGGCATGGGCGGGGTGTTCTCCAGCAGGTGCGTGACGGTCGCCCGCAGATAATCGGCCAGTGGGGTATAGGTCACGCCCAGTTCGGTCTTGCTCAGCGTGTTGTCGAGTTCGCTCATCCAGCGTTCGCTGAACGGGGAGCAGTCCGGCACGAACCCGTTCGCCTCCAGCTTATCGCGCCGCACCCGCACGATCAGCGGCTCGACCCCCATGATCGCGGCGATCATGCTCAGAAACTCATCGAGCGTGACGGTTTCGTCCTGCGAGATGTTGTACGCTTTGCCAATACCCGCGCCGCTGGCCAGCAGTTTCAGAATCACGTCCACCACGTCACCGCTGTAGACATGGCGCAGCGGGTGGTTGGGCGTGGACGGCACCAGCACCGGGCCTTCATCCTTCAGGCGCAGCACATAGCCGTACAGCCGCCCGAAGTGGTCGCGTTCGCCCGTCACCATCGGCAGGCGCAGCGTGGTCACCGGGAATCCGTGTTCGGCATAGGCCGCGTGCAGGTGATCTTCGGCGGCGCGCTTGTCCATGCCATACAGCCATTCTTCATAGCTGTAGGTATCGCTTTTGGGCGCGGGCATGGTGCGGCCTGGGTACATCGCTTCGGTGAATGGGCGTTCGATTCCTTCGCGCACCAGATACACCTGGCCGCTGCTCAGGAAAATGTACTGCCCCATGCTGCCGTGCAATAACTGGCTGATCACCTGGGCTTCTTCACCTTTGTACAGCGCGGTATCGACCACCGCATCGAACGTGCGACCTTTAAGCGCGGCGGCCAGTGCGGACTTTTCGGTACGATCCCCGTGCAGCCGTTCGACCGATTCCGGCAGTTCATCGCGGGTCATGCCCCGGTTGAACACCGTGACCTGATCGCCCTGTTCAACCAGCCGATGCACGAGCAGATGGCCTAAATTGCGGGTGCCGCCAATCACCAGAATGTTACGCATCGCGTCCTTGACCGGGTGCGCTGGCGGTTTTGCCCAACGTCGATCCCGGTATCTCCTTTCCTAAACGGGCTGCAAACGATTATTCATCAAAACTTTTCGTGACTCTTCTACACAATATCATTCACTTTCACCAGCGTTTTTGGTGGTTCTCTACAACTGCTCACGCAAACCCGGCCTACAGCACCGCGATCAACCGCCGCAGCGCCGCATCCAGCACCGCCGCGCCGAACAGTTCGGCAGACCGAGCCGCCGCGTGCAGTGAGAGACGTTCGCGCTGCGCCGGGTCGCACAGCGTCAGCAGATGATCGACAAAATCGTCGGCGCTTTCGCCTGTCAGTACGTCAGTGCCGGGGCGGTAATCATACCCGGCCAGCACCCGCGCATGGGTGACCACCGGAAACCCCCGGCACAGCGGCTCAAACGCTTTTTGCTGCATCCCCGCCCCGCCCAACGACGGGATCAGCGCGATGTCCATGCCCGCCAGAAACGCATCAAGATCGGGAACGTAGCCTTCAAAGATCAGGTCAGCGCTGGCCAGCGCCGCCGTTTCCGTCGGGACTTTGCTCCCCAGGATATGCACCGTGAACGCGCCCGCCGCCCGTGCGCGCAGACGTGGGACGATCTCGCGGGTGATAAAATCGAGCGCCCGGCGGTTGTGCGGCACGTTGTAGCTTGACCCCATGAAAAAGACGTGCAGCGGCGTTCGGTTGACGGCCCGCTGTGCAGGCCGCAGCAGCGCGGGCAGCGTACCCAGCGGCAGCGTCTCGATATGCGCGCCGGGCGCGAGCCGATGGTAAAACGCCGCTTCATCCGGCGTGATTGCCGCCACCGCCGACGGCAAGCGGGCGACCTGGCGTTCGCCCGCCGCCTTGCCCATATACCGGATCAGGTTAGGGAGCGTCACGCCGTTTTCTTGCAGCAGATGCCGCGCTTCGTTGTTCTGCGACCGCAGGATGGTCGGAATCCCCGCACGGCGGGCGGCGCGCACCGCGCCCCACAAAAAGCTCATCACCGCGAACAACGCATCCGGGCGGTAGGTGCGGATCGCGTCCTGCACCTGCCGCGTGAAGGCGGGCGACGCATACTGCCAGCCCGCGCCATCCAGATAGGCCGGATGAGTAAGACGGCGCGGATCGCGCATTGTCGCATCGAGCGGGATCGGCACGATCTCAAGGAGCGGCCTGCCGTAGAAACCGATCACGTCGGCGGGGGACTGGCCAGGCAGGTACGGCTGCAAGACGACGAGCGTATGCCCCAGCGCTGCCAGCCGATCCAGCAGCGCGAACCAGTCCAGTTCCGCCGCACCGGGGCTGTTCAGGCGCGAAAAGGCCGCGTTCACGCACAGGAATTTCAAGGATGCGCCGCCTTTGGTGGGTGTACCACCGCGCCCGCAACCAGGTCGGGCGCGGCCAGCGGCTCAGGCAGGGTGAGCGCCTGATCGATGAACAGAGCGTGCCACACATGAAACGCCAGCGCCGTCCACACCTCCCACAGGCGGTATTCGCGTTCGACGACGTGTTCATGCAGCGCCCGTTCGACCGCCGCCGCGTCGAACACGCCGACCGACTCGATATACTCGCGGGAGAGCCAGCGGCGGATCAATGGCTGAAGCGGGCCGCGCAGCCAGTCACTCGCGGGCGGGTTGAAGCCCCATTTCGGGCGAGTCAGCACGTTTTGCGGGACGAGATCGCGGATCGCATCCTTGAACACCGCTTTGAAATCGCCGCCGCGCAGCTTGTAGGCACGCGGCAGGCGCAGCGCCAGTTCTGCCAGGCGGTAATCTTCGAGCGGTGACCGCGCTTCGACGCTCATCGCCATGCACATTTTATCGACGCGCATATTGCTGTTTTCGCCCACAAAGCCGATCAGGTTGCCGACGGCCAGCCGTTCGGTGAAGTCGTCGGTTCCCGGCACGGCCAGCAGCGGATCGATCCACGCATGGACGGCGGCCTGCGCATCAGCACGGCCTCCGGCGTGCAGCAGGCGGGCAATCTGCTCGAAATCGAGGATGCGCGTCCAGGTCAGGTAGCGCCCGGCGGGGCCAAGGGCGGCTTTGCCCGGCAGCTTGCGCGCTGAATCGAAGCGCCCCCCCGGCAGCCGCGCCAACGCCGAGTCGAGAACGCCGCGCCGCAGTAGGGCGGGCAGGCGCAGATAGCGCGTCAATACCTGATCGGTGCGGTAGTGCTGGTAGCCCATGAACAATTCGTCGCCCGCTTCCCCGTTGAGCAGTACCGGAACGCCCCCCGTCCGCGCCAGCGCCGCCACATAGGCGGTCTGGACGACCGTCGGCATGGCGATCAGGTCATCCTGATGATAAATCAGGTGCGGCAGCAGATCGCTTAAGCGTTCATCCTGTTTCAGGTAGATCGCGTGGTGCTGCGTCCCAAAATGCGCCGCCGCTGCCGCCGCGTACCGCGCATCCACGTTGAATTTGCGATCCGCTTTGCCCTCCGGCGGCACATCGAACCCGACGGTGAACGTGCTGAGCGTCTGCCCCGGCGCAAGCGCCCGGCGCATCAGCGCGACGACGGCGGTGCTGTCCACGCCGCCGCTCAGAAATGCGCCAATGGGGACATCGCTCATCATCTGCATGGCGACGGTTTCTTCCAGCAGCGCCCGCACCTGGCGCACCGCGTCCGGGTACGGCGGCAGATCCCCCTTTGCCGGGTGCGGCAGCCAGTACTGCACCGTCCGCACGCCGCCGTTTTCGCAGATCAGCATCGCGCCGGGGGCGAGCTTGCATACGCCCGCGAAGGCGGTGCGCGGCGGCAGGGTATACCCCAACGAGAGGAATTGAATCAGCCCGTCGGGATCGACGGCGCGGCGCAGACCAGGGTGCGCGAACAGCGCCTTGACTTCGGATGCGAACACCCATTCGCGTCCCGCGTCGCCGTCGATGGGCGCGTAATACAGCGGCTTTTCGCCCAGGCGGTCACGGGCGATCAGCACGCGCTGGCGAGTCGAATCCCAGACCGCTACGCCGAACATGCCGCGCAGCCGTTCGATCACGCCGTCGCCCCACTGCTCATAGCCGTGTACGATCACTTCGGTATCGGTATGGGTGGCGAACTGGTGTCCAGCACGCTCCAGTGCGGCGCGCAGCGGCTTGTAGTTATAAATTTCGCCGTTGAAAGCGACGGCGGTCTGCCTATCTTCGCTGAACAGGATGCCAGGGTGCGCGCTCAGGTCGATGATCGCCAGCCGCCCCGCCCCGAAAGCAAAACGTCCGTCCGGGTCGGCGTGCAGGCCATAGCCGTCCGGTCCGCGATGCGCCAGCAGGCGCGCCATCCGTTCGACCAGCGCTATCGAAGCACCGCCAGGTGCATAATGTCCGAAAATGCCGCACATGGGGTTAGGTAGGCTCCGGGTGGGTGTGCCTGATCGACGGCTGCGACCGCAGTACTGTGAACATGACCGCTGCGGTCAGGCTGATCGAAATGGCAAAGGCCAGCGTGATCAGCCACGCGCCGATCACGGATGCATCGACCGCTGCGAACGGGTCGGCCAGACGCACCGCGCCGATGAAGGCGTTCAGGCGCGGCACGCCCATCAGCGCAGTGTCGTCCGCCCGGCTGACGGCGGCCAGCGCCAGCGGGATCATCACCGCCAGCGCGATCCCTTTGGCGATCAACGCGCTGCGCATCCGGTTGAAGGCCCGGTACAGCGGCCCGAATATGCCGCCGACTGCCGCCAGCGCGCCGTAGAATGCCAGCACGCTGAGCGGCGCGACCGCCGGAGTCCATTCCGCGCCCAGGATCGGCGGGATGAGGTACGGCGCGACGATCACCAACCCGCCAAACACGCTGATCCCGCCCACGCCCAATACCGCGATCACGCGCCACAGGTTGCGCCGCAGCAGAGCAAAATCGCCGCGACCTACCGCCTGGGGGATCACCGCTTCCACGTTCTCGAAGATCGCGGCGGTCAGGATGCCCGCGTTGGCAATCCCGCGCAGCGCCAGGTTCAGGTAACCCGCCGCCGCCGCCCCGCCGATGATCCCCGCCACCTGGGTGGGAATCTGCACGAACAGCGACCCGGCATTTTTGTCGATGGCGTTTGCCACCCCGAAACGCCAGTACCCGGCCAGGCGAACCGACGGGATGCGGCGCGCCACCGCCTTCAGCGCGGGCAGCCCGGCGCGTTCGCGGATACGGCGGTACAGATACAGCGCCAGCGCCAGCGTGATCACGGCGTACAGCACGCGCCCGGCGACCAGCAGTTCCGGCGTAGGGGCGATGAGCAGCGCACCGATCACGCAGCCGGTCAGCACGACCTGGTTGACCAGCGCCAGCGCCGAGATCGTGCGCATCTGCCGCGCTGCCCCGAACGCCGACATCACGAACTGATACAGCACTTCCAGCACCCAGGCCACCGCCAACCCGCCTGCCAGCCGCCCCACCTGGGCGCTGCCCTGGACGAACTGCGCCGTCGGCACGCCAAAAACGATCACCAGCACAGCAATGCCGATACTGATCGTCATGCCGATGCGCACATAGGCCGCCATCACGTCGAGCGCCGTTTGCGCGTCGCGCCCGCCCAGCGCAACGCCCAGGCGCGTGTACATCGCCTGGCCTGCGCCTGTAAAATCCAACTGCGCCCACAGCGCCAGCAGCGATTCAGCCAGCGCGAAGATGCCGAACTGCTCTGGCGGCATCAACCGCCACAGGATCAGCACACCCGCCGCGCTCAGCGCCGTGTTGAGCGCCTTGCTCAGTTGCAGAATCAGCGTATCCTGTACGAATCGGCGGCTGAGCAAGCGCCGCGCCCGCGTGATGATCAAATGGCAGTCGTTCCCTGTTCACATGGTGCAGGCATTCTAGCGCGCCCGCGCCGCGCTTGCATAGAGGCGGATCAGTGCTGCGGCGGCGGCCTCCCATGTCATGGCGGCGGCGTGGGCGCGCCCGGCTTCACCCAAGCGGGCGCGCAGCGCCTTATCAGCCAGCAGGTCGATCAGTGCGCCCGCCAATGCCGATACAGCCCCCGGCGGGACGATGCGCCCGGTCACGCTGTCGATCACCGCATCTTCGACCCCGCTGCCGCCGAACGCGGCGACGGGCAGCCCCGCCGCGCTCGCTTCGAGCGCCGCCAGCCCGAAGCCCTCGAATTTCCAGCCATCGGCCAGCGACGGGAACGCGAACACATCCGCTGCGGCGTACTCCTGGCGCAGCATATCCTCTGGGATGCGTCCAGCCAGCCTGACCCCATCGGCCACATGCAGCCGCTCAATTTCGGCACGCACCCGCGTCGCATACGCCGGGTCGATCTCCAGGCTGCCGACCACGATCAGCTTTGCATTCGGGTGCGCGATCCGCACCTGGGCGAATGCCTGCACCAGTTCGAACGTGCCTTTGCGCGGCTTGACCGCCCCCACCGTGAGGATCGTCCCGCCTGTTTTCGCAGCAGCGGGAAGCGGTGAAAAGCGCGCTGCATCCACCCCGTTCGGGATCACCTGGGTGCGCACGCCGGGCAGGGCAGCGGCGGCGGCGTGGGCGGTATACGCGCTCACACATGCCACCGCCGCACGCCTGAACGCCCATCGATAGCATGGGCGCGCCGCACGCGAATACGCCTGATCCAAGCGGACATAGCTCCCATGCCCGGTGATGATGTGCGGCTTACGACCGCTTGCCCACCCGCCAAGCGGTGCGAACGGCTCGACATGGGTATGGATCACATCGCACGAGCGCAGCAGCCCGGCAGCACGCGGGGTCAGCGCGGCCAGCCTGGGGAGCATCCGGCCAGCCAGCGGATCGACGGTGGGCAGGATCGGGTAGATCGGCACGCCGTTCAGTGCCGGGGGGATGGGCGAGTCGTGCGTCGTCAGCACAGTGAGCCTGACCCCGGCTTGATGCAGCGCGCCGATCACGCTCGTGCTGTAGTGCGCCCACCCATGCCGATGTGTGAGGTCAGCCGCCAGGATGCCGATGTGCATCAGCCGCGCTGCCGTTCGATGTGCGCCAGAATCGCGGCGGCGCGGGCGTGCCAGGTGTAATGCGCCATCGCTTCCGCCTGTGCCGCCGTGCCAATCCGTGCGCGCAGTGCTGGATCATCGCGCAGCCTGCGGATCGCGGCGGCCAGCACCGGGACATCCGATGGCGGGACGAGCAGCGCCGATACACCGTCCTTCAATACTTCACGGAAACTGGGAAAATCCGAAGCCACAATCGCCCCGCCCGCCGCCATGTATTCGAACAGCTTGAGCGGCGATGCATAATACGCGAAATGCGGTGTAAACGGCAGCACCATCGCGCACGCATCGAACGCCCGCAGATACAGCGGGACAGCAGCGGGCGCGACCTGCCCGGCGTTGAAGAAGTGCGCCGGGTCGCCGCCGCGTTCGATCCACGTGCGCCGCAGCGCGTCCGCGCCTTCCGCCGGGCCGCCCACCAGCGCCAGCGCCGTCCCTTCGGCGTGCAGCACCGCTTCCAGCAGGGTGCTTACGCCTTTGTCCATGTTCATGGTGTGCAGCCGCCCGACATACCCGACGATGAACACCGCGTCCGGCCAACCGAGCTGCGCCCGTGCCATTTCCCGCGTAGGCAGGTCGGCAAAACGGGCAGCGCGAATCCCATCATGGGCGACATACAGACGTGCCGGGTCAGCACCCAGGGGGAGCAGATCATCGGCCAGCCTGCGTGTGACCGGGATGATCGCGCCCGCCCGCCGCACGGCAGCACGCTGAAGCGCCCGCCCAATGCGCCCTTCCGGGACGGTGTGCGGCTCATACGCC
This sequence comes from bacterium, assembly GCA_033764035.1. Lineage (GTDB taxonomy): Bacteria > Chloroflexota > Anaerolineae > Aggregatilineales > Phototrophicaceae > Flexifilum. The sequence continues at coordinate 31,769 of JANRJJ010000018.1, forward strand.
AGCGCTCGACGGGGCGTGACCAGGCTGGCTGCCAGCACAATCAGCGCATCACGGGTATAGATCACATCCGCCCGCTCGCCCACCAGCGCGATCAGCGCCGCCAGCGTGAACGTGACCCATTGCAGCGTGAACACCGCCTTCGCCAGCAGGTCGGCACGCCCCGGCACCAGCCACAGCAGATCGAGCGTGGGCAGCAGGCGCAGCCGGAACGTGCGATCCACGCCGTAATGGGCGAACGGATCGGTCACCGACCGCAGCTCCGGGGTATTCACCCGGCGCGCTGCCCATAACTGCACATCGGCCCGCGCATGTGCGCCGAACGCTTCAAGCATGTGAAAAATCTGCAAGCCGTGCGCTTTTTCGGTGGGGACACGGATATTGGCGATATAGATCAGCTTCATGATAGGGCGCGAATGCGGCAGTGCGCAGCAGCGCGTGAAAATCCTTTTTTTTGTACTAAAGGTAAAAATACACAACTCTTGTAACGGAAGCTGTACGCTTTCTATATGCTTACTCAATCCTCATATTTATTATACTGCGCGTAGCATGGCAAATTTACGCCGCCTCTTCACAAAAGGATCACGATTATGAAAACAGTTGACCCGAAATTAGAAGTGAACGGCCAGTATTTACTGGGCATCATTGGGTCGATGAATGAGGACGATGTGCGCCCGTACCGCGAAAAACACGGCCTGAACCACATCGACCCGGCACAATATTACTCCGCGCAAAAGGTGATCAATTTTTATGATGACCTGGAACATGCGCCAGGCGGCATGTTCAACCTGGTGGCAGTGGGCATGAACATTGTCGCGCATATGCAGTACCCGCCGCACCTGAAGACCGTGCAGGATATTTTACCGCTGGTCACGCAGATGCACTATGCGGGCTGGCGCGGTGCGCACCCCGGCGATCTGCTGGTCGATAATCTGAGCGATACGCATGTGCGCTTCACGTTCGTCGGCCTGCCGCTGCCGTCCGACCTGGTGTATGGGCTGTGCTATGGCCTGATCAAGCGCTTCACGCCGCCGGGTTCCACGATTCGCGTTCACCGCACCCAGGCCGATGACCGCATCAGCTACGATCTCGACTGGTGACGCTGTCGCCGTTTTCCTGATCGATCAGCACCGCCGCGATCCGGGCGATCAGCCGATCCAGGCTGTGCTGGTCGGTCACCGCCGCTCGAAGCTGCGCCCCGATGTGCGCCCGCTCATCCGCTGACAAGCGCAGCAGCGCCTTCAGCCGATCCGTGAGCGCGGCGTGATCGTCCGGCGCGGGAATCGTGAGCAGGTCGGCATACGCCCCCATCAGCGGACGAAAAGCCGGGCTGCTCACGAGAGTAGGAATGCCCATCGCCATGCTTTCCAGCGCCGCTTTATCGAATAAACCCGGCGGGCTGAGGTTGACGGCGGCAAACGCCCCATCCAGCGCCGCACGTACCCCGTCACGCGGCAGCGCCCCGGCGAACCGCACCCGTTCCGCGATCTGCAACTGAGACACGAGCGCTTGCAGTTCGGTTTTGTAGGTTGAGTCAATGCCCGGCGGCACCTCCCCGATCAGCGTGGCGTGCAGGCCGGGGATGGCGGCGATGGCGCGGATCAGCGTCGCCTGATGCTTGATCGGCATCAGCCGGGCGGTATGGATCACGGTTGGCCGGGCGGGAGAATCAGCGGTGGCCGCGCTATCGCTCGGCGCGAAAAAAGCGGTATCGATGCCATGCCCGATGGCGCGCAGTTTCGGCGTGGGGAATGGAAAACTATCCGGCGCAGCGGTGACGATATGACGGCTGACGGCAGCGCCCGCCCGCAGTTGGCGCGTATCCTGGCGGTGGGTGTACCACAGCGTGATCGGCACGCCGCGCCGCGCCAGCACGGGCGCGCCCATCGCCGCGAACAGCGGGGTCATATGCGCGAAACAGGCTGTATAGCGCCGTGCGAGCAGCAGGCGCGCCAGGATGCGATAGAAAGCCAGGGCGCGGCGCGGTTCACTGTCGCCCCGTTCTTTGCCCATCGAAAAGACGCGCACGTTCGGCGCGACGCTTACACGCCCCGCCCGCATCGTGATCACGTCGATGCGCCGGAAGTGCGCCGCCAGGCGGTTGATCCATTCGGTGGTGAACCCCAATACCGGATCATCGGCATCGGTCGCCAGGTTGAACAGGAGCAGATCGCCCGCCGCGTTGCTGACCGTTGCCGACTGATGCGTAATTCGCCGTGCGGCAGCGTGCCGTCGCACGGCGTGCCATATCGCCGCCCACCGCGCCGGATAGGACTCTGCATCGTAGTGGGCAAAAGCGATGGTTCGCGCCCGTTCGCCCATGCGCTGCGCAGCGGCGCGGTCACGGAGCAGGGCGATCACATGGGCGGCGAATCCGTCTATGTCGCCTTCGGCGGCGGTGTACCCATTCACGCCATCGGCGATCATTTCGCGCACGCCGGGAACCGCGAACCCGACCGACGGGATGCCCGCCGCGCCTGATTCGAACAGCACGCGGGGCAGCCCTTCATAGCTGCTGGTGAGCGCGTACACGTTCGCCAGCGCGTAATACGCGGGCAGCCGATCATGCGGAATCGCCGGGTGCAGCCTGACGTGCTGCGCGATCCCGGCGCGTTCGGCCAGCCCACGCAGCCGCTCGATGTCGCCCGGCTTCAGGCCGATCAGCACCAACCGCGCCGCCGGAACCTGCGCCACCACCCGCCGGAACACGTCGATCAGCAGGTCAACGCGCTTGAACCCGACCGGGTAGCCGATCCACAGCACCACCGGATCGGAGTCATCCAGGTTCAGCGCCCGGCGCGCCGCCGCCAACTGTTCACCAGGCGGATCGACAAATGCGCGGGAGGCCGTCGCCAGCGGCAGGACATGAATCCGCGCCGCCGGGATGCCGCGCCGGATCAGCGCGTCGCGTTCATGCTGGTTGACCGTGCGGACAGCATCAGCATGGGCGGCCACCCACCCGGCCAGCCGCACCAGGATGCGCCGCTGAATGGGCTGCTCCGCGATCCATGCCGGGTTATCAAACAGGGTGCTGTGGCTCTGCACAAGCACCGGGGTGTGCAGCCGCCCTTTCAGCCATAGGCCGATCAGCCCGGTCACAGCGATGTCCTGAGTCACGATCAGATCGAAGGGCATCGACGCATCACGAGTCGCACGCCGCGCCACCGCGATCATGCACGGCAGGATCAGGGCGGGCATGGGCGCAAACACCGGGATCAGCGTCAGGCCATCGTCTTGGGTGATCGGTAGGGAGGCGTTTTTCACGCGCACCAGAATGGTAAGCGAACCCGTCAGCGCGGCCAATGCCAGATGGCGGCGGCGGGCATCGCTGGCAGGGTCGAACAGGTGAGGGTCAAGGCTGATCATCAGGGTATGCATACCCCCATTGTAGCCGATTCCCGGTACACACCGTACCCCACGTCATTTTCACGAATTTCACGCGCCCGCACTGCGTGACTCCATACGGGATTCGGTGTTGTGAGACGTGGATTAAAGGGGGATAAGCTGTATGCGTGTCGCAGTCTTTACAGAGACGTTTCTGCCCAAAATTGACGGGATTGTCACCGTCGTGTGCCTGCTGCTGGATCATCTGAACAAGCGCGGCATTGAAACGATGATCGTCGCGCCCAAGATGGGCGTGGAACAGTACAAACAAACCCCGGTCGTCGGCGTACCCGGCCTGCCGCTCCCGCTCTACCCGGAACTGCGCGTCGGCCCGCCCACGCTTTCGACATACCAGCAGGTGAAGCGCTTCGCGCCGGATATTGCCCATTACATCCACCCGGTGCTGATCGGCGTGCCGGGGATGATGATGGCGCGCCACCTGAACATCCCGACGGTAGCCTCATTCCATCTCGACCTGGCGCGGCTGGCGCACCATTTCAACCTGGGTATCCTGGAACCGCTGACCGACGCGCTCACCCGTGCGGTGTTCAACGCGGCAGATTATGCGCTGGCTCCCTCGAACCTGATCCTGAAGGATATGCAGCGCATCGGCGTGGAGCGCGTTGGGCTGTGGAAGCGCGGCGTGGATGCGGAGAAATTCAACCCGCGTTACCGTTCTGCCGATATGCGCGATCACTTGAGCGGCGGCCACCCGGAAGATACCCTGCTGCTGTACGTCGGGCGGCTTTCGACCGAAAAACAGATCGATAAGCTCAAAGCGGTGCTGGAACACGTCCCCGGTACGCGCCTGGCGCTGGTAGGGCATGGCCCGGCACGCGAAGACCTGGAAAAACATTTCGCGGGTCTGCCCGCCCAGTTCGTCGGCTACCTGACCGGGGAAGCGCTTTCCCAGGCGTATGCCAGCGCGGATATGTTCGTTTTCCCATCGTCGATGGAAACGTTCGGGCTGGTCGTCGTCGAAGCGATGGCGGCGGGGCTGCCCGTCGTCGCGTCGCGGGTAGGCGGCGTGCGCGATGTCGTGCGCGAAGGCGAAACGGGCTACACCTTCGACGTGGGCGACGTGGACGCGCTGATCGATGGGGTGCGCCGGATCGCCGTCAGCCGCGAACGCATCGCGCAGATGGGAAACGCCGCCCGTGCGTTTGCCGAAACGCAGTCGTGGGACGCGATGATGGATGAGGTGATCGACCTGTACCGCCTGCTGATCGAGAAAAAGCGCGCCGGGCTTTTGCTGCCTGCCGCCTAAGCAGCCCGTATCACAAGCGCTGTCTTTGGCATCATACAGAATATAAGGGGTCGGTATCGACCCGGCGCACAGGTGAGGAGCTGACAAGCACGATGGGCGTTCAGATGATCAACCCGGAAGGGCTGCATACCAATCAGGCGTTCACCCATGTCGCAGTCGTGACCGGGCCGCACAAAACGATCTACATCGGCGGGCAGAACGGGGTCGATGCTCAGGGCAGCATCGCGGTGGATTTTAAAGCGCAGGCGGAACAGGTTTTCGCCAACCTGACGACCGCACTGGCGGCAGCGGGCGCGGGCATCGAACACGTGATCAAATGGAACATTTACACCCTGCCCAACCAGCCGATCCATGAAGCGTTCATGATCTTTCAGCGGATATGGGCAGGCCGCCCCAACCCCCCGCTGATCACGTATGTGGCGGTGGTGGCACTGGCTAACCCCGATTTTCTGATGGAGCTGGAAGCCGTTGCCATTGTGCCGATGGGCGACACCGAACCAAACCCATAGGGGCGGGCGGCACGTCGCCCCTCACTCTGCCCGCAGCGCCCGCGCCGTGACCAGCCCGCTGAGGACGCGCGCCGGGTACACCCCCGCCAGCAGTGCGGCGACCACCGCGACGGCGAAGGCCAGCGCGAAATCCTCGAAGGGCAGTGCCAGGCGCATCGTCCAGCCGAACGAGCGCACATTGATCACGTCGATCAGGATCAGCGCCAGCGCCAGGCCGATGGGCATGGCCAGCGCGCCCGCCGTGATGCCCATCAGCCCGGTCTGGATCAGCGTGTAATCGCGGAGCTGTCCCCCGGTCAGCCCGACGGCGCGCATCACCCCATAGTGGCGCGTCTGCTCCAGTTGCAGCGCCATGAGCGCGCTCAGAATGCCGATGAACGCCACCACCACCGAGAGCAGTTGCAGCGCGTCGGTGATGGCGAACGTGCGCTCGAACACATCGAACACGCCCGCCCGCAGCGTGCGGTTGCTTTGCGGGATCAGCGCCGTCCCCGCCACTGCTGCCCGCGTCGCTTCAAGCGCGGTTTCCAGGTCCGCACCCGGCGCAAGGAACAGCGCTATCGACGTGATGTACGGATCGTCGAAGTAGCGGCGGTAGACCGCATCATCCATGATCGTCGTCCCCTGGTCGGTCGAATAATCGGTGTACACGCCGATCACGGTGAATGCGACCGCGCCGCGATCCGTAAGCAGGGTGATCGTGTCGTTTTCGGGCGTGATCCCACGCCGGAAGGCGAACGGTTCGCTCACGATCAGGTAATCGCCGCTCCCCAGGGCGGCGGGCGTGTAGGCCGGGGCGATGGCGGTATTGAACCAGACAAAATCGCGCCCGGTGCTGACCACTTCATCGCTGGCAGCGGTCAGGTTGACGGGCGGCAGGTCGGGGTAATCCGGCGCATTGATCGTCACGCCGCGCCCGGTGACCAGCCGTTCTATGCCGTCCACCTGGGCGCGAATCGCGTCGGCCACCGCCGGATCGACATCGGCCTCAGCACGATTGGCGTTGACGAGCGGTGGACTGACGTAAATATCCGCGCCTAATGTGTTGTCCAGCCAGTCCGCAACCGTATTCCGGAAACTGCCGATCATCACGCTCAGCCCGACGATCACGCTGACGGCAATCGTCAGCGCGGCAACGGCGACCGATGTGCGGCTCAGCGACCGCGCTACCGCACGCGGAGCCATGCGCCCCAGCAGGCCAAAAAGCCGTTCGGTCAACGGGGTGACCAGGCGCATCCCGGCGACCAGTACCAGCGGCGTGAACAGCGCACCGCCCAAAATCACCGCGAACAGCGCGCCGAAGCTGACGATCAGGCTTTGGGTGGGCAGTTGCAGCAGCAGCACGCCAAACGCGAGCAGCCCGCCCGCCGCCAGCGTGATCAGCGGGATCAACTGGCGGGTGCTGCTCTCAAGGTCGCTGCGGCGCATGGAACCCGCGGGCGGCGTGCGGGTGGCATCCAACGATGGGACGAGCGCCGCGCCAATGCTGGCCGCCACGCCGATCAGCGCGCCTTTCACCAGCGTGAACGGATCAACCGTCACGCGCTGTACGTTGACCGTGAAATACAGGTCGCTGATCGTCTGGCTGACCAGCCCCACGGCCAGCCGCCCGAACACGATCCCCAATGCCAGGCCGATCACCGTGCCGATCACCCCCAACGTGATCGCTTCGCCCAGGATGAGCGTGAAAATCTGCGGCTTGGTCGCGCCGACCGACCGTAAAATCCCCAGCACCGGGCGGCGCTGCACGACGCTGAAGGTGACGGTGTTGTAGATCAGGAACACACCCACGACCAGCGCCAGAAGGCTGAGCGCCTGGAGATTCAGTTCAAAGGCATCGGTCATCTGTCCCAGGGCGCTGCTCGCGCTGCGCGTGCTGGCGATCTGCGCTCCGGCGGGCAAGATCGACTCGATGCGCGCCAGGTCGAACCCGTCCGGCAGGATCAGGTCGATTCGGGTGACGCGCCCGGCATCGCCGATCAGCTCCTGGGCGGTCGCAATATCGGTCAGCAGCAGGTTATCGAGCGCTTCGGCGCTGGTGCGGTCTGCCGGACGCAGCAGGCCGATCACCATGACGGGGTGTTCCTGGGCGTTGGCGACGATGATCAGCGCATCGCCGGGTACGATTCCGGCTCTGTCTGCCAATGTCTGGCTGATCAGCGCCGTTCCAGGCTGGACGATGAACGTATTCAGCGATTCAAACGCGGTCTGGTTTTCACCCAGTACTTCGATGCTGTTCAGGTATTCGCGGAACGGCGGCTCCGCGAACGGATCGACCCCCAGCAGGCGGAGGGTCTGGTTTTGCAGCGCCGGGGCCTGGACGTACTGCTCGATGACCGGGGCGGCTTCGCGCAGCCCCACGTCAAGCCGAAGCTGGCGGTACACATCCGTCGGGATGCCCTGGCTCGTCCCGGTGATCTGGTGGGTGGCGCGCCCGGTCACGCTTTGCGCGCTCAGGTCGAAGGCGCGGCTGGCGCTGCCGTTCGCTAAATCGATGGCGATCACCATCGCTACGCCGAGCGCCACGCCCAGCACGAACAGGACGCTTTGCAGCCGCCGCCGCGCCATATAACGTGCCGCCAGCCGGAACATGATCGGAATATGCATACTGTTGACATTTCTGCTTCAGGTCGATAACGATTCGAGTGCGTTCAGCCATTCATTAAAGTGCCGACATTCAGCGCGCATGGCGGGCAGCCCAATGTCCACAGCGATGTAAACCCCATGAATCGCTTTTCATAGTTTTCAGGCTGCTGCCTGAGAATTTCCTGAATGCGGTAAGAGGGCGGGTTTAGATCGTTGATCAGTTCAGGCGATTCGACGGCTGCGCGCACTGCTGAAAGCTGTTCTACCGCTTTTGGGGAGAGTTGGGGAAACCATGCAGCGATTTTGTCTGGACGGCTGAACAACAGCGCTTCATATTCATGCAGTGAAAAATACGGGCGAAACCGAGAGTCATCTATCGTTTCCCGCAGTCGCCTTTCCAGATGCGCCACCTTGTCGTAGATCGGGCGGTTTGCAAACCGCGTCTTGAGTTCATCCCACCCCGGAAAACCTTTGCCATCCAGCCTGGCAAAATCGATCATAGTGGTGATGGCGGTAGCGCTGGTGTCTTTGCAAAGCTGGCGCAGGTCGTTTTCGACTTGCGCATATGATACGACCCCGCCCTTGAAACGCCTGCTGGCAGTGCGTTTGGTCACTACCAATGTGGGTATCAGGTGAATATTCAGGCTGTTCAGGTGCGGGTTCAGCACATCCTTGACGAATGCTTCTTCAGTTTGGCCTTCCACCAGGATCAGGACGTTGCGAAACTGCGTGTTCATCATGGGGTCACCGCGTCGGCCTGCCGCCTAACACGTTCTTTTCCCATAAATCGCCCAGTCCATACTCCTCTAGCCAACCGGATAACTGATCGCTGTTCAGCCGTGTAAACACCGACTGCTGATCCTCTCTTTCGACCACGATCAGATCTTCCGGATCAAGCTGGTTGATCAGCGGTACGGACTGCGTAGAGACGATCACCTGAGTGCGTGCAGATGCAAGGCGCAGCAGGCTCGCCAGCAGTGTGATCGCCACCGGATGCAGACCCAATTCCGGTTCATCGATCAGGATCACCGATGGCAGTTCGGGTTGCAGCAGCAGGGTAGCCAGGCACATGAACCGCAGCGTGCCATCCGACAGCGCGTGCGCATCGAAATAGGTATCTTCCTCAACGTGCCGCCATGCCAGGCGGATGCGTTCATTCTCTGGGTTTAACCGCTCAGGGGCAAGCACAAACGTATCGAAGAATGGCGCGATCTGCTGCACGGTGCGGACGATCTGCGTGTACGAATGGGGGTGCTGTTCTTGCAGGAAATACAGAAAGGCAGCCAGGTTCGATGCATCCGGGCGGAAAAAATGGTTGTCCTGCAACGAAGCGGGCTGCTTCAGCCTGGAGGACTCACTGGTATCGTGAAAGTGGTAGATTTTCCAGTCTTGCAGCGCATCGATCACGTCATCGACCGGGCTGCGCCTGGATGTTCTTTTGGCTGCTTCAAAAAGCCGAGTCTCGGTTTCGGCGGCTCCTACAGCGTACCAACGTGGATTGTCGTACTCAGCCTTGCGCCAATAGGCGCATTCTTCACTTTCCAAAAACAAGGTATCCCGATCACTGGGGGCAAGGATGATACGATACAGGTTGGCTGTATTTGCCTCAGCGCCTTCAAACTCCAGTTCGACTTCAATCGCAGAGGTGACTTTGCGGCCAAAATGCAGCAAGCTGTCAACACCTCTGGCTTTTGAAAACTTTTGCAACCGCTGCTCGATGATCGCGTTGAGCAGGTTGAACAGTCCAATAAAGTTGCTTTTGCCCGCCCCGTTCGCCCCGATAAGCACATTGAGTGGACGCAGTTTCACCTCGGCATCGCGGATCGATTTATACCCCTGTATCACAATACGATTAAGCGGCTGACTGCTCATGAGCGTGGACTTTCACGGGAATTTCGCTGCTAGCGTACAGCATAACACAAGTGTATACACTTGATGCACACCACATCAGGACTGTGAACCCTGCAAAAAAAGGGGCGATCTGGCCGCGTGCGGCACACATCACCCCTTTCGATGCTGCATAAGGGACTCGTCCGTATGAGTCTACATCCGCCCGGCTTCATGCCCCGGCGGGTTCTTCTTCGGCGGGCTGCGGGTCGGGGTAGCCCAGGGTCTTGAGCGCGGTCTTGGCCGCTTCCCCTACCGTGTCATGGTCGGCTTCGACCACGCGCAGCAGCGCCTTGATCGCACGCGGATCGCCAATTTTGCCAAGCGCTTCAGCGGCGTGCAGGCGGGTTTGATAGCCACTATCGGCCAATGCTTCGATCAACGGGTCAACGGCGCGGGAATCGCCCAGTTTGCCCAGCATGAGCGCTGCGCGCCCGCGCACGATGATGTCTTCATTAGGGTTGGTGACCACCACCATCAGGGTACGGAGTGCTTCTTCGCCCCCTAACATCCCTAACTTCATTACGGCAGTCCGGCGTTTTTCCTTACTCACGTCGCGGAGTTCGGACAGCGCCTGTTTGACCGCCACCGGGTCAGGATCCGTCATGATTTAGAAAACTCCTTCGCCCTGCACTTGCGAGGTGATGATGAGTTTACCGTCGTGAATGCGACCGACACGATCCGCCAGCGGGATAATATCCGGGTTGTGCGTCGCCATGATCAACGTTTTGCCCGCCTCCTGGGTCAATTCTAGCAGAAGGCGCAGCACTCGTTCGCCCGTCTCTTCGTCTAGGTTGCCCGTCGGCTCATCGGCCAGCACGACCATAGGTTCATGCGCCAACGCCCGTGCAATGGCGACGCGCTGCTGTTCGCCACCGCTCAGCTTGTCTGGGTACGTCGCCGCCCGGTTCAGCAGCCCAACCCGATCCAGCAGCGCACTGCCGCGCGCCCCGGCAATCTTGGGCGCAACGCCGCGCAGCTCCAGCGGCAGCGCGATGTTTTCCAGCACGGTGAGCGTGGGAATCAGGTTGAAGAACTGGAACACGATCCCAATGTGTTCGCGGCGGAAAAGCGTCATTTGTCGGTCGTTCAGGTGGGTAAGCTCGGTCGTGCGCAGATGAATCGTCCCGCTGTCGGCGCGGTCAATTCCACTGATGAGGTTGAGCAGTGTACTCTTACCACTACCACTTTTGCCCAGCAGGACAAAAAACTCCCCTTCGGCAATCTCCAGCGTCACATCGCTGAGGACGTGACGCATACGCCCGCCTTCGGCATACTGTTTGTTCAGGCCGTGAATGCGAATCAGCGAACTTGGGGCGTGCGTGCCGTTGGAAATCATGAGTCTAGTTTACCTGATCTCTACCTTGATGTGTACCGTTTTGTTCCTCTTTTCACAAGAGTCTAATGGCATACTATGAGCCAGGGATAATAGACAGCTTGATTCTAGGCTAAAACTCCTGGCGGGGTGCATAAGCGTTTCGGTACCGCGCCTCCCTCCCCGCTTGTTCTGCATGATAGCGCAGCCGCGCCGCCCATGAACCTGACGTTTTCCCTACGCTCTTAGCTGTAGGACAACCATGCTAATCTTACACGCATGTCATTGGCTACGGCAGGTCTGCACAACCCCCTTCGGACGTGCGCTTGTGCAGATTTACAGGTCACATTCGCATCGGCGGCGCGGCTTCATCCGCGTTATACTGTGCGCGATGCTGCTATGATGGAGTTGCACAGGGAGAGTTTTACATGACCAACGCACTGACCCGCCGCGTGGGGGTGGTAGACAGCTTATCCGCCAATGAATTTGCCGTGCTGCTCAACGATGAAGCTGTGACGGGCGTGTTCCGCATCAGCGGCTTCGTCGCCTTCCGGCTCGATGTCAAGCCGACGCTGATCAAGTATGAACAGCCGCCGTTCAAACTGAGCCGCATGGTGCAGCGCGACCCGGCGCTGCCGTTCAACCGCTGGCTGCAAGAGACCGTCGCGGCCAAAGACGACATCGTGCGCCCCAAACGCACGCTCACGATTCTGGCGATGGACGATGGCGTTGAAACGCGCCGCTGGACGGTCAAAGGCGCGTGGATCAGCGAGATCACGTATTCGGATTTCGACACCGGGACGGGCGAACTGATGCAGGAAACCGTGCTGCTTCAGTACGAAAGCATCGAAGAATCCTGGACAGGTTGAACCCGGCGGGCGTGTTCTGCCGTCATTTATGAAACTGTTATTCGTCGTTTCCTCACTCGACCTGACACAGCCGTTCAGCGCAACCCCGGCCTGGTGGCAGCTTTTGAAGGGGCTGTACGAGATCGGCGTGGACGTGATCGCTGCGCCGTATCAAGGCCCGGCAATTGAATCGCTGTGGTGGCGCGCCGCCGCGAATCCCGCTCAATGGCAGGGCGATGCCTTCAAGACCGCCCGCGATGCCGTCCGCCGCCTGATTCCCGCACGCGATGCGACGCAAGGTACGCCCACGACGGACGGCAGCGCCGAATCGGGGTCGGATCGGGCGGTGCGGGCGGCGGCGCAAACGCTGATCGCCCCGCTGTGGGAACGCCACCTGGATCGGCTGCTCAGCCGCGAACCGGACATCGACGCGGTGATCTTTATCACCGTGCCACTCAACCAGTTGAGGGGCGTGGCTGCGTCGATCATGGCGAAACACCGCAAACCCGTCATCTACTACGACGGCGATGTCCCCGCCAGCCTGCCGAGCCTGCACGGGTTCGCCTCTGGCTTCCGCATGTACCAGGGCGCGGATGTGCGCGAATATGCCGCGTTCATCAGCAGCAGCCGGGCGGGTGGCGACCTGATCAAAGGGATGGGCGCGCAGGCGGTACATACGTTGTATTACGGCGCTGATCCGAGCGTGTTCAGCCGCGTAGACGTGCCGTCACAGGATGTCGATCTGTTCTTTTATGGGCATGGACGCGAATACCGGGGCGAATGGATCGATTCGATGATCGCCCAGGCCAGCCGCCAGCTCCCGGACGCGACATTCGCCGTGCGGGGGACGAAACTGGGCGATACTGGCCGTGCGGCGCTGCTGCCGTATCTCAGCTTCAGCAAGCTGCGCGAATACGCCTGCCGCAGCAAAATCAACCTGGTGATCACGCGGGCAGCCCATGCGAACGTGTTCGCGTCGTCGTCGTCGCGCCCGTTCGAGCTGGCCAGTATGGGCTGCTGCATGGTCGCTAACCCCTATCTGGGGCTGGAAACCTGGTTCGAGCCGGGCAAAGAGATCATTGTGGTGAACAGCGGCGAAGAAGCCATCGACCGCTATCGCCATCTGCTGGCGCACGACGACGAACGCCGCGCCATCGGTGACGCGGCACAGCGCCGCCTGCTGGCCGAACACACGTTTGTCCACCGCGCCCGCCAACTGGTCGAAATCGTGCGCGGGTATCTGTGATCGGTTTACCCCGTCATGGCGCAGCGGTTGCGTCCAGGGTGGCCGTCGCCCCGGCAGTCGCCGTCGCCCCGGCAGTCGCCGTCAGGATCGCTTCGATGGTCTGCTGAAACGGGTAGTAGGCGGTCGCGCTGGCGGCGGCGGTCTGGGTCGCGCCCGCCGCACTGTTCACGTCCGGCGTGGGAAAGCTGAACGCCGCCGTCATGCTGGGCGATGGCGTGAGCGCGTCGCCGGTGGCGGTGAACCGCACCGTCGAAGTCACCGAACGTCCGCTGCCGTCGCACAGCGTCAGGTAGCGTGTTTGTTCACCCAACGTGGTCGCCCTGAAGGTCAGCCGATTTTGATATTGCAGCCAATCCCCGCCCGCGCTCGACGGACACGCCGCCGCCCCTGGCTGTTCAGCATTCAGTACGAACTGAAACTTGCCTACCAGCGCGCCGCTGGCGACATCGCGGGCATTTTCGTTGGGCAGGTACAGGTACGCGGTATCGCCGCGCACAGCATTGGTGATTACGCTCGGCTGAGCCGGGTCAGCGACGGTGACGGGAAAATTTTCCGGCGCAGCGCCGAACACGAACAGGTAATAGAAGCGCCCGTTTTCATCGCTGACCGCGTAAGCGATACCAATTTCGCGGTAAATCGCGTTGTAAAACGGGTGGTTGGTCTGCGTGCCGCCCTGCCGCCCCTGTGACATGCGCAGACTTTCGACCTGGGGAACCAGGCCGCGCCGGGCGCTGTCGGCATAATCGTTGACCAGGAACGGCACCACCGTATCGGGCGTGAAATCGCGCACGCGCACCGGGATGAAATCGGCAATGTAGCCGCTGGTATACGCCGGGTAACCCAGTTCGCGCATCACGGCGCTGATGTCGGCTCCGTTGCGCAGATAGTTGTAATCGCCCGTCAGCGGACGGTCGAGAAAATCATCCAGAAAACTGCTGGCGACGGCGTTCAGCGTCGGGTTTGGGGCAAGCGGATTCAGGTTGCGCCCCAGCGTGACGCGAGCCTCATTGACCGCGTTCAGGAGCAGGCGCTGTTCGGCGGTCAGCCCGGCGGACTGCCCCCAGGCGAGCGGCACGAGCGCACCGAACGCAGCCAGACAAAGCAGCATCAGCAGCGCGAACGCACGGGAGCGCAGTGGGGTATTCATAGAGTGGCCTCCAAATGCCTGCTTATGTGCCGTCAGGATCGCCCAGGATCAAAATCAGGAAACGGTTCACGCCTTCGACTATCGAATCGGCTTCCAGGTACCCGTATTCGGTGTAATCGGCCATGAACGGGTCACCCTGTGCGACGAACCGTTCCAGCACCGCACGCAGCGGGATCGGGTCGTCGGTTGTGGTGAAGAAAAAGACCATGTTCACCGCGCCCGCGTAGCCATTGATGGCCGCCAGTTCGCGGGTTGCGGCCAGCGAATTATCCATTGTCCAGGTCACCAGCTCGTCATAGGTGAAGATTTCAATACTCTGAAGATAATCCGATGCCACGCGGTTGAGCGTCGGGTTCAGGCTCAGCGACTCCAACCCTTCATTCTGCCGCCATTCAATCAGGACTTGGGGCGAGAACGGCTGATCCACCAGGCTCACCACCGTCGCCGGGCTGTTCGCCAGCGTCGCGGTGGGGGTAGATGTGGCCGCGCCGCCGCCCGAAATCCCCGGAAAGGCGATCACGGCTGCCCCGGCCACCAGCAGCGCCGCCGCTGCCGCGCCCACGCCGATCTGCACGGCGCGCCGCTGCCGGGGTGAAGCCGGGTACAGGTCGATCAGGCGGCGTGTTTGCGCGGGCGTATTCGGCTGCCACTCGGTCACCGGGGCAATCGTCGCGGTCGAATGCGCCGGGTCGATCATGGATGCGCGCAGCGTCTCGAAAAAGCTGTCGTCCAGCCCCCGGCCATCGCGCACATCGAAATATTGAATGTTCGCCAGCATCAGGAAGGTGGGGTGACGTGGGTCGCCATTGTGCCACAGCGGAAAGATCGGCTTGTTGTATTCTTTGGCGACCAGGATTTCATTGTTCACCCAGTCCGAAGCCGCCGCCGTATCGGTCATGATCAGCAGAAAGGCGCTGCAATCGCGGATGGCATGGACGATCACCTCCCACCAGCGCTTACCCACCTTCACCTTTTGATCGTCGATCCACGAGTCGATTCCGTGATCCTTCAACTGCTCGATCACGCTGCGCGCAAAGGCTTTATCATCCTTGCTGTGGCTGATGAATACGTACCCCATGACCGCGCTTCCTTCGCCTGGCGACATCCCCGAACGGTGTCATTGACCCCTAGTATAACCACCTGCTAAGAAATCATCTACCAGCAAGGCGGCGGGATTCAAGGCGGCTGTGCGGATCATTCGGCGGGTTTCCATTCGTGCGCCAGCAGCCCATACAGCAGCATATCGAACCGCTCGCCTTCACGATGAATCGCTTCGCGGAAGGTACCTTCATGCCGGAAACCGAGCGATTCGTACAGGTTGACCGCCGCGACGTTGTAGCTGAACACGGTAAGCTGAATGCGGTGCAGGTTCAGTTCACGAAAGGCGAAGCGCAGCACCAACGCCATTGCGTCGCGCCCATAGCCGCGCCCGCGGTTGGCGGGTTCGCCAATGCCAATGCCGAGCCATGCCACCCGGTTGTTCCACTGGATGCCGTCCAGGTCGATGATGCCGATCAGCTCGTCAGTGTACAGCGGGCGCATGGCGAAGGCATACGATTCACCCCCGTGCCGTTCCAGCACCAGCGACCGCGCCCGATCTTCCCCACGTGGGTAGGCGGGCATCGCGTCGAAATGGCGGGAAAAATCGCTGTTTTCGTACCACCGCACCACCGTATGCACATCTTCCGGGCGCATCGCCGTCAGCCGAACCAGGCGGCCTTGAAACAGTGGGGATGCGATCAGGTTCGACACCGCCCGCGCTCCTTTCTACGATTGGGCGAGATGGCGCAGACACGCCAGATACGGATCGACCACATTCACCGCTGTAATCGTGCGGAGCGGAGCGCCCGTTCCCGCCGCCAGGTAGATCACCGCCGCCATCCCCCACCGCTGATCTGGCGGTACGTCGCTTTGCTCGATCTGCGGGCTGGCATCGCGCAGCCGGGCGTAGATCATCACCTGTGCGGCACGGTCACCCGCTGGCGCTGCCGCTTCGATGTACAACGGCTGCGAAAACAGCACGGTATCGGGATCGAGATCGGGATACGCGGCGGCCAGCGCTTCCCGCGCAGCGGCCAGCGCACGAGCGGAATCGATGTGTGCTGCCGGGTCGATGCGCACCGCGTCGAAGGCTCGCAGCGATGCGACCGCTTCGCAGATGCCGATCATGTCCTGATTCGAGAGCCATTCCACCGGATCGTTGGCGCGCTCCGCTGACCAAATCGCTATCCCAACCAGCAAGGCAGCGGCGGCGCTCACCGGGACGGCAACCCCGACGCGCCGAACCCATCGCTTCATCGCCGGATTATGACCAGGCGGAGCCGGGCAGAGTCCAGGCCAGCGCTTCGGGCAGCACCGCCCGGAATCCAACCAGCCCGTGACCGGTCGCCAGTTGGTCGAAACGGTAGGCGATGTCGCGGCGGTGGCTCAGAATGTCGCGCAGATGGTCGGCGGGGCGGACAAAGCGCGTCTTGCCTTCATAACGCCCGACCGATTGATACACCCGTGCGGGCAGTTGATCGGCTTTCTCGAAGCGCGTCATGATCTCGCGCAGCAGGTCGTTGAATGCGCCTTTGCCCAGCGGGGCGGAGATCATGAACAGGCGCGAAAAGACCGATGGATTTTGCAGCGCGGCGTTCGCCGCCGCCACCGCGCCTAATGCCACCCCGCCGACCGCGATCCGCGTGGCATCGATGCGGAAGCTGGTTTGCAGCATGGGCAGCAGTTCGGTGAGCAGGAACAGCGAATAGCCTGTCAACGACGAATATTCGCGGCTGCGTTCATCCTGGGTGCCGCTGTGGATCATGGCGATCAGCGCGGGCTGCATCCGCTGGTGCTTGATCAGCGCATCGGCAATATAGGGTGCTTGCAGCGGCCCGGCCATCCACTGCCCATCCTGGACGATCACCAGCGGGTAGGTCTGGTCGGTTTCCTGGTAGCCGGGCGGCAGATACACGGTGACGCGCCGCGCCTGGAAACCGAGTTCATCGCTGTCGATGCTCAGTTCGGTAGTCGTGCCGTGCCGCACGCGCTTCATGGCGCTCCAATCCGGGAAGGGGCGCGCACCAGGCATCCGTAAGACGCTCACGCGCTGGCCTGCCGTACTCATACCGATGGGATTGAGCGTATCAGGCCGCCAGTAGCGCGTGATGCGATCCATCAACTGGGTTTCGGTGGCCAGTGGGGTCATCGGGTCGTTCACGGCCAGCAGGTAATCGAGCAGATCGTCATGCGCGAACGGATGGGTGACATACCAGAAGTTCGTGCCTTCCAGCCGCGTGAACGGCTCGAACGGCGGGTCTTGCGGGATCGAATCGAGATTCAGCGCCACCCGTTCAATATCGCCGCCGACGTAAGCGAACGTGGCTTGTGCATCGCCCACCCAGGGGAATGAACGTTCCGTCAGCAGTTGATCCACCAACCGCTGACGCGCAGCCGGGGTTGGCGCGTTCGCGGTATCGGCCAGGAAAGAGTCAAAGGTTGACCATCGCGGCATGGGCGCTGCTCCTCGAAAAAAGATTCGTGCCAGGAAGTACCAACAATAGCGGCGATGTTACCACAAACGCGGGCGGCGAACGAATCTGCGCCGTGCTGCGTCCGGCGGGAATAGAAATTCAGCACGCCGTTTGATACAATGCGTTCGTATATTTCCATAAACGGATCGATAAGAGGATAGAACTGCATGATCCCCGCAGGCGACTTGAAGAAGGGTACCACGCTCAAGATCGACGGCACGCTGTGGCGCGTCGTTTCGACCGAATACAACAAACCGGGTCGCGGCACGGCGACGATGCAAACCACCCTGCTGAACATCGAGACGGGCAAAGTCAACAAGAAGATTTTTTCGGCCAACGAAAGCCTGGACAATGTATTCGTCGAATCGGAAGAAGTGCAGTATCTCTACCGCAGCGGCGATACCCTGCATTTCATGAACAACGGGACCTTCGACCAGTACGAAGCGGATATTGCGCTGTTCGGGGACGATCAGTATTACCTGAAGGACGGTATGACGCTGGAACTGCGCATTTATGAAGGCCGCCCGATTGACTATGTATTCCCGACCACGATGGTGTATGAAGTCGTGGAAGCGGAAGTCGCGGTCGTGGGCGATACGGCGGGCGCGGTCACCAAGAAGGTGCTGACCGACACCGGGCTGAGCGTGAAAGTGCCGATGTTCATCAACGTGGGCGAAAAGATCAAGGTCGATACCCGCGACGGCTCATTCATCAGCCGCGCTTAAGCGCCCTCAAGCGCTGTCCTGCATGACGTTTCAGAACCACAGCGCGGCCACCCACTAGGTATCGGTTCGCTGTGGTTTTTTCATGGGGCAAGGTTCAACGCACAAAGGCGGCGAGCATGGCTGGTGAAATGCACGGCAAGACCGTCGTGATCACAGGCGGCACGGGCAATGTGGGGCGGGCGGTGGCGAGCCGTTTTGCCAAAGCGGGCGCAAACCTGATCCTGGTTGACCGCGACATGCAGCGGCTTCAGGATTTCGCTGCCGAACTGCACAGCACCTACGCCGTGCAGACGCACCCCGCCCAGGTCGATGCGCTCGACGCGGCGGCAGTCGAAACCTTCATCGAAGCGGCAGTGGAGCGCTTCGGGCAGATCGACATCGTGGCGCACACCATCGGCGGGTTTGCCTATGGCGACCCGGTATACGCCATGAACATGGATACCTTGCAGCAGCAGATCAACCTGAACGTGCTGCCGATCTATACGTTCGTCGGGCGCGTGGTCAAACACATGCTCGATCAGGGTGTGCGCGGCAAAGTCGTGATCGTGCTGTCGCGGGCGGCGGTGAAAGGCGGGGCGAACAGTTCGGCCTATACCGCGACCAAAGCCGCCGCGCAGTCGGTCATGGAAAGCCTGGCGCTGGAAGTGCGCGACCAGGGAATCCACGTGAACGGGGTCATGCCAAGCATCATCGACACACCCATCAACCGCCGCGATATGCCCAACGCCGATTATGCCAAATGGGTGACCGCCGACGATATTGCCGACGCGATGTACTTTCTCAGTTCAGACGCGGCACGTTCGCTGTACGGGGTCAGCCTGGAGGTGTACGGCAGGGTCTAGGCCGACCTTAGCAGGTGGGCAGCCGCACCGTGAACGTGCTGCCCACCCCGACCTGGCTTTCCACGTCAATCGTGCCGTCGTGCGCTTCGATGATCGCTTTGGTGATCGTCAGCCCCAGGCCGACCCCGCCCGTTTCAGTCGAACGCGCTTCATCCGCCCGGAAAAAGTGATCGAAAATGCGCGGGATGACCGCCTCAGAAATGCCTACCCCCGTATCGCGCACCGTCACCACGACCTGATCGTTTTCCGTGAAGGCGCGTACCCACACCTGCCCGCCCTGAGGGGTGAACAGGATAGCATTGCGCACAATCTCGTCGATGGCGCGGGCAAGCTGTTCCACGTTCGCGCAGATAGGCGGGGTATTCGGGACGATTTCGACGTGTAAATTCATGCCATGCACGGCAGCAGTGCTGTGCGCTTCATCGAGCATGTGCGCCAGTACCGCGTCAATCGATACCGGGTGGCGGTTCCCGCTGATGTCCTGGCGGACACGCACCATCGTCAGCGTGCCGTCCACCAGCCGCGACAGGTGGCGCATTTGTTCCTGAATATGTTCGATGCGCTGGGCGCGGCGTTCCGGTTGTTCGGCGCGTTCCAGCAGATACAGGCTGGTGTTGATCATCGACATCGGGGTAGCGAAATCGTGCATCGCGCTTTGTACGAATTCAGCCAGCAGCCGCCCGCGTTCCTGCTCGAAGCGCAGTGTAAGCGCCTGTTCTTCGGCCTGGCGGCGGCTGGTCAGGTCGAATACCACACTGTGCGCCGCCTGAAACGCGCCTGTGAGCGGGTCTTTCAGCGCAATAGCGTTGTACAGCACCGGAATCGTGCTGCCGCTGCGGGTGACGAAATCGAACTCCTGGTTATGCATATACCCGGTGTGCAGCAGCGCATCCCAATTGTCTTGAATGTACTGGTTGCCCGCGGCAGTAAAAATCTGCGAAACGTGCATCTGGCCGATCACATCATCGCGGGTATAGCCCAGCCATTCCAGCAGCGTGTCGTTCATGTGGGTGAACAGGAACGATTGATCGACCGAAAAATGGCCCGCTGGGGAGAGGTTGTACAGCGATTGAAATTCCGCCGCCTGCCGGATCAGCGCTTCTCTGGCCGCCTGGCGTTCGGTCACATCGCGGTTGACTTCGAGAAACTGGCTGCGCCCAGAGGCTTCATGCCGTGAAATGCGCGATTCCATCGTGATCCGTCTGCCGCTGCGCGTGTGGTGGACGATTTCACCTTCCCAAACGCCGTCCCGCTGCACCGTCTCACGAATTGTTTCAAGCGAGAGGGGCAGTTCGGCATTCAGCACGTCATGCGCCTTTTTGCCGATGACTTCATCGCGCATCCAGCCGTAGATACGCTCTGCGCCGCCATACCATTCGACGATCTCGTTGTGTTCGTTCCACACCAGAATGGCATCATAGGCACTGTCGAGCAGCCGCGCCCGCTGGTACGATTGATCGTACAACTGCGCACGACGAATCGCCTGGGCGCACAGCCCGGTCAGCGCGTTGAGAAACTGCTGCACATCCGGCGTGAACGGCTGCGGTTCAACGAAGCTGAGGCCGATTCCGCCCAACGGCGCGCCATCGACCACCAGCGGCAGCGATGCCCACGACTGATGTTCAGCGGCATTGCTTTCAAGCGTGGCTTTCATGATCGGGTAGCGTTCGATGAATGCTTCGCGTGACCGCACCCAGATTGGCGTTTGGGTGCGCACTGCTTCGCACAGCGGGGTTGGCGCATCCAGCGGAATCCGCCGCCAGGGTTCAACCGTCTGCGTCGAATAGCCCGCGTACCCGGCAATTTCGACGGCGGTTCGGTCGGGCGTAATCAGCACGACGGTTCCGGCGACCGTCCCCACCGCTTCGATGCCATCGGTCACGATGACATCGATCACCTGCGCTGGGGTCAGCGCCCGCAGCAGCGCGCCCGATACGCGCTGAAGCCGCGTCAGATAGTCAAAAGGTTGATCGGCAACATGCATAATGAATCGCTATAAATGCTACACAGAGTCAACCTTCAGTATATAAAGAAATGGCAGAGATTACCGTAATGATTCTGCACATCGACGGCCAGCGGCGGGCGTTTACATCACTGCGGGATTTTCGCGCCCGCCATCAGTTACCAGAAACGTTCAGCACCGCCTATTTTCAGCCCAAAACGCTGGAGGGACTGGGGAGCATCGAAGGGGCGGGCGCGGCGCTGCGCAGTGTGCGCGAAGCCGTAATCGCAGCCGTACCATCCTCCATTCCCGCGTCACATCTGCTGACAGCCGTCGATGCCGTATGCGCGCATTTTCGCGATCATTTGACGGCGGCCAATGACCGAATCGGCCTGAAACCCGCCGAGATCGAATATGCGGCGGCTGGCATGAACGCGGTCTGCCAGGCGTATGGGTATGCGCTGCTGCGGGCGCATCTGGGCGGCGACCCCACCCCGGCTTTCGAGTCGGTCTACCAGACCTGGCTGGATGAAAGCGTGCGCATCGCCTCCCCGGTGTACCCGTACCCGGTCGGCGAAGCGTGCGAATCGGTGTGGGGGGTGCAGGTCGTGGCGAATGCGTATGGGCGCGTCGGGCTGATCGTGGCGATGGAAACCGAGACGGCCTACGTATACGATCCGGCGCTGGCATGTCCCGCCGAAGGGTTCATGGTCGGCCTGCTGCGCGATGTATGCGCGGCGTTCACGATCACAGGCTAACCTTCAGCATCGCGTCGCTGTACCTCAGCGGAACACATCCTTGAGCGGCAGGGCGAAACCGGGCAGGAGCGCGCCGCCATCGAGCGCGCCCGAAACATCGAACGTGCGCGGCATCTCACCCGGCGCGTACACGTCGATGGTTTTGTCGTCCGGCCATACGACCCAGGTCACCGTTCCGGCGCGCTGATAGGCATTCACCTTGTGGAACATGCGCCGTGCGGTATCGCTGGGGGATGCGACTTCGACGGCCAGGTCAGGCGGGAACGGCAGATAGGCCACCCTGGGCAGTTCAGGGTGGCGCGCCTTCAACACCACGCCCACATCGGGCATGAAGCGTGCTTCGCCCACCGCATAGCCGCCGTCCGCACCCGTGACATAGCCCAGGTCGTTTTTGATCATATACAAGTTGAGATAGGTCAGGATGACTCCAGCGATCATGGATGAATAGCTGTTGCTGGTCACTTCGACGATCTCCCCGTTGATCAGCTCGTGGCGTTGCTCGATGTGTTCCGGCAGAGCTGCCCAACGCTCAAAATCCGCCGCGATGACTTTCACGGGTGATGGCGCTTCAAGTGCGGTCATCGTCAATCATCCTTTCTTCAGCATGAAACGTGCTGGTTTTTCAATCGCCTTGCCCGACCGTCGTCGGTTCGAGCGGCTGCACTGGAACGGCTGCGCCTTCGCGCCCTTTGCCGCGCAGCAGCAGCGCTGGCACAAGGCCGACCGCGCACAGGATCGCCCCGGCCAGCCCCATCTCGCTCAAGACCTGGATCGTCAGGCGTACATACACGTCGATGGCGGCGAACGGATCGGCGGCTGCCGCGCCCAGTTCCGCCGCTGCAAGCCCGGCGAGCCGCTGGCTGGCGAAGGCTGTGAGCAGGGCAATGCCGACCGTCATCCCCAACAGGCGCATGATGATCACCAGCGCCGAAGCCGCACCGAGTTTATCGCTGTCCGCCGCGTTGATCACCGCCGCGCTGATCGGGCTGAACGTCAGCCCCAGGCCGACCCCGACCAGCGCCATTTCCAGCGCGATCAGCCCATCGTCGATCTGCGGTGTCCAGGTGCGCCAGATGAGCAAAAAGCCGATTCCCGCGATGAACAGGCCGATGAAGGCGGTGCGGTGATAGCCGATTCGTTCGCTCAGCCAGCCGCCGGGGAAAGCGGCAATCGCCATCGGTACGGTGAGCGCCGACAGCAGAATCCCGACCTGAAACGCGGCCTGGCTCAGTTCGCTGGCATCGTTCAGGCGGATGTTGACCAGGATCGGTACGCTCACCAGCCCGATCATGAGCGCGAACCCGACGAAAAAGTTGGTCAGCGCGCCCATCGAGATATTGCGGCGGGCGAACAGGCGCAGGTCGAACACCGGGTAGCGCACGCGCAGTTCCCAGACGATGAACGCGGCGAACATCACCCCAGCGGCGATCAGAAGCGGCCCGGCATACGGCGGCAGCCCGCCCAGGTCATCGAAATTGCTGGCGGTGGCCGAAACTTCGATGTTCGCGCCCAGTCCCAGCACCAGGCATGAAAGCGCCCCGACGATCAGCGCCGTACCGAGAAAGTCGAAGGTCCCTGTGCCGCGTTCCTGTTTCGTACCGCGCAGCACGAACAGCGTGATCACCAGCCCGGCCAGCGAGATCGGCAGGTTGATCCAGAACAGGGTACGCCAGTCCGGGGCATCCCAGTTCAGGCCAACCGAGCGGAAGAACGACTCGAAACCCGCCGCGTTATCCGTGAACCAGCGCACCATAATCCCGCCGTACAAATGACCCAGCACCCAACCGAGCGTATCGATTGCCCCCACCAGGCCGAGCGGCTGCGCCCGTTTGTTCGCCGGGAACAGGTCACCGACCAGCGCCAGCGTGACCGGGACAATCGCGCCAGCGCCCAACGCCTGAATTACCCGCCCGATGATGATCGTCGTCAGCGCCACACTCGACGGGTCGGGGCGTGTGCCTTGTACGCGGTAGATCAGGTCATAGAGGATGCCCGCCACACCCGTCCGCGCCTGGGGATCGACCTCCGCGACGATGAACGAGCCGATCATGAACACCACCAGGCAGGCGATATAGGTTATGCGCCGCCCGACGAGATCGCTCACGCGGCCCATGAACGTCAGGCTGACGGTGTAGGCCAGCAGGTAGCCGCTGACCACCCAGGCCGCATCATCGACCACGCTTTGTATGGGCAGTTCCAACCGGACGATGATTTCCGGCAGAAACGCCGAGACGATGGTCAGGTCAAGCGAGCCGATGAACACCGGCACGCAGATCAGCGCCAGCACCAGCCAAGGGTTGACCGCACGGGGGGTACGGCTTTGCGTCATGGAAGTCATTCAGGCTGTCCTATCCTCTTGGATAAACACTTAGTTCCCGCCCGCGCCCAGAAACGGAGCGTTTGTCGTTTCACTTTCAGCCGTCGATTCAGCCGTCGATTCAGCACGCGGCACGTCGAGCTGCGCGGGTTCGTTGATGGCGTACAAGTCCATGATCCATACGACGGGTTCGGCGGGTTCACCTGGTTCCGGCGTGACGGCATACGGGCTGTTTTCTTCGGTGATCACGAAGCGCACCGGGTACAGCGTGTCTTTGGCAACGTAGACTTCCACGCCGACTTCGCCCACCGTTTCAATCAGCCCGACCAGCAGCGCGTTGACATCTTCGCCGCGTGCGCGCCCGGTGATGTGATGCACCTGCACGCCGCTTTCGAGCGCGGTTTCACCCACATACGCCAGGTCGATGACCGCGTTGAGCGCGGCATTGAAGCCCGTATCCTCCGCGATCAGCGCTTCCGGGTTGAAGCCCGCCGCAAAGGCTTCATTCACCCAGGTGTTGCCCGTCCAGATCGCTCGATACCACTGATCCGCGCCATCGGCATACACCCCGACATCGATCCGCAGCCCGGTGATTGGCTCGATCACGCTGACATCGGCCTGCATCACACCGGGCGCGACGTACTGCGCGGTGGCGCGCCGGAACAGCACATTGGCATAGACTGTGCCGATCAGGTAATCCGGGCCTTCCTGGTTGACATCCAGCCGGAAAGTATCGACGGCGCGAATGCGCGCTGCCGCTTCGGTGATCAGCGCCAGCGGCTCGACGGGGGTGGCTTCGGGCGGCGCGCTTTGGCCGGAACAGGCCGCCAGCGCAGCCGCCAGCACGAGCGCGAACACGGGCAGCAGGACGGATCGGTTGGGCATAAGCTCCCTTTCGCTAAACGGGTGGGTTCAGGGCGTGATCATCATGCAAATGGCGGAACCACTGCTAAACAGCATAGCGCCAGTTAAGGTGTACGTACAGCGCGGGGGTTGCGTTGCGGGAAATGTGAAGGGGTTAAAGTACGGCTGCCAGCGCACCGGAATCAAAAGCGCTGGTCAGCATATCACCTGACCAGCGCTTTTGTGCCGACCTGCTGCAAACCCGCGGCAGGTCACATCCCCTGGGGGTAGCCCGATGACGGCATCGACGAGTCCGAAGGGGTCGATTCGGCCTTCGCTTTGCGTTGGCTTAGCAGCGTGATCGCCGCCGGGATGATCACCGCGACGGCCATGCTGATGGCACGGCCTACCGCGCCGAAACGGTGGAGCAGGCGCTGCGTGCGGCGGTGCGCCTGGCGCTTCAGGTAAGGCGCGGCTACGCTGCGCAGTGCGGGCGGCAGCCCTTTCAACATCTGGTCAATCGACCCATCGAGTCTCGATTGTGTGCGCTTCATAAAGGGTTCCTCCCCTGTGTGGATCGTGCATCGTTCTGTTACAAATCCACGCTACCATAGGGTATCGAATGGGAGCAGCACCCATGCGGCGGTTGTGGCATAGGCCAAATGGGTACCCAAAGTGTAAATTTATCCTGAATATTAGGGGGATAGAAACATTCACGCTTCATTTTTAAGAAAAGTGGTGTATACTTAAAGAAATCTTAAACAAGCCAACGGAAGTGGTTCGACGTGACCCAACACCCAAGCCTGTTCGATCCATCGCTCGTGTATAGTTGACTGAAGGGGAAATCTCATGGTCATCGGTACAATGGTGTGCCTGTTCGTGCTGTTCATGATCGCCTATTTCACTGCGCTCATGATGGGGGAAAGCATTCGTGCGTTACTGGTGCGCCGCAGCGCCCGTATGAATGCCGCCCAGACGCGCCGTTCCACGCGGGAAACACCGCGTACCTTCGCCGCCTAACGTATTCGCAGACAAGCGGCCTGTGTTCAGCACAGCACCCCTGCTAAACCCGTCGGGATCGGCGCGTTTCCAGGGGTGCTGCTGTTTACGTGTGAAAGCGATCAGTAGAGGTCGCGCAGCGCGGATTCGGCATCCGGGAAGGCGAAATGAAACCCTTCGGCCTGCAAACGTGCCGGGATCACCCGCTGCCCGGTCAGCACCAGTGATTCGCCTAATTCGCCAAAACCGAGCTTGAAAGCAAACCCCGGCGCGGGCAGCCAGTGCGGACGGCCCATCACTTTCCCAATCGTTTTACCCAGTTCGGCATTGGTGAGCGGGTTGGGCGCGGTCAGGTTGTAAACACCGCTGGCAGTCTCGTTTTCGATCAGAAACCGGATCGCCTTCACCTCATCATCGATATGAATCCAGGGGATCGGCTGTTTACCCGACCCAATCGGCCCACCCGCGAAGAACTGGTATGGCAGCGAAAGCAGCGGCAGCACCCCGCCTTTGAATGTCAGCACCACCCCGGTGCGGATGATCGCCCGGCGCACGCCCATGCTTTCGACTTCATCCGTGACAGCTTCCCACTGCTTGCACACATTCGCCAGAAAATCGTTTCCGGCGGGCGCGGTTTCATCGAGCGGCGGCTGGTGATTTTCGTCCTGCGCGCCGTAATAACCCACCGCCGATGACTGGATCAGCACACGCGGTTTGGCAGCCGCCCCGCGAATCGCTTCGACGACGGCTTTGCCCGCATTCAGGCGGCTTTGCAGGATACGTTCTTTGCGGGCGGGTGTCCAGCGAGAGGGCAGAAACCCATCCCCAGAGATGTTTTCCCCCGCCAGGTTGACAATTGCCCCCGCGCCGTCGGCCTCCCGTTCCCAGCCTTTCGCGCTGGTTGCATCCCACTTGACGGCGCGCACGCCGTTGGGAAGGTTGTTCGCTCTTTCGGGGCTGCGCGTCAGCACGATGACTTCATGCCCATCTTTCGCCAGGTCTGCCGCCAACGCACTGCCGATCAACCCTGTGCCACCTGTGATCACCACCCGCATGATCATGCTCCCTTTGTCCGCGAAGAAATGTGATGCAGTGTAGCGTGATCAGATGAACCGCCGATGAGCGTGAGAACGAGAACGTCCCATCGTCGCAACCCGCCGTGCGCCGCCGGGATCGCCAGCGCCGCTGCCGGGCTTATCCCCAGGTTGGCATCCACCTGCGCGAACAGCCGTGATACCGGGTATGCCGCCGTTTGGCTGCTGGTCACATCGGTTTCATTCAATACTGATCAGACCATCCCGCAGCGCGATGACTAACGCTTCGGAACGGCGTGAGACTTTGAAAGTCGCCAAAAGCTCACGGATATGCTGTTTGACCGTCCCCACTTCGACCCCCACCGCATCGGCGATCTGTTCGTCGCTGCGTCCGTTCGCCATGTGATCCAGGATGCATCGCTCGATTTCGGTGAATTGGGCAGGGGAAAAGTGATGTTCGCGGGCGCTCGCTTTCAGCGCTTCCAGCGCTTCTTCGGCAACGGTCGTTTCTCCGTGCATCGCCCGGCGAATCGCGTCGATCAGGTCGGTCAGCGCCATATTTTTGATGAGATAGCTTATCGCCCCGGCATTCAGCGCGTCGTACACCAGGCCCGCATCGTCATAGCTGGTCAGCGCGATGCAGCGCACGTTCGGCATTTCACGGCGGATGCGCCGGATCGCGGTCACGCCGTTCATTTCCGGCATGATCAGGTCGATCAGCAGGACATCCGGGTTGAGCGTGCGGCACAGGTCAATCGCTTCCTGCCCATTGCGCCCTTCCCCCACAATCTGGACATCGGGAAAGGTTTCAAATGTGACCGATAATCCGTAACGCAGCATATCGTTGTCGTCTACAACACCAACACGAATAAGGCTGGGCTGTGTCATGGTGCTACACATCCATTTCCTTTTAGCAATGTTCATCAGGGCGGGGAGTGACGTGCAAAGTGAGTGCAATATAAAAATCGGGTTCAGTGTCCTAGCATAAATATAAACTATTTTTCAGATTCAAGAAATGGGTATTTCAGACATTCTTTCAGTGTAATGGTGCGGTACACTCATGGATTGCTTATGCACGCCTGTGACGAGTTCCAGTATAATTCTACACAGGTGTAGAAATGAACCCGAAACACAACGCGACCTACCAGCAGATTTTGAATGCCGCCGAGCAGTTGTTCACCGAAAAAGGCTACGGCGCGGTGAGCCTTCAGGAGATCGCCCGTGCCGTCGAAATGCGCCATGCGTCGATGTACTACTACGTGCCTGAGGGCAAAGCGCAGTTGTACATCGCCGTGATGGAACGGGTGATGCAGCGCCACGGCGACGGCCTGACCAGCGCGATCATCGACGCGGGCGACGACCTGCGGGCGCAGCTTCACGCGGTCGCGGAGTGGTTCGCCGTCAACCCGCCGCTCGACCTGGGGCGGATTGTCCGTTCTGATCTGCCCGCCATCAATTCGCATGAGGCGCAGCGGCTGATCGATTTCAGCCTGAACACGCTGCGAATGCCCATCGCCGCCGCTTTGCGCAGCGGCATCAGAAAAGGCGTGATCGCGCTGGACGATCCTGATTTTGCGGCGATGGGGCTGGTTGGCCTGCTGCAAAGTGTCCACAACATCCCGCGTCGTTTTTTGCCCACCCAGGGCGATCTGACCCGCGCTTTCAAAGCAGCGGCGGATATGCTGCTCGATGGGTGGGTCATACGCTGAGCGCAACGCTCTTTTTTTCGGTTGGTTTTCTACATATATGTAGAATTGGAGCTGAATGGTATGCATACGTCGATCACATCCGCTGACCTGATGGTACGCCGCGCCGAACGTGCCGATCTGCCCTTCGTGGCCTGGTGCAATTATGAAGCGTCATCGCCCTACCCCGGCTTCTGCTACTGGGATCCGCTGCTGGAGGCGACGAACACCCCAACGATGGCGTTCATCGAAGCAGTGTTCCGCACCGATGCGCTCGCGTGGGGACGGGTGGAGGATTTTCACGTGGTGACCGACGACGCTGGCAAACCGATTGCGGGCGCATCTGGCTTCACGATGGATGCCGACGATTACCGCCCGCTGCGGCTGGATCGGCTGCCGCTGGTGGCGGAATCGCTCGGCTGGTCGGCGGCGGCGCTGGACGGGTTCCTACAGGGCTACCAGAGCGTATGGGCAGACCCGCACGATCCCACGCTTGCGCCGTCCGCCTCGTGGATCATCGAATGTGTGGCGGTGATCCCCGAAGCACGCGGGCGCGGGGTTGCGAAACGGCTGATGCGGGCGCTGCTGGCGCAAGGCAAAGCCCAGGGTCACACGCACGCCGGGATTTCGGTCACGATGGGCAACGACGCGGCGCAGCGGGTGTATGAAGCGGTTGGCTTTCGCCTATACATGAGCTATGGCAGCGCGTACTTCGACGACGCATTCCCCGGCACGATCAAGTACCGGGCGCGCCTGACCGACGCACACGCATCGGCTGAAGCGAAGCCGTAATGAAGCCGCAGCGAAGCCGCAGCGAAGCCGTTACCAGCGTAACAGCATCGCTTCCATCGTCAGGCCGGGGCCGAACGCCATCATCACCCCATAATCGCCCCGGTTTGGCTCGCCGTCGCGCACGATGCGATCCAGCACGAACAGCACGGTCGCAGAAGACATATTGCCAAAATCGCGCAGAGTCTCGAAGGAATATTTCGCCTGTTCGTCGCTGAGCGAAAGCTGTTGCTGGATGTATTCCACGATGCGGTAGCTGCCAGGGTGAATCGCCCAGAAACGCACCTGTTCATGTGCCAGGCCGTTCCGCTCCAGCAGTCGGTTTACAAAAGCGGCGATGTTGGCCGCCAGCACATCCGGAACATAGCTGGAAAGATACATCCTGAAGCCGTGATCGGTCACGGTGAAGCTCATGTGATCGAGCGTGCGGTAATCGCAGTAGGTTTCGCTGTCGATGAACGACGGCATCCCCACGCTTGACGCGGATTCCGGCGCATCCGCCCCGATCACGACCATGCCGCCGCCATCCGCGAACAGCGATGTGGACACGACCGATTCGGTCGAATCGTCGAATTGCAGATGCAGCGTACACAATTCCAGGCACAGCACCAGGCTCAGGCGGCCTGGGCGCGCCCGTGCGCTGTCGAGCGCCCGCCGGATGCCGGGGAACGCGCCGTAGCAACCCATCCCAAACACCTGGGTGCGCGCCAGCGATGGCGACAGGCTCAGGTCATGGGCGAGCAGCAGATCAAGGCCGGGAACGTTGAACCCGGTACACGAAACCACCACCAGGCTGTCAATGGCGGCAGGGGCGATTCCCGCCCCTTCCAGCCCACCCAGGATGATCTGGGTCGCCAACGGCAGCGCTTCCTGCATATAGCGGTCGTTGCGCTGCTGGGTGGTGCGCGGCTGATCGTAGAACGTGGGTTCGGTCACGGAATAGCGCGTTTCCACGCCTGCATAGCGCATGGCGGTGCGGATCGCCCGTTCACGCCGCGTGCCGTTCTGCCCGGCCAGCAGGGCGATATACAGATCGGCGATGTCGTCCTGGCGGAAACACCGCAGCGGCACGCCAGTATGCAGCGCCAGCAGTTTGGGATCGGTCATTCGGATTGCTCCAACAATCGAAAATCACGGGTATGCTGCACCAGCCAATCGCCCAGGGGCGGGCAGCGGCGCATGACGGCGAGTCCGGGCGAGAGCAGGCGCGGGCGAATCAGCACGCGGTGGAGCGTCCGCCCCAGTTGCAGCCTGAAACGAAAGGTGCGCGTCCAGGCGCGCGCATAGGCGGTTCTGGCGGCTTCCGGGGATGCAGCCCCGGCCAGGAAGCGATCCAGCGCACGCGCTGCCAGCCTTCCGCTGTGCAGCGCCATCGCCATGCCATCGCCCGCCAGCGGCGCGATCATGCCTGCCGAATCGCCTGCCATGAACACGTCGCCTTCCAGCGGGGTTTTGGCGCACAGCGGCACCTGGGCAATCGTCAGCCAGTCCGGGTAAAGCGGTTCGGCATCGGCCATCCAGCGCTTGAAGGCCGGGTTTTGCGCGCCCACCCAGGCGATGAACCCACCGACCCCCATCCGCCCACCGTGTGCCTGAAACACCGCCTGATCGACCAGCAGGCATACGTTGGTACGCCCGTCTTCGACCTGGGAAATGCCGCCATAGCCGCCGGGAAACACATGCAGATCGAGATGGGCGGGCAGCAGCGCGCCGCGAAAGTGCTGCTTCACGCCGATGTACGGCTGTGGCTGATCGAAAAAGCGGCGGTTCAACACGCGATCCAGCGCGCTCCGTTTGCCATACGCGGCGATCACGCTGCGGCTGTGCAGGGTGCGCGTCTCCCCGCCCGCCTGGACGGTGACGGCGAACCCGGCGCGCAGGTCGCCCGTGATGTCCGTCGCCCGCGTTCCGGTCAAAACATCGGCTCCGGCAGCGGCGGCGTGTGCGGCCAGCGCCGCGTCGAGCGCGTAACGGCTCACGCCGATAGCGGGGACGGGCAGCCGGGTACGCCAGTCAGAGCCATCCGGCGCGGTGATGCGCAGCGTATGGATAGCGTTCGGTTGCAGGGCATTCAGTGCCGGGGTGAAGCCTATCGACTCGAACAGGGCGGCGCATTCGGGGGAGAAGAACTCCCCGCACACTTTCGGGCGCGGGTATGTCCCGGCTTCGATGAGCGCGACGTGCCGCCCGCGCTGCGCCAGCGTGACCGCCGCCATGCACCCGGCCAGCCCACCGCCGATGATGATCGTATCGTAGGTGGTCACTGCGTTTTGTCCGCGATCAGCGTCATGCGCCACAGCGGATGGACGATCACCCGCGCCCCGGCCAACCCAGCCGCGTGCGCGAACGCCCGCAGTTCATCCGGGGTATATGCCCGCCGCAGTGAAACTAGCCCATCGTGCCGCGTGATGGGGTGCGGCCCGGCGAACGGCTGCACTGCACGAAACCCGATGTGTGCCAGCGCGCCCCGCGTGATGTCGCTCATCACGATGCCGCGCCCCGCCCGCTCGAACGTATGGCGCAGCAGGGCGATCAGTGCATCCGGCTCGAAGTGATGCAGGATCAGGGTGGAAATGTAGTAGTCGATGGCAGATGGCGCGAATGGGAGCGCGAGCGCATCGGCCTGGATCAGCGCGAGGGGTGGTGCAGTGGTGTGAGTGGCATAACCCCGCTGGGCAATTTCCTGAGCGATCTTCAGGTTGCGCGCCGAAAGATCGAGCGCGTACACCCGCATGGGCTTTCCCCGGCGGCACGCCCACGCTCGCACATACCCCGCCAGCCGCCCCGACCCCGCGCCCAGATCAGCGACATGCAGCGCCGCCGTACCTGGGGCAGCCAGGCGCGGGACGAGCAGGCGCATGAACGCATCCAGCCCGCCTGTCACCCGGTTGAGCCGCCACATATCATTCAAACTTGCCCGCACATCGTCGAGCGTCCCGGCCCCCTGGTCAAGCAGTTCTGATCCTGTGCGACGGGGTGGAATCCAATGCATCGCGCCGCCTGTTGAACCTGTGATCAGTCCTTGTGAATGAAAGTATCGTGAAGCGCATGAATTGGAAAGGGAACAACGGGGGATAAGCGGACGGTGAACGCGCTTAGAGTCGTGTCATCCCATCCCGATCAGAAGCACGAAGGCGAACAGTTCCGCTGCCGCCGTCGCCATCAACAGCACGATGGTGTAAAAAGCGAAGGGGTTCCAGCGGTTGGGGCTGCGCCAATCGCCGCGCTGCACCCGCCATAACAGCAGCAGCGCCAGCGGACTCAACCCCGCTGCCGCCCACGCTGCGCCCGGCGGCAGCCCGGCGATCACCAGCGGCGGGAGCATCAGGTAAGCGGCACAGAGCGCGCCCACGTACACGCGGATCGCCGCACGTGCGCCCAGGCGCACGACGAGCGTGCGTTTGTGGACGCTGCGGTCACCGTCTGCGTCGGGAAATTCGATGGCGATCAGCATGGCGAATTGCAGCGCACACAGCGGCGCTGCCGCCAGGATCGGCAGTGCATCGACGCGCCCGGCGTGCAGCACATAACCCGTCAGCGGGGTGAAAAGCGCCACCACGATCATGGTGGTCAGTTCCCCAATTCCGCGTGAATGCAGGCGCAGCGGCGGCGCACTGTAGAACCACGCCCCGGCCAGCGCCGTGAACAGCAGCGCGAACGTACCAACGCCAGGGCGCACAGCCAGGCTGAGGACGGCCAGCGCGACCAGCGCCGCACCCGCGAAGATCAGCGCCAGCGATAACGCCAGGCGCGGCGGGATCGTCCCGTCGATCAGCACGCGGCTCCCGCCTGACCATTGAGTTGGGGTGCGGTTGGCGCGGTCGGCTTCCAGATCGAAATAATCATTGCTGTAATGGGTCATCACCTGGGTTGCCGTGATCGCGATCTGCCCCCACAGCAGTGCGCCCAGGTCAAGCGGCGCGCCCGCGTAGAGCGCAACCGCCACCCCCAACAGGTGCAGCACCACCCCGGCCAACAGGAAACGCAGCCGCCCCAGGCGGATGAGCGCGGCGGTGGTCGTGAGCAGCGGCGACAGCCGAGCGAACGGGGTCATGGCGCGGGGTCGAGCGTGACCACCTGGTGCGGGGTGATGGCGAACAGGCGATCTCCCGGCGTGGGCTGGATCGGCGTGCCGCCCGTGAACCCGCTGAAGGCGGGCAGCACGGCATGGCGCGCCCGGAACCAGAAACACGGCAGCGTCAAACGCTGGCGGCCCCGCCCGCTGAGCGCCGCCGCCGGATGCACATGCCCGGTCAGCGCGTAGCCGTGCGCGGGATCGACCGGTTCATGCGCGCACACGAACAGCGGCCCCGGCGTTGGGCCTTCGAGGACGCGCATTTCCCATTCCGGCGGCGGGTCGCCCGCGCCCCGGTCATGGTTGCCGCGCACCATCAGGATCGACAATGCGGCGTGATGCGCACGCCAGGCCGCGAACGCATCGAGCGTGTAGGCATCGCGCCCGGCGGCAGCGTGCCAGAAATCGCCCAGGATGATCAGCTTACGTGCGCCCGTCACATCAAGCGCCCGCGAGAGGCGGCTGAGATCGGCGGCGGTCGTGCCTTCGGGCAGCGGAACGCCGCCCGCCCGGAACGCCGCCGCTTTGCCCAGGTGTAAATCGGCGATGAACAGGGTGCGCGTGCGCGGCCAGTAGAGCGCCCGTTCGGGCAGCAGGATCAGGTGTTCGCCGTGCAGGTCAAGGGCGGCGGTGCGGTCGGTCATGGGGTCGATGCGGCTCACCATTTCTCGTAGCTCAATTGCATTTTACGGATGCGTTCTTCCAGCGTTTCGGAACTGACCGTCTGGCGCAGCCGATCCACCAGCAGTGGGAAGGCGAACGGGGTCGGGCGGCGCACTTCGCGCACCAGCACCCCGCCCGCGCCGATGCGCGCCAGCGCTGCGTACAGGCGGCTTTGTTCAAGCTGGTTTTGCAGCACTTCGCGCCGCGCCTGGTCGATCAGCAGGTTATGGGGATCGTACTGCGTCAGCACGTCGTAGATCAAGCCGCTGGAAGCCTGCATCTGTTTGGCGGTCTTGCTCCCGCCGGGGAAACGCTGCATGACCAGCCCGGCCACCCGTGCGATCTCGCGGAACTGCCGCCGCGCCATTTCCGAAACGTTCATGCTGCCCCAGATGTCATCGAGCAGATTATCCAGCCCGAACAGCCCCGCGTCGAGCGCGTCCGCCAGCGGCGCGGGCGCATCCGAAAGCAGTTCAAAACCGTACTCGTTGGCGGCCAGCGTGAACGTGATTGGCACATGGCGCGACAGCCGGTACGCGGTCAGCGCGGCCAGCCCTTCATGGACGAACCGCCCTTCAAACGGGAAGCAGAACAGGTGATGGCCTTCCCGCGTGCGGAGGCTTTCGACCAGCAGTTGATCGCTGCCGGGAATGACCGAGAGTCGGCTTTGCACGTCCAGCACCGGGCGCAGTGCGATCATTTCGGCATCGGGGTAGTGGCCATCCTTCGCCAACGCGAGCCGGGCGCGGATGTGCGCGGTCAGTTGATCGGACAGCGGCAGGCCGCCGCCCATCCACCGGGGGACAAGCCCTTTACCGCGCTGGCTGCGGGCTTTGCGCACCCACACCTTGAGAGCGTGCAGGCGCACGAATTCCAGCACCGTCCCGGCCAGCGTGAAGCGGTCGCCCGGTTTCAGGCGCGAGACGAACGATTCTTCGAGCGTGCCAATTTTGCCGCCGCGTAAGTACTGCACATCGAGCGCGGTATCACCCATGATCGTGCCGATGGACATGCGGTGAACGCGGGTAATCGCCGCATCGCTCACGACATAGCGCCCGTCGTCGGCCTGGCGCAGCCGCGTGTACTGCGGGTAGCCTTGCAGCGCCGCCCCGCCGCGCCCGACGAAATCGAGCGCCCACGCCCACGCCGCCGGGCTGAGCGCCCGATAGGTGTAGGCGGTGCGCACTTCGCGGTACAGATCATCGGGGTCGAACCCACCGCCGATGCCGATGGTGACGAGATGCTGCACCAACACATCGAGCGGCGCATCCAGCGCGGGACGATCTTCGATCTGCCCGGTCTGGATGGCCTGGCGTACGGCGGAAATTTCGAGCAGTTCCAGCGCGTGCGCCGGGACGCATGTCACGCGGCTTTCCATGCCGGGCTGGTGTCCGCTGCGCCCCGCCCGCTGAAGCAGACGCGCCGCCCCTTTCGGGCTGCTGATCTGCAACACCCGTTCGACCGCCGGAAAATCCACCCCTAAATCCAGGCTGGACGTGCAGACTACACAGCGCAAGCCGCCCGCCCGCAGTTGATCTTCCACCCATTCACGGGTGCGCTTTTCCAGTGAACTGTGATGCAGCGCGATCTCGCCCGCCCACTCCGGGCGCGCTTCCAGAATCGCCTGATACCACGTTTCGGTCTGAAAGCGCGTGTTCGTGAAGATCAACGCGGTGCGGCTGGCTTCGACCGCCGCGATCACCTGGGGGAGCAGCGTCAGCCCCAGGTGACCCGACCAGGGGAAGCGTTCGATGGTTTCCGGCAGGATCGTATCGATGCGCAGCGGCTTCGCCATATCGCCGCGCACCAGCCGCCCGGCCTTCACTTCGCCCGTCTCGAAATCCGCCGTCCCCAACAGAGTGCGCAGCGCGGTATCCAAATTGCCCATCGTGGCCGAAAGCCCCCAGGCCCGCAGCCCCGGATTCGAGCGCCGCAGCCGCGCCAGCGCGAGTTCGGTCTGCACGCCGCGTTTGGTTCCCATCAGTTCATGCCATTCATCGACCACCACCAACCGCAGATCGCGGAACAGCGATGGGGCATCATCGACTGTAAGCAGCAGCGAGAGGCTTTCCGGCGTGGTGACGAGCGCTGATGGCAAGCGCCGCCGCTGCCGCCCGCGTTCGGTCGCAGAGGTATCGCCCGTGCGCGTTTCGACCGTCCAGGGCAGTTCGAGCGCCTGGATCGGGGCGCGCAGCGATTCAGCCGTATCCGCCGCCAGCGCCCGCAGCGGAGTGATCCACAGCACGGTGAGCGGGACGCTGCCCGCCCGTTTGACGGCGCTGTACGGCGGCGGGTGCGCGGCTGTCCATTCGATCAGCGCGCCCAGCCAAGCAGCATAGGTCTTGCCCGTCCCGGTGGGCGAATGGATCAGGCCGCTTTCCCCGTCCCGGTAAGCGTCCCAGACTTCGCGCTGAAAAGCGAACGGAGTCCAGCCCTGGGCGCTGAACCAGTCCAGGATCGGGTTGGGCGCATCGGGGAGTACCGACGGCGGCGGCGTGAGCGTGTTCATCGCCCGCAATCACCCTTCATCCGGGAGCAGGGCGCGGATCGTGTCGAGCGAATCGGCTTCCTGAATCGGTTTATCGGTACGCCAGCGCAGAATACGCGGAAAGCGCACCGCAATTCCGCTTTTGTGCCGCGCCGACCGCTGAATGCCCTCAAAGGCCAGTTCAAAAACCAGTTCCGGTTTGACCGTGCGCACCGGACCGAATTTTTCCTGGGTGTTCTGGCGAATGAACCGATCCACGTCGCGGATTTCCTCGTCCGTCAGCCCGGAATACGCTTTGGCGAACGGGACGAGCGTCCCGGCATCGTCCCATACGCCGAAAGTATAATCGGTGTACAGGCTGGCGCGCTTGCCCGAACCGCGCTGCGCGTAGATCAGCACCGCATCGATGGTGTACGGCTCGACCTTCCATTTCCACCAGTCGCCGCGCTGCCGCCCCACCCCATACGCCGATTCGCGCCGCTTGAGCATCAACCCTTCCACGCGCCGCACCCGGCTTTCCATGCTTTGCGCGCCCAGTTCCTCCCATGTCGCCGCTGTAATGGTGGGCGACAGCCGCAGCGAAGGCACCCCCACCGCCGTGATCAGCCGTTCCAGGTGAGCGCGGCGGGCGTGAAGCGGCTGCGACCGTTCGTCCGCTCCTTCCCATTCGAGCAGGTCATAGGCCATGAAGATCACGGGAATTTCGCTCAGCAGCTTCTTGCCAATCGTCTTGCGGCCAATGCGCCGCTGAAGCTGCGCGAACGGCTGCACGCCTTCATCGCGCCAGGCGAGCAGTTCGCCATCCAGCACCAGGCCATCGGGCAGCGCAGCGGCGGCCTCTGCAATCTCCGGGTAGCGTTCGGTGACCAGTTCCTCCCCGCGTGACCAGATGAACACTTCCCCGGCGCGGCGAATCACCTGGGCGCGGATGCCGTCCCATTTCCATTCCGCCTGCCAGTCGTTTACCTCCCCCAATGTCGAAAGGTCGCCTTCCAGCGGGTACGCCAGGTAGAACGGGTACGGGCGGCTGATGTCGCTTTCCCCGGTATCCCCCGCCGTAAGCGCCCGGTAAAACGCGGGCGTGGGCGACCAGCTCCCCATCATCCGGTGAGCGATCACCGCATCATCGATACCGCTCACCTGGGCGAGCGCCCGCACGACCAGCTTTTGCGATACGCCGACGCGGAACCCCCCGGTGATCAATTTATTCCAGATGAAACGTTCCTGCCGATCCAGGGCGCGCCACGCCTGAAGGATGGCGGCGTGCTGCTCCGGTTCGGGCAATCCCTGAAGCGGGAGCAGGCGCTGTTCGACCCACACATGCAGCGGCAGTTCCGGCGCGCCCGTCACGTCAGCCCCTGTTTCCGGCAGCACCAGCGTGATCGTCTCGGCCATATCGCCCACCGCGTCATACGATTCCCCGAACAGCCACATCGGAATCCCGGCCTCATCCGCCGCCCATTCGGAAAGCTTGCGCGCATTCACGGCGCGGCGCGGGGTGCGCCCGCTGAGGAAGAAGATCACCCAGGCGGCATCTTCCGGCGGCGCATCGCTGAAATAGCGCCGCATCGCGTCGATCTTTTCGTTGGTCTTGGTGG
Organism: bacterium; assembly: GCA_033764035.1. Classification (GTDB taxonomy): domain Bacteria; phylum Chloroflexota; class Anaerolineae; order Aggregatilineales; family Phototrophicaceae; genus Flexifilum. Next base: position 70,228 of record JANRJJ010000018.1, read on the forward strand.
TTTCGTCCAGCGCGGTATACAGATCGGTGAAGCGCCTCATCCGCCGCCCTCCTCTCCAGGGGAGTCATCGTTGTCGCCCGGCATGTCGTCGCCCGATACCTCGTCGGCTTCGCCGCCGTAGCGCGTATCGATGGCATACGCATCGAGTCCCTGATCGACCAGCCAGCGCGACAGCACCGCCGTATAGCCGTGCGTCACGCCGATGCGGGTCGCCCCCGTCTCATGGATCGTGCGCAGCAGATCGTCCCAGTCGGCGTGATCCGAGAGGATGAAGCCGCGATCTACCGATTTTTGCCGCCGCGCCCCGCGTATGCGCATCCAGCCGGACGCGAACCCGGACGCATGTGTCCCGAAGCGGCGCGTCCAGGTCGTGCCGCGTGCCGAAACCGGAGCCAGCACCAGCGACCGCCCAATTTCGGCTTTATCGGCGGTGCTGGCGTAGCGTGTGGCGGGCAGCGCGATTCCGGCTTCGCGGTAGGCGCGGTTCAGCCGTTCGACCGCGCCATGACACAAAATTGCGCCTATCGATGGGTCAAGCCCGGACAGCACGCGCTGCGCTTTGCCCAGGGCATACACGTACAGGATGCTGGCCTTGCCCTGGTTGGCATTGGCCGCCCACCAGCGGTTGATCTGATCGAAGATGATGGCGGTCGGCTGCCAGTGATAGATCGGCAGGCCGAACGTCGCTTCGGTGATGAAATGATGGCAGCGCACGGGTTCAAACGGCGCGCATGTCGAATCCGGCTGGCGTTTGTAATCGCCAGAAACGACCAGGATTTCCCCGGCATGTTCGACCCGAATCTGCGCCGACCCCAGAATATGCCCCGCCGGGTGAAACGAAACCGTTACATCGCGGATGCGAATCGGTTCGCCGTAGGGCAGATGTTCGATGTGCGCCGCCGGACCTAAGCGCGTCCGGAACACGGTCGCGCCCGCCGCCGCTACCAGGTACGACTCGCAGCCCCATGTGCAGTGATCGCCGTGCGCATGGGTGACGAGCGCACGCGGCACGGGCTGCCAGGGGTCGATATAGAAGTCCCCCGGCGGGCAGTAAAAGCCGTGCGGGGTCTGCATGATGAGGGGTTGTGTCGTCATATGCGTATAGTGTAGAGGAAACGCCTAAAAATCTGCTTAAATTACACATGATCGCTGTGTGAGAGCCGCACAGCCCCCACAGTGGTATGACACTCGTGAAGATTTGCACAGATTCTCATTTGCAATTTTCTGCACAATTTTGTAGATTTACTGAGGTTTACCATCAGATTTTACCGTGAGTAGTCCCGGAGTTCACATGACCGGAAGACCCCGCAGTTCGCACCAGCCCCCCGCTTCGCCACTAGGCCATGCCAACGGCGCGCCCGATGACCGGGGCAAACAGCTCGCCCGCCGCCAGTACGTCCGCTTCGCCTTCTACAAGATCGATTCCGCGTGGCGCAGGCTCCCCGCCGCTGACCAGGCCGCGCACAAAGGCGAACTGGCCGACGTGATCCGGGCGTTCAACCGCCGGATGCTGCTGCGCCCGTACAGCCTGATCGGGACGCGGGCAGATGCCGAACTGCTGCTCTGGCAGATCGCCGAAAGCCCGACCGCCTTTCATGCGCTGGCGGCGGCCATCGCGGGTACGCACATGGGCAGCTATTTACACATGGTCTATTCGTACCTGTCGCAGACCAAGCGGTCGATCTATGAAATTCGCGGCGCTGCCGATGCCACCGCCGAAGAAGAACGCCTGATCATCGATCCTTCGGAAGCGAAATACCTGTTCGTGTACCCGTTCATCAAAACCCGCGACTGGTACCAGATGTCGCACAGCGCCCGCCAGGGCATCATGGATGAACACATCGACGTAGGGCGCAAGTACCCGTCGATTCGGCTGAACACCACCTACAGCTTCGGGCTGGACGATTACGAATTCATCGTCGCCTTTGAAACCGATGAGCCGTCCGATTTTCTCGACCTGGTGCAGGAACTGCGCGAGACCGAATCCAGCCGCTACACCTTGCAGGATACGCCGCTGTTCACCTGCATCAACATGCGCCTGGAAGAAACGCTCGACGCGCTCGGCGGACCGCCGGTCGCACAGCCCGTCACCAAAGGCGAAGCGCGGGAGGCATGGATCGAAGCGTGTGCGCTCGACGAGATCGCGCCGGGGACGACGCGCACCGTGTATCTGGAAGGGCGCATGGTCGGGCTGTTCAACGTGAACGGGACGATTTACGCGGTCAACAACCGCTGTACGCACGCACGCGGTCCGCTGAGCGAAGGCACGGTGAATGCCGAAGATTGCAGCGTGGTCTGCCCCTGGCATTACGGCAAGTTCGATCTGCGCACGGGCGCAGCGGTCGATGGCCTGGTGCGCAAGCCCATCGAGACGTTTCAGGTCGAAGTGCGCGACGGCATGGTTTACATAGGCACGCGGGTAGTGGCGTAGTGCTGGCTGGAATCAGACAAAGGTTGACTGACCATGAGTATTTACGGCGCACAAACGCCCAACGCCCCAAAATTCGACGACCAGGCGCGAGCGTATGACGCGATCCTGCTGCTCTCGTTTGGCGGGCCGGAAGGGATGGACGACGTGATCCCGTTTCTGGAAAAGGTCGCGGAAGGCCGCAATATTCCGCGTGAACGGCTGGAGGAAGTGGCCGAACATTATTATCATTTCGACGGCATCAGCCCGATCAACGGGCAGAACCGGGCGCTGATCGCTGCGCTGGATGCGCACCTGAAGGCGAACGGTCCGCACCTGCCGGTCTACTTCGGCAACCGTAACTGGCATCCGTTCGTGACCGATACTGTTCGGCAGATGCAGGCCGACGGCGTGCGGCGGGCGCTCGTGTTCGTCACATCGGCGTTCAGTTCGTATTCCGGCTGCCGCCAGTACCGCGAACATGTGATCCGGGCGTTGGACACCGTGCGCGCCGAAGTGCCGGACACCCCCGCGATTACGTTCGATAAGCTGCGCGTGTACTACAACCATCCCGGCTTCGTCGCCCCGATGATCGAAAAGGCGCGGGCGGCACTGGCCGAATGCGCGCCCGACGCGCCCGTTCGTGTGATTTTCACCGCGCACAGCGTCCCATTGAGTATGGCACAGCACAGCGATTACGTCGTCCAGCTTGAGGAAGCGTGCCGCCTGGTGGCCGAAGGCGCGGGCGTGGACGATTACACGCTCGCCTACCAGAGCCGCAGCGGACCGCCGCATATCCCCTGGCTGGAACCGGACATCAACGATGTGCTGCGCCAGACGCAGGCCGACGGCATCGCCCAGGCGGTGATCGTCCCGATTGGCTTCATTTCCGATCATATGGAAGTGCTGTACGACCTGGACGGCGAAGCCCGCGAGACTGCCGCCGACATTGGCCTGCACCTGGTGCGCGCCGAAACGGTTGGGACGCACCCGGCATTCGTGGCCATGATTCGTGACCTGATCGTCGAACGGATGACGGCCAATCCGGTGCGGCTGGCGTGGGGCGTGCGCGGTCCGAACCATGATGTATGTCCGCTCCACTGCTGCGCGAAAGGCGAAAGCGCTCGTCCGGCAGCCCAGGCGGGGACGGTCAGTGCCGCACCTTGACGCGGATTCGGACTTACAACCGTTTTTGAACCACCATGCACGGGAGAACCATTCGGTGTCGATTGTGATTGTCGGGCTGAATTACCGCACAGCCCCGATTGAAATTCGGGAAACCCTCTCGCTTGCCGGCCATGCGCTGCACGCCGCGCTGCATGACCTGAAGCAGGCCGAACCGCCGGGGACAATGGAAGAAGCGGCCATCCTTTCGACGTGTAACCGCCTGGAAGTGGTCGTTTCAACTGCCGACCCCGTTGACCAGGTTGCCGCCGGACTGCGGACGTTTCTCGCCCGTGTGCAGGGCGTGGCGGTCGATACGCTTGCGCCGCATCTGGTCACCTACAGCGGGGATGAGGCGGTTGAACACCTGATGCGCGTCGCGTGCGGGCTGGACTCGATGATCCTGGGCGAAACGCAGATTCTTGGCCAGGTGACCGAAGCCTACGAGACGGCGCAGCGGGCGGGCGTGACCGGGGCGGTGCTGTCGCACCTGTTCGCCCAGGCCATCCATGCGGGCAAACGCGCCCACACTGAAACGCCGATCAGCCGCCACACGACATCGGTCAGCCATGCCGGGGCGCGCCTGCTGATCGAACGGTTCGCCGGGTTGCATCCATCGGCACTGCGCGTACTGGTGATCGGCGCGGGCGAAATGGCAGGGCTGGCGGCGGCAGCACTGCACCGTCATGGGGTGACACAGATTGGGTTCATCAACCGCACGCACAGCCGCGCCGAAACGATGGCGGCGGAGGTGAACGGGCGGGCGTTCGCGTGGATCGAGCTGAACGACGCGCTGACCTGGGCGGACGCAGCGGTCTGCGCGACGGGCGCGCCGCATACCCTGCTGCACCGCCATGATCTCGACGTGATCATGCCCCGGCGTGCTGAACGACCGCTCGTGCTGATCGACCTGGCTGTGCCGCGTGACGTGGAAGAAAGTGTGCGCACGGTGGCCGGGGTCGCCCTGTACGACATCGACGATCTGCAATCGGTGGTCGATGCCAACCTGGAACTGCGCAAAGCGGCGCTGCCCCAGGCCGCCGCGATCATTCATGACGAGATGCGCCGCTTCGCGGAATGGTATCATGGGCGGCAGGTCACACCCGTGATCCGCACACTGCGTGAATGGGCGCAGACCATCGCGGATGAAGAACTGGCACACACGCTCAACCGCCTGGGCGATGCCGACGACCACACGCGGGAAGTGGTCAGCCGCATGGCGCAGCGCCTGGTCAACCGCCTGCTGCACCAGCCGACCTCACGGCTGCGGCTGCAAGCCAGCGAAGGCAACGGACATGGTTATGCCCATGCCGTGCGTGAACTGTTCGCGCTGGAAGGGCTGGAAAACGTGACATGTGAACCCGCCCGCACGGACGGCGGCGAGCCAGACTCGTGTGGGCTTGCCTGCATCCTGCCTGCCGGGACGGGGCGCTGAACATGCCCGTGATCCGTTTTGGCACACGCGGTTCCGCGCTGGCGCTGTGGCAGACGCGCCACGTCATGGCGCTGCTGGAAGCGGCACACCCGGATATTCATACCGAACACCTGATCATCCAGACGAAGGGCGATCAGGTACTCGATACCCCGCTGCCGCTGGTGGGCGGAAAAGGCGTATTTACCGCCGAACTGGAATCCGCGCTGCATGAAGGCCGCATCGACTGCGCTGTCCACAGCCTGAAAGACCTGCCCACCACCCTCCCCGACGGCCTGACCATCGCCGCGCTGCCGCCGCGTGCCAGCGCCGCCGATGTGCTGATCAGCCGGGCGGGGTATACAATGGGGTCACTGCCACATGCCGCCCGCATCGGCACGAGCAGCACCCGGCGCGCCGCGCAGCTATTGTACGCCCGTCCCGATCTGCACATCGTGAACATTCGCGGCAATGTCGATACGCGCCTTCAGAAAGCGCTGGCAGGCGACGGCGACTATGACGCGATCCTGCTGGCGCACGCCGGGCTTGAACGGCTGGGACGGCTGGACGTGGTGACCCAGGTCTTGAGCATCGATGCCATGCTGCCCGCCCCAGGCCAGGGAGCCATCGCCGTACAGACCCGCAGCGATCCCGCGCTGGCCGCGCTGTTCGCGCCGCTGCACCACCGTGAAACCGCACTCGCCGTGACCGCCGAGCGGGCATTTCTCGCCGGGTTGGGCGGCGGGTGCAGCGTCCCGGTGGCGGCCTATGCGACCGTTTCGGGCGATGCGCTGCATGTGCGTGGGCGGGTAAACGCCCCCGACGGCACGGCTCAGATCGACGTGGGGCAAACCGCCATCTACGCGGATGAGCGAACGGCCTACGCGGTCGGCCACGGACTGGCGCAGACCGCGCTGAGCCAGGGCGCGGCGGCGCTGGTGGAGCCATCGCCATGAACGGCGCACTGTACGCCAGGCGGATCGTCAATACCCGCGCTGCGCACCAGGCCGATGGCTTATCGGCAGGGCTGCGGGCGCAAGGCGCGATCCCGGTCGAATGGCCGTGCATCGCCATTGCCCCACCGGATGACCCCGCGCCGTTCGATGCGGCACTGCGCGAACTGTGCGCGGGTGGCTTCGATTGGCTGATCCTGACCAGCGCAAACACAGTCTACGCCATTGCAGAGCGGCTGACGGCGGGCGGCCTTGCCTTCGATCCCCCCCGGTTTCAAACGGCGGCGGTCGGCACGGCAACGGCGGCAGCGGCGCGGGATCAGCTTGGGATGCACGCCGCCGCGCTCGCGGATACGTTTACCGGGGATGCGCTGGCCGATGCGCTGACGGCTGTGATCGCCGCCGCGCCCGGTATTGGCCGCGCCCTGCTGCCGGAATCGGCGCTGGCGCGGGATGCACACGGCACAAGCCCGCTGGCGCGGCGGCTGGACGCGGTCGGCCTGGCGGTGCGCGCCGTCGAAGCCTACCGCACGATCTGCGCGCCCGTGCCGGATGGGGATGATCTCGCGGCGCGGCTGCGCGGCGCGCAGATCGACGCGCTCACGTTCACCAGCCCGTCTACAGTGCGCTGTTTTCTGGAACGATTGACGGCTGATGCGCGTGAATCTGCCTTTGGTTGCCCTGCTGCGTGCATCGGCACGACGACGGCGGCGGCGGCGCGCACGGCGGGGTTTCGCCGCGTGCTTGTGTCCAACCCGCACACGGTCGAAGGGCTGATCGCCGCGCTGAAGGCCCATTTCGAGTCGGTTCTCTTCAATAAAGGACTTGTATGACACTTTCGTTTGTACCCTTCCCGGCTTCGCCTGCTGACAGCGGTGACGCGGTTCAACCTGCATCCGCGCTGCGCCCCCGGCGGCTGCGCCGATCCCCGGCGCTGCGGCGCATGGTGCGCGAAACCCAGCTCGCGCCCGATGATTTCATCTATCCGCTGTTCGTGCGGCACGGCCAGGGCATCCGCCAGCCGATCCGTTCGATGCCGGGTCAGTATCAATGGTCGGTCGATACGCTGGTCACGGAGGTGCAGGAAGCGGGCGCGCTCGGCATCCCAGCGGTGATCCTGTTCGGCATCCCGGCGGCGAAAGATGCGTGCGGCACCGAAAACTATGCCGCCGATGGCATCATCCCGCGTGCGATCCGGGCGATCAAACAAGCCATGCCGGATATGATCGTGATCTCGGATATGTGCTTCTGCGAATATACCGATCACGGTCACTGCGGCATCCTCAACACGCCGGGCGAAGCGCATTACACCCCGCACCTGCCGCAGGGTTATCTGCTCGATGCCCCGACGCGGGAACTGCTGGCGCGGGCTTCGGTCGTCCATGCCGAAGCCGGGGCGGACATCATCGCGCCGTCGGGCATGATCGACGGGATGGTGCGGGCGATTCGCGCCGGGCTGGACGCGAACGGCTTTGAATCGGTGATCGTGTTGAGCTATGCCGCCAAGTATGCCAGCGGTTTTTACGGCCCGTTCCGCGATGCCGCCGAAAGCCCGCCGCAGTTCGGGGATCGCAGCGAATACCAGATGGATCCCGCCAATGCGCGGGAGGCACTGAAAGAGGTCGCGCTCGATGTGGCCGAAGGTGCGGACATGATCATGGTCAAGCCCGCGCTCCCGTATCTCGACATCCTGAGCGCGGTACGCCGGGCGTACTCTCTGCCGACCGCCGCCTACCAGGTGAGCGGAGAATACGCCATGCTCCACGCTGCCGCCGCCAACGGCTGGATCGATTTGCGCCGCTGTGCGCTGGAAACGCTGACCAGCATCAAGCGGGCAGGCGCGGACATGATCCTGACCTATTTTGCGAAAGAGGCTGCCCAATGGCTGCAAGCCTGACCCAGGTTTCGACCGCCGCCGCGCCGGATGCGCGTCATGACTCGCGGTTTCTGCGGGCGTGCCGCCGTCAGCCCGTCGATTTCACCCCGGTATGGCTGATGCGCCAGGCCGGACGCTACATGCCCGAATACCGAGCGCTGCGCCAGCGCTATTCAATCCTAGAGATCATCAAAGCGCCGGAACTGGCGTGCGAAGTCACCCTACAGCCCATCGAAGCCTTCAACCTGGACGCGGCCATCATCTTTGCGGATATTCTCCCGCCGCTGGAAGGGATGGGGCTGTCGCTCGACTTTGTGAAGGGTGAAGGCCCGGTGATCGCCAACCCGGTGCGCACCGCCGACGACGTGGCGCGGCTGCGTGTGCTGCCGCCCGAAGAAACGCTGCCTTTCACACTGCGGGCAATCCAGTTGGCGCGCCAGGCATTAGCGCCGCGCAAGCTGCCGCTGATCGGCTTCAGCGGTGCGCCGTTCACGCTGGCCAGCTACGCCATCGAAGGCGGGAGCAGCCGCAGCCGCATCGAAGTCAAGTCGATGATGATGAACCGTCCCGATCTGTGGGACACGCTCATGGGCAAGCTGGCCGAAGTCGCGGGCGCGTACCTGCTTGCCCAGGCACAGGCCGGGGCGGACGCGCTGCAACTGTTCGATAGCTGGGTCGGTGAGCTTAGCCCGTATGAGTATGAACGGTACGTGCTGCCGTACAGCCGCCGTGCGTTGGAAATCGCCAGCCGTGCAGGTGTCCCGCTGATCCATTTCGGCACCAATACCAGTGGGATGCTCCCATTGATCCAGGCGGCGGGCGGCGACGTGATTGGCGTGGATTGGCGCATCGAACTCGATCACGCCTGGCGCATTTTGGGCGACGATACCGCCGTACAGGGCAACCTTGACCCGGTGGCGCTGTTCGCGGACTGGGACGCGCTGAAAACCCGCGCCGCTCATGTTCTCGATACGGTGCGCGGCAGGCCGGGGCATATCTTCAACCTGGGGCATGGCATCCTGCCGGAAACCCCGGTCGAAAATGTGCGGCGGCTGGTCGATTTCGTGCATGAATACACTGCCCGCGCCGCATCCGGTGGGGGCAGCGCGCCATGAACACGGCGCATCAGCCCCACGTCGTGATCATCGGCGGCGGGATCACCGGGTTGAGCGCGGCCTGGTTCATCCGCAAGGCCGCCGCCGATGTGCGCATTACCGTGCTGGAAAGCGGCGGTCACTGGGGCGGCAAGGTGATCACCGAAAACGTGGACGGGTTCGTGATCGAAGCCGGACCGGATTCGTTCCTCACCCAGAAACCCTGGGCGCTCGATTTAGCGCGGCAGCTTGGCCTGACGGATCGGCTGATCGGCACGAACGATCACCAGCGCACCATCGACGTGCTGCGGCGGGGCGTTCCCGTGCCGATGCCGGACGGCCTCAACCTGATCGTCCCGACGCGGGCGCTGCCGTTTCTGCGGTCACGGCTGCTTTCGCCCTGGGGCAAGGCGCGGATCGCGCTCGATATGCTGATCCCGGCGCGCCGCGACCCCGCCGATGAATCGCTGGCGGCGTTCGTGCGGCGGCGCTTCGGCGCGGAAGCATTGTCCACACTGGCCGAGCCGCTCATGGCGGGAATCTACAATGCCGACCCCGAACAGCAGAGCATGGCGGCGACGTTCCCGCGCTTTCAGCATATTGAACGCGCACACGGCAGCCTGATACGCGGTTTACGCGCCGCCCAGCGGACGGCTGCGCGGACGGCGGCAAGTACCCCGAAACTGCCCGCATTTATGTCGTTTCAGACCGGGACGCACGCGCTGATCGACGCGCTGGTGACGCACCTGGAAGGCACGGTCGATCTGCGGCTGCACACGCCCGCCGACGCGCTCGAACGGACGGCGGCGGGCTGGCGCATCACATTGAATGACGGCGATACACTGACGGCGGATGCGGTGCTGATCACCACGCCCGCGTATGCTGCCGCCCCGCTCATCCGTCCGTTCGCGCCGGACGCTGCCGATCTGCTCGACGGGATTCGCTATGTGAGCAGCGGCACGGTATCGCTGGCGTACCGTACCAGCGCGATCCCGCGCCCCCTGCATGGCTTCGGGATGCTGATCCCGGCGGACGAACGCCAGCCGATCAACGCGATCACCGTCTCATCGACCAAGTTTGATGGCCGTGCGCCGGACGGTTACACCCTGCTGCGGGCATTTTTCGGCGGGACGCGCACCCCGCGCACGCTGGCGCTCGATGATGACGGAGTGGTGAACACGGTGCGCGAAGTGCTGCGGCGGGTATTGGGCATTCAGGCCGCGCCGCAGCTTCACCGGGTGTACCGCTGGCACAACGCGCAGCCGCAGTACGACGTGAATCACCTGGAACGGGTGAACGCCATCGAAGCGGCGCTGCCGGACGGCATGTACGTGACCGGCAGCGCGTTTCGCGGGGTAGGGCTGCCGGACTGCGTGCATCAGGCGCAAACAACGGCGGCGCGGGCGCTGGACGCGCTGCAACGGCGGGCAGTTTTCGACCCACAGGAGCGAGTAATCACATGAACACGACACAATCCGACGCGCTGTTCGCACAGGCGCAGACGCTCATCCCCGGCGGGGTGAACAGCCCGGTACGCGCTTTCCGGGGCGTGGGTGGTACGCCGCGCTTCATCGACCGGGGCGAAGGCGCATACATGTGGGATGCCGACGGTCACCGCTATATCGATTACGTGCTGTCGTGGGGGCCGCTGATTTTGGGTCATGCGCACCCGGACGTAGTGCGGGCGATCAGCGAGACGGCAGCGCGGGGAACGAGCTACGGCGCGCCCACCCGCCTGGAAAACGAACTGGCCGCGCTGGTGATCGAAACCATCCCATCGGTGGAGATGATTCGGTTCGTGAACAGCGGCACGGAAGCGTGCATGAGCGCGCTGCGGCTGGCGCGGGCGTATACCGGGCGCGAAAAGATCGTCAAGTTCGCCGGGTGCTATCACGGTCACGCCGATCTGCTGCTGGTGCAGGCGGGCAGCGGAGTCGCCACGCTTGGCCTGCCAGATTCGCCGGGAGTCCCCGCCGCGACCGCCGCCCATACGCTGACCGCCCCCTACAACGATCTGGAGGCCGTGCGCGCCCTGTTCGCGCAGTACCCCGGCCAGATCGCGGGCGTGATCGTCGAGCCAATCGCCGCGAACATGGGGTTCGTCCTGCCGGATGATGGGTTTCTGCATGGGCTGCAAGCGCTGTGCCGGGCGGAAGGGGCGCTGTTCATCCTGGATGAAGTCATGACCGGGTTCCGCGTCGCGCCGGGCGGCGCACAGGCGCACTGGTCGCTTGACCCTGACCTGACGTGTTTAGGCAAGGTGATCGGCGGTGGGCTGCCCGTCGGCGCGTATGCGGGCAAACGCGCGATCATGCAGCATGTCGCGCCTGCCGGGACGATGTACCAGGCCGGGACGCTTTCGGGTAATCCGCTGGCGATGGCGGCGGGCCTGGCGACCGTGCGCGGGCTGCTGGCCGACGGCGTGTTCGACCGCATCGCGCAGCACACGCAAACGCTCGTCGATGGCATTCGGACGGCGGCGGAGTCGGCAGGAATTCCCGTGCAGGCCGGGTGCGCCGGGACAATGTTCGGGTTTTATTTCCTGAATGCCCCGGATGCGCACATTCACGATTACGCTAGCGCGAAACAAGCGGCGGACACGGGACGGTATGCGCGCTTCTTTCATGCGCTGCTGGAACGCGGCGTATACTTCGCGCCCAGCCAATTTGAGGCCGGCTTCGTGAGCAGCGCGCACGATTCAGGCGTGATCGATGCGACGATCCACGCGGTGCGCGCTGCGCTACAACCGGATTGAGTTGATTACAGTTTGCGGGCGGCCAGCGAAAGCATCGGACTGACCAGTTCGTGACCGTCACGTTCGCGCACCAGGATGCCGCCGCGTTCGGCATCCTGGAACGAATAGAACGCCCGTATCCCCTTACCGAACGCTTCCTTGATGCCGCGCACCAGCAGGCGCGGGTCGCCCGTGTGCGTCAGCACGACGAAACGGTCGCCATCGATCCCGACGAAATCATGGGCGGTGCCGCGTTCGCCCACCACGTCATGGATGGCGCGGGCGGCGAACTCCATCACCTGGTTGGCCGTGATGAAACCGTACACATCGCGGAACACGTCGTAGCCTTCGATTCGGAACAGCAGCGCGTGATAGGGCTGGCGTTCATAGCGCCGCCGTTCGATCTCTTCGCTGATCAAGCGCCCGGTGGGAAGCCCGGTGCGCGGTTCGTGCAGGTGTTCGCGGGTCGCCCGCTGAATCGACCCCTGCACGCGCAGCCGCAGTTCTTCCACGTCGAACGGTTTGGTCACGTAATCGTCCGCGCCCAGTTGCAGGCCGTGAATCTTGTAGGCGGCTTCATCGCGCTGGGTGAGAAAGATCACCGGGATATAGCGCGTGAAGGCGGTTTCCCGCACCAGTTGAAAAATGCCATACCCATCCATATCGGGCAGCATGAGGTCGAGCAGGATCAGGTGTGGGAATTTGGTGCGCGCTTTTTCCACGCCGATCTTGCCCGTTTCGGCGTGGATCACTTCATAGTGATGCGTACTGAAGTACATGCGCAGCATATCCGCCACATCAAAATCGTCCTCGATCAGCAGGAGTCGTTTATTGAGCATCGGCGTTGCCCTCGGTTCTTGGCTGAAGCTGGTGGTTGTGTGATCGGCAGATCATCGGTGTCGGTACAGGTGCATCCGGGCGGATCAATCGCCGTCGAAAATGGCGCTGACGCGGAACTGTTCGCCGTCGGTATCGTGTGCATTGCGCAGCGAATCGGTCAGCGGCAGCACCACGCCCGCCGCATCCGCCCGAAAGACATTTTTCAGAGGCAGCACGCTGGCCGTCGGCGCGATGTGCGAGGTATCGACCGCTTGCAGCATCCGAAAATAGCCGAGGATGCTGCTCAACTGCCCGGCGTACAAAGCTACTTCATCGTCGGTCAGGTCGAGCTTTGCCAGTTCTGCGATGCTGCGCACTTCTTCGCGGGAAAGTTCCACGCCATCAATCCCTTCTCGCCACTGTCATTGATTCGTATTCAAGCACACAAACCGGATTATAACACGCAGACGAGTGCCAAAAAGCGTGGAGAACTGCCCGCCGCACCTTTTTTCGTTTTTCGTTCATGTGCTGGGTCCTGGCGTTAAGGTTTTCATTTCCGTCCTGTATGAAGCCGTCAGCCGGAGTACTTCCCGTGTCGCTTACGGAGCTGCGCCGCTCACCCAATCGACGGCCAACGTTCCGGCGACCGCCGCCGTGATTTCGTCCACGCTCCCGCTCACCCGCGCCACGAAAAAGCGCCGCAGCCCGTTTTCATTCGTCACGATCAACACGGCGCTGCGGTCGGGACTCCAGGCGACGCGCTCCGGCGGGACGCTGCCCACCGCCGGGGTGAGCGGCCTTCCATCGCCCGTCATGATCTGCACGGGCGACGATGCCCCAAGCGGCGAGCCTAACCCGACAATCGATCCATCCGGGCGCTGCACCGCATCCCGAAAGGCGATTCCGACCGCGCCCGCGTTGAAGATCGGCGTGATCGTCCCGGTATCGGGGTCGAGCCAGCGCACCCCGTTGACCCCGTCCTCCCCCGCGCCGCTCAGCAGCACACGCCCCCCGTTCACCTCCCAACTGGCCGATTCGTAGCGGTAGATGCGCGGCAGTACCCCGGCGTTGGTGGCGGTATCCGCCGCGACAATCGCATAGCCGACCGCGCCATTTTCCAACCGCGCCTGAATGAGCAGGCGTGTGCTGCGGCTGTCCCACGCAAAATCGAGCGCGTGAAATTCGTAGGGGCCGGCGTTGTGCTGCACCAGTTGACAGCTTGCCACTGGCGGGCAGCTTCGGAACAGCGGGTGCGGACTGGTCACGCCCGGCTGATAGAAATACACGCCGTCGTTCGCCAGGTCATTGTCGGTCGAACCATCGCTCAGCGTATCGATCAGGAAGGCCAGGTAGCGGCCATCGGGCGACCAGCGCACGCGGGTGACGCGGGCATTATTGCTTTCAGGCGACCCGGCCTCAAATTCCGAAAAGGGCGACGCGCTCAGCCGTGCGCCGGGGTCGCCAGGATTGGCATTCACGAACAGCGATCCGTTCGGCGCGACGCGGGCGAACTGGTTCGGGTTGACCGGGTTCTGCGCGAACGCGAACACATCGCCGCCTAACCCGACGGGCGCGCCCGCCAGCCCACCATTCGTCGTCAGCGCATAGGCCAGAGTCGAAGGCGGGAGGGCGCTCACCTGGGGCGCGCTGACCGGGACAAACAACGCGGTCGGGATCGCCGTCGGCGGCGGTGGCAGCGGCGTGATCGTCGCGGTGTCGCCGCGTCCTTCGGGGTTATCCCCGCCGAATGGCGGCGTGAACGTGGGCAGCACGGGCGGGATCGTTTGCCCTTGCCCAACCTGGGCGGCGGCGGTGATGAAAGTCGGCGGCGCATCGAGCGTTGGCGCTGCCGTCGCGGTCAGCGCTTGCCGAGTGGCGGCGCGCTGCGCCAGCGCCGTCAGCGTGACCGGGATGGTATTGGCCTGGGCGGTCACTGTGCCAACCAGATCGACCGTCGGGATCAGCGTGGCGGATGGCGCAATCGCCGTGAGGGTAGCGGCGATCTCGATGGTCTGCACCGTCATGGTCACGGCGATAGACGTGTTCACCGCCTGGGCAACCGCCGTCAGGCTGGCGGCCATGTTCGGCGTGCGCGTCGGGGAAGCCGTCCCGGTGGGGGTAGCCGACGGCGTGACCGTGGGTGACGGGGTGAAGGTGAACGTCGCGGTAAAAGTGGGCGTGACGGTCGGCGTGAGCGTCCGCGACGGTGTAAGCGTTGGACTGGGCGTACCCGTCGGAGTCTGGGTCGGGGTAAAGCTTGGCGTTGGGGATAAAGTAAACGTGATCGTCGGCGTGATCGTCGGCGTATCGGTTGGGATGAACGGCAGCGGAGTCAGCGTCGGCGGGCGCGGGGTGGGTGTCGCGGTCGGAAATGGCGTTCGCGTGGGCGATGGCGTAACCGTCAGTGTCGGTGTCGCTGATCCGGTTGGGGTGGCGGAGTCGGTGGGTGATGGCGTGGCACTGCCGGAAGGCGTGGCCGATGGAGTCGCCGTCGGCGTGAGCGTGAACGTGAGGGTAGGCAGGGCGGTGTGGGTCGCGGTGGTGGTTTGGGTGGGGGTGCGCGAAGGCGCGACCGTCGGTGTGACCTGTGGCACCGAGAAATTGCACCCGGCAATGCTCAGCGCTGCCACGATGCCCAGCACCCCTATGCCCTGCTTGCACCGTCCGCCCTGCCGCATCGGTTTCGATCCCTGTTTCGCCCGGTTTCGGCCTGATTATACGTGGGCGAATGGTCAGCGGGTGTACGACAATTGGGCGGCAGACCTACGGATGCGCGCCGCCTGCCCTGTTGATGCAGACAGGGCGGCGGTCTTATGTTTCTCTGGAGTTATGACAATTAAACTTGTCAGAACCAGTTGCACATCATACCCGCCGCACGGGTTTGAGCAGCGACCGATCAAAGGCCGCCAGGTCATCGCCCACGCGCTCCAGTTCAGCACGCACCGCCGCCGCATCCGCCCGCAGCCCGGCAATATCGACTCCCTGACACACATCCGGGAGCAGCGCCAGCCATTGTACGCTGCGCAGCAGCATCTTAAGCGCGCCGCGCCCGTTGCCCCGCTCGATCTGATAATACGCGATGCCGACCTGCAAAATCGCCCGGTACAGGTCGCGCACCGGGCGCGGATCGTCCATCCAGAGCGCCTCGAACAGGTCATGCTGCGCGTAATATGCACCCGCGTTGAACCGTTCAATCGCTTCGATGGCCTGGGGCGGCAGCGGATCGGCACACTGGGCGGCCAGCGCAGACGCAGCCTCTGAGGGCGGCGTGCGCGCCAGCGTGCCGATCACGCCCGGCAGTGCGTCCGGCGTGACAACCCGATCCGCGCCATTCTGGATCGCGGACTCGGCCTGTGCCGCATCCGCCGTGACGACCACCACCGGAATGCGGCGGGTAGCGGGGCTGGTTTTGGCGGCGGCAACCCACGCCGACCAGCCCGGTGACTCCCCTTCGACGACGATCAGTGCGGTGTACTGATCGGCAAGGCGGGCGATATACCCGCTCAAATCAGCATGGATCGACGGCGAAGCCCCGGCAGTGCGCACCGCATCAGCGGCGGCCTCCGCCCATGTGGGCGATCCACACAGCGCAATCGTGATCATGAGTCCCTCTCGATGCGAAGCGATTCGATGACGAGCGTTTGCGGCGTGTGCAGCGGTGCGATCCCCCACCGAAAATGGCCTTGTGGGGTGGCGACCATCACCTGATTATCCGCCCACGCGATGAAACCGAGCGCGCCGGCAGGGGCGAATGGGGTTTCCAGCACGACCGCGCCATCGACCGTGAAGCGCGCCCGATCCCGCGCCCAGGTGATCGTATACGTGTGGCGATCCGCCAGCAAACCGGGGTCGAGCGCGGCTTCGCCCACCTTCAGGATGCGCTGCACGCGGCGGTAGATCGGGCGGTAGAGCGGCGGGACGCGCATCAGCAGCATGAGCAGGGGCGCAATGGGTGCAAGCGCCAGCGCTTGCGGACGCGCCGCGTCAATGGTCTGCGCCTTCCAGCCATGCCCCGGTACATCGAGCGCCAGTCGCAGATCGTGCGGGGGCGCGCCATAGAAAAACCAGATCGCGGCGGGCAGTCGCGGGAGCCGCCGCCGCAACTCCGGCGACAGCGGGTGATTCCAGAAGCCGAACCCGGCGGTTCCGGTGTGCGGCGGGATCACGCCCGCACGCCCGGCAATCACCGTGAGCGTGAGCGGGGCGTGCCAGCGAAAGCGGAAATCCTGATAGGTGTAATCAGCGATCTGCGCGTTGTGGTAATGGGCAGCACTGCCGTTCGGCTGTACGGTCAGGCGCAGCCCGTCATTGGCCTGCACCGTGCCGCTGCCGCTGGTGGTCACCTGCCAATCGCTGAGACCTGCGTGAAAGAGATCGAACATATGAGCTAAATCATCTCGCTCTGCGGTCAGACCTGGTGTATAATATCGCGTATCACATCATGACGGGGAACCAGGGTGCGCATTTGACCTTGATTCCACTGGTACACATACAGCAGTGAAAAGGGCGCAGCGTTGGATATTACATGGTATGGACTCAGTTGTTTCCGGTTGGCAGAACGCGGTAAATTGAGCGTGATCACCGACCCGTTCTCCGAAAGTATCGGGCTGGGCGCGCCGAAACTGAAGGGGGACATTGTCACAGTCAGCCATGATGTGCCGGGGCATCACCACATTGCGGCGGTCAAAGGGGAACCGTACCTGGTGCGCGGCGCGGGCGAATATGAGATCGGCGGCGTGTTCGTGACGGGCATTGCCATGCACAATGAGGATACGGGCGTTCCCAATATCGCCTATGTGGTCGATTTTGATGGGTTAACCGTCCTGCATCTGGGCGACCTGAATCATGTACCCTCACAATCAGTCGTGCAGGAAATGGGGCAGGTCAACGCGCTGCTGATTCCGGTGGGCGGGGGCGGCGGGCTGCGGGCAGCACAGGCGGCGGAAGTCGTCGCGCTGTTCGAGCCGTACTACGTGATTCCGATGCACTATGAACAGCCGGGGCTGGCTTTCGAGCTTGACCCGGTGGAAAAGTTTCTGAAGGCGATGGGCGTGAGCAAAGCCCAGGAAGCCGAAACGCTCCGCATTTCAGCCAGCGATCAGCCGGAACAGCCGCAGGTCGTGGTGCTGACACCGCAGCAGTAGCGGTTTGGGGCGATTGAACATCCGCAAAAAGTCGAGAGTCCAGAGAGGGTTATAGGACGATGACGGTCAAACTGCTCATGAATTGGGACATCAAGCCGGGACGTGACCAGGAATACTTCGAGTTTGTGGTGCGCGAATGGGTCCCCGGCATTCAGCGGCTCGGCATTCAACCGACAGGCGCATGGTACACCGTGTACAGCCGCAGCAAAGAAGCGCCGCAGATCACGACCGAAGCCATCGCCAAAGACCTGCCGACGATGCGGTCGATCATCGCCAGCAGCGATTGGCAGAAGCTGTACGACCGTTTGCAGGAATTCGTGCAGAATTACCGGCAGAAGATCGTGCATGTGACGGGCGGCTTTCAGATGTAGGGCGAGCTTGACAGATCGCCATATAAAAGAATCATCAGATTCTTCGGATCAATATGGACAAGCGCCCGAAACTGGGACTATCATAACCGATGGAACGTGTGTCACTGCATGGGTGCTTGTGGGTGAGGTGAAAGTCAGAATGCCGATCTATCTGTATCGTCGTGAAGACGGGACAACGTTTGAATACAAGCAGAAGTTTCTCGATGATCCGCTGACGGTTGACCCCGAAACCGGGCAAAAGGTGATGCGTGTGGTGCAGGCCACGAGCGTGATCTTCAAAGGCTCTGGCTTCTATGTGAACGACAGCAAAGGCAAGTCCAGCACCGTCACCACGCCCAAGTCTGAAGGGAAAGCCGACGGCGATAGTGCGTCCAGCACGGCCAGCGGCGACAGCGCGCCGAAGGCAGACGCGGCGGAAAAGCCCGCGCCCAAAAGCGAACCGGTCGCTGCCAGCGCAGCCGCCAGCGCAGCCGATTGATTCTGCCTGGCGGTTACCCCGTTCCGCAGTTACGCAGTGGTTTTGAACGCCCGCATTGCACGGGCGTTTTTGATTCGGGTGCATGAACCGTTACACTATACGGTCTATTGCATCGGCTAAAGTTTCGGAATGCGGCTCGTGACATATCCTCTTACGGCGGCGGACGGGCGGCAGCAGTCCCGCCGTTCGCCTGGTCGTCGGTTCTTCGTGCTGTTCCTCGTCCTGTTCGGTCTGACCTTCCCTGCCCCTACAGCCGGGCAAAATATCGTGCAAAGCGGCGCGATCAGCCTGCAAATTCGGGCGGGCTTCGATGGCGCATTTCGGGATCAAATGTGGTTCCCGGTCACGGTACGCGCCCGCAACGGCGGCGCACCGATCAGCGGGCGGCTGGTGGTGCGCCCCGAAACCTCCGGCGGCGGGGTGCTTGGCACCTTCAGCACGCCGATTACCCTGCCGGAAGGTGGTGACCAGACTGCCACATTCGGCATCATCGCCCGCGCCCAGGTCACACAAATCCGCGTCGAGCTTATCGACGATCAGGGGTTGGTGGCCGCATCTGCACCCGCCGCCATTCGGGCGATTCAACCGCTGGATCGGCTGTACGTGGTGGTGAGCGCAAGCGCCGCTGGCACGGTCGATATGACCGGGGCGCGCTTTGGCGGCTACAGCGCCTTCCAGGCCGCATGGCTCCCGGTCGATCTGCCGGAATCGACGGCGCTGCTCGATGCCGTCGATACGATGCTGATCCACGATGCGGATACGGGCGCGCTGAACGCCGCGCAGCGGACGGCGCTGGCGGCCTGGGTATCGAACGGCGGCCACCTGATCGCGGCGGGCGGCGCGAATTGGCAGGCTGCGGCTGCCGGGCTGCGCGACCTGCTCCCCTTTCTGCCCGATGCCAGCGCGACCGGGTCGGCAGCGGCGTTGGGCGCATGGCTGCGCAGTCCGTCTGCTGATGCGCTGACGGGCGACTCCACGCTGGCACGCGGCACCCCGCTTGAGAATGCCGTCATTCTGGCAGCGGTGGACGCGGATACCCCCCTGATCGTCCGGCAGTCTTTCGGCGGCGGCACTGTCGATTACCTGACCGCCGACCCAGGCAGCGCCCCACTGCGCGGATGGACTGGGCTGCGCGATCTGTGGCTGACCTTGACGACCACCCGCGCCCCGCAGCCGGGCTGGTCGATGGGACTGACCGACCCGGATCAGGCGATCAACGCGGCGCAGATTTTGCCGGGGCTGGATGCGCTGCCCGATGTGCTGCCCCTGTGCGGGTTTCTGTTCGGCTATATCGCGCTGATCGGCCCGATCAACTATCTGATCCTGAACCGCCTCAACCGCCGCGAATGGGCTTGGATCACGATCCCGATCCTGATCATCGCTTTCACCGGGATCGCCTTCGCCGTCGGCGCGAACCTGCGCGGCAGCGAAGCCACGCTCAACCGCCTGGCGGTGGTGCGGGCATGGCCGGATACCCCGCTTGCCTACGCTGATGGCGTGATCGGCCTGCTTTCCCCGCGCCGTGAGGTGTACACCTTCAGCGTGGGCGGCGGGGCGGCGCTGCGTCCGCTTCCGCGCACGCTGACCGGGACGAGCCTGCTGGCGAATGCCGCGACGACGGCGGCGGTCGAAATTGTGCAGGATCAGGGCTTTCAGGCGGTCGATTTCACTATCGATGCCAGTTTCATCGCGCCGTTCGCGTTGACAGGGACGACCGCCGTGCCGGGAATCGTGGGCAGTGCCACGTTCGCCTACGACGAGTCGATCCCCGGACAGATGACCGTGCGCGGGTCGGTGCGCAACGACGGCGATTTCGCGCTCAATGACCCGGCGGTGCTGGTGCGCGGCGCGGTCGAACGGTTCGATGCGCCATTGGAACCGGGCGACCTGCTCACGTTTGAACTGGTGCTGCCCGGCGAAGGTGCGCCATCGCCCGCCGTGCGTGCGCCCAGCCCGCCGCTCAGCTTCACCGGGACGCGCAGCGCGCAGTTCAACCAGGTCAAAACCAGCGTGATCGATATGCTTGGTCCCGAAAACTTCAGCACCAGTTTTTATGGGCGTGCCTTCATCGATCAGGATGTGAACACGCTCGAACTGCGGCGGCGGCAGTTCTTCCTCACGTCATTTGTGGATGATGCCGGGACGACCGGACGCGGCGATTCGGTCTACGTGACCGGGTGGAGCGACCAACCGCCGTTCGAGATCGCACTCGAAGGCGCGGCGTGGAACGCACAGCATTCGACCGTGTACCTGGTCGAAGTGGCGGCGGAGGTCGAACGCCCGCAGACGACGGTCACGATCCCGCGTGAACGCTTCACCTGGGCGGTGCTGGAACAGTCGGGAATCGACGCGACCCCGACCGACATCGATTTTCTGGCGGGCGAATTTGCCGCGTTCCGCTTCACCCCGTTCCCGGATGCGGTGCTGTCGGACGTGGAGTCGATTGCGGTGCGCATTGGCGAAAATGCGACGGGCAGCCGGACGATCCCGCTGGATGTGTGGAACTTCGAGCGCCAGGCGTGGGAGTCGTTCGACGTGGTGGGCGGGGAGCGCGTGCTGAACGATCCCGCGCCGTACCTGGGGGCGCAGAACGCAGTACACATCCGCGTGACGGCGGACGCGATTGCATCGGCGTTTTTACGCTTCGGCAGCCTGGGAATCGAGCAGCGCGGCACGTTCTGACGTGTTCGGTTCCTGCGCGGTCGGTCAACCATCAGGGTGAAAGATTAATGGAAAAACATCTGCACCTATGATTTACTCAAGGTATCCGATGTTACAGTTTAGTTACAGCAAAGGATACCTGATGGTGCAGTATAAGACTCTCGGCAATGGGGTGCGCGTGAAAGTTTACGCCTGTGACGCAAACCTGAAAGTCTTTGGCGCTACGGCGCTCTCCTTCATCGACAACATCGGCGCGGATACCTACCGCGCATTGGCGAAAGCACAGGGGCTAGGCGACATCGACCGAGAGTCATGGGTGCCGCTTCAGCCGATCTTCGATCTCTTCAACCAGGTGGTCGAAATGGACACCGGCAGTACGCAGTCGTTCGTCGCGATGGGACTGCGGATCGCGGAACAATCGGCGTTTCCGCCCGAACTGCAAAATGACCGGACACTCATCGGCATTCTGGAAGGCTGGATGAGC
This sequence comes from bacterium, assembly GCA_033764035.1. Lineage (GTDB taxonomy): Bacteria > Chloroflexota > Anaerolineae > Aggregatilineales > Phototrophicaceae > Flexifilum. Next base: position 91,824 of record JANRJJ010000018.1, read on the forward strand.
CACTACGCGGCCAACCACCAGGGCGCGCCGCTTCCCCCAGTGACCACCCACCGAATCAGCGACCAGCACTACGAACTGCACCTCCTGCCCGAACATCTGTACCCCTACGATCTGGTGTATGGCATGGCGTATGGCTTCTGCCGTCTGCTGCTGCCTGCCGGGTCACACTTCAGTGTCACCTATAAGGCGAACCATTCGCCGTATGAGGACGATGCCCAGGAAAAGACCATCATCGTCAGCGTGCGCTGGACATAAACGCTTTTTTCAAAGCCCTGTGCGTTGTGGGTGTTGCGCAAACCCATGTTTGCGATACAGTTTAGCCTATGAAACGTCTCACGCTTGGCCTCATTTACGGGATCGTGTGCGGTTTGGCTGCGTGCGCGCCCGCCACGCCCACCGTCGTGATCCCCACGCTGGCGGATCTGCCGTCTGCAACCCCGCCGCTGCTGACTACCGTCACGCTGACCGCGCCGCCGACGGTCACGCCCGAACCACCGACCGAACCGCCGACCCAGGCGCAGCCCACGCCGCCCGAACAGCTCACGCTCGATGCCATTGTCACAGAACTGACGCTCGAATCGGCAGAACTGGCGACCGGGTTAGCCGGGGCGACGAACACCGCCGCTGCATTGACCCCGAACGCGGATGCACAAAATGCCGGGACTACACCGACGGTGAATCTCACCCTCACGCCCACCGCGCCCGCGCCGGGATCGCTCGAATTCGTCACCTTCACGCCGAGCGATACGCTCGATGTCACCTACACGCCCGCGCCGAGCCGCACCGCCACCGGCACGCCTACGCCCGCCCCGGAAGGGCTGGCCCTGCTGGCGCTGCTGGCCGGGCAGTTCACCGTGCTGCCGCCCGAAATCCGCTACAACGAGCCGACCCGTACCGCGTTGGCCGCCGCCATGACCGCCGTCCTGCTCACCGATGCCGCGCCGACTCCGCTGCCCGGCCAGCCCGCACCCGGTGCGCCCATCAACCCAAATGCGACGCTGAATATCCCGTCGGTTGGGAATCAGCCGATTATTCCGGCCACCCTGCCGCCGCCCATCGGGAGCGCGCCGCTAGGGACGGCTCAGCCGTGCGTCAACCCGCCGCCCGGTGCAATCAACGCGGTGCTGGCCGCCGAACCCGCACTCAGCGCCAGCCTGGGATGTCCTATCGGCGCGGCGATTTCGACCAGCGCCGCCAGCCAGCCATTCGAGCGCGGCACGATGATCTACGTCGCGGGTGCGCCCGGCGATATTCTCGTGCTGACCAGCGCTGCCCGTTTCCGCCGCTACGCGGATACGTGGACGAGCGGCGTTGACCCTGAAAGCACCGGGCTAATCCCCCCGGCGGGGCTGCTGGAACCGATACGCGGGTTCGGCAAGGTGTGGCGCACCAACACCGACGTGTTCCCCACCATCGGTTGGGCGACAGGCGGCGAAAGCGGCACGACCGCCAGCCTGCTCCTGTTCGACCGGGGGCGCGCCATCTACCTGCCCAGTACGAATACGACCTACCTGCTCATCAACGACGCGGGGACGACCGAAACCGGAAGCTGGCGCTCGTTCAGCGGCGGGTTTTAGGCGCGTGCTGCGGCGCGGGCTGACGCTCACGTGCGCATTGATAGGCATCGCCCTCAGCGGACTCACTTTCGGCGCGGTGCAGATCGGCGCGGCGCTGCCGGGTGGGGTGCTGGTCTTTTCCGCCGATGCGAACGGCAATTCCGATCTGTTCATGATCGACAGCGAACGCGGCAGCACGCTCAACCTGACCGATTCGGTCGGCGCGAACGAGATCATGCCGCTGGTCTCACCGGATGGCACGACAATTTTGTACGCTTACCTGTCGTCGGCAGCGTATGGGCAGCGCTTATGCACGCTCGAACCGTTCCGCCGCCCTGTGTCGCTGTGCGCCGGGCCGGATGGACGCTTTCATCTCGTACAGAACTGGGATGCCGACAGCCGCCATTATTTTTCGCTCACGCTGCCCGAAAACATCCTGTACAAAATCGACGCGCACACCGGGGAGGTGGCGGACGCGCTGCCTGTTGCGCCGCGCTCGACGGCGGACGGATGGTCGAACGACCGTCGCTACAACGCCCGCCTGGAGTCGGCGGATGGGGTGAACCGGCTGATGCTGGTCGATACCGTGACGGGCGAACAGCGCGTATTGCTGGAACGCTTGTATATGTCCACCGCGCCGCGTTTTTCGCCGGATGACTCGCGCATCGCCGTCGCCGCCATCATCGGGGACGACCCCGACCTGGAGATTTACACGCTCGATGTGACGGGCGAACACCTGTTCCAGGTCACCCGCAACGATGGCGCGCTCGATGAATCCCCGGCGTGGTCGCCGGATGGGGCGCAGATCGCGTTCATCAGCGACCAGGACACACTGAACCCCCAGGTCTACATCGTCAACGCCGATGGCTCCGGGCGGCGGCGCATCACCGACGATAGCGAACGTTTCCACCGCTTTCCAGGGTGGCTGCGCTGATTCCGCGCCCCGGCCTTTTACGCTATACTTGTGATATTTGGAACAAAGGAACCTGTGCCGATGAAAGTGCTGCTGTTCGGGTTGGGGTCACGCGGGGATGTGCAGCCGTTCGCCGCGTTGGGCAAAGGTTTACAGGCGGCGGGCTATACCGTCGCGCTGGCCGCCGGGGAAAATTTCGCCGGGCTGGCCGCCGAACACGGGCTGGGCTTCGAGCCGATCCGCGTTGATATTGAAGCGCTGATGAACAGCGACATCGGCAAACAGTGGAGCGACCGGGGGAACAACCGTTCCAGCGACGAACTGCGCCATATGCGGCGGCTGGGCGTGGTCACGGCTGACCCGGTGGCGGATGCGGTCGTCTCGCTCATCGAACGCTACGACGTGTTCATCACCGGGTTTCTCACGCTCGACCCGCTGGCGGCGGCAGCGGCAGCGCGTGGAAAGATCGTGATCGCCGGGCATCTTGGCCCGTGGCCGCCCACGCGAAGCGGCGCAGCCAATTTTCAGGCTCCGTTCCCGGACGGGGAAAGCCTGTTCAACGCCTGGATGGGCTACCTGGTGCAGGTGATCCTGTATTTTGTGCTGCGCCCGCCGACTGTCGAAATCCGGCGGCGGCTGCATTTGCCTGCGCCATCGCTGCGCGCTTATCTGCGTGCCTGGAACCGGACTCCGGCGCTGGTCGGGGTCAGTCCGCTGGTCGTGCCGCCGCCCCCGGACTGGCCGTCTCACGTCCACACGACGGGCTACTGGTTTCTGGATGCGCCGTCGCAGTGGCAGCCGCCCCCGGCGCTGACCGCGTTTCTCGACGCGGGCGAACCGCCCGTGTACATCGGCTTCGGCAGCATGGCCAGCCGTAATCCTCAGGCCACGCTCAACCTGATGATCGCCGCGCTGACCCAGGCCGGGCAGCGCGGCGTGATTTACAAAGGCTGGGCGGGATTCCTGCCGGATCGCCCACTACCGGATATTTTCCTGCTCGACGGTGCGCCGCACGATTGGCTGTTCCCGCGCATGAAAGCGGTGATCCATCACGGCGGGGCGGGGACGACCAGCGCCGTGCTGCGGGCAGGCGTGCCGGGCGGGATCGTCGTCCATGCGGGCGATCAGGCCTATTGGGGGCGGCGGACATATGAACTGGGCGTAGGCGCGCAGCCGATCCCGCGTGCCGCGCTCACCGTTGAAAACCTGAGCGGCATGATTCGGGCGCTGACGGGCGACCCGGCGCTGCGCGAACGCGCCGCCGCACTGGGTGAGCGCATCCGCGCAGAGGACGGGATTGGAAACGCGGTGCGGGCGTTCACCCACATCGTGCAGGGCTAACCACTGTGCTTTACAGGCGCAGCTTTTGCGCCAGTTCCGGCACATCGGCCAGCAGCGAGACGAGATCGTGGATGAAGGTGGACGGCATCAGCGGCTTGGTGATGTAGCGCGTGAAGCCGCGTGCGATGGCCTGTTCCTTGTGCTGGGGCATGGCCTGGGCAGTCAGCGCCACTACCGGAGTTCGGGCGATTTCCGGAGCGGCGTGGATCGCGTCCATCATCGTCCACCCGTCCATGCCCGGCATCGACAGGTCGGTGATCACCACGTCCGGGCGGTGCTTGAGCGTCAGATCGAGTCCCTGCTGGCCGTTGGTGGCGGTGAACAGGGTCGCGCTGTAGTGCTGAAGCACGATGCTGACGATCCCCAGGCTGCCGGGGTCATCATCGACGGCGACGATTGTCCAATCTTTCAATACATCACGCGGATAGGGTTTCGGAAACATGAGCCTGTTCCTTTATGGAATGTGCAGGGGCGGGAGCGGTGCGCAGCGGCAGCGTGACGGTGAAGGTGCTGCCTTCCCCGGCTGCGCTTCTGACCCAAATCCGCCCACCCATCATCATCGTCAGTTTGCGCGCAATCGCCAGTCCTAAGCCGGTGCCGCCGTAGGCACGCTGTGTGCTGCCGTCCACCTGGCGGAATTCATCGAAAATATAGTCGAGCGCGTCCGCCGGGATGCCGATCCCGGTATCTGTTACGTCGATCTGCCAGTGTTCCCCCTGGGCGATGATCGCCAGCTCCACACCGCCTTTTTCCGTGAACTTGACCGCGTTCGAGAGCAGGTTGATCGCCACCTGGGTGATGCGCGTCTCATCGCCGTACAGTGCTTCTGGCAGCGCGTCGTCGATGCGCACATCGAAATGGATGTTTTTGCCCCGCGCCAGCCCCGCCGTTTCGGTCGCCCAGGTATTGACCAGCGCCCGCACGTTGAACGGCTTGTCCAGCAGTTCCATGCGCCCCGCTTCGATTTTGGCAATATCCAGCACATCGTTGATGAGCGAAAGCAGCCGGACGCTGCTGTCGCCCACATAACCGAGCAGTTCCCGCGCTTCGGCATCGACCTGCCCGCGCATTCCCAACTGCAAAATGTTCGTGTAGCCGATGATCGAATTGAGCGGTGTCCGCAGTTCGTGCGAAACGGTAGCGACGAACTCGTCTTTGACGCGGCTGGCCTGCACCGCTCTATCGCGTGCGCCGATCAGTTCGCGCCCGATGTCGTTGAAGGCCGTCGCCACTTGTGCCAGTTCGTCACGGTTTTCCAGCACCAGCGTTTCCGGGAGCGTTCCGCCCGGCAGTGTCCCGCCGATCATGCGCTGCGCGGTCTGTTCCAGCGTGTGAATCGCCCGCTTGACCGATACATAAAACGCCGCGAACAGATACGCCGCCAGTACCACCGCCACCGCCGCCATCAGCCCGACGATGGCCAGCGAACCGGACAGCCCGTTCAGCCGCGCCGCCAGCAGGTCATCCAGCACCGTGATCACCTGGGCGGCCAGTTGATGCGTCTGCGCCAGCGCCGCCGCCACCTGGGGCGCATAGCTGCCATCGCGCAGCCAGCTTGACCACCCCGAACGCCCGTTTGTGATTTCGGCCTGTTCCAGTTGCAGCAGGAAGGTTTGCAGCACATTCTGCTGTTCCTGAATGGCGGGCTGTAAGCGGCTGACAATCGCTGGGGTTTCGCTGAAGGCATACCTGAGACCGTTCAGCATGGTATTCTGGTTGGTTTCGATGAACTGCGTGATCAGAATCAGCCGTTCCAGGTCGGCCAGGCTGGGCGCGTCCGCTGCAAGCGCGGCGTAAAGCTGCATCTGGCTCAGGTAATTGAGCGTGATCGGCAGTTTGGTCACGACCGTATCCATCAGGTAGTACGTGTCGATGTCCGGGTCCAGAATCAGGTTGCTGCCGTTGCCCACTTCGGTGATCAGCCGGGCAATCTCGCCGTTCAGCGCCAGAAACGCCTGGGCGCGTGCTTCCACTGAAAGTGTGTCCAGCGATTCTACCAGCGCGTACCAGGCCGTGCGGATGCCCATCCAGCGCCCAGGTACGCCAAGCTCCTCGCCCAGTTCGGCATCGACGGCATCGACAGCGGCAATTGCTGTTTCAACGTCCGCCTGTGCGGCTGGGTCGGCGGCAGCCCGCTGAATCGCTTCGAGCAGGTCAAGCACGGGGATCAGGTACACGACTCCGACTCGCTCGGTCGCGGTGAAGTCGATAGTCTGCGCAGCCTGGGATGCTGACTGTGCAGCCAGGATGCCCAGGGGGAACAGCATCACGAGCGCGATCAGCATGAATTTCTGCGGATAGCGCAGCCGGTTGAGGAGCTGAATGGCAGGGTTGAGGAACTGCATACGGCACGACCTTTACAGGAAGGTGGCAGACGCTTCATCCGTGTTCATAAAGGTTAACATGAAATGCGCAATGTGCAGTGTAAGCTTTTTTTGATTCGTCCCGCTTTTCATTTGCGGAACTGGGTATGCTCCCAGGCGGCGAACTGGTCTTGCAGCTTCAGCCGTTGAAATTTGCCCGTCGTGGTCACGGGAATATCGGTGCCGAACACGATCACTTTCGGCGCTTTCTCGAACGACAATTGTTCGCGGCAGTACGCCAGAATCGCATCGGCATCGAGCGTCACACCATCGTGCGGGACGATGTACGCGCCCACCTCTTCCCCGTAATAGTCGTTTTTGAAGGCAATCGCCAACGCCGCTTTCACCCCGGCAAAACCGAGCATCACTTCTTCGATCTCGAACGGGCTGAATTTCACCCCACCCCGGTTGATCAGCTCCTTGATGCGCCCGGTGATGAAGAAGAACTGCCGTCCCCGCGCATCGGTGCGGTAAAAACCCTCATCCCCGGTGCGGAACCAGCCGAACGCGAACGCCGACTCATTGGCATCCGGGCGCTTGAAGTAGCCCTTCATCACGTTGTGGCCGCGCACGCAGATTTCGCCTTTTTCGCCTTCGGGCAGCCGTTCGCCGTTCCCCGCCGCATCGAAGATCGCGATCTCGTTCGGGTCGATGGGGCAGCCAATCGATGGGTAGCCGTGTTCGCTCATCCAGGCGCGGTGTTCTTCCCACGACAGGTCGATGGGCAGAAAACACGAATAACACGTCGTCTCGCTCAGCCCGTAGCCATGCAGGATTGGGATGCCGAAGGTTTCTTCAAAGGTGCGCGCCAGCATCACCGAAAGCGTCCCGGCTCCGCAGATCAGATGGCGCACGCGGCGCAGGTCGTGCCTGCCGATGCCGTCACCCCAAATCGACGCGCCGTTCGCCGTCTGCTGTGCCGCGTAATCGAGCGCGAATTGCAGCAGGGTGGGGACGACCGAGACGATCTGCACGCCTTCACGGGCGATGCGCGCCCAGAAATGTGCGCTGGAAAACGCCCGGTTCAGCACGACCGACCCGCCCACCAGCAGCGGCGTGACCAGCGTGACCACGATGCCGTTCACATGATGAATGGGCAGCACGTTCATCAGCCGTTGGTTGCCGGTGATCGCATTCCATTGGGCGATTCCCTGCGCATCGATCAGCAGGTGATACTGAGTCAGCACCACGCCTTTGGGCGCACCCGTCGTGCCGCTGGTGTACACCAGCAGCGCTTCATCGTCCAGCGTCGGGCGTTCGGCGGTGCTGACGAAGGTATCCGGCTTATGGGCGATGGCCTGGTTGAAGTTGAGGTACTGATCGCACGGGGTGCCGCCCATTTCGACGATGTGGCGGATGTTCGGCGCGCCTAAGCCGTCCGCGCCTAAGCCGTCGTCACTGCCGTGTATCAGGCGGTCGGCGCGTTCCAGGTATTCGGCGCGCACCAGGCAGGCGACGGCTTCGCTGTTGCGCAGGATGAAAGCGATCCGGCGGTCGTCTTCGGTCACATTCTGCGGCGCGACTCGTGCGCCAATCAGCCAGCAGGCGAAGTAGACGATCACCGTATCGGGATGGTTGTAGGCGATGGTGGCGACGGTATCGCCGCGCCGCACGCCAAGATCGTCGTACAGAAACCCCGCTGCCTGATGCACACGGGCGTTGAATTGGGCATACGTCAGCGACTCGCGTGCGCCCGCCGCGTCATAGTGAATCAGGAATTCTTTGTCCGGCGTGACGCTGGCATGAAGCGACAGCACATGGCGCAGGTTGCGAAACGGGACTTTTGCCACCGTGTGTGGAATGCCGTTGAGCGTGCGGGCGGCGGCGATCAGTGCGTCGGTGGGCGTGGGGGCTGTTTCGGGTAAAGAAGTCATTTTTGTTCCGGCTCCGTGCTGTAAACCCTGGCTGCGGCGGGGAGTATAGCGCGGTTCTGCACGCCCCTGCGTGGACTCTTTTTGGTTTTACCTGAACTTGGCTTTGACGTGCGCTTGATGCAACGTTAAAATTGAACCCACACTCGTTAATGCGTGTAACCTAGCAGACACTTAGGGCGTGCAGGCGCTCCGCACGTCTTTTTAGGGAATTGCACCGTTCACAGCGAACCCTCTTTACCCCGTATGCACGCATTCCGCGTGAGGACTAAAGAGGTACAGCACCATCAGGGGAGGTAAGCCATTTGAGCGTTTTAATGGAGGTGAAAAACCTCGTCACCCGTTTCCACACCCAGGAAGGCATCGTGTATGCTGTCAACGACGTGTCGTATGCGCTGCATGAAGGCGAAACCCTGGGCGTTGTGGGCGAAAGCGGCTCCGGCAAGAGCGTTCATGCTTTGTCGATCATGCGGCTGATCCCGACTCCGCCAGGCAGAATTGAAAATGGCCAGGTGACGTTCCAGGGGCGCGACCTGCTCAAGCTTTCCAACGATGAAATGCGCCTGGTGCGCGGCGCAGATATTGCGATGGTCTTTCAAGACCCGATGACTTCGCTCAACCCGGTGCTGACCGTCGGCACGCAGATCACCGAAGCGCTCAAGCTGCATCGCGGCATGAACGATAAACAGGCTGCCGACCGCGCCGCCGAACTGCTCACGAGGGTGGGTATCCCGGATGCGAAACGCCGCCTGAAGAATTTCCCGCACCAGTTTTCGGGCGGGATGCGCCAGCGCGTGATGATCGCAATGGCGCTTTCGTGCAACCCGAAACTGCTGATCGCCGACGAGCCGACGACCGCGCTCGATGTGACGATTCAGGCACAAATTCTCGATCTGGTCACGCGGCTGCGCGATGAACTGGGCATGGCGATGATCTGGATCAGCCATGACCTGGGCGTGGTCGCCGGGCTGAGCGATACCGTGCAGGTGATGTATGGCGGGCGCATCGTTGAACGCGGCCCGGTGCGTGAAGTGTTCAAGGACACGCGCCACCCATACACGCTGGGGCTGCTCAAGTCGCTGCCGCGCCATGACCAGCGTCACGCCGATGAAAAGCTGACACAGATTGAAGGTGCGCCGCCAGATATGCGCGTGCCGCCCAAAGGCTGCCCGTTTGCCGCACGCTGCGATTTCAAGAAGAAGCTCAACCTGACGATCTGCGAAGAACAGATGCCGCCGCTCATCCCAGGCCCGCAAAGCGACCCGCAGCACCTGAAAGCGTGCTGGGTGGATGTGCGCACGAATGAAGTGCTTACTGAACAGGAGGCCGTCAATGTCTAGCATTGCCCCCGCCCCGCGCACGATGCCCACCCGCGTGGAAAACCGTGATGTGATGCTGGAAGTGACGAACCTGAAAAAGCACTTCCCGATCAATGCCGGGCTGATCTTTCAGCGGCAGGTCGGCGCGGTGAAGGCCGTCGATGATGTCAGCTTCAACGTGTATCGCGGTGAAACGCTTGGCCTGGTCGGGGAATCCGGCTGCGGCAAAAGCACGACGGGCCGCACCGTGCTTCAGCTTTACAAGCCAACCGCCGGAATGGTGCGGTTTCACGATGCCGAAACCAACAGCCTGACCGACCTGACGGCCATCCCGCCGGATCAACTGCGCCGGATGCGCCGCCAGATGCAGATGATCTTTCAGGACCCGTTCGCATCGCTGAACCCGCGCATGAGCGTGGGCAACATCATCAGCGAACCGCTGCGCATCCACAAAACGGCGGAGGCGGCCAACAAAGCGACGCTTCAGGAATACGTGGAAGCGCTGATGGAGCGCGTAGGCCTGAACCCGTATTACGTCAACCGCTACCCGCACGAATTTTCGGGCGGCCAGCGCCAGCGCATCGGCATCGCCCGCGCTTTGGCGCTCAAGCCGAGCTTCATCGTGGCCGATGAGCCGATCTCGGCGCTCGATGTGTCGATTCAGGCGCAGGTGGTCAACCTGCTGGAAGAATTGCAGGACGAACTCAACCTGACCTACCTGTTCATCGCCCATGACCTGAGCATGGTGCGGCACATCTGCGACCGTGTGGCCGTGATGTACCTGGGCAAGATCATCGAAATTGGCCCGACCGATGAGGTGTACGACAACCCGCTGCACCCGTATACCCAGGCGCTGCTCTCCGCCGTCCCCGTGCCAGACCCGATGGTGGAGAAAGAACGCACGCGCATCATCCTTTCGGGCGATGTGCCGTCGCCCGCCCGCCCGCCGATTGGCTGCAACTTCAACACCCGCTGCCCGGTCGCCATCCCCGGTATCTGCTACCAGGAACCCGACCCGCCGCTGGTGGAGATCACGCCCGGCCATTGGGCGGCGTGCCACCGCGTCACATCGTAGTTCAACGCAAAAAAGGCGATTCCCGCATCTGGGGATCGCCTTTTTGAAGAATCGCCTTTTCATTAGTTTAGTTTGGCGGTATCTGGCCTGTGGTCTGGCGGGTTAGTTCCATCACCCCTGTTGTGCTGTGCAGCTTGAAACGATGCGGTCCCACCCGTTCGACAAGCTGCGCTTCGGGCGTGTAATCGCTGCTCAAGGTGATCTCGGCAGTATAGTCGGCAGGTTCGGTAGTCATGTGCAGCCGTCCGTCCTGTTCCGTCACGCCCGTGATTTCGGCGGTGCAGTAATGCAGCGTGATGCCCGGCTTTACCTGCCATTCCAACGGCAGAATCACGCCGCGCCGGGCAGGAAGGGTGACCGGGCTGCCGCCCAAAAGCGGCTGACCCATCATCGAGATCACCGTCGTAAGCGGGTCATCCTGGTAATGATTGACAAACAAAAAGCTGCCGCGTTCGCCTTGTGAAACGCGCACATCCACCCATTCCGTCAGGCTGAACAGCGGAAAGCAGCCAAAACGGCTGGCCATCTGGTCGAGGATGTCGAGGTCATCGAGCGTGTTCGCGGGCAGCGATGCGCCGAACATCATGACCTGCCCATCCCCTACACGCTGGATGAACCCGACGGTCTCTCCCTGCAAAGATGTGGCGAACACTTCATCGAATGACCCGGTATAGGTTTCAACGACCGAGACGGGGACATCGGTATGGCCGAATGCATGAATGAACGTGTTTCTGAACGGCAGTGCATCGGCAGGCTGAATGTGTATGCCAAGCGCATCCTGCAAGAGGGTACACGGGGCATGATCGAACGTTTCCCGGCACATCCGCCCGACGAGGATCAGCCTGCCGCCCTGCTGGACATAATCGACCAGTTTTTGCTGCACAGCGGCATGACACTGCTGTTCCATCATCACCCATAACAGCGGCGTGCGCGTCACATCCAGCGGGCTGCGGACGAGTTCGAGCGCATCGTAGGGGCGGTGGGTCAGCGCTAATCCGCGTGCGATGAAGTCGAACAGGATGGTGTCACGCTGATGCGTGATCAGATGGGCAGCGGGTTGCGTAAGCGGGGTATGGACTTCAGTCATATACTGATCGAGCAAAAATCCGATGCTGGTCACCGTTTTGGGGCGCGCCAGGGTGAGGTCAGCCCCATACGCCTGGAGTACACGCGACAGCTTGCCATAACGCGCATACTGCGAACGCGGCTTTCCATCTTTGCGAATCGGTTGTCCCCAGTTATGCCGCCTGAGCGGACTGAGGATCGGGTCATTTTCGCCATCGAAAAACAGATAATGGTTGATCGCCCGCATCCCGTTGGAAATGCATAAGCGGCTGTGTAAGTCATACAAGGACGACTGTGCGCCGCCGAAATCCAGATTGCCCCCCGCCTGAAATTCGATGGAAAACAGCGGCTGCGCACGATTTTGCAGCGCCTTCGTCATTTCATTGACCAGCAGCATGTGATGGATATTCCCCTCCCCGATGAAGAGCGGATAAACATCGGTCGCGCTGATCATGCCGTCGATCTCCAGCACATCCACCAACTGCGACAGGCCAATCGGAAAGGTCTTTCCGCCGTTGCCGAAGCCGTGAATATTGGCGACCGGAGGCACATCCATGCCATACGTTTTGGCACAATTCCACAACTCTACGGCGTAATCGCGCAGATACACACGGTAAAACCGCCGGTAATCCTCCACCACGCGCACGCTGTAGGGGGTCTGTGCCGTCGTGAGTGCGTCGCGCAGCATGTCCGGGGTAAGGGGGGCAGGATAATACGCCGCAAGACGGTCGTCGTAGGACTGTTCAAGATACGTGGCAAAGCGCGCCAGCGTATCCGGGTTGATGTCGATAAGATTACGCACCCACTGAAGCATCCCCATCTCGTTATCCAACTGGATCATGAGGATGCGCCCCCCGTGCGTGACCTGGCGCGGAGCCAGCACTTCGAACACTGCTTTGTACCACGCATCGACGTGCCGAAGAAAATCCGGGTGCAGATAACTGGCGATGGTGTGGGGGTCTCCATGCTGGTCGATGAACGCCGCTTGTGGGTGCAGGTTGAATACCCAGGGCGGAATGCCTTCGTTGATGGTTTCTGCCATGATGTACGGGCCGGGCCGGGCGATGATGTACAACCCCATTTCGGCGGCCAGATCAAGAAACCGGGCCAAATCACGCATGGGATGGGTGTGTCCATCTACATCGGAAACATCGGGTGCGGGCTGATGCCACAGCCAGGGAATATAAGCCGCCACCGTATTGAACCCGGCTTTAAGCAGCAGATCGAGACGGTGCGCCCAGGCATCGACAGGCGAGCGAAAATAATGAAATTCGCCTGCATGGATGAAAAGCGGCTGATCGTCCAACCAGAACTGGCCGTCCTTGACGACAAACGTGTTCATGCCGTGTCCTTTTGAGCAGGCCGCCGTTGAAACCCCAGAATGGCGAGCGCTTTCTGAATGAGTGCGCTTTCGGTATACGTGTTCCAGATCAGGCCGGTAAGATAATTTTCGATCATGATCATGGAACAGCCTTTATCGATGCCGTATAAAGCGGTGCTGTACCACGCTGGATCGACCGCGAGATTGTACGAATCGAAAAAACCATATTTGCCCCAGGTCGCGGGTTGTTCGTGGTACAGATACTCGATCATCGCCATCACATGATCCGGCACAAAGGGGAGCGACGAAATTGCGCCGTAGATCGATACAGTCCCATTGGGCTGCGGCGTTCCCAGCGCGGGTGTCGCGCCAGACACATCGTATCCCCAGGGGCTGTCGCCCGCGCTTACCCCCCAACTGTTGGCATGATACGTGCGAAAACGCGGAGCGTGTTCGATGCAGAAGGCGCGGTTCGCCAGCGTTGCCAAGCGTGTGTTTTGGAACCAGTCAATGCCATCCGGGTCCAGGTAGGACGCTGTATCCAGCCAGGCTTCACTGAACTGATAGGCGAATAAGGTTCCGCCGGGGTTGATGATGATGCTGTGTCCGTCAAACGTACCTGTATCGCGCCGAAAGCCGTGATACAGCCGTTGCGCCAGTGCCGGATCGATGAATGGGGCGGCTTGCAGGTACATCATTTTCTGCTCTGCGGCCATGTCCCACTGACTGATGAAGCCGGGTTCGCCCTGCACGTAATCGCCATCATGATCCGGGTTATACGCCATCCGAAAGCGCGTAAAGCCCTCCTGTTCAAAAACGAGAAAATTCCAATCGATGCGGCTGAGCAGCGCATTTCCCAACGTCCATAATTCATCATCCTCAAAATAGGCACATGCCGTGATCACCCCGTTCAGACACAGCGCGGTATCAATCGTGGAATATTCACAGGTGTGCCAGCGCTCAGCCGTGTTCATATCGAGAAAATGAGCAAAAAAGCCGCGATGATGCGGTACACGGTGCAGCAGGGTACGCAGCGTGCCGCGTGTGGTCTCCAGCGCAAACTGACGGGTGAAATACCCTCTTTCAGCGCCGATCACCCAGGCAGACAGGGTAAAGCCTGTGGCGGCGATGGACGCAATGCTAAGATTTTTGGTGGCATCGAGCGTCAGGCCATACCCGGCGCTGTGCGGGTCAAGGTTGGTATGGTCGCGGTAGAAATTGACCGAGCCTTGCAGTTCGTGCTGTAAAATGGTGTGGATTTCTGTCATCACGCCTCCCAAACAACCGACTTTGAAAAGGTCATCTCCCTCATAACATCGACGATTCGCGGGCAATAAAGCGCGTTGGAATGCGCTGCGGTTCAAACGGCGTTTCATCCTGCAAAAAACCGATCAACTGACGCACCGCCGTGCTGCCCCAGTCATGACGGGATGCGCCAATCGTCGATACCGATGGCTGCATATACCGGGTAAGCGGAATATTGTCGAAGCCGATCACGGCAATATCCGCAGGCGCGCGCAGACCGCGTTCGCGCATCGCCTGTAAAAAGCCAATCGCCATTTGATCGTTGGCGCAAAATACCGCTTGTGGCACAGATGCCGCTTGTAAAACGGCCTGAGCCGCCTGATACCCGGAAAGTTCGGTGAAATTGCCCGTAAAGACGGGCGTATCCAGCCCGTGTTGGGCGGCTGTCTCCAAAAAAGTCGTCATCCGCTCTCTGCTGTCGAACGAATCGCCTGCCCCCGTGATGAACGCCATCCTGCGAAGGCCTTGATCGTACAAATGGGTGAACGCCTCCCGCACCCCCTGGGGGTTATCGAGCAGCAGTGGCAGCACATGATCGTGTTGGGTGGCGCGGTCCAATACCACAATCGGGAAGCGCGGCGATGCCAGTTTTAGAATGGCATCGTCCGAAATTTTAGAATCGAACACAATCGCGCCATCGACTTGGCGATGCAAAAAAATACGGCGGGGCGAACGGCTTTCCGGGCAGACGAGCAGTTCATAATCGGTATCCAGGATGACGCTGTGAATACCCTCCAGAATTTCATCGTAAAATGCCCCGCCGAAGCGCGAGATAAACACGCCGATGGTATAGGTTTTGCGATGCTTCAGGTGACGTGCGAACGCATTCGGGTGATAGTTGAGTTCTTCCGCCGCTTGTAATACCCGTTTGCGGGTATCCGTGCCGATACTGCCCGTATCGTTCAGCGCATATGAAGCAGTCGTCACGCTGACACCCGCGTGTTTAGCGACATCTCGAATGGTCGTCATGGGGTCTCTGCTTTGAGAAGTATAAAGGCATAAAAATCGGCCATTTCAGGTTCTGTGCGGTTTAGGCTGTTGTGGATGGCGCATCATATTAAAAAAGCGGTATCAATTCGTTGACAGCGAAAAAAAGTATGGTACATTCGTGTTCAAGTGAACCGTTTCACCTGATGCTGCATAGCCTATCTTAAAAACACTAAAAAGTAAAGTTACGGCTTGTTTGAGGGTTAAATGATTAAAAAGTTCACGATGCGCTGCAAGGATTTTGCAGCAAGTGGTCGCCCATACACCCCTACGCCTTCATTTGCGCCACCCGCCTGGGGAACCTTCATCCGTCACCGGGATCATGGCATGATGCATTCCCAGGGCGGTCGCTGCCCATTCCCCACTCGAACGATTCCAACGGATGTTCAGCCAGCACAGCGGCGAAACCCGCAGCACCTCCATCGGGGTGTTTGTCCTCTCACCAGCGACGGGATGCCTTTTCGTCATCAGCGCCGTGAATACCGCCTCAACCTATCGTACTCCCCGTATCTGCCGACGGATAAACGGATGCAGTCCATGCAAGCATAGGGTTTTGACCCGGAAAGGAAACGGCGAACCACGAGTGCCATGTTTCGCTTGATCAACCATTACCCTGCCAAGATGTTCGTTCAAAGAGAGAAAAAATGAAACGCTTATCAAAACTCACGTCCGCTGCTCTGCTTCTCCTGCTCGTTCTCAGCCTGATGTCGTTCAGTTTCGCCGTCAGCGCGCAATCCGTGACGGTGCGCTATGCCAACTGGAACCTGGGTACGGAAGAAGAAAATAACCTTCAGCGTCAGCTTGTCGCTGCGTACATGGAAGCCAACCCCGGTGTGACCATCGAATTCGTCGATATGTCGGGCGACGGGGGCTGGGAAGAAAAACTGACCAACTACGCCGCACGCGGCGAACTGCCGGATGTGTTCATGGCGAACAATACGCCGTATTACGTACAGAACGGTTGGACGGCTGATCTGACAGAACTGGTGGCCGCTGACCCGGATTGGGCGAACGTGCCACAGGTTCTGAAAGATGCTGTGAGCTATGATGGCAGCGTTCTGGGGCTGCCCAGCGCGCAGTTCATCATGGGCTATTTCGTGAATCAAGACCTGTTTGAAGCCGCCAACCTGGACGCGCCGTCGTATGGTGTCGCGCCGGAAGCCTTCTTTGAAGCGGCAGCACAGTTGACCAATGTGCAGCAGGGCGTCTTAGGGCTGCACGAAATGGAACCGATCATCGGTTGGTACGCTAGCACGCAGGATAGCGCTCTGCAATGGTTCAGCTTTGATGGAACGCAGATGAACTACAATTCGGATGCGTTCAAGGCCGGCATCAACGCCGCGCTGGAAATGCGCCCGCATACCTGGCAGGGGCTGAGCGAAGATCAACGCGCTGCCTTCACGTCGCAGGGCCCCTGGGAACTGTTCCTGAACCAGGAATCCGGCGCGGTATGGGAAGGCGGTTGGGCAGTGCCGAGTTTTGCCGAAAACGCGACGTTCAATTGGGATTTTGTCGGTATTCCGGGCGGGAATCAGGCGCTCGTGACCGATATTCTCGTGGTGTCGTCCACTGCGCCGGATGTGCAGGCGGCCTATGATTTTGCGCGCTGGATGAGCATCTCCAGCGAAGCCTATGCGCTGGAAGCCGAACTGGCCGCCGCCGCAGGTATCGTGCCTAGCCGGATGCCCGTTGCGATCACGCCCGAAAGTATCGACCTGTACCTGTCGTTCTTCGGTGAACGTGCGGGGCTGCGGGCGGCGCTGGAAAATCTCGATAACAGCCTGGTCGAATCGCTGGCGAAGATCGTCCCTGGGTATATCAATGCGCGTTGGGAAGGCACACCCGGAATCGACCTGGGCGAAGACCTGGACGTGAACATGGGTTTCGTGTTCGGCAACATCGCTCGCGGCGATTACAAGTTCGAAGATTATTCGGCGCAGCTTGAGGCTTTTGCCAACAACATCCTGGAAGAAGCACGCACGACCATGATGCAGTAAATCCATGCACTACCTGGGGAATGTCGCATACGCACCTTGATGCGCATTCCCCTTTCTATCATGCCGAATGGAGAAGCAGTGATGTACCGGAAACGACCGCAGCTTGGCAGGTTGACGCGCACGCTGATGATCGGATGTGCGGCGGTGTTTCTGACGATGTGTGCATCGCAGCCTGCCAACCCACAAGCGCCGCTTGGCATTGGGTGCGCAGCCCCACCCCCAGATGCCAGCACCGCGCCATCCATCGTGGGGACGGATGCTGAACCCGCGCCCTACGCGGGCATGGCAGATACCGCAGCCATCGAAGTGAACGCCGCTGCCTATAATCTCCCTTTCGCACAGGATGAGATTGCCAGCGCCTATGCCAAGCCAGGGGTGCTGGTTCGGGCAGGCGAAACGCTGCAATTCACCATCGATGTCCCTGTGGATGGCGAATACACCCTCTCATTTGATGTCGCTGTGACCAGCACTGCCAGTACAGCCGAAGCACAGGTACGTGTCAACGAAACCTTTCCCGCCGTCGAATTCGAACGCTTTCAGCTTCCCGTGTATTACCGCAGCACCACCAGCAGCTTTCCGAAAGACCGTCATGGCAATGATGCGCTGATCCCCCAGGTGCGCGATATACGCTGGACGACCACCGCCGTTCGGGATGTCAATGCCAACCAACTGTACCCGGCTCGTATGCGCTTGCCCGCCGGGGAACAGCGCTTTGCATTCACGCTGACAGCAGGCGCGGCGTATATGGGCAGCATGTATCTGAAACCTTTCGCGCCGTACAGCGATTACGCCACTTATGCGGCGGCGCAGATTGCCCCCCCAACAACGGGATTTTCCGTCGTCGTTGAAGCTGAAATGCCGACGTACAAAAATGACACGGCGGTGCGCCCGAATACAAACCGCAACCTGACCGTCACGCCTTATGATACGTACTGCCAGTTGATGAATGTGCTGGGCGGCGATACCTGGATCAGAAGTGGCAGCGCCGTTTACTATGAAGTTCATGTGCCTGAAGACGGCTTGTACGCGCTTACCCTGCGCGCCATGCAGAACACGCGCAGCAACTTCACCGTGTTTCGGCGCATCACCGTCAACGGCAATGTGCCGTTTGAACAGTTGAACACCGTGCCGTTCGCCCATTCGCCGGACTGGGTGAACACGACGTTGGGCGGCGATACGCCCTACCTGCTGCATTTGCGTGCGGGCATCAATGTGATTGGCATTGAAGCGACAAGCGCGCCTTACCTGCCTGCTATCGAAACCATCCAGGCGGCGCTGGCAGACATCAATACGCTGGCGCTGGAGATCAACCGTCTGACAGGCAATCAACGCGATCCGTTCCGCGAATGGGTGATATCGGATTATATTCCCGATATTGAAGCGCGGTTGAACACCATCGCCCAAAACCTGATCGATGATAAAGATACGCTGCTTTCGAACAACCCCAACCAGGCATCGCCTGAAAGCCTGACGTACCAGATGGCGATTGATAATATTCTTTTTCTTGCCAGCAGCCCGAACGATATTCCGTTGTATATGCGGCGCTTTTCACTGGGTTCAGGGTCAGCAGCGCAGTTGCTCGGTTCGCTGCTGCCCATGCTGCAAAATCAGCCGCTCGCGCTCGATAAGATCATCGTTCATTCAGCCGATACCATCCCCGAACCCCCCAGCGTGCCGTTCACGACGGTGGTCATCGAAGATTTCCGGCGCTTTTTATATTCGTTTCAGCCCGACCCATACCGCTCGCTCGATGCTGACACGGGCGAACTGGAAGTATGGGTCAACCGTCCACGCCAGTATGTGAACCTGCTTCAGTTGATGGCCGATACCACCTTCACCGCCGAGACAGGTATTCCGGTGCGGTTTTCGATCATGCCCGATGAATCCAAGCTGATTTTGGCCAATGCCGCCGATATTCAGCCGGATGTCGCGCTCGGTGTCAGCGTGGATCGTCCGTATGAACTGGCGATTCGCAATGCATTGTACGATTTGCGCACCTTCCCGGATTTCGATTCGTTCATCCGCATCTACCAGCCGGGTTCGCTGCTCGGTTACATCATCAACGATTCGGTCTATGCCATTCCTGAAACGCAGGATGTCTGGGTGACGTTCTACCGCCGAGATATTCTGGAATCGCTTGGCCTGCCTGTGCCGCTTACATGGGATGAAGTGATCGAAATCCTGCCCGAATTACAGCGTGCGGGGATGAACTATAATACCCCGCTTTCCAGCGGCACCGGGCAGCGCGGCTATTTGTTCACCGTACCCTACCTGTTCAATTATGGTGCGGAGTTGTATGCCGATGGCGGTTTTACCACGGGCATACAAAGCGAAGCAGCAGTCGAAGCGATCCGCTTCATGGCGGATAGTTTCACCCTTTACGGAATGCCGCTTACCACCTCCAGTTTTTATGAAAGCTTCCGCTACGGCACGCTGCCAATCGGCATCGCCAATGCGTCAACGTATATCCAGATGACCATCGCCGCGCCCGAAATCGCCGGGTTGTGGGATATCGATCTATACCCCGCGACCGTCTTGGAGGACGGAACCCACAACCGCTATATCACGGGTTCGGCACAGACGAGCCTCATGTTCGCCAATACCGATATGCCCGCACAAGGGTGGCAGTTCATGCAGTGGTGGATGTCCACCGAAACGCAGACCGCATTTCAGGATCAACTGATCCTCAATTACGGGCGTGAATACCTATGGTTTTCGGCCAATGTGGAAGCGTTCCGCCAGTTGGATATTCCACAGGCACACCGCGATGTGATCCTGGAACAATGGGCGTGGATTCGTGAGCCAGTACGCTTGCCAGGGAGCTATATGCAGGAACGCGAACTGAGCAACATCTGGAACCGCATCGTGTTCGATGGCATCAACCCCCGCGTGGCAATCGACCGTTCGATCATCACGATCAACCGTGAGATTACCCGCAAAATGGAAGAATTCGGGTATTTGCAGGATGGGGTGCAAGTTCGTGAGTTCGTCATCCCCACGACGGAGATGGTCATAGAATGGATGCAGAATGCAGAGTAGAAGAACGCTGCAAAAACCGCTCGGCAAAATGACGGATAGGCCGCTGGTCGATGCAGCACCTGGCAGTAAAATGCGGTGGTCTTTTGGAGGGTGGCTGGAACGGGAAGGCAGCGCCTATGGCTTCCTTGCGCCTTATGCGGTCCTGTTCTTCATATTCATCGTCGTCCCGGTCGTCGCGGCCATTTTGCTTTCCTTCACCTTTTTTGATGCCGTGCAGCCGCCGCGTGTGATTGGGGTGGCAAATTATATTGCGGTGCTGACGCAAGACGATATTTTCATGCGCTATGTCCTGCCCAACACGATCACGTTCGCAGTCATCGTCGGCCCTGGGGGTTATGTGCTGGCGTTTTTGCTGGCGTGGATGCTGGCACAGCTCCCGCGAATCCCACGCACGATTTTTGCGCTGATTTTGTACTCGCCATCGATGACGGCGGCAGTCGCAATGGCCGTCGTCTGGCGGACATTGTTCAGCGGCGACCAGACCGGATACCTGAACAGCTTTCTGATCGGCCTGGGCCTGCTGCAAGAACCGATTCAATGGCTGCAATCGCCCCAATACCTGATGCCGATCATGATTATCGTCACGCTGTGGAGCAGCATGGGCATCGGCTTTCTGGCGATGCTGGCGGGCATTCTGGAAATCAGCCCTGATTTGTACGAAGCCGCCTCCATCGACGGGTTGAGCAGCCGCTGGCAGGAGATTTTCTACATCACGATTCCGTCCATGCGCCCACAAATGCTGTTCGGCGCAGTGATGGCAATTGTCGGGACGTTTCAGGCGGGCGCGATTGGGGTCACCCTTGCGGGCAGCAACCCCACCCCACAGTACGCCGGGCAGTTGATCGTCAATCACATTGAAGATTATGGGTTTTTGCGGTACGAGATGGGTTACGCGGCAGCGGTATCGGTCGTACTGCTGCTGATGGTATTGTTTTTCTCGCGGGTTGCCAACCGGCTGTTCGCGGGTGATGCATAAAGAGACAACCCCATGATCATGAACTGGAGACAGCGTTACGGCGGCATCCGAAACCGGGGCATTAATCCGCAGGGTTTTCACATCAGCCAGATCAGGTTTTACGTGATTCTGGTGCCGTTGGCCGCGCTCATGATGCTGCCCATCGTTTATATTTTTTCCAGCGCCTTCAAACCGCCCGATGAATTGTTCGCGTACCCGCCACGCTTTCTGGTCACAAACCCGACGTTCAAAAACTTTACCGATTTGTTTTCTGTGCTGTCCAATTCCGGCATTCCAATCAGCCGCTATCTGTTCAACAGCATCATCATCACGGTGATCACGGTCGCAGTATCGATCTTTGTGTCCAGCGCCGCCGCGTATTCGCTCTCGAAAAAACGCTTCCGGCTGAAACGAGTGCTGTTTGAAATCAACACCATCGCGTTGATGTTCGTACCCATCGCGGTGACCATTCCGCGCTTTTTGGTGATCGAAAATCTCAATCTGCTCGATACGTTCTGGGTGCATATTCTGCCTGTGCTGGCGCTCCCGGTCGGCGTATTTCTGCTCAAACAGTTCATCGATGGCATCCCGGATGACGTGATTGAAGCGGCGCAGATTGACGGCGCGGCGGACTGGCGCATTTACTGGGGCATCGTTTTACCGATGATCCGCCCCGCCCTGGCCACCATCGCCATCCTGACCTTTCAGGCGGCGTGGAACAATGCTGAAATTTCCACGCTGTACATCAACAACGAAAGCATGAGGACGCTCGCGTTCTACCTCAGCACGCTGACCGCTGCCCCGACGACAGGCATCGCCGCATCGGTTGCCGGGCAGGGCATGGCGGCGGCGGCAGCGCTGATCATGTTTTTGCCCAACCTGATCATTTTCATCCTGCTGCAAGGGCAGGTGATGAGTACCATGTCGCGGTCGGGGTTGAAATGACACGACGTACCGGTTTTCTGCTTGTGTGTGCAGCACTGCTGGTAGCGGTAGCGGCTGCACCCGTAACGGCCAATTCGCCATACACCACCTGGACGCGCGGTCCCGGTGGATCCCTGTATCCGTCACAGGATGCGTACACGCCGCTGGATCAGATCGATCTGCCCGTGGCAGGCCCGGAAGATATGTTTTTCGCGCCGGATGGCTTTCTGTACATCGCCGATACTGGCAATCGACGTATCCTCAAACTGGACGATAATTTCGAGATCGCCGCCGAATTTGGCAGCGATGTGCTGCAAGCGCCGCGTGGTGTGTGGGTAGATGCTGCCGGCACGATGTACATTGCCGATGCGGGCAGCAATACCGTCGTCATTCTGGACAGCAGCGGCGCTCTCGTTCATCAGTTTGGCCGCCCCACCGAGCCATTGTTCGGCGCAAATCGCCAGTTCCTGCCGCGTAAAATCGCGGTCGATGCGCGCGGCAACCTGTACATTGTGAGCGAAAGTTCGGTCAACGGGCTGGTCATGATGAACCCTGATGGCGGGTTCATTGGCTATTTTGGGGCAAACGCCGCCGAAATGTCGCTGGGCATGATCGTGCAGCGTATGTTCCTGAACGAACAACAGCTCGAACAGTTCATCCGCAATGAAGCGGCCTCCCCTACCCATGTCACCATCGATCATCAGGCGTTGGTGTACACGCTCACCGCTGGCACAGACCGCAGCCGCAGTATTCGCCAGTTCACCGTATCAGGCCGAAACCTGTACCCATCGATCATCGGCTCGAACACGTTCCGGGATTTGCATGTCAGCGAAAACGGCCTGCTGATCGCGGTCGATTCGACGGGGGTCATGTTTGAATATGACCTGAACGGCACGCTGCTGTTCCTGTTCGGCTCACAGGATCGCGGCGATCAACGCCTGGGGTTGCTCACCAACCCGACCGCCATCGAACGCCGGGACAACATCGTCTATGTGCTGGACAAGGACAAAAACGCCATCGTCCTGTACCGGGTGACCGATTTCGCGCAGCGGGTTCATCAGGGCGTACAGCTTTACATGAATGGCTTTTACACCGAAGCCCGCCCGTACTTTGAAGAAGTGCTGACATACAATGGCTTGGTCATCATGGCGTATCAGGCGCTTGCCGATGCATCCTTCAATGAGGGCGATTACGCTGCTGCGCTCGCCAATTACCGTTATGCCGAAGACCGCGACGGCTATTCGGATGCATTTTGGGAACTGCGCAACAGCGTGTTGCAGCAGTATTTAGGCAGTGCGCTTGGCGTATTCATCTGTATATGGGGTGGGGTAGGCGTGTTCAACCGCCTGGCGCGCCGTCGTCACTGGCTGGAACCGATTGGCGAACTGAACCAGCGTGCGCGCCGCATTCGGCTGATCGACGACTTCGCATTCATGTTCCAGTTCATCAAAAAACCCATCGACAGCTTTGATGACATCAAACAAAATCAGCGCGGCAGTCTGGCGTTCGCCTTGCTGCTGTACGGTTGGGTACTGGTTTCACGCATCCTGTCGCTGTACATCACGGGGTTCGTGTTCAACCCGGTCAGCGCCGCGTGGCAAATTCGCATCGAAACCGAAATCACCTATGTGCTGGTGCTGTTCGTCATTTGGAACGCCGCCAATTACCTGGTGTCCACCATCAGCGATGGCGAAGGCCGCTTGCGGCATGTCATCATCGGCAGCGCATACAGCCTGGTGCCTTATGCGCTGTTCGCGCTGCCCATCGCGCTGGTGTCCAACCTGCTCACGCTCAACGAAATGTTCATTTACACATTCACCGCACAGCTTGTCTTATTCTGGTGCGGGCTGCTGCTGATCATGATGGTCAAGGAGATTCACAACTTCACATTTTCTCAAACCGTGCGCAATTTGCTTGGCACCCTGTTCACGATGGCCATGTTTCTGCTCACGGTCTACATTCTCTACATCCTGTTCAACCAGTTGTACGAATTTGTGCTGGCGATCATTCAGGAGGTTGGCTTACGTGGTTAACGCGCCTCCTTTTGATGCGCGGCGGCTCAGCGCCGCGCTCACCGTACTGCTGCTCGCTGTTCTGCTTTCCGCCCCGTCATCACGGGCAGATGCGGCTTTTACGACAATCCCCCCTGGCTATGAACAGATCGCAGAAAACGAGACCTTTCAGCTTTATGTGGATGCCAGCACGCTGGCGTTCAAACTGGTCGATAAACGCAGCGGGTATCTGTGGCATTCCGGCATCGATACGTTGTTGGAAGGCGACCGTTTAAATACGTCGTGGCAGGCCTTCGCCCGCAGCGGCCTGAGTATTGAATATCTGGACGCACGAGCGACCAACCGGCGCGTATCGCTTGGGAACAGCGAACACCTGCTTGACGTGATGCCCATCGAGCAAGGCTTCAGCGCCGCCGCCACGTTCGTCGAATACGGCATCACCGTCGGCATCACAGTACAGCTTGACGCGCAAGGCGTGCGCGTCGAAGTGCCGTTCGAAACCATCCGCGAAGAAAACCCCGATTTTCGGCTGTCGAAGGTCTATGTGTATCCATTTTTAGGCGCAGCACGCGGCAGCACACAGCCCGGTTACATGCTGCTGCCCGATGGAACAGGCAGTATCGTGCGCTTTGCCGATTCGACCAGAGCCGTCAATATGTTTTACGGACGTTATTATGGCGTTGACCTGGGGATGATCAGCATCGTGCCATACGATGACCTGGTGCGCCAACCGATGCCGATCTCGTATCCAGTCTTTGGCATGGTACACGGCGAAGGCGAAAACGCTTATCTGTCGGTTGTGGAAGAGGGCGCGGCCTATGGCGAAGTGCAAATGCACCCTGCGGGCATCCTCACCAATTTCAACTTCCTGTACACCGCTTTCATTTACAACGAAACCTACTTCCAGCCGACGAACCGTTCCGGCGCAGGCGTGACGACCATGCAGCGGCAGCCGAATGTGTTCGATGCCGTCGTGCAGTACCGCTTTTTGACGGGCGACCAGGCCAACTATGTGGGCATGGCCCATGATTACCGCGCTTATTTGCTTGACCACCAACTGCTGACACCGCGCTCGTTTGAACGCGCCGACATCGGTATTCGCCTGGAATTTCTGGGCGGGGATAGTGAAACGGTGCTGGTGTGGGATCGTTTCATCCCAATGACGACCCTCTCCCAGATGGCAGAAATTCTCGACGGGTTGCAAATCCCCAATGCCGACGTGATCTATTACGGCTGGCAGCCCTCCGGCGCGACCAGCGTTGCGCCCACGGCGCTGACGTTGGATGGGCAGCTAGGCAGTGTGAACGACCTGCGGGCGCTGGCAGAAAACATCCGGGCGAACGGGGGGGACTTCGCGCTGTATTACGACCCACAAGCGGCTTTGTGGGGCAAAGGCGGCTATTCTGCGCGCACAGACCTTGCCATGTCAATCACCAATGAAACGCTGCTTGGCTTCAACCGCACGGTCGATCATTACTTCACGATGGCCGTGTTGGAACAGCGCTACCGTGACCTGACGGCACAGATTGCGGCGCAGGCCGATATTGGGTTAGCGCTGGATGGCATCGGTTGGTCGTTGTATACCGATTACCGGGATACGCCCCCCTTCAGCCGTGAAGCGGCGATTCAGGCCTACCGTGCGCTGGTTTCCGAATCACCCATGCGGCTTGGCCTGTACAGCCCGAACGATTATCTGTTTGGCCAGATGCACGCCTATTACGATATGCCCCTGAGCGATAACGGGTACATCTATACCTCACAGCCTGTCCCCTTCCTGCCGACAGTCCTGGCGGGCTATGTGCCGTATTACGGCAGCGCGCTCAATTTTTCGTCCAACCGGCAGGATGACCTGCTGCGCCATATCGAATACGGGATCTATCCATCGTTCTTTCTCACTGCTGCATCAACTGCCAACATGCTCAATACCTGGTCGGCATGGATTTACACGTCCGCGTATGACCAGTGGGGCGAAGATGTGCGCCAGATTTACCACTGGATGAATGATCTGCTCGCCCCGGTGCGTGGGCAGCCCATCGTCGCGCATACGTCGCTGGCGCGTGATGTTTTTGCCACGACATACGCCAACGGGCGGCAGATCATCGTCAATTATACCGATGCCCCCTATACCAGCGGATCGGTGAGGGTAGAGGCAAGAAATGCCGTACTTGTGGAGGTTGGAGAATGAATGGTCGTCGTGGGATCAGTCTGCGACTGCGCGAAGCGCTGCATGGCTACGGCTTCATCCTGATCTGGATCATCGGTTTCACCCTGTTCACGCTCGCGTCACTGGTAGAAACCTTCCGCTATAGTCTCCATCAGGTGGCGGTCACGGCTGCCAGCATCAATCTCACATTCATCCAATGGGCGAATTATTCACGGGCGCTGTTCACCGACCCCAATTTTCTCGAACTGCTGGTCGGCTACACCGTCGAAACGCTGATCTCGATTCCTATCGTTTTGATTTTCGCCATGATCATCGCCATGCTGTTGAATCTCAAGTTCAAGCTGAAGGGGGTGTTCCGGGTGATCTTTTTCCTGCCCATCGTGATCACCAGCGGACCGGTCATCCGCGAACTGACCGCCCAGGGTGCGGCGACCGCGCCTGGCATTGCAGATGTTCCCGCAGTGGTAGACTTTTTACAGGAACTGCCGCGTGCGCTGCGCAACCCGGTCGAATATCTGCTCACGTCCTTCATCCTGATCCTGTGGTTTTCAGGCGTGCAAATCCTGATCTATCTCGCCAGTTTGCAAAAAGTGGATAAAGCCGTTTATGAAGCGGCAGCGATTGACGGCGCATCGCCCTGGGAAATCTTCTGGAAGATCATTCTACCCGCGCTTTCCACCGCGACACTCGTCAACGCCATTTACACCGTCGTCACCCTGTCGCACTTTTCCGAAAACCGGGTCATCCGCTACATCTACGATCAAACTTACGATGTCCAGGGCGGCATTGGCTATGCCAGCGCGTTGGCTTTCATCTATTTCGGGGTGATGGTCGCGCTGATCAGTCTTGTCTTCCTGTTTTTGATGCGGTGGGCGAGGCAATCACGATGACTCAAATCCTTCGTTCCCCCCTTATTGAACGGCTGCGGCTGCTCCTGTTCGGCAGCCGTGCGCATCGCGGTTGGGTCTTCAGTGCCGCCCTGTATGCCCTGCTGGTAGCGCTGGGTTTCGTCTACTTGCAGCCGCTCCTGTTCATGTTCATCAACAGCATGAAAAATTCCAGTGACTTGCTCAACCCAATGGTGCAGTGGGTGCCAACGGAACTGTACCTGGGTAACTACATCCGCAGCTACCGCGTGCTGGATTACCCCAATACGCTGCTGACATCGATCCTCATCAGCGTGATTCCATCGGTGTTACAAACCGTTGTCGCCTCCTTCGTCGGCTATGGGCTGGCACGCTATCGATTTTGGGGAAAACCAGTGGTGTTCGCGCTGCTGCTGGCGACATTCATCATCCCGCCGCAAAACACCGTCATCCCGCAAATGCTGACCTATCGCAATCTGGGACTGCTTGGCGATCCGCTCGCGTTGATCATCCCGGCGCTGTTGGGGCAGGGGTTCAGAAGCGCCATTTTCGTGCTGATCTTCTATCAAAGTTTCGTTTCGCTGCCGAAAGTACTGGAAGAATCGGCACGGCTGGATGGCGCATCCGATTTGCGTATTTTTCTGACGATTGCGGTTCCGTCGGCGCTCCCGGCTTACATCGTCTCTTTCATTTTCTCGACCGTGTGGTACTGGAACGAAACGTTCCTGACGGTGATCTTCCTGGAAGGCGGCGTGACCACGCTCCCAATGCAGCTTTCACGCTTTACCCAGGCATACGAAAACCTGTACCCACCTGGTACGGTCAACATTTTTGAACGCCTCAACGAAGCGGTCAAAATGAGCGGCACATTCCTGAATATTCTGCCCCTGCTCGTCATGTACTTCGTGCTGCAACACTGGTTCGTAGAATCGGTCGAAATGACAGGGATCACAGGCGAATGACCCCTCAGCGGATGTAAGCCTGGCCGCTGTAAAGACCCAGCATCCCAGATGCGGGCGCAAAACACATCATGCCTTGCGCCCGCACCCGTCTTAAACCAACATGCGACGGTCGCCTGCCCTGGTCACGGGCTTACACAATGTGTCTGCCCGGACACAGGCCGATCACAGGAACCGCCACACAATCGGGCAGTTGATCACGATACCGGTCGAGCCGTAGTCGCCTCCGTCCAGACCCGTCACCCAGCCCTGCTGAACGAAGCCCAGGATGGCGAATTCTTCCGTCAGGCGCGAACGGTAGCCATTGTCAATCGCTTCCTGCGTCCATACGCCAAGATTCAGATCCCACAGCGGGCTGTAATCGGTGGCAATCGTCGGAATGCCCCCCAGGACGTTGAGCGGAGAACCTTCGCCGCTGAGCGCACTGTTGAACCCCTGACGCTGAGGATTGCCGCTGCCGGCAGGCCCATTGGCAAACGCGAAAATGCGTTCCACGGCGCTGAACGCGCTGTCATCACCGCCAACGGCCAGGACTCCGAGCGCCGGGGCATACGTGGCCTGCTCCATCGTGGCGGCCAGCGGGTTGTTCGCGTCGGTGCTGACGTACAGCACGGGGCGGGCGAAGCTGAATCCGGTCGTCAGCGACAGCGTGACTGTCCCTTCTTCAGGGCAGATCGACAGCACTTTGTCATGCACCAGCGTGTAATCCGGGCTGCCGTCGCAGAAATCGATCTGTTCCGCCTCTACGCCGAACGCGACAATCGGCGCGTTGTAAATGTACGTGCCGATCTGCGCCAGCGGGCTGTAAAACTCATCGCCCACCGAACCGGGTTGGAATGCCGACGGCGGGAAGGCATTCGGCTGCTCGCCGGGGGTGATACTCCATTCCGGCGAAAAATCGACCGCGCCGCGCTCGAACGTGATGGTCGAATCGGCCTCCATGCGCGCCGGGCGTACCGCATTGCCTACATCGGCATACGTCAGTTTAGCCGAAAAGTTCAGGCCAAGCGCTTCAGCGTTGGCTTCATCGTTGGTATCGATCAGCACATACCACAGGGGTTCGCCGCTCGCCAGTTGACCGCGATACAGCGGGAGCGTGACCGACGGCGCGTCCAGATCGACCGTGCCAGAACGCAGCAGTTGGTACGGGCCGATCAGTTCACGCTGGACGGATGACGGGGCAGGCCCAAAATAGGTGAGGGGAATATCTGCGCCGATGGAAGGGGGAGCAGGTGCAGCATCGTCGCCCAGACCTTCGGCCATGTCGTCCTGTGCCAGCGCGGGAATGACCGCGCTGCCCAGCAGGGTGAATATGAGCAGCGCGGCCAGCACGATGCCCTTACGAATGGTAACCGCCGACTTCATCTACAGCTCTCCTTAGGATAGGTGATCGTGGTAAAACAACCGTGCGACAGAATGCCCTGGCCGGGGGCATCGATGCTGTATACAGCTACAGGAACAGTAACCGCCAGTCCTTACGGGTTCGTTGCCTGTTTCTATCGAAACTATTACAGGTTATTACACGGCTGATCGGGGTCGAGTCTGCGGGCAAAGCGTGATACTATGGCGGCACAACACATGCACATTGAGGGGAACATGCTGACCCTACAGACAGAACGGCTCGACCTGGTGGCCTGTCCTGAACAGGTGGCACGGGCAGCTTTCGGCGGCACCCGCCAGCTTGAAACGCTCGTCGGCGCGAAGATCGCCCGTGAGTGGCTCGACGATGAAGGGCGCGGCCTGCTCAACTATTATTGGCATATGATCAGCGCCGACCCTACCAACCTGGGCTATGGGCTGTGGATGATCATCCACCGAACTGATAAGGTGATGTTCGGGACGGCGGGGTTCAAGGGCAAGCCGAACAGCGCCGGAATCATCGAGATCGGCTATGGCATCGACAAAGCGTACCGCCGCCAGGGGTACACGTTTGAGGCCGCTCATGCCCTGGTCAACTGGGGGTTCGCGCAGCCCAACGTGACCGCCGTCACCGCCGACTGCCTGACCACCAACCTGGGGTCGATTCGGGTGCTGGAAAAACTGGGGATGGCGCGTACCGGGTTGGTCGGGTCGTACCTGCAATGGCGCTTGGAAAAACCCGAACGTGGAGCAGTCTGACGTGGCGACACGGCCTGGCACACGCGGGGAAGCAGTCGCCGCCTTCACGCGGGCGGTGATCAAGCTGGAAAAAGAGTATCTGGGGCGCGGCCCGGAAGATGCACGCACATTTTTCGTGGAAGACCTGATCATCGTGCGGCTGCGCGGCATCCTCACCCCGGCAGAGCAGGAACTCGCCAAGAGCGACAGCGGGCGCGAACTGGTCAAGGAAAGCCGCCGCCGCCTGTTCGATACTGCCCGCGTGCGCGAACAGATCGCGGACTTCACACGAGCGATCATCGGCTGTGAGATCGTCAGCCTGCATACTGATGTCAGTACGCGCACAGGCGAGCGGCTGATAGTGCTGACGGTCGATCATGACCTGGATGCTTCATTTCAGGATCGTTAAGATGTTCAGCCCCAACATGAGAAACTTCTCATACCGGATCGCTATGTCCCCCTAAAAAAGTGGGGGACATTAACGTGCATCATGGGGTATTGTAATGAGCGTTCGGTAGGGAGATGCCCCGTCTTCCGGCAGAACCACTCCATCAGACACTAGAATCCGCATCAACCTGCGCGCAGTCCATCCCGACTGCCCAGAAGAATGCGATTAGAGAGGCTGACGCGAAGCAGTGGGTGCTTATTTCCCGCCGCTTCATTCCGTCGGCCTTTTCTATTTCACGATAAAGGGAATACACCGTGCTGAAGACGCAAGACAACGCGACCGCTGCCGCTCCAGCGAACGCGCCCATCGCACAGACCGACCCGTCTGCGCCGCTGTGGCACACGCTGGAAGCGGGACAAGTTTATCGACAGCTCGACGTAGACCCGGCTGCCGGGCTGACGACGAGCGCCGCCCAAGACCGTCTGACCCGCTTCGGCCCGAACGAACTGGTCGAAAAGGGGCTGACCAGCCCGCTGGCCATTCTGTGGGAACAACTGACCAACCCGCTCGTGCTGCTCTTGATCGGCGCGGCGGTGATTTCGGCCTTTCTGGGCAAAATCGACAGCGTGATCGCCATCAGCGCGATTGTCGTGCTGAACGCCATTCTGGGCGTGGTGCAGGAATACCGCGCAGAACAGGCGATGGCCGCGCTCAAGAAGATGGCTGCGCCGCT
>JANRJJ010000019.1:0-84169 GCA_033764035.1 bacterium
AATCATTCAAGCGGGCGGGCAGATCGTTCGTTACGACATGACGAGCAGCGAGATCATTCAAACGGCTGCTTTAGCCGCTGAGCCTTTGGTCGCCGCCTGGAGTCCGTATGGCGCACAAATCGCTTATATCGCGGCGAATAACCCGCCAGCGCTTCGGATTGAAACCCCGCTTGCATCGCTCGATGAGTTATCCCGAACCCTGATGCGCTGCGATCTCGAAGCAGAGACAACAGGACTTTTCAGCGCGTACATTGCGTCTGGTACGATTGATCGTATGGTGCAGGACTTGGAATCTTCGCCTGAAACCCAAATTCCTGCTGCGTGCAGACAGGATTTACTTGCCATCGCTAACGCGCTGTTGCAGTGATACACACCTTTAGGCTTTAGCAGGCGCTCTGCGTCGTAGGAACGTCGAACATGGTATGATGAATGTTAGGCGTAGGCCACACACCTACGCCTAACGCTGTCCCGGTGAGTACAAGGGTTAGGATGAACCATTTCTTGCTTTCTCAAAAACAGTCTGTGTTTTGGATCGCTTGTAGTGTTGTCCTTCTCTTTAACCTGCCATCATTCGTACAAGATTCATTTCTACACGCAAGCCAGTATGAAAACATCTCCGAATTAGGACATGGCACGATTGAAAGTGCGTCGTGGAATCCAAATGGGCGGTTGATCGCTGTTAGCGGTAGTCGCGGTATCTGGATATACGACGAGAACTATCAAAATGCTGCCCATTTAGATGTACAACATACTGGGGAGGTCATGTGGAGTCCAAATGGTTCCCAACTAGCGGTTGCAGGTGGACTGACCGAACAGGACAACGCTAGTATCGTTTACATATGGGACAATGATTTTGAAACTCAATTACACGAACTTACACTCTCAAATTATTCAAGTGAAATCACCGCTGTTGCATGGCATCCAAATAGTTCCCAAATAGCCATCAGTGGTAACCGAACCGTCTGGATATGGAATACGCTCACTGGCAGTTTACTGAGAACGCTTGAGGTAGAGGGATGGGTAAGCGCAATCGCTTGGAGTCCTGATGGGAGTTTCCTGATTGGCGCAACAAATCAGGAAGTGCTGATTTGGCATTCAGATACGTGGAACGGTGCGACAGTATTTTCCGTTAGCGATGTACAGGATGTTGCGTGGAATGCGGATGGTTCTCAATTTGCGCTTGTACGTGGCAGTCAGTTGGAACATGACAACTCATTACAAATTTGGGCATTGGATGAGATTGCTCCGCGCCTGGTCATCCAGGCCGGATTTGCCCAAACCGTCGATTGGGGTTTCGATGGGCAGGGTATTGCCACAGGTTCACACGACGGTATTGTTCGGCTCTGGAACCCGTTCACAGGTACTTTGGCAGCCAGGTTACATGGACATACTCGTCCGGTCAACGTTGTGGAGTGGCTGCCCGGCGAGAACCAGTTGTTAAGCGCAGCGGAAGACAATACGCTTCGTCTATGGAACCTGGCACTTGATCAGCCTTCAAATGCAGTTCAGAAAAATAGAATTTTAGCCGTTCACAGCGGCGAAATCACTGCACTCACCTGGAGTCCTGATAGCAACCTGGTCGCTACAGGCAGTGAAGATGGTAATCTTCGCATGTGGGATGTTCAGGATGAGACTTCTCGTATTATCGGTTTTCATACCGAAATGATCGATCTGTTGGCTTGGAGCAGCGATGGAGATGTTCTGGTGAGCGGAACCAGCGCGACTTCACTACTGAAAATATGGGATGTGAACGCAGCAAGGCAGTTGTTTGAAATTGATGCAAACGCGCTGCAACTGCAATCATTTAGTGCTGATCGGTTCAGCTTAGTAGGATTGAGTTGGAGTGCAGACAGCAGTTCTCTTGAGTTTAGTATCAGTACAGGGGCGGTTTTCCGTTGGAATCGGTATAACAATCAAGTAGACCTCGTAGCTAGCTCACATGATGTTGACTCCATTTCCGCAGCCGTGTGGAGTCCTGACCATCACAGAATTGCGCAACTTGTCACAGGATCAGAGCAAATATTGCGCCTTTTGAATACTGACATCGAAACTGAGTACAGATTGATTGCGTGTCTACCCTGCTTTCCTCGTTCCCTTACCTGGAGTCCTGACGGTGAAAAAATTGCGGTTGGGGGTGAATACAGCGAATCAGGTGGCGCAATCATGATCTGGAATTTTACATCGGGGGCGCTTGAGAGTATTCTCGAAGCGAATGGAGCTGCAATCACCAGCCTCCATTGGAACACTAACAACAGGATAGCAAGTGATCAGAGTAATCAAGTGCAAATCTGGGATTTGATGTCTGGAGAAACTCTCAGCCTTAGCGTTGATGAATTTCACCCACAAGTAATCCGTTGGAGTCCTGATAGAAACAGATTAGCGCTTGGTACTCAGAGTGGCGTTTTGCGGATATGGGGTGAATAGAAATTCATCGCCCAAGAGCGTTGTTCGTATCTACCTTCACTGAGGAACAATGACCGACACCTACACCCTGCATATCGTGCAGGTCGAATGTATCGAAGCCCAGGAAACCGACGGCGACGAGTTGTACATCACGCTCGATGACCGCATGATCTGGCAGGCGCGCCCGTTCACCCTGCATCACCACCCGTCCACCGACCGCCAGCTTAAGGCGGTGCATTTCGCTGGTTCGCGGCGGCTCACC
This sequence comes from bacterium, assembly GCA_033764035.1. Taxonomy (GTDB): domain Bacteria; phylum Chloroflexota; class Anaerolineae; order Aggregatilineales; family Phototrophicaceae; genus Flexifilum. The sequence continues at coordinate 2,666 of JANRJJ010000019.1, forward strand.
CGCGACGGCTGGATCAGCGAGACGGATACGCCCGTGCAGCAGTTGGTGATCCCCGATTTATCCGGGACGCACACGCTGCGCCTGTGGGATCACGACGTGCTGACGAGCGATGACCTGCTGGGCGAAAACCCGGTCGCGCTCACCGATGCCGGGCGCGGGACAATTCAGGTGGTGTTCACCCGCGATGGCGCACGCTACCACCTCAGCTACCGCGTCGAAACCGGGTGACCTGCCCTACTGTGTCGATTCGGTCTCGTTGACGTGCGTCTGTTCCAGGTAGGCGATCATCTGGTCACGGCAGTAGGCGAACATGGCCGTTTCGGCGCTGTGCAGCGTGCTTTGCGGCACCCGTGACCACAGGTCGCGCTGCATCCCCTCCGGCGAATCGAGCATCGCCCGCAGCCGTGCCGGGGTCATCTCTCCGCCCAGGCGCGGCGCGATGATCACCAGCGTCTCGCTCGCCCCGCCCGGTACAATCTGCCGGTGGATCAGCCCACCCCAGGCGCGCAGCGCCGAATCCGACAGGAACGGCAGCCAATCACCGGGCGCTGCCGCGTGCAGCGAATCGGCCATTTCGGATTGCGCCGATTGCGGCTGGGTGATGAAAGCGTAATCGCGCTCATCCATGTGGATCAGCATCAGGTTGAGCATGAGAAAGCGAAAGCCGAGCGACCCCCACGACGCATCCCCGAACTGGGGCGCGGCCATGTGCCGCTGCCAGTATTCATCGACGGCCAGATGCGCAATGTACCCGGCGATGAACGCCCGGTGCGCATCGCTGGAGGGCAGCCACAGGTGCGGGTGCGCGCCCATCATCACGCGCCAGGGTGGGTCGTGCGGCATCGCGTTGTAGCGGTAAAAGTGCGTCTCGGCGCGTTCGCGTTTATCGAGAAAATGCCCATCGGCGGCGATGCTGCCCAGGTAGAACGCGCCGCGCTGGAGGTGCAGCAGGTCGCGCACGAACGACGGGATCGGCGTGTCATCGGCCAGCAGGCGGCGGGCGATGGCGAGATGGGTAAATGGCGTTGGCATGGTTCACGCGCACCTTACGGACTCGGCTCCAGGCAGCTTGGCAGTTCGCTCGTCGAACGCGGGAAATTTTCGCCGTAGAAGGTGAGGTATTCCGCCGCGTGCGCCGTCCAGTATTCCGGGCTGTGATCGCCGGAGGGGTTGATCACGTAGGTATGGTCGATCCCGCGTGCGCTCAGGCGGCTGCTGAACAACTGCAAATTCGCGCTGGCGGGGTCTTGCGCGCCTACGTCCAGGTACATGCGTAAATTGGCCTGCGCCAGAAACGTCGCGTTCAGCGCCAGTTCCAGCGGGTTGTTGGCGGGGGGCGCGTTGTCGTCGCTGAACGCGGCGCTGTGGCCGCCCACCAGCCCGAACACGTCCGGGTGACGCAGCGCGATGCTGTACGCCCAGAAGCCGCCGCGTGAAATGCCGCCGATTCCGCGATACGCCCGTTCGTTCCAGGTGCAGAAATCGCGCTCTACCGCCGGGATCAGCTCGTCCAGGATCACCGTTTCGTAGGATCGATCCGGCGGGAAGGTGTTGCGTGTGCCAATCGTCCCCATGAACGGCATGACCAGGATCATCGGCCCCAGCACGCCCAGGCGCATCCCCTGTTCAAGCGCTTCCTGCGCGCCGATCTCGTTCCACTGCACTTCGGTGAAGCTCGCCCCATGCAGCAGGTACACCACCGGGTAGCGCTTCTGAGTCTGGATGTAGCATGGGGGGATATACACCCGGTAGCGCAGATTTTCGCCCGCCGTGCCGCTGCGGAATTCATCGAATGGGATGACCTGCCCGGTGTCCTCACCGCACGGGATCGGCGTTTCCGTTGGGGTGGCGGTCGGCGCGGGCGTGGGGGTGCGGGTGGCTGTCGCCGCCGGGGTATCGGTCGGCAGCGGAGTCACCGTCGGTTCGCCCGTCACGATGATCACCTGTGGGGTGGGCGTGGGAAAGGGAGCCAGCGGATCGCACGCGGTGAGCGCGATCAGGATGAACAGGGCGAAAGGCAGGAGTCGTGTATACATGGGAAAGCATTATAGCACGGGCGGGGCGGGTTGAGTACACTGATAGTCCTACGTTCAATCGTCCATCCTTAATCACGGAGGAAATGGATTGCATATGAAGCGGCTGCGGTTATCTGTCCTCATCCTGATGCTGACACTGCCGTTCACGCTGGCACGCGCCCAGGAACGGCTGTCGGGCGAAACGATCAACCAGATTGCGGAAAGCGTGGTGCAGGTCGTCGCGCTCAGCGGCGGCGAACCGTTCTCGCAGGGTTCCGGCACCATCATCGACCCGTCCGGGTATATCTTCACGAATGTGCATGTGATCGAAGGTGGCGACGATTTCGCCATTTTGCAGCCGCCCGACCTGGCCGAACTGCCCGAACTGCGCTATTTCGCGTCGATTGTCGCCACCTATCCCGATCTCGACTTCGCTATCTTGCAGATCGACCGCGATGCCGACGGGCGCGGCCTGAACCCGGATTCGCTCAACCTGCCTGCGCTGGAAATTGCCGACGATAACCCGCAGCTTGGCGACCCGATCTTCATCTTCGGCTACCCCGGCATCGGGGATGGCTACCTGGTGTTCACCAACGGCAGCATCACCACCATTCAGAACAGCGATTTTGACGGCCAGCGGCTCCCGCTGCTGTACCAGACCGACGCGGAAATTTCCCCCGGCAATTCAGGCGGCACGGCGGTCAACCTGGCCGGGCAGTTCGTCGGCATCCCGACGGTGGTGCGCAGCGAAGAACGCACCGGCGGGCGCTTAGGCGGGGTGGTGAGCGCAGCGGCCATCCGGTTCGTGCTGAACGACGGCTCCATTACCCCTAACCAGCCGTCCAACAGCCCGAACAACCAGGACTTGCCGGATGTGCCGGAAAACCAGCCGACCCCCGTCCCCGACCTGAGCAGCCTGGATTACAACCTGGAGGCGAACTACGGCGGCATCCAGCTCGCCAGCGGCTTCGAGCCGGAAGCGCACGTCGTCGAAGTGATCAGCGGCGTGGCGGAAGATATGTTCGTCGATGTCGCCTCCCTGAACCTGGGACAGAACTGCCTGGGCTTCGCCACCCCACAGCCGGATTACAAAGTCCAGTGGTCAGGCCGTTCCGAAGGGCTGCGTTTCTTCTTCCACAACGATGAAGGCGGCGATACCGCGCTGATCGTCAACCTGCCGGATGGATCGTGGCTGTGCAGCGATGATTCGTTCGATACCCTGAACCCGACCGTCGATGTGCTTGACCCGGCGGAAGGCCAGTACGACATCTGGGTCGCCAGCTACAACGCCGATGAGAACATCCCCGGCTATCTGGTCGTCACCCAGGATGCGGACATCACCCCGCAGAACTTCCCCGAAATCCTGCCGCGCCTGCTCAACTGAGCCAGCTTGGCCGTCCTACGGAGGGTGCAGGTCGATGCACCCTCTTTTTTACCCCCTTGAACCCGACACCCTGTACGAAATCACGACTCTTTTTTGCGACATCCTGTACAATGAGGACAGTTTTGGCAGGCAAAATCCCTCAATGAAAAGGATGCGAACGCGCATGATCATCGGCATTCCCAAAGAGATCAAAGACAATGAATATCGGGTCGCGCTGCCGCCGGGCGGCGTGCGTGAACTGGTCAAACACGGGCATCAGGTGAACGTGGAAACCCTGGCCGGGATGGGCAGCGGCTTCGACGATGCTGAATATGTCCAGGCCGGGGCGGTCATCCTGCCGACGGCGGCGGCGGTGTGGGGCAGTGCGGACATGGTGGTGAAGGTGAAAGAACCGCAGCCCAGCGAATACCCGCATCTGCGCGAAAACCTGATCCTGTTCACGTACCTGCACCTGGCCGCCGATGAAGCGCTCACCCGTGCGCTGCTGGCCAGCGGGGTGACGGGAATCGCGTATGAAACCGTGGAAGATGCCGACGGGCGGCTGCCGCTGCTTCAGCCGATGAGCGAAGTCGCCGGGCGCATGGCGACGCAGATCGCGGCGTTCTACCTGCAAAAGCCGGAAGGCGGGCGCGGCATTTTGATGGGCGGCATTTCCGGGGTGCGCCCGGCGCATGTGGTGGTGTTGGGCGGCGGCACAGTCGGCGCGAACGCCGCCCAGATCGCGCTGGGCATGGGCGCACAGGTCACGCTGCTGGACGTGAACACCGAACGACTGCGCTACCTGGACGATGTGCTGCATGGCCGCCTGACCACGCTGCACAGCAACGAATCCAACCTGATCGAAGTGCTGCGCACCGCCGACGCGGTGATCGGCGCGGTGCTGGTCACCGGTGCGCGTGCGCCGCGCCTGATCACCCGGTCGATGCTCAGCCTGATGCCGCGCAGCAGCGTGATCGTGGATGTGGCGGTCGATCAGGGCGGGTGCGTCGAAACCACCCATGCCACCACCCACAGCGACCCGACATATGTCGTGGATGGGGTGCTGCATTACGGGGTCGCCAACATGCCCGGAGCCGTCCCGCGCACGTCGAGCTTCGGCCTGAGCAATGCCACGCTGCGCTACATGCTGCGCCTGGCCAACCAGGGGATGCACGCCGCTTTCGACCGCGATCCCGGCCTGGCCAAAGGCTTGAATGTGATGGGCGGCCAGGTGATGCACCCGGCGGTTGCCGAAACCTTCGCGCTGCCGCTCACCATCGCCTGAATCCACAAAAAGAGCGACGCAAGGGCGCACGCCAACCGACGGCTGCCATAAACTGCCAGGGACGCAAAGATGAACGGAACCTTTGCGTCCTTGCGTCCATCGGCGTGTCTTTTCCGGTTCAGTAAGTCGATTCTTCTTTGAACAATTCCAGGAAGGCTTTCGCCCGGCTGCCATCGCCGATCATCTGCGGCGTAATCGGCTGCATGAGAAAGTCGGTATAGCCTTCCAGCCCCGCCGGATCGATTCCGTCCAGGTCTTTGAAGCCCATCGACCAACTCCCGAACGCACGTTCGTTGATCGCCGCGTTGTACACCTTCAATACATTCTGATGGCGGTCATCACGGGCAATTTTGTCGAACAGCGCTTGCACCCGTTCCTTTTCGCCTTCCAATGCCTGAATGAAGTACCCGCCGCGATAGAGCAGCATCCCCGTGATGTCTTGTGAGGTATTGAACGCACGGGCTTTGTCAAGGATGTTCCGAATATCGTCGACAGTCATCGGGCGTGATTCGATGCTGACGTAGACGAGCGAATGCAGGGGCATCGTGACGCTCTCCATTCGGTCATGTTCATACCAATTGCATGGTATGAAACGTAGACGTTAGTATCAGTCTACAATTGATCCAAAACAAAAAGCATAAACGATCTCATGCATTGCACACGCTTATCTTAAGGCAGCAGGCAGTCGTGACGATAGTTCACTCCTTCTGCACCTGCCGGTAGAATTTCTCCCATTCGCGGGTGAAATCCTGACGGTTGTTCAGCACCACATCGGGGTGGCTGGCGGCCAGTTCCGGCACGCTGACGGGCGGCAGGTCTTCGAGCGCCTTCTGCACGAAAAACACCATTTCGCCCACCTGCAAGGCCGCCTCCAGGCGCGTGGTCACCCAGCTTAAGCCGAACAGCACGGCGATCAGCACGGCGCGCACCCCGACAGGCCATTCCATGTAGAAAATGATCGACGATGCGAAGGCCGGGACGAACAGCGCCACCAGCGCGTAATACGGCGCAGCCCGGTAGCGCAGCCGCACCAGCGTGATCGATTCATCGCCGCTGAACGTGCCGATCACGAACGCCGCCACCCTTGAACGGATGCGCTGCCCGTTGCGGCGCGTCGACGTATTGCTCGCCATGCGAAAGCCATCATCACGCGGCTGAATGTAATAGCGGCGGCCTTCCGCGAACACATCGCGCAGATGCAGCCGCTGCTGGCTGGGGCGCGCTGCCGTGATCAGCGTTTGCAGACACACCGACTGCGGCGCGGCCACCACAATCCCTACTGGGGGATGCAGGTTCCACAGCGCGCTGAAACGGCGGAGTAACCGCCCGAACGGTCGCAACATCACGCTTACTCGTCGCCTTCTCCCGCTTTGGCGCTGCGGCGTAACCCGCTCAGCATCGAGCCGATCACCTGGGCTTGTTCATGCATTCCCAGGTGACGGTAAATTTTGCCCGCTGCCCGCCAGTATTCGATAGCCACCGCCAGATCGTGCAGGTCAGCGGCGATTCCGCCCATCGCCCGCAGCAGTTCGGCTTCGCTCAGCGTATCACGGAAGCCGCGTGCCAGCGCCAGCGTCTCCTCATAACACGCCATCGAACGGCGCAGCAGGTCATGACGGGCGCTTTCGCCCAGTTCCGCCCGGCCAATTTTGGCGTACAGGTTGCCCAGAATGCCCAAGCGCTGCGCCAAAGCCTGCTGGTCGGCAATGCGGCGGTAGATTCCGGCGGCTTCGGCAAAAAACACGACCGCCGTCGTCAGTTCGCCTTTGGTCACATAGCTGTTGCCCAGGTTGCCCAGCCGTGCCGCCAGCCCGCGCATATCCTGAATTTCGCGGGCAATTTCCACCGCCCGGAAATGCTGGGCAATCGCTTCATCCGGCTGCTGTAAATCGTCGTAGACCAGCCCCAGATTGCTGAACCAGATGCCGCGTCCGCGCACGTCGTCGATCTCGTCGCTGAGCCGGATCGCCTGGTTCAGGTAGCTGATCGCTTCCCCGTAACGGCCAATTTCGCGCATGATGTTGCCGATATTGCCCAACAGACCTTCTTCAGTCGCACGGTCGCCTTCATCGCGGGCGCTGCCCAATGCCTGCTGAAAACATTCCAGCGCCTTTTCGCGCTGCCCCAGTCGATAGTAGATCAGCGCCAGGTTGCCCATATGACGGCCCGCCGCGCTTTCATCACCCTGAAGGCGCGCCGTGGCTACGGCTTGTTCCAGCCAGTAGATGGCCGTCTCATAGTTTTCGTTTTGCAGCGCAAGACGGATCTGGCGCAGTAGGTGTCCTTGATCGATCATCGCTTTTGCCGCCCGCAGTGGGAAATTTTTCCCAATTATAGTGCGTCTCTCACCGCTCGCCCACGTTCCACTAAAAAAAGACGATTTTCACAAGATAACAATTCTGACACACGGCAGTACTCGCTATACTACAAAGCAGAACACGGCTCTTGTTAGCATTCACTAAGGTGAACCATCATGCCTATCCATACGACACTTCTCGAACCGCAGATTATGTTGGAATTGTGGACGGGCATCGTCACCATGCCAGAAGTCGTGACTTCTGGCGAAGATGTCCGTGCGTTGGCGAACGAACATCACTTTACCAGCTACATCACCATCATCGACGGGACAGCGCTGGAACAATTTCAATTCAATCTGCGTGAGATGCTCACAATCGTTGAATTCGATAAACGCAATGTCGGCATTTACATCATCAACGGCCCGGCAATGGCGCAGATTGCCGCCCGTGCTATCGATAAGCTGGTGAAGATGGACATCAAGGTCTGTCGTGACCTGCCCCATGCACGGGCATTGGCGCGGGCCTACCTGGGAATCCAATCGGAAGCCTAAGCTGAAGCGTAGTATCATGGTAACAGCCCCGTCACCTGAAAACCGTAGATAATGGAGGATAGATGGAGATCACAACCGCTTAGCCGCTGAAAGGCTGCCCATGCCGATCACGATTACGCTTCTGGAACCCCGCATCATCCTGCAACAATGGACGGGCATCGTCACGATGGACGATGTATTCACCTCTTCCAACGCGGTGCGCGTCCTGGCGGACGAACAGCGCTGCGCGGAATACGCCAGCATCCTGGATGGCACCGGGCTGGAACAGTTTCAGTTCGACCTGCGTGGAATGCTGCGCGCCATCGAAATGGACAACCGCGACGTGGGTATCTACATCGTGCATGGCCCGTCCATGGCGCAGATCGCCGCCCGCGTGATGGACAAGCTGGTGAAGAAAGACATCAAAGTATGTCGTGACCTGGCTCATGCACAGGCATTGGCGCGGGCGTGCCTGGAAGCGTATCCAGTCAAACCCCAGGCGTAGTTTTGCCATAGGCGTAGGTCAATCATCGCACCACCGCCCGTCAAGCGGCGCATGATGCGGCCTGCCGTCTCTGCTACAATCAGGCAACAAATCCTGACCAGTCAGCGGAGCATGGAAGCATGTCCGATTTTGAACAGCGCGACGGCGCGCCTTCCGACGCAGATCACGACGTGCCGTCGATTCACGAAGAAGATACGTCCGAATTCGAGGGCGTGCCGCCCGAATTCATCCGCCCCGGCACGGTGCGCGCCGCTTCGCAGCACACGCCCACCCCCGAAAACACGCCCGACACGCACGAACAGGCGACCGTGCCGATCACGACCGACTCGCTCGATAGGGACGCGGAAAGCATCCCCCCGGAAGCCGCCCACGACGCGCATGACCCCAAAAAGACGCTGCCGGGGAGCGGCGGTTTCGACCCGAACCCGGACTTTATGCCGCCAACCGCGCCGCACGAAGCGCCGCGCCCGCCCGCGCCTACCCAACAGAACGACCCCGGCTATACCGTGCCGCATATCGTCCCGTTCGAGCATACGCTCGTGCATGTGCCGGGCGAAGAAGGCCGTCAGCGCCCGCCCGAAGCCCAACCAGGCCGCCGGGCTTCGACCCAGGAAGCGAAAGCCGCGCAGTTTCAGCAGAGCTACCGCCCCGCGCAGCCGCCGCCCCAGTACACTGCCCCGAACGCCGGACAGGGCTACGCGGGGTATCCGCCGCCCGCGCCGCCGACGTACTCACAGCCGTACACCCAGGCCAACCCGAACGTGCAGCCGGGTTATGGGCCGCCGGGCAGCATCCCGCAGCCGGGCAGCATCCCACCGCCGCCCGCCGGAAACCCGGTCGCCGGGGGCATTCCGCGCAGTGCGCCGCGTGCGCGCCGCATTCTGGGCTGCACGCCCGGCTGCGTGGCCATTTTCGCCGGGATCATGGTCAGCTTTTGCGGCGGCCTCACGCTGATCCTGATCCTGCTTTCGGCCACGCTGGGATCGCGGCTGGAACAGCAGTTGACGGCTCAGGTATCGCAGGTGGAGGATTACAACAACTTTGAAAGCACGTTCTTCTATGACCGCAACGGCGAACTGCTGTATGAAGCGTTCACCGAAGGGCGGCGTACCAACGTGCGCTTCGAGGACTTCCCGCAAACGCTGATCGACGCGACGATTGCCATCGAGGACGATTCGTTCTTCGATAACCCCGGTTTCGAGGTCGAAGCGACGCTGCGTGCGTTCTTGCAGTATGTCGGCCTGGGCGAAGGATCGTCGGGCGGCAGCACGATCACACAGCAGTTGGTGCGCAACGTGCTGTTCGACATCGAGTACCGCAGCGAACGCAGCGTCCAGCGCAAGGTCGAAGAAATTCTGCTGGCTTACCTGCTCACCCAGCGCATGAGCAAAGAAGATGTGCTGGCAATGTACCTGAACGAGATTTATTATGGCAACCTGGCGTATGGCGCGGCGGCGGCGGCGCGGGTGTTCTTCGATAAGGACGTGCGCGATCTTACGCTGGCCGAAGCCGCCCTGCTCGCCGGGCTGCCCCAGGCTCCAGCCACGTATGACCCGTTCAGCCCCGACCCGGAAATTCAGGCCGACATCGATGTACGCTGGCGCACGGTGCTGGATCGCATGGTTACCGAAGGCTTCATCACCGATGCCGAACGGAACACAGCGCTGCGCGAAGGCTACAGCGTGAACCCGCCGGACGCACCGCTGAACGCGCCGCATTTCACCGTGTACGCCCGCGCCGAACTGGAACAGCGCCTGATCGACCTGGGCTTTTCGGCGGACGATGCCGCACGCGGCGGGCTGCGCGTGTATACCACGCTCGATCTGCGCGTGCAGCGGCTCGCGGAGCAGGCTGCGCAGAACCAGGTGAGCGGGCTGGCGGGCTACAATGTGACCAACGGCGCGGTCGTGGTCACGCAGCCCGTGACCGGGCAGATTTTTGCGATGGTCGGCAGTGTCGATTACAACAATGAAGCCATCGATGGGCGCGTGAACGTGACGACTTCGCTGCGGCAGCCGGGCAGCACCATGAAGCCGCTCACGTATGCAGCGGCATTGGAACGCGGCATGACCCTGGGCGACATCATCTGGGATACCGAAACCGTGATCGCCGATTATGAGCCTGTGAACTATGACGGCAACTGGCATGGCCCGGTACGCTTCCGCAGCGCGCTGGCGAACAGCTACAACATCCCGGCGGTGCAAACGCTGCGCACCATTGGCGTGGACGCGCTGCTGGAAATTTCGTCCCGGTTCGGCATCGAAAGCCTGGGGCAGGATGCCAGCCTGTACGGGCTGTCGCTCACCCTGGGCGGCGGTGAGGTGACGCTGCTCGAACTCACCCGCGCTTACAGCGTGTTCGCCAACAACGGCGTATACGTGCCGACGACGGCGATCCTGTGTATCGTCGATAACGACGGCACGATCCGCTACCAGTACGAAAACGGGTGCATCACCGGGCAGCCTACCCCGCAGACCGTGAACGTGAACGGCTTCGGGACGACCGTGATCGACCCGCGCGTTGCGTACATGATCACCGATATTCTGAGCGATAACGCCGCCCGTACCCCGGCGATGGGCGGGAACAGCCCGCTGAACACGGGCGGGCTGTACAGCGCCGTCAAGACCGGGACGACCGACGATTTCCGCGATAACTGGACGGTCGGCTACAACCGCAACCTGGCGGTGGGCGTGTGGGTGGGCAACAGCAGCGGCGCGCCGATGAGCGCTGGCACCAGCGGGCTGACCGGAGCCGCGCCGATCTGGAATGCGGTCATCACCGGGGTGTACAACGCCGGGCTGATCGATGAATTCACCGTTGAAGGAGGCCGCCTGCCGGATCGCCTGGATGCGCCGAGCGGACTCTCGTACCGTTCGCTGTGCGCCATCCCCGCGCTGCGCGACCCCGCCCCCGACTGCGCGCAGAGCATTCAGGAATTGTTCCTGGATACCCCGGCGGGCGTGCCGGATGGTCAGGGCGGCTTGCAGTATCCGTCCGCGCCGCAGACTCAACCCGAACAGCCGCCGCAGACCGGGGTATGGCTGCGCGAAGTCGAGCCGGATATTTACCGGGTGGTCGTCCACCCGCTGCCGCCCAACCTGGGGATTCAACTCACCATCCCCGGTCAGAGCGTCCAGCCGCCCAGCCCGATCTACTGCCAGGTGCCGATGGAGGCGATCCCGTCCGACCCTGCCGCCCGTGAGCAGTTGTTCATCGCGCCGCCGCCCGACCCCGCCGATGCCGCCCGCGCCGAACAGTGGGCGCGTGCCAATGGCTATGCCTTCCTGCCGACGATTGCCTGCACCATCGACCTGATCAACGCGACGGGCGGCACGAACGTGATCACCGCGTTCATCACCGAACCGAGCGCGGGTCAATCGGTGTTCGCCGGGATGCCGATCCTGGGGACGGCTTCGTTCTCGCCGCAGCAGGCGCAGTATTACAAGCTGGAACTGTATGGCGGGCAGTTCGGGGAAAACTGGGTGACGATGGGGACGACGCACAATAACGCCGTCGTCAATGGTGTGCTGGAAACCATGCCGGGCTTGCAGCCGGGGAACTATATTTTGCAGCTCGTCGTCGTCGGCAACGATGGCAATTACGTCCAGCCGCCGTATCAGGTTCCGTTCAACGTTCCGTGAGCATGAACGCGCCCTACACCGTGCGCCCCGCCGTGCCGCTCGATGCGGCGGGGTATATCCGGCTGATCAAGGATGTGCTGCGCGAACAGCCGCCCGTCGATACGCCCTACGCGCCGGACGAGTTCGATCCGTCGGCGGATGCGATGCGCGACCGGATTCAGATCGTCTCCCGTTCGGACAACGATCTGTTTCTGGTCGCAGAAGCAGGTCACAAGGTGATCGGCGCGCTGACGTGCGCGGGCGGGACGCTGAAGGCCGACCGCCACAAGACCGACCTGGGCGTATACGTCGCGGCGGGCTGGCGGGATCGCGGTGTGGGGACGGCGCTGCTGGCGTACACGGTGGCATGGGCGGCGCGCAGCCCGGTCGTCGCCCGCGTGGAACTGGAAGTGTTCGCGGCCAACGCCCGCGCCATCCACCTGTACGAAAAGTTCGGCTTCCAGCGCGAAGGTCTCAAGCGCGGGCTGTACCAGCGCGCCGGGCAGCCGCTCGATATGCTGATCATGGCGCGGCTGTTCCCGAAAGGGTGACCGCCGCCCCCCGTTTCCCATCCGTTCCTCATGTGCAGACGCTAGAATAGCAGCCTATGTATCGACCCATCAAAGTGACCGCCGCCCATGACCCGAACCCCTGAACCCCGCCCGCCACGCGGGTTGATCGCCCGCATTGCTCAGTTGGAACCCGCCCCGCCCTGGGGATGGGGCGCGGCGTTGGGAGCCGCCGCCATCGCCGTGATCGCCATCATCGGCGCATCGCTGTTCGTCGCGGCGGTGTTGGGCGTGGAGTCATATACGATCTATCTGGGCTGGCTGGCCGCCGGCCTGCTCACCGCTTACTGGATCGCCAGCACGCGCCGGGGCGACCGCGACCGGGCGGCCATGCGGCTGATCCCGTCGCCCGTGCCGCTCCCGTTCCTGCTCTTTCTGATGATCGGGCTGGCCGTCTCCTTCGACCTGATCAGCCTGGGCGTGACCGGGCAGTTTTTGCCCGTGATGGAGCTGTTCACGTTCGACATCACCAATGCAGCGGCGCTCGATTGGCTGTTCGCCGTCGGTTTCATGGTCGTGGCGCAGCCTGTGGGCGAAGAACTGCTCTTTCGCGGGGTGCTGTTCCCGCTCATGCGGGCGCAGTTCGGCGCGTGGGCGGGCTTGCTGATCAACGCGGCGGCGTATGGCCTGTTTCATCTGGCGATGTACACATCGCAGGTGGGCGCGGTCGAACAAGGTACGCTGATCTGGTACGGGTTCGCGCTCCCGTTCCTGGATGGGCTGGTGTTCGCGGCGGTGCGCGCCTATACCGGGTCTACCCGTGCGGCCATTTTCGCCCATGCTGCGTTCGGGCTGTTCGCGGTGCTGAAGCTGTTCGCGCTGACGGGGTGACGCGATGAAAACGCTCGTGATCGCCAGCACCAACCCGGTCAAGATCGCCGGGGCGGTGAACGGCTTTTTGCAGATGTTCCCGGACGAGATCGCTGATCCGCACGGGATCAGCGTGCCGTCGGGGGTGAACCCGCAGCCGATGACCAGCGCGGAGACTCTGCAAGGCGCGCTCAACCGGGTTCACGCCGCCCGCGCCCGCCTGCCCGATGCCGATTACTGGTTCGGGCTGGAGGGCGGAGTCCATCCACAGGATGGAGTCCATCTGGGCGATGGTGTCCATCTGGGCGATGGTGTCCACCCGCAAAATACCGACAGGCTTGTATTGGAAGCGTTCGCGTGGGTGGTGGTGCTGAACGCCGCCGGACGCATCGGGCGGGCGCGCACCGGGTCGTTTTTCCTGCCGCACGAAACCGCCCGGCTGATCGCCCAGGGGATGGAGTTAGGCCACGCCGATGACCTGGTGTTTGGGCGCAGCAACAGCAAACAGCAGAACGGGTCGGTCGGGCTGCTCACGGGCGACGTGATCGACCGGACGGCGTACTATGCCCATGCGGTGATTCTGGCGCTGATCCCGTTCAAAAATCCAGCCTTGACGTTCGACGGTTGAAAAACGGCCTGTTCACCCGTATACTAACCCACTATGATGAATCGGAAAGTTGTTGGTTGGCTGCTCAAACCGGGCTTTGCGCGGCGGAGCCTTCGAACCGTGTCAGGTCCTAGCGGAAGCAGCACTAAGGGGTCACTCCGGGTGCCGCAGACCCCCCGGTTTGAGCAGCGAGCCAACAACTTTTTTGATTCCGCGACCAGGGCAGCCGATGAAACCTGATCCGTTGGGACTGCCGGAGGCAGCGCCGCCCACCCCACCCACCCACCCGCGCCCACCCACCCAGAATCGACAGCCGGGGCGGTGGCTGGCTCCGCTTACGGTTATGTTCGGCTTGGGAACATTCGCGCTGGCGGTCGCGCTGTTCGCCGTGCTGACCACGCTTTCGCGGGCGTTCCCCGTCACACTGGTGATCGACGGCGAAGCCTATGCCATCACCGCCCGTGCGCTCACGGTCGAATCGCTGCTGCGCCAGCTCGATATTGACCCCGCCAGCGGCGACAGCATTCAGCCGCCGCCCGATACCCCACTACAGCCCGATATGCTGATCCGCATCGCCCGCGCCCGCACCGTCACGCTGATGATCGACGGGACGGCACAGCTTTTGTGGACACCGCTCACCAACCCCGCCGCCATTCTTGCAGGGGCAGGTGTCACGCTGAACCGGGACGACCAGGTGATGATCGATGGCACACCCGCCGACCCCGCCGCCCTGGAGGGATGGCCAATCCCGGTGTCGCACATCAGCGTGCGCCGCGTCACCCCAATCACCGTCGTCATCGAAGGCGAAGCGCCGCGCCCGCTCCGCACCACCCAGATCACGGTGGGCGAAGCGCTGTATGAAGCCGGGATCGACCTGTTCCTGGCCGATACCGTCTCGGTCGATTTGAACAGCGCGGTGCAGCGCGATATGACGATCACCATCCGCCGCGCCAGCCCAATCACCGTGATCGCCGATGGCGATGTGCGCCGCGCCCGCGCACAGGGGCAGGTGGTGGCCGATGCGCTGTCAGAGGCGGGGGTATCGCTCGTCGGGCTGGATTACGCCATCCCCGCTGCCGATTCGCCGCTCGTCGCGGGCATGGCGATCCGCGTGATCCGCGTGCGCGAAACCTTCGAGACGACCGACGCGCCGATTCCGTATGAGGTGGTGTACCAGGCTGATCCCGCACTCGAACTCGATCAGCAGCGCGTGATCCAGGGCGGACAGCCGGGCATCGAACGGACGCGCATTCGGGTGCGCTACGAAAACGAGATCGCCATCGAACGCGAAGTCGAAGCGGTCGAGATCGCCGCCGCACCCGTGAATCAGGTGATCGGCTATGGGACGAATGTCGTGATTCGCACGCTCGATACGCCCGATGGTCCGATTCAGTATTACCGTCAGCTTCGCATGTACGCCACCAGCTATCACCCGGCGGCGCTGGGCGGGGATAACGTCACCGCGACGGGCGCGACGCTTCAGCGTGGGATCGTCGGCGCGAACCCGACGCTGCTCCCGTACAGCACGCGCATTTACGTCCCGAATTACGGAGTCGGCTCGATTGAGGACACTGGCGGCCCGCGCAGCAGCCCGTACTGGATCGACCTGGGCTACAGCGATGCCGATTACCGCCCCTGGGCGCGCTATGTGGATGTGTATCTGCTTGCGCCGCCGCCCGCCGCGCTCGATTACCTGCTGCCGGACTGGACTCCGCTGCGCGGCAGGCCAGACAGCGGCAATTGAGCCGGAGCGTTGTCGTAATCGTTTTTTCATCTTTATGCGCTAGACTCTGGGTTCTCCCACATAGCTATGGAAGGATAAACCCCCATGAGTCGTGCCGACGACATGCTGAAGCGGCGGCAGCTTGAAACCCAGATGAAAGCCGAAGGCCGTTTACCCCCCGGTCAATCGCTCACGCTCGATTTTCCCGTGCTGCATTACGGCCCCACGCCGGGGTTCAATGAAGCAACCTGGGATTTGCGCGTGTTCGGCCTGGTGGAAAAAGAAATGCGCTGGTCATGGGCGGAACTGCAAAAGCTGCCCACCGTGCAGATCAAGGTCGATATTCACTGCGTCACCCGGTGGAGCAAATTCGATACCACATGGGAAGGGGTGCGCTTCAGCGAATTCGTCAAGCTGTTCGGCGTGAAGCCCGAAGCGAAACATGTCATCGCCCACTGCGAATATGGCTACACCACCAACGTCCCGCTTGAGGACATGATGGACGACGATGTGCTGCTGGCTTACAAGTTCGATGGCAAGCTGCTTGACCAGGAACACGGGTTCCCGGTGCGCACGCTGGTGCCGAAACGCTACCTGTGGAAATCGGCCAAGTGGCTGCGCGGGCTGGAGTTCAGCGCGACCGATAAGCCCGGCTTCTGGGAAAATGCGGGCTACCACAATGAAGGCGACCCCTTCAAGGAAGAACGCTATCAGCGGCGCGGCTTCTTCTTCTGATCGCGCTGTCGGCTGCATACGCGAAGTCCCGTTCCCCTGTGGAGCGGGACTTTTCATTTACCCGTTCAGGCTGGCGGCTGCCCGCACCCCATCGAGCAGAATCCGGTGCGCGTAAGTGGCCATTTCCGCAGGCGTATAGGGCGATTCGCTCTCCAGCCACCACGCGATCAGGCTCACCTCCGCGCCCGCCAGTGCTTGCGCCAGCACATCGGCAGGTACGGTAAGCGTCCCCGGCGGCAGCGTGCCGATCCCGGTCAGGATGAACCCGGCAATGGTATCGCGCACTCGCCGCGTGACCACCGTGGCGCGGGCGCTGGCGAACAGCACCCGGTACAGCGCCCGGTGATCGGCGGCGTGCTGAAACGTCACCCGGAAAGCTTCGACATGCGTCTTGCCACCCAGCCCATCCCCCGCCGCCAGCGGTTCAACCTGGCGCGCCAGCGCATCGAAGTGGTGCTGAAGCGCATCGAGCAGCAGTTCATCCACCTGGGCATAATGCAGGTAGAACGTGGCGCGGCGCAGGTCAGCGCGGGTGGTGATGCGGTCAATCGTGAGCGAATCGTAATCGCCCGTCTCCAAAATCAGCGCCATCAGCGCTTCGCGCAGCATGGCACGGGTGCGCCGCTTGCGCGGGTCGATGCGGGGTTCGGCCAGGTTCATCAGGTCACACGTTTCAGACACATGTCAATTACCGTACACATACCGTCAACTGCTGGTTGACGGACGCTGGCAGGTATCCTACACTGATTTGCGTACAGTTGTCAATAAATGACCGCATGTCCTACACAGGAGCGAATCGAAGATGCGCTATTTCGTCACCGGGGCGACCGGATTCATCGGCGGCAGGCTGGCGCGCGTCCTGCTCGAACACGGTCACCAGGTCGTGATCGTCGCCCGTACACCGGGCAAAGCGGCGGCGCTTCAGGCGTTAGGCGCAGAGGTTCACCAGGGCGACATCACCGACCGGGAAAGTCTGCGCGCCCCAATGCAGGGCGCGGACGGGGTGTTCCACGTCGCCGGATGGTACAAGGTCGGCGTGCGCAATACCGCGCCCGGCCAGGCGATCAACGTCGAAGGCACGCGCCATGTGCTGTCGATGATGCAGGAACTCGCCATCCCGAAAGGCGTGTATACCAGCACCCTGGCGATCAACAGCGACACCGACGGGCGCATCGTCGATGAAACCTACCACTTCAACGGCAGCCACATCAGCGAATACGACCGCACCAAAGCGGAGGCGCACTACATCGCGGATGCGTTCATCCGCGCCGGGCTGCCGCTCGTGATCGTGCAGCCGGGCATCGTGTACGGTCCCGGCGACGAAAGTTCGCTGCACGATACCTTTCAGCAGTACCTCAAAGGACAGCTCCCCATGTTGATTGAGGGGACGGCGTTTTCGTGGGCGCATGTCGATGACATCGTTGAAGCCCACATCCTGGCGATGGACAAAGGCAGACCCGGCGAAAGCTACATCATAGCGGGCGATACGCACACGCTGGTTGAGGCCATCGGCATCGCCCAGGCGATCACGCACGTCAAGCCGCCCGCGCTGGTGCTGCCGCGCAGCGTGGTCAAAGCGATGAGCGCGTTCATGCGCGTGTTCAGCCCGCTGCCGCTGCCGACGATGCTCAACGGTGAATATCTGCGCGTGAGCGCGGCCACCTATACCGGGTCGAACGCGAAGGCGCGGCGCGAACTGGGGCACAACCCGCGCCCGCTGCGCGAAGGACTCATCCCCACCCTGGCCTGGGAGATGGAGCAGGCAGGCAAGACGGCCAAACCATGACCCGCTGAGTGCGGCGGGCATCAACAGCGAACAGCGGCGGCGCGGGAACTTGTCTATACTGATCAGCGTTATAGAACTATCACCGAACCCCATCAAGAGGATACTCCATGCTCAACCGCCGCTCATACTCGCTCCTGGCCGTTATGCTGATCGCGGCCTTCGGCATCGTGACCCCATCTCCGGCGGCGGCCCAGAACAGCGCGCCGTACCAGGTATTCGCTTATCTGGAAAACCGGGTGAACGGCGCGCTTCAAGGGACAGTGCTGGTGATCGAACCCGCCGGAATCACCCAGGCCATCCCGATCCCGCCGGCGCTGTTCCCCGCCCCAGACGCGCTCGTGAGCGAGATCGCCCTATCGCCCGATCTGCGCCTGATCGCGTTGTGGGCGATGAACCCGGCGACCTTTACCGCGTACCCGGCGCAGATTGCAGACCTGGACGCGCAGACCTGCTGCGTTGGCATTCCCACTGGGCTGAACACGCCCATCGCCTACGATTTCGCCGGGTTCGACCCGTCCAGCCGCAGTTTTGCGATGGCCGCCGTCGATGACCAGTATGAGGGGCGATTGATCGTGTTCGATACCGCCTCCGGCGGGACGGGCGACGCATTCCCGCCCATTGCGATACTGGGCGAAGAAGCGCTCTGGGCGCGTATGGACTCATGGCAGGCGGACGGAATCCGCCTGCACCCGAACTGCTACGCCTGCGAAGGCGTGATCGAGGGCGAGTGGCGCATCTGGAATCCCCGCACAGGGGCAGTGACCGCCGCTTCCGGCGAATATTTTGTCGATTTTGGGGCGGTGCTGCCCGCGACGGGCGAAGCACTCACGTTCGCGCAGCACCCGGCTTATCCGTTCAATCCCGAAGAAGGCATGTTTCCGCGCCCGAATGCGGTGCTGTATACCGCCAGCGGCGCACCGCCGAGCGTGTTCAACGACCCGGCGGCCAATGCCGCGTATCCAGCGGCCTTCTTCAGCGCCGCCAACCTTGACCTGAGCGATGATGCGGAGTCCATTACCTGGGTGAACGACGGTGCGGCGTTCCTGGTCAGCGACAACAGCGCGATGTGGACGCTGGTCAACCGCGATGGCGGCCAGCAGGCGATTCCCGTCGCCCCTGGCTCCCGCGTGCTGGCGGGTACGCCGGACGGCTGGATTGCGGTGGGCGAAGCGGGTGCGGAGTCGGTCGAGATCGTCAAGGCGACCAATACGCCCGGCGGGATCACGTTTCAATCGCTCGGCGTGCTGAACGGCACGATCCGGCTGATCAGCGCGCCTGCCCTGGGGACGAGCCTGGGCGATGCGCCCGCGCCGTTCGCCGCCGTGCCGCAAAGCGGGCAAAGCGCCCAGGCTCCAGCCGCCCCCACCCCGATGAACCCCACAGGTGTCTATGTGTGTGAAGGGGTCGCTGTGCCGCCGCGCCTGACCGTGAACGGGATCGGGCGCGTCACACCTGGCCTGCCGAACAATATCCGCCAGCAGCCGAATACGAGCGCGACCGTGATCGGGCGCATCCCCGGTGAAGGCGTGTTCCGGGTGATCAACGGGCCGCTATGCAGCGGCGGCTTTACCTGGTGGCAGGTCGATTATGAAGGCGCACAGGGCTACACCGTCGAAGCGAGCGGTTCGGATTACTATGCCGAACCCGCCAGCTAATCACATTTCAGGTAAAATACGAACGATGACATGAGGAGGGCGGATCATGCTGACCCAAACGCAGCGGGTGACGGTCGATGAGTTCGAGTCGTTTCTGACACTTCCTGAAAACCACGAACGCTTGTTTGAACTCATCGACGGGGAAATCATCGAAAAAGTGCCGACACAACAGCACGGCTTTATTGTGGCCTGGATCGCATCATTGCTGATCAACTTTGTCGTGCCGCGTCATCTCGGTCGGGTTGGGGTGGAAATACGCCATCGCATGGCTGGCGAGACCCACAACGCCCGCATTCCCGATATTGCGTATTATGCACAAGCGCCCGACCCAGTCATCAAAAGCGGTACTGTCCCCTATATGCCGGATCTCGCCATTGAAGTGAAGTCGCCGGATGATGCGCTGAAGGCCATGCGCGAAAAGGCGAAGTATTACCTTGCCAACGGCTGTAAGCGCGTGTGGCTGGTGCTGCCGGATCAACGGTTGGTGGAAGTGGTCACGCTGATGGACGAAACCATTCTGACGGCGGATGAACTGCTGGACGGCGGTGATGTGCTGCCCGGTTTCAGCATCACGGTCGCTGAATTGTTCCGCGTCGCTGAATAGCCCCCATGCGTAGGATCGATCCTGGCAAACGTTCGGGTTCAAATCGCTGCGATGGTGCGTCGCCCACTGGCGACAGTGACAACGCGCTGCCCCTGACATTTCCCGCTTCGGGTTATGACAATGTGAGTTGTCAGAACTAACAGGATCGGGTATAGTGGACGCATCCGCAACCGTGCGAAAGGCTTTCCCGATGAACGATGATATGCCCGACGACGCGCTGATCCCCGACGCGGCGGCGCTGCCCGTCCTGTACATCAGCGACACACGCCCGCCCGATGAACAGCCCGCGCTTGTGTACCTGGCTGCCAAGCCAAGCGAGAATTCACGGCGCGGCCTGCGCAATTCGCTCAACCTGATCACCGATCTGCTCATGCCGGGCGCATTCACCCCACCGGGCAAACATGCGCCGCAGGCCGACCGCGAACAGTACGCCTCTCGTTTTCTGTACGTCGAATGGTGGAAGCTGCGCTACCAGCATGTGGCCGCCGTGCGCGCTGGCCTGATGCACCGCTACGCGCCCGCCACCGTCAATCATGCGCTCAGCGCGCTGCGCGGCGTGCTGAAAGAATGCTGGCGTTTGGGGTTGATCACCGCCGAAGCCTATCATAAAGCCGTCGATATTCAGAACATCAAGGCGCACATCCTCCCGGCAGGCCGTGACCTGGCCAGCCGTGAACTGGCGGCGCTGGCGCGGGCGTGCGCCAACGATACCACGTTGTGGGGCGTGCGCGATGGCGCGATCCTGGCGCTGCTGGCGGTGTGCGGGCTGCGCCGTGCCGAACTGACCGCGCTCGACCGTTTCGATTTCAACGATGAGGACAAGATCACCGTGCATGGCGGCAAAGGCCGCAAAGACCGCACCGTGTATATCGCAGGCGGCGCGCTGCTGGCGCTCAACGACTGGATCAATGTGCGCGGGGACAAAGCAGGCCGCATGTTCAACCCGATCACGCAGTCGGGCAAAATCCTGATCAAACGCGGCATGACCGAACAAGCGGTCTACAAGCTGCTGCACAAACGCGCCGAAGAAGCGGGCGTGCGCGATTTTTCCCCGCACGACTTACGCCGCACCGTCGCGGGCGACCTGCTCGATGCCGGGGTCGATATTGTCACCGTCGCCAATATCCTGGGTCATGCCGATGTCAATACCACGCGGCGCTACGACCGCCGCCCGGAAGATACCAAGCGCGTCGCGGCGGGCAAGCTGAACTATACCTACCAGAAGCGCCGCAAAGCCAAAGACGATGATCCAACCGACGCGCCCTAAAAACGGGGAGGGTATCGCGCCCCTCCCCGCTTTCGCTGTCTGTACAGGGTACCGTCAGGGTTTAGTAGGCGTACTCACGCAGCCCCAGTGAGTGCAGCGCGGTCTTGACCATCTGATTCGTGTAGCCCCATTCGTTGTCGTACCAGCTCATCACCTTGACCAGGTTACCCGCCACGACGCGGGTCATATCCAACTGCACGATGGAGGCACGCGGGTCTTTGATGATGTCCGACGAGACGAGTTCTTCTTCGGTCACGCCCAGCACGCCGCTGTAACGTTCGCTCGCCGCTTCCTGGCGGAAAATGTCGTTGATTTCCTCGGCGGTGGTGTCACGGTTCAGCAGCAGCGTGATGTCCGCCAGCGACCCCACCGGGACGGGGCCGCGCACCGCGAGTCCGTCGAACAGCCCTTGCAGTTCTGGCAGCGCCAGCGTGGTTGCTACGGCTGCGCCTGTGCTGGAGGGGACGAAGTTCTGCGCGGCGGCGCGCCCACGCCGCATATCCTTCTTGCCCCCTGGCGCATCGACCAGCGCCTGAGTCGCGGTGTAGGCGTGGACGGTCGTCATGATCGCCTTCGCTACACCGAAATGCCGCTGCATGATCTCCATAATCGGCGTGATGTTGTTGGTGGTGCAGCTTGCGCACGACAGCACATGCGCATCCTGCCCCGGACGGTTTACCCCATGCACCACCGTTGGCACATTTTCGCTGCTCGTCGGGCCAGAGATGATCACCCAGGTTGCGCCCGCCTGGATGTGCTTGCCCGCGTCCTCCTGCTTGGTGAAAATCCCGGTCGATTCAAACACCAGCTCCACGCCCATCTCACCCCAGGGGAGCTGAGCCGGGTCTTTCTGGCTTAGGTAGGCGATTTCGCGGCCATCGACGACGATCTTGCCGTCCCGCGCTTCAATCTCCCGGTCATAGCGCCCGTACACGGTATCGTACTTGAGCAGGTACACCATGTTTTCCAGCGCGCCAATATCGTTGACCCCGACGAGTTCCAGTTCCGGCGTATCCAGAATGACCTTGAACGCGGCGCGGCCAATGCGCCCCAACCCGTTGATGCCGACTTTCACCGCCATAGGATATGTCCTTTCCATTTTGATGCATCACGCAGATGCTACCCCATTGACGCGGTGTGGGTCAGGTCACATACACCTATCTTCAAAAGACACCGCGCCCGGTCATGGAAGCGTCAGGATGAGCGGGTCGCCTTCCGTCACCGCGACGGTGTGTTCGTACTGCGCGCACCACGATCCATCGACCGTGACGACCGTCCAATGGTCGGCCAGTTCGCGCAGCGCATTGCGCCCGATGATCAGCATCGGTTCGATGGCATAGGTCATGCCCGGTTGCAGCGGCACATTTTCGAACTGGATGCGGCTGCGGCGCGTATTCGACGGCCACCAGTTCGGAATTTCCGGCGGTTCGTGCATCTGCCGCCCCACCCCATGCCCGGTGTATTCGCGGGCGACGCTGTACCCATATGATTCCGCGCATTTCTGAATCGCCAGCGCCACATCGCGCACATCGTTCCCAACCCGCGATGCCTGAATCGCGGCATCGAGCGCCGCCTGGGTCGCATCGAGCAGGCGCTGCACGGGCTTGCTGATCTCGCCCACCGGGACGGTGATAGCAGCATCGCCCACGAACCCCTGATAATTGCAGCCGACATCGACCGTGATGATGTCGCCATCTTTCAGGAAGCGCGAGCCGCTCGGAATGCCGTGTACCAGTTCATGGTTGATGGATGCGGTGATCACCGCTGGAAACGGCGGGCTGTTCGGCTTGGGATAATGCAAAAACGTCGGGGTCGCGCCATGATCGCGCAGGACGGTTTCCGCGATCTGGTTCAGGTGCAGCGTGGTCACGCCCGGCTTGACGGCATCGCGCATCGCGGCCAGCGCACGGGCGACGATGCGCCCGGCTTCACGCATGATCGCGATCTCGTCGGGGCTTTTCAGGTGGATCATGGTCGTGGGTGTGGTCATCGGGCAGCGTCGATGAGCGCTTTCAGGGCGGCGCTTACGGTTTCAATCGGCTGGTCGGCGTGGATGCGGCGCAGCAGCCCTTTGGCGCTGTAATGATCGATGAGCGGCGCGGTCTGCTTGATGAACGTATCGATGCGCTTGATGATCGCGTTCGCGTCAGCATCGTCCGGGCGGCGGATCGCGGTTTCGCCGTTGGTCAGCGTGACTTTCAGGCGCGGCGGATAGCTCTTGTCCGGGTGCGCTTCCATTTCATCCTGGGCGATGCCGTCGCGGTGGTAGTAGATGTTGTACGTCCTGCCGCTGCTGTCGCTCACACGGCCAAAAGCGCGCTTGAACGCGATGTAATAGTCGATGTCGAACAGCAGCACGGCGGCGATCTTTTCGCCTTTGTCGTTCAGGTAGCGTTCCAGCCATTCGGCCTGAGCCGGGGTGCGGGGGTAGCCATCCAGGATCACGCCGCCCGCCGCATCCGGCAGCGCCAGCCGTTCGCGCACCACTGCATTGGTGGTATCGTCGTCGATCAACCCGCCCCCGGCCATGATCTCCTGAATTTTGCGGGCGAAATCGTCGGTGCGGGTGCGCATGGCGCGGAACAGGTCGCCCGTCGAAACCTGGGGAATGCCGTAGGTGTTCTGGATGAACTTGGCTTGTTCGCCCTTCCCCGCCCCCTGAACGCCGAGCAGTACCAGATACAAACCCATTTTTGAACGCTCCCAAAGTGTATTTAGAATCGGAAAAAAAACCCGCGGGGTATTCATGGGGCAGCGTCTCACCCCGCTCGAAACGGTGTTCGCACGGGGTGAGGCGTTGAACAGCGTGCCTACCGAATGAAACGGTCGTAATTGCGCATGACCAACTGCGCTTCAAGCTGCCGCAGTGTATCGATCACCACGCCCACCACGATGATCAGCCCCGAACCGCTCAACACGGTCGCAGCGTTCAGCCCGCCCACCTGTTCGGTGGGGAACAGCACACGGTTGATGAAGTCCACGATGCCGGGGACGATGGCGACGATCCCCAGGAACAGCGCGCCGATCACCGTGATGCGCCGCGTCACCCGCACAATGTATTCCTGTGTGCGTTTGCCGGGGCGAATGCCGGGGATGAATCCACCGTTACGCTGCAAGTTCTCGCTCAGGTTCTGGTTGCCCACCATGATGTCCGAATAGATGAACGTGAAGCCCACTACCAGGATGAAGAAGAACAACCAGTACAGCAAGCCCTGCTGCTGCCCGAACGTCGCCGTGATGCTCGTCTTGACCGGGCCATCCGGGAACAGGTTCACCAGCAGTGCCGGGAAGGTGATGATCGACTGCGCGAAGATCAGCGGGATCATCCCAACCGAGTTCACTTTGAGCGGGATATGCGTGCTGGAGCCGCCATACTGCTTGTTGCCCCTCACCCGCTTGCCGTACTGCACCGGGATGCGGCGCACCCCTTCCTGAATGAAGATGATCACCACCACGCTGATCAGCGTGATCAGCACGAACAGGGCGACATTCCATACGGGTTGGGTGCTGTTGGTAAGCAGTTGCACCAGGTTGCGCGGCGCACTGGCGACGATCCCGCCGAAGATGATGATCGACATCCCATTGCCGATTCCCTGTTCGGTGATCAGCTTGCCCAGCCAGACGGCGAAGAACGTCCCGGCGGTCATGGTGACGATCACGGTCAGGGTGAGCAGCGCATCCGACCCGAAGCCGGGGATGATTGGCTGGCCGATGATCGAGTTGAAAATCTGAATCTGGCTGATCGTCTGGACGAAACTCATCGGGATCGCCAGGTAGTAGGTATAGGTTTCGATCTTTTCGCGGCCACCCGGTTCTTTCTGAAGCTGTTCCAGACGTGGGATGACCGGGATCAAGACCTGCAAAATGATCGACGCGGTGATGTACGGGTACACGCCATTGGCGATGACGCTGAAGTTTTGCAGCGCGCCGCCGCTTAGCAGGTTCAATACGCCGACAATGCCCGATCCCTGGGTGAGCAGCGCTTGCAGTGCGCCGCGATCCACCCCCACGACCGGGACATGCGCCGCGAACTGATAGACCACCAGCACCAGCCCCGTGAACAGGATTTTGTTGCGCAGGTCGGGCAGCCGGAAGGCGTTACGCAGTGCTTCAATCATGGCAAATTTCCTGAAAAGAGACCCTGAATATACAAGAGGGCGCAGGGCTGTGTGTGACCACTGCCGTGCGCCCCTGGGGTGATTTGCGGATGGGCAGGGCTTACTGCCCCTGCTCCTGTTTGGCTTTCAGCGCCTCAAGTTCTTCGCGGCGCAGCTTCTTCACGGTCGCACGCGCCCCGGTGACCAGCAGCGCGACCTTTTCGACTGCCCCACCCGCCGCCGTGATTTTCTCTTCGGCTTTTTTGGTGAAGCGGTGCGCCCGCACCGTCAGCTTGCGGTCGATATCGCCATCGCCCAGGATCACGACGGGTTCATCGGCATTGCGAATCAGGCCAATTTCCGCCAGCGCCGCCGGGGTGACGACCGCGCCCGCATCGAACAGCCCAGCGAAATCCCCGATGTTCGCTTCCTGGTATTCAATGCGGAACACGTTGGTGAACCCGCGCTTGAACGGCAGGCGGCGCACCAGCGGGAGCTGACCGCCTTCAAAATACGCGCCCTTCCGTGCGTGGCGGCCACGCGCCCCCGCGCCTTTGGTCCCACGCCCGGCGGTTTTACCCTTGCCCGCCGAAATACCGCGACCGACGCGGGTCTTGCGGCGTTTGCTGCCCTTATCGGGCTTCAGATCGTTCAGCTTGACCATACTGCCTAGACCTCCTCGACTTTCAGCAGGTGCTTGACCTTGAAGATCAGCCCGCGATTGGTCGGGGTATCTTCTTTTTCTACGGTTTGATTCAGCTTGCTTAGCCCCAGCGCCCGCACCGCCGCTTCCTGGTCGGCACGGTAGCCCGTCCAACTGCGCACGAGCGTCACGCGGAGCGTCTTGCTGCCGTTACTGCTGTTCGTCACGACGCACCTCCGTCACGGTGGCGCGCATCGCGGCACGTTCCCAGAAGGGGCGCATTTCATCGACGGACTTGCCGCGCATGGCCGCCATCTGCTGCGGGCTGCGCAGTTCTTGCAGCGCCGCCCAGGTCGCCATCACCACGTTGAGCAGGTTGTTGCTCCCCTGGCTCTTGGTCAGCACGTCCTTGTACCCCGTCGCTTCCAGCACGGCGCGCACACCGCCACCGGCGATCACGCCAGTACCGGGAGCCGCCGGGCGCAGCAGCACGACCGCGCCGCCGTATTCCCCGACGACTTCATGCGGAATGGTCGTCCCGCTCATGGCCACGCTCACCATGACGCGCTTGGCGCGTTCGGTGCCTTTGCGGATGCTGTCTGGCACGGCGCGCGCCTTGCCGATGCCGATGCCGATGCGCCCTTTGTTATCGCCCACCACGACGACGGTGCGGAAGGCAAAACGGCGGCCTCCCTTGATCACCTTTGCCACGCGGGTAATGTCTACCGGGCGTTCATCCAGTTCTTCGCGTTCTTCGCGGTCACCACCGCGCCGGTCGCCGCGCTGGCCGTCACCGCCTTCACGGTCACCACTGCCACGCCGACGGCGGCGGCGGTCGCCCGTGCCTTCCCCACCGGGGGCGGCCTGGGCTGCTGTTACGTCACGGTTCTTGTTATCGTTCGCCATGTGTCACTCTCTGCCTAGAAATCAAGTCCGGCTTCACGCGCACCTTCAGCGAGCGCCGCGATACGACCGTGATACTGGTAACCGCCGCGATCAAAAACCACTTTCGTGACCCCGGCATTTTTGGCGCGCTCTGCCAGCTTCAGGCCGACAAGTTTGGCGCTTTCGACTTTGCTCTTGCCTTCCACCTCTTTGGCGATCTCGCGGTCAACCGTCGAAGCGGACGCGAGCGTATGCCCCGCCGTATCGTCGATCACCTGCGCATAGATGTTGTCGAGGCTGCGGAAGACGTTCAGGCGCGGGCGTTCACCCGTGCCTACCACGCGAGAACGGACGCGCTTATGGCGTTTCTCACGTGACGCACGCTTTTTCTTCAGGTCTTTCGCATTCATCCTGGTTTGTACCTGTATGCCTACATGCTGCTGGTTGTCAGTGTCGTGCAGCGGTATGGTTTATATCACAACCTGCCCGCCGTGCGTAGGGCGGGTGCGCGGCAGATTTTTTTCGCCGCACGCCCCGCCCCATCTGCTGCCAGTGTGTGACCACCGGTCGCCTGCTTATTTACCCGTCTTACCCGCTTTGCGGCGCAGAATTTCATCGCTGTAGCGCACGCCCTTGCCCAGGTAGGGTTCCGGCGGGCGCAGTTCGCGGATTTCCGCCGCCTGCTGCCCAACGATCTGCTTATCTACCCCGCTTACGGTGATGTGAAAGCGGGTCGGGTTTTCGCGGCGCACTTCAAACGTGATGTTCTCTTTCGGTTCCACCACAATTTCATGGGAATACCCCAGGCGCATGACCAGGTTCTTCCCCTTCACTTCACCGTTGTACCCCACGCCGTCCACCGTCAGGCTCTTGGTGAACCCGGTGCTGACCCCTGTGACGACGTTGAACAACAGCGCCCGCGTCAGCCCATGCAGCGCCCGCGACGTGCGTTCATCGTCCCCACGAGTCACCATCAGGTCTGTACCTTCCTGTTTCACCGTGATCTTCGGGTGAACATCCAGGAACAGTTCGCCTTTGGGCCCTTTGGCCGTGATCTTCTGGCCGTCGATGCTCACATTCACCTTGGCGGGAATGGTGACGGGCTTTTTACCAATACGCGACATCGGTTCGTCCCCTTCTACCACACCACGCACAGGACTTCGCCGCCCACCCGTTCACGCCGCGCCTGCTGCGCGGTCATCACGCCCTTCGGCGTGGTGACGATGGCCGTCCCCATCCCACTGCGCACACGGGGCAGGTCGGTCCGCTTGCGGTACACGCGGCGGCCTGGCTTGCTCACCCGTTCGATGTGTGAAATCACCGGGACCCGTTCGCGCCGCGCCCCGTGATACTTCAGTTCGAGTTGAATCAGGTTGAAGGGCTGCGATTCGACAATCGCATAGTTTTCGATGTACCCTTCTTCCTTCAGAATGCGGGCAATTTCCACCTTCAGCTTGCTGGAGGGAATGTCCACCGTCGTGCGCTTGTTCAGCAGCGCGTTGCGGATGCGCGTCAGCATATCCGCGATTGGATCGCTCATCATAGTTGCGTCTGTTCCTTTTGGGGCGTTCCCCTGGCGGGCAGCGCCCTTGTCATTACCAGCTCGATTTCACCACGCCGGGGATTTTCCCCTGCAAGGCGAGTTCACGGAAATGGATACGGCATAGCCCGAATTTGCGGATATACCCACGCGGACGGCCACAGATTTTCCCCGAACTGGGATCGATATACTGACAGCGATTCCGCACACGCACCTTGAATTTACGACGCGGCTCGCGCGCCGTGACTGATCTTTTCGCCATCTCGTTTTAGCTCTCCCGGAAGGGCATCCCCAACAGCTTTAGCAGGCGGCGGCCTTCTTCATCGGTCTTGGCCGTCGTGACAATCGTGATTTCCATCCCGCGCACTTTGTCGATCTTGTCGTACTGAATTTCGGGAAAGACCAACTGTTCACGCAGACCAATCGTGTAGTTGCCGCGCCCATCGAACGTATCGGGCGACACACCCCGGAAGTCGCGGATACGCGCCAGCGCGACGTTCACCAGCCGATCCAGCATCGCCCACATGCGCGCCCCGCGCAGCGTGACCTTCACGCCAATGGCGCGGCCTTCACGCAGCTTGAACGCCGCAATACTTTTCTTCGCCCGGGTGATCACGGGCTGCTGCCCGGTGATCTGCCGCAGATCGCTGACCGCGCCATCCAGTGCTTTGGCGTTTTCGTTGGCTTCGCCGACACCGATGTTAATCACGATCTTTTCGATCTTCGGAACCTGCATCGGGTTCTTGTAACCGAATTCGTTGATTAACGCCGGGACGACCTGTTCCTGGTAGCGTTTCGCAATACCATATTTCTCAGCCATGATGGTTTCGTCCCTGCCCTTACTCAATATCGCCATTACAACTGCGGCACACACGCACTTTGAAACCGTCTTCGCGCACGCGGTAGCCCACGCGCACCGCTTTCCCGCACGACGGGCAGACGGGCATCACGTTCGACAAGTCCATCTTGCCTTCAAAATCGACGATCTGCGCCGAAACCTGGCGCTGCCCCGCCTGGCGTGCCTTCTGGTGCTTCTTGAGCATGTTCAGGTTCTGTACCGTGACACGGCCTTCTTTGGGGTACACTTCCAGCACTTCGCCGCGTTCCCCTTTGTCCTTGCCCGCGATAATTTCGACCTTATCGCCCTTCTTGATCCGCTGCATCTTCTAAATCCTCTGCCCTTCGCAACCCTTACAGCGTTTCCGGCGCGAGCGAGACGATTTTCAGGTAACCCCGGTCGCGCAGTTCACGGGCGACTGGCCCGAACACGCGCGTCCCTTTCGGGTTCTGCAAATCGTCCGCCAGGATCACGGCGGCGTTATCATCGAACTTGATATACGACCCATCCGGGCGGCGGTATTCCTTGGCCACCCGCACAATCACCGCCTTGACGACATCGCTTTTCTTGACCGACCCCGAAGGCGTGGCGCTTTTCACCGTCGCCACGACAATATCGCCAATGCTGGCATAGCGGCGGCGTGACCCGCCCAGTACACGGATGATCAGCAGTTCCTGCGCGCCGGTGTTATCGGCCACCTTCACACGGGATTCATTCTGAAGCATGGTGCAGTCTCCTTTCCCGTCCCTTATTCGGCAGCCGCAGCGGCGGTGCTGTCGTCGGCAGGTTCAACGGCAGCCGGGCTGCCCCCCGTGACGACGGCTTCATCCTTCAGCGGGCCAACAGTCGGCGTGCCAACATCTTGCAGCACGGCTTCCACCACCCACCGCTTATGACGGCTGAGCGGCCTGCTTTCGACGACGCGCACGAGCGCCCCCACCTGAATGGCGTTGCTTTCATCGTGCGCCATGATCTTTTTCGTCAGTCGCACGACCTTCTTGTAGATCGGGTGCGTTTTACGGCGTTCAATGGCGACGACGACCGTTTTATCCATTTTGTCGCTGATGACGCGGCCAACCAGGCGGCGTTTATTGTTTGCCAAGGGTGTCCCCCTTCTTCAATTCCTTGCCCTTTTTCGGTTTGCGGACAAGGTGTGTCGGTGCGGGTTTGCCGCGACGCGGCTGCTGGTACGCATCGCCCAGCGTTTGAATTTCGCGTTCGCGCAGCACCATCATGATCCGTGCAATATCGCGCTGAGTCCGCTTGATCGCGTTCTGATCGTCAAGCTGGCCGAACCCACGCTGAAAGCGCAGGTTGAACACCGCTTCGCGCTGGTCTTCCAGCATATCGAGCAGTTCTTTTTCCGTCTTTTCGCGCAGCTCGCGCACATCCAGGTTAGTCATTACCGCCCAACTCCACCCCGCTGATCGGGTCAATGCGGCGGACGATCTTGGTCTTGATCGGCAGCTTGAACGATGCCAGGCGCAGTGCTTCCAGCGCTTCGGCTTCGGAAACCCCGCCCATTTCGAACAGGATGCGCCCCGGACGCACCACCGCGACATAGTATTCCACAGGCCCCTTACCGGAACCCATGCGGGTTTCGGCGGCCTTCTTGGTGAAAGGTTTATCTGGGAACACACGAATCCAGATTTTCCCACGACGACGGATGAAGCGCACCATCGCGCGGCGCGCCGCTTCAATCTGGCGGCTGGTCAACCAGATCGGTTCCATCGCCTGAAGCCCAAAATCTCCAAAGGCGACGGTGCTGCCGCGCTGTGCGACACCCTTCATACGCCCACGCATTTGCTTACGGTACTTGACACGCTTTGGCATTAGCATGATGTGATGTTCCTCAATTCAGGCCGCACTACACCGTTGTTTCGGTCTGCGGCGTTTCGCGCGGCTTCGGGGTTTCCAGGCGTAGTACGTCGCCCTTGTATACCCACACCTTCACGCCAATGCGCCCGAACGTGGTCAGGGCTTCGGCGCGCGCAAAATCGATGCTGGAACGCAGCGTGTTACGCGGGATGCGGCCTTCGCTCGCCCATTCGCGGCGGCTCATATCCGAACCCCCCAGGCGGCCACTGACTTCGATCTTCACGCCCTGCGCGCCCTGGCGCATGGCCTGGCTGATCGCCCGCTTGATCGCCCGGCTGTGGCCGATTCGCTTTTCAAGCTGCTGCGCGATGTTTTCCGCCACCAACTGCGCGTCGGTATCCGGCTTGTCAATTTCGCTGACATCGACCTTGACCTTTTTTCCGGTCATTTTTTCGATGCCCGTGCGAATCTCTTTCACCTGGTCACCCTTGCGCCCAATCAGAATGCCGGGGCGCGACGTGTGAATGGTGACCTGAAGCTGATTCGGGTAGCGTTCAATTTCGATGCGCGAAACGCCCGCTTTTTCGCCCGCCTTCTTCACGAATTTGCGAATGGCGAAATCCTCGTGCAGCAGCGTGCTGTAACGCGACCCCTGGGCGAACCAGCGTGCGTCCCAATCCCGGTTGATGCCCAGACGGAAGCCAATCGGATGAACTTTACGACCCATACTTAACTCTCCCCACCATCCGAAAGGATAATCGTCAGGTGCGATGTGCGGCGCAGACGCGGCTTGTAGCGGCCACGCGCCCCGGCCTTGAAGCGCTTGAGCATGGGGCCGCCATCGGCCATGATCGTCGCGATCTTCATGTTTTCACGCGGCAGGTCGAGATTGTTCTCCGCGTTGGCCAGCGCGCTGGTCAGCAGCTTGTGAACGAACCCCGCGCCCTTCTTCGGAATGAACTGGAGCGTGACGAGCGCCTGTTCGGCGTTCATATTCCGCACTTGATCGCACACCAGCCTCAGCTTTTGTGCGCTGATAGGGAGACCTTTTGCTTCAGCACGAACGTTGACCATTGGTGCGCGTCTCCTACTTCTTCTTCTTTTCGACCATGTGACCACGATAGGTACGGGTGGGCGCGAATTCGCCCAGTTTGTGACCTACCATGTTCTCGGTGACATAGATCGGCACGTGGCGGCGGCCATCATGCACGGCAATCGTATGCCCAATCATCTGGGGGAAGACCGTGCTGGCGCGGCTCCATGTGCGAATCACGACTTTCTTGTTTTCGGCGTTCAGCTTCTCCACTTTTTTGAGAAGCTTGGGGCTGATGAAATACCCCTTCTTGCTGGAACGACTCATGGCTTACTCTGCTCCTTTGCTAGCCGTATCACAAGGCGAAGGGAAAGGTTTTGCTTTCCCTTCGCCCGGACGTACTAACGCTCACGCTGTCACATGCACGCTTACGCGCCCGCACCGCGCCGTTTGCCGCGCCGCCGAACGATAAACGCATTGGTACGTTTGTTGCGCCGGGTACGGTAGCCCAACGCTGGTTTCCCCCAGGGCGTTTTCGGCCCCGGCAGCCCGATACCGCTGCGCCCTTCACCACCGCCGTGCGGGTGGCCAGACGGGTCCATCGCAATCCCACGCACTTCCGGTCGCCAGCCCATCCAGCGCTTGCGCCCGGCTTTACCCAACTTGATGTTCCCGTGATCGGTATTCCCGACCTGGCCAATCGTCGCCATGCAGCGTTCATGCACCAGGCGCACTTCGCCGCTGGGCAAGCGCACCTGGGCGTAAATGCCTTCTTTGGCCAACAACTGCGCGCTCACGCCCGCCGCCCGCGCCAACTGCCCACCCTGGCCGGGCAGCAGTTCGACGTTGTGAATCTGCGTCCCCACCGGAATATCGCGGATATACAGCGCATTGCCGACGCGCACTTCCGCCAGTTCCCCGTTGGCGATGCGGTCGCCCACCTTCAGCCCCAGCGGTGCGATGATGTAGCGCTTTTCGCCATCGGCGTATTGCAGCAGGGCGATGCGCGCCGAACGGTTCGGGTCATATTCGATGGCCGCGACCGTCGCCACTGCATCGTACTTGTTGCGCTTGAAATCGATGATGCGATACCGCCGCTTGTGGCCGCCGCCGCGATGCCGCGTCGTCAGGCGGCCCATGTTGTTGCGCCCGCCCTTCTTGCGAATCGGCTCGGTCAGCGAACGTTCCGGTTTCGATTTGGTGATCTCCTCGAACGAGTGGCCGGTCATGCCGCGCCGCCCCGCCGAAGTCGGTTTGTAAATTTTGACAGCCATTTTTCCGTACCTTCGCCGCCTACACGTTGAACAGTTCGATAGTCGCGCCGTCTGCCAGCGTCACAATGGCTTTTTTCCACTGCCGGGTACGGCGGAATTCACGGCGACCGCGCCGCCCACGTTTGGCGGGGACGATCAGGGTATTCACCTTCTTCACCTGGCCTTCCAGGTCGAAGATCACTTCCACCGCTTCCTTGATCTGGCGCTTGTTGGCCGCCTGGTTGACTTCAAAGACGTACTGATTGTGCTGACTGTTCAGCATCGTCGCCTTTTCCGTCACGACGGGGCGCAGCAGAATGTCGTAAATGTGCAGTTCCGCCATCGTTAAGCCTCGTTTTCCTTGCTCCAGATGCGCTTGATCACGTCGAGCGCGTCGAGCGGTACGATCACCTTGTCGTACTGAAGCAAATCGCGGATGTTCAGGTAATTGGCCAGCAGCGCCTTGGCGTTTTCCAGGTTGTTGGTGCTGCGCTTGACGATATCGTCCGCCGCCGTCACCAGCACCAGCGCTTTGCCGTTCGGCACCAGCGCCGCCACGATCTGCGCCATATGCTTGGTTTTCGCTTCGGCCAGCGTGATCGACTCGACAAAAATCAGTTGGTCATCGGCCAAAAGCGCGCTGAGGGCGCTGCGAATGGCACCGCGCCGCATTTTCTTCGGCATATCGACCGAATAATCACGCGGTTTCGGCCCCATCGGGCGGCCACCGCCCACGAACTGGGTGGCGGAACGCGACCCGTGACGGGCGCGGCCCGTGCCTTTCTGCTTGTACATTTTGGCTGTGGTGCGGCTGACCGAAGCGCGCCGCTGCACCGAATGCGTCCCCTGACGGGCGTTCGCCATCTGGCGTACAAACGCCTGGTGCATCAGCCCCTTGTTGATCTTGGCCGCAAAAATATCGGCGGGCAGTTCAATCGTGCTGACCTGCTTACCGTTCGTGTCCATCACCGGGACTTGCAAATTGATCTGCGTCATTGTCAATTCCTCCTTGCGCTGCGCCGCTACTTAGAACCACGACGGACGCGGGCGGGCTTGACCATGACGATGCTGCCGTTCGCGCCAGGCACGCTGCCCCGCACGGCCAACAGATTACGCGCCGGGTCTACCACAATCACTTCCAGGTTCTGCGAAGTGACGCGGTTGTTGCCCATGCGCCCCGCCATGCGCTGACCGCGCCAGGTATGGGCGGGGAAGGTCGTCGCACCCACCGAACCGGGGGCGCGTTCACGGTCGCTTGCACCGTGCGTTTTGGGCTGGCGGTTGAAGTTGTGCCGCTTGATCGTCCCTGCGAACCCACGCCCCTTACTTTTGCCAATCACATCGACTCGTTCACCTTTGGCGAACACGTCGCATTTGATCTCCTGGCCTTCCGCAACATCCAGGCTGGCATCGCGCACGCGAAATTCGCGCAGCACTTTCAGCGCGGGCAGGCTGTTGCGCTGCAAATGCCCAAGCTGCCCGCGTGTGAGCCGCTTGGCCTTCGCCGCGCCGAACCCCAACTGAATGGCCAGGTAACCATCCCGATCCGCTGTGCGCACCTGGGTGACATAACACGGGCCTGCTTCGATGACGGTGACGGGAATCGCATTCCCTTTTTCATCGTACACCTGGGTCATGCCCACTTTCCGTCCGATAATGCCTTTCATCTGTTCTGGTACTCCTCACGCGCATTGGCGGGGTCGGCATCGCTGCCGCGGCATCAACCCGCATACGCCGTCTACTGATGTGATGATGTGTGGTTTGACGATAAAGGTGAAAGTGAACGAACACAGAGCCGTAAACGTGCGCGGTGCTTTCGGCTTTCCCTAATCCCTAAATCTTGATCTCGATGTCCACCCCGGCGGGCAGGTTCAGCCGCATCAGGGTATCGATGGTCTTGCTGTCCGGGTCTAACACGTCGATCAGCCGCTTGTGCGTGCGAATTTCAAAGTGTTCCTGGCTGTCTTTGTCGATGAACGGCGAACGGCGCACCGTGAACCGCTCGATGCGTGTGGGCAGTGGAACAGGGCCAACCACCCGCGCCCCGGTACGTTCTGCGGTTTCGACGATGCGCTGTGCCGACGAATCCAGCACGCGGTGATCATACGCCTTCAACCGGATACGAATCTTGCTCTTAAACATCTTGATGAGTCCTTAACCTACGTCCATGTGGAGGGGCGGGTTTTTCGCCCGCCCCTCCTTGCGCTGACGCGCCCTGTGTGATGTGGTGACTACTTCAGGACTTCGGTGATCACGCCCGCGCCGACGGTCAGGCCGCCTTCACGAATCGCGAACTTCGAGCCTTTTTCCAGCGCCACCGGCATGATCAGTTCGACTTCCAGGTTCACGTTGTCGCCCGGCATGACCATTTCCACGCCTTCGGGCAGGGTCACAGTGCCGGTCACGTCCATCGTGCGGATGTAGAACTGCGGGCGGTAGCCCGTGAAGAATGCCTTGTGACGGCCCCCTTCTTCACGCTTCAGGATGTACACTTCACCCA
Source organism: bacterium (assembly GCA_033764035.1). Lineage (GTDB taxonomy): Bacteria > Chloroflexota > Anaerolineae > Aggregatilineales > Phototrophicaceae > Flexifilum. The sequence goes on from JANRJJ010000019.1 coordinate 38,644, forward strand.
GGAAACGCTTGTGCGGGGTAATGCTGCCGGGCTTCGCCAGCACCATGCCGCGTTCCACGTCGTCACGTTCAATCCCGCGCAGCAGAATGCCCGCGTTATCGCCCGCCTGCGCCTGGTCAAGTTCCTTGTGGAACATTTCGATGCCCGTCACGACCGTCTTACGGGTTTCTTCGCGCAGCCCAATGATTTCGATTTCCTGAGCCTTGTTCAGCACGCCGCGTTCGACACGCCCGGTCACCACCGTCCCACGCCCCTTGATCGTGAACACGTCTTCGACAGGCATCAGGAACGGCTTGTCGGTTTCGCGCACGGGGGTAGGAATCCACGCATCGACCGCGTCCATCAGCGCCAAAATCGGCGCGTATTCGGGCGCGTTCGGGTCTTCGCTGTTGCTTTCATATGCCGCCAGCGCCGACCCGCGCACAATCGGGGTATCGTCGCTGAAGCCGTAGCTGCTGAGCAGTTCGTGCAGTTCCAGTTCGACCAGTTCGAGCAGTTCGGGGTCATCCAACTGATCGATCTTGTTCAGGAACACCACCATCGCCGGCACTTCGACCTGACGGGCGAGCAGTACGTGTTCGCGGGTCTGGGGCATCGGGCCATCGGGCGCGCTCACCACCAGAATCGCGCCGTCCATCTGCGCGGCACCCGTGATCATGTTCTTGATGTAGTCACGGTGGCCAGGGCAGTCTACGTGTGCGTAGTGACGCACGGCGGTTTCGTATTCGACGTGACGAATGTTGATCGTGATGCCACGCGCTTTTTCTTCCGGCGCGTTGTCGATGTCTTCATAGTTCATCTTCTGCGCCGCACCCTTCAGCCCCAGCACCTTCGTGATGGTCGCCGTCAGGGTGGTTTTGCCGTGGTCAACATGACCAATCGTGCCGATGTTTACGTGCGGCTTGTTCCGCTGAAACTTCCCTTGCGACATGTGATGTTTTCCTTGCTTCTCTACTGATAACCCAACAACGTAGGCGAATTACCGAACCCATCGAATGAACGGGAAGTTGGGGCGCAATATTATAGTACACACGCCCAACCCCCGTAAATCCCGTACTTGCCGTGCATATGTTAAGCTTTTCAGCCGCACACCCCACAGCGTCCGCGTGCTTACGCGCTGCCCTTGATCACGTCGTCCGCGATGTTCTGCGGCGCAACGCTGTACTTCTCGAATTCCATCGTGAAGCTGCCGCGCCCCTGGGTCATGTTGCGAATCTGCGTGGCATACCCGAACATTTCCCCCAGCGGCACGTTGGCACGAATGCCCGTCGCCCCGCCGCGTGGTTCCATGCCCATCACGATCCCGCGCCGCGACGAGAGGTCACCGACCACCGTCCCGGTGTAATCATCCGGCGCGACGACTTCGACTTTCATCGTCGGTTCCAGGATGACGGGCTTGCCCTTCTGCACGCCTTCCTTGAGCGCCATCGACCCGGCGATCTTGAACGCCATTTCCGACGAGTCCACTTCATGGAACGCGCCATCCACCAGGCGGGCGCGCAGATTCACCACCGGGTACCCGGCAATTACGCCGCCGCTGACCGCTTCGCGCAGCCCGTTTTCCGTCGGCTTGATGAACTCACGCGGGACGGTGCCGCCGCGAGTTTCATCGACGAAGATCAGCCCGTCTTTCATCTGCTCGATGTCTTCATCACCTTCTGCGACGGGTTCAAATTCGATCACGACACGGGCATACTGACCGCTGCCGCCCGTCTGCCGCTTGAAGGTCATATCGACGCGGTTGGCACGGGTGATCGTCTCACGGTACGCCACACGCGGACGGCCAACGGTCGCTTCCACGCCGAATTCGCGCTTCATGCGGTCAACCAGCACTTCCAGGTGCAGTTCGCCCATGCCCTTGATCTTGGTTTGGCCAAGCTTGTCATCGACTTCGATCTTGAACGTCGGGTCTTCTTCCGCCAGCGAACGCAGCGCCTTGCCCATCTTGTCCTGGTCGGCTTTCGTGTTCGGCTCGATGGCGACTTCGATCACCGGTTCCGGGAAGCTGATCTTTTCCAGCACGATAGGCTTGTTTTCGTCCGAAAGCGTATCTCCGGTGAACGTGTCCTTCAGCGCCAGGATCGCGGCAATATCGCCCGCACGCACTTCTTCGATGTCCTCACGGCTGTCCGCAAACATGCGCACGATGCGCCCGACGCGCTCACGGTTGCCTTTGGTGCTGTTCAGCATCATCGACCCGGCCTTGACCACGCCCGAATACACGCGGAAGAAGGCCAGCCGCCCGACGAACGGGTCGGTGATGATCTTGAACACCAGCGCCGCCGTCGGTTCACTCGCATCGGCCTTGCGTTCCAGTTCCTCATCGGTCTTGGGGTGCGTCCCCTTCACCGCCGGAATATCGAGCGGCGATGGCAGCAGTTCGACGACCTTATCGAGCATCAACTGCACGCCCTTGTTCTTCAAGGCCGACCCGCAGATCACGGGGTGAACCTTGCCCGCAATCGTCGCCGCCCGCAGCGCACCGACCAGTTCGTCTTCGCTGATGTCTTCGCCCGACAGATACTTTTCCGTCAGGAAGTCATCGCTTTCAACGATCTTTTCGATCATTTCGGCGCGCAGCGTTTCCATCTGTTCGCGGTGGCTTTCGGGAATCGGATGGCGCTGGATGTCTTCACCCTTATCGTCGCCATACGTGACCAGTTCCATCTTGATCAGGTCGAAGATGCCCTTGAAGTCTGCACCTTCCCCATACGGGAACTGAAGCAGTACCGGGTTGCCGTGCAGCCGATCCACGATCATATCGACGCAGCGCATGAAATTCGCGCCTGTGCGATCCATCTTGTTGACGAAGCACATACGCGGCACGCCGTAGGTGTTCGCCTGCCGCCACACCGTTTCGCTCTGCGGTTCCACGCCCGCCACGCCGTCGAACACGACGATCCCGCCGTCCAGCACGCGCAGCGAACGCTGCACTTCGGCGGTGAAGTCTACGTGTCCGGGGGTGTCGATCACGTTGATCTGATGCCCATTCCACGAAGCGGTCACCGCCGCTGCCGTGATGGTGATGCCGCGTTCACGTTCCTGAGGCATATAATCGGTGGTCGCCGCACCGTCGTGGACTTCACCAATTTTGTGAACCATGCCCGTGTAGTACAGCACGCGCTCGGTCGTGGTGGTCTTGCCCGCGTCGATGTGCGCAATGATGCCGATATTGCGGACTTTGCTCAGGTCGTCTACGGTTACGCTTCTCTTTGCCATGCTCGCTCGCTGTTCTCACTCAACTCGAATACGCTAAACAGCGTAGGTTAAAAGTTCACGATTAAATGTTGATGGCAGGTTGCTTGCCAGTCTTTTAACGTTGAACTTTCAACGCTTAATGTGTGCGCCGCACCCGTTCAGCACGGCGCTGTGCCGCCGATGTGGTTTAGCGGAAGTGCGCGAACGCCTTGTTCGCGTCTGCCATGCGGTGCGTATCGTCCTTGCGCTTTACGCTTGCGCCCTGCCCGTTGGCTGCGTCCAGCAGTTCGTTCGCCAGTTTATCCGGCATCCCGCGACCGCCGCGCTTGCGGGCATTTTCCAGCACCCAGCGCATCGCCAGGGTGATGCCGCGCTGCTGCGCCACTTCAACCGGCACCTGGTACGTCGCCCCACCCACACGCATCGGCTTGACTTCGATGGCGGGGGTCGCATTGCGCAGCCCTTGTTCCAGCACTTCGACCGGGTTACGCTTGGCCTTTTCTTCGATGATCGCCATCGCATCGTACATGATGCGCAGCGCTACGCTTTTCTTGCCGCCGCGCATCATGCGCGATACCAGCATACTGATGTGAATGTTGCCGTACTTGCTGTCCGGCATCGGCTGGCGCTTGGGCGGTGATTTTCTTCTTGGCATCTTTCGCTTACCCTCTTACCTTTTCTTGCCGGGTGCGCCCTTGCCAGTGGCAGCGGGTTGGCCGGGTTTCGGACGCTTGGCTCCGTACTTGCTGCGCGACTGCAAACGGTTTTTCACCCCGTCGGTATCCAGCGTGCCGCGCACGATGTGATAGCGCACACCGGGGAGGTCTTTCACACGGCCACCGCGCACCAGCACGACGCTGTGTTCCTGAAGGCTGTGGCCTTCGCCGGGGATATACGCCGTCACTTCGATCCCGTTGCTCAGGCGCACACGGGCGATCTTGCGCAGCGCCGAGTTCGGTTTTTTCGGGGTCATGGTACGCACGACGGTGCAGACACCGCGTTTCTGCGGCGACCCTTTGTTCGTTTTGGTGCGGCGCTGGTCGAAGACATTGAGCGAGTATTGCAGCGCCGGGGCTTTGCTCTTGCTCTTCTTCGATTTGCGGCCTTTACGCACCAACTGGTTGATCGTTGGCATTAAACGTCTCCAAGTATTCTCGCTCTAGCTGTAAGCGCGCAAAAAGGCGTACTCGAAAAGGGCAAGTTACGCCTATATGCTTCTGACTGAGGCGAGCTATCGCGCACTGCGGGACGCTTTCGCCACCTGTTATCAATTCGATGCGGCATTGCCACGTCGTGGATACGCACATCGCCAATTCGTAGTGTGGAATGTTAACACTGGGGACGGGGGTACGTCAAGGGAAACTATCCGGCGCGAACGCACGAGAACCAAAAGCCTCAATCGAACGGCGCAAAAAGTCCTCAGGACGCAAAGCGAGTGTTCATTACAATTTCGCTTTCGTTGCTTTGCCGCTCACCCTGCTCAGCAAGCTAAGCCGTCGCTCTCCAGGGCGAACACAGTTCGCCAGCAGGCCGGGTAGCGTAATGCGTTGAGTGACTCCGTTGCACCGTTGGCGGTTCTGCGCGCCCTAGCGTTGACTCTTTAAGTTTTGCGCCTTCGCGTTGCCGTTTTAGCTTTTGTCCTCCCGCTCTGCGGCGATCTCGTCGGCTTTGGCGGCAGCGGCGGGGTCGCTGCTCACCGGGGCGACTTCCGGCGTTTCGGTGGGGACGGTATCGGTCACGCCGTCGGGCGTATTCTGCGCCTGTGCCAGCCGGGCGATCACCAACTGCTGCATCCGCTCCATCGCGGTGCGGGCGAAGCGCCGCTGAAGCCGCCGCCCGAACAGGGCAAAGCCGACGCGGTACAGCGGGTTGCGAATGGCCGCCGTGCGCGAATAGGCATGGATGCGGAACTCGACTTCGCCCGACGTGAGGAACTTCCACACCTCGAACATGATCTCGCCCATCTCGAAATGGCCTTCAAGCGTGCGGTAGCCGTAGCCCCACACCCGTGCATCGCCGCGCTTTTCGGTGGTGCGCGTTTCTTCGACCACCCCGACGATCTTCACGCCGAACAGGAAGGTGAACAAAAGAAACCGCGCCCGCAGAATCATGATCCGTTCTTCCAGTGGGCGATCCGGGATGAAAATCCCCGTGATCAGCGCCGGATCGGGAAATTCGTAGCGCTGCACAATCTGCCGCGCCGCCGCCCATGCGCCATCCTCCAACGGCAGCCCCGGCGGTTCGGATGGCAGGCCGATGCGGTAATCATCCAGCCGCCAGCCGTTCTGGGCGGTGAAACGTTCGCGCTGCGTCGGGTCGAAATTGAGCGCGGTCTGCGCCCAGCGGTCGAACTGCCGTTCGTACCGCTTCCACACGGGCGGCGCTTCCACCGGGACGCGCTGTGTCGTCACGCGGATCGTATCGATCACCGTGCCGCCGCTCACGTCCGCGACATGCTGGCAGAAATACGTCCACACGCGGGTTTGCGCGAACCGCGAAATGCCGAGCGTGTGATAGAAAAAGTCGGTGATTCGGTCACTGCTGCGCGCCCACGACCGAATCTCGAAGCGCAGCGCCCCGGCAGTTTCGGGGTGATCGGCCAGCGCGAACTGGATTTCGCCCGCTTCTAAATGGCCTTCCAGCGTGATGAACGTGAACAGCGTCGGCTCCAGATGCACCAACCGCACTGGGCCGTTCCAGGGGCCCGTCAGCCGCACCAGAAATTCATCGCCCACCTGCCAGGTATCCGGGTCTTGGGCGTGGGTGCGCTCGAACACGCCAAGTTCACGCGGCACGAACTCGTTGATATTGGCGAAGATGTGCGCCATGATCGCCGCTTTGTCGAGCGCGGGATCGGCAATATCCACCTGGTAGCGGCGGTGATACAAGTCGCCCACCCCGCTGGTGATCGGCTGTGAGGGCTGCGCGGCGGGCGATGCGCGCACGTCCGGGGCGGCGGGCGCGGCAGGGACAGCGGCGACGGCGGTTTCCGTCAGCGTGATCGGCATGGCATAGCGCCGGATCAGCCAGCCCGCGCCCAACCCGGCCAGCGCCGCCGCCCCAACGCCGATGGCGCGGCGAACGATACGGTGATGCAGTAGTGATGAAGCGCGCACGGTTCATGAACCCCTGGGTTAACCCCGACGACTGCCCGTCATGATAGCCGGATTCGCGCCCCGTGCGAGTGCCGAATGGCCTAAAACGCTAGATCACGATGTCGAGCGCGTTCAGCACCAGGTCGATGGGCGTGAAGATCGTCGCCTGGGTAGACCCGGCGAACAGCAGCCCGACCGCTTTCTGTTCCGCCGCATCCACCACCAGCGAACCGGAATCCCCGCCCTGGCTCATCGCGGTGGCGATCACCTGGCCGGTGAAGCGGGCGGTTTTCTGGCCGCGTGCCGTGCTGTAGCCAATATCGACCGTCGCATTCAGCAGGTTGATCGTGCCTTCGGTGTATTCGGTGGTGCGGCCATATTTGCGCACGCGCATCCCCAGCGCCGGGGCTTTGGTCGCGTTCACGATGCCGATATTGCGCACTTCATCGACGAACAGCGCCGGGTCAAGCGGACGAGCCAGCGCCGCATCGACGGTGTTGGTCGGCACGGCCTGGGCGACCGCCAGCCCACTGGACGCGGGGACGCTGAGGCCGCTTTCGGTCTGCGCCATTGGCACGGTTTGTGCCGTCGTCTGCGGTTTGGTCACCGTCACGCGGTTCTGTGATCCCAGAATCGCGGCCAGCGCATTCGCCAGCGTGATCAGCACGCTGAGCAGGTCGCACCCGCTCGATGTGCCAGGAGTCCCTGTACCGGGGTTCGGTCCCGGCGGCGGCGTGCCGCCGCCGGGGTTGGTGTTCACGGGCGGCGCGGAGTCGGTTTCGTCGGTATAGCGCAGCCGGACGAAGCGTTCCAGCCGGGCGACCACATCCGCAGGGTCTTTGCCGCCGTCCATCGGCCCCGGCTGCACGATGGCATCGCCCACCATCGCATCATTGCTGTTGGCCAGCACATGATTGTTCGAGAGGATCAGCGCTTCGCCCGTGCGTTTGTCCTTGACGATGGTGCCAAGTGTCCCTGCCGTGATCCCGCGATGGCCGATGCTCACCCCGCTGGGGATGAGCGGGCGGAAGCGGTCGCGGGCGGTGACGGCCTGGGCGTTGAGCGGGTTTTCCTGGGCGCGCAGATACCCCACCTCCAGCACATCGGTGCGGATGCCGTCCAGGTCGCGGGGGATCACGTCCTCCGCCGAAAGCGCGGAGAATTCGACCTTCTGCTGCACCAGCACCACGACCGCCACTTCATCGGTCACCACGCCGTTGGATTCCTTGAAGCCCACGCCAACGCCGACGACGTTGTTCTTCGCCAGCAGCTTATCTTCGTTCGCGGCCTGTGCCTGCACAGCCTGCGCCTGAATCGGAGGAAGGGTCGGGAGCATGATGCACCTCTCTGCGCCTATGGGATGGTGTGGACTATAGTCCCTAATTGGCTTCCCCACAAATGCGCCACACGCCGTCTTCCTGCACCAGCGCATAATCCTTGATCGGCCAATCGCGGGTTTGCCCGCTGTAAGCGGTGCGGATCACACCTTCGCAGACCACAACGGCCTGGTCACCGCTCGATTCCGCCGCGCTGACGCTGCACGATACGTCCTGTAAAGTCGCGTTCATGGCGCGGAACGACTGCGACTGCGTGACGGCCTGGGTATCCCACGCGCTGCACGAAAGCGCCTGCATATCGGCGGCGCTGGCACGGGTGCGCGCCTCCAGGTATTGGTACACCACGCCTTCCGGCGATTCAGAATCAACGGCCTGCGCACTGCCTTGCAGCAGCGCGAGTCCCTCCGGCGGCAGCGCCAGCGCGTCGATCTCGAACGAGCCGCGTTCCACCCCATCCGTCGTCACGGTCAGCGCATCGCCCGCGCTCAGCAGTGCGTCGGCTCCATCGACGATGGCCGTCAGGTCGCCGCTCGTCGCAACCAGCGTCAGCGCTGCCCCGTCCGCCTGGGCGAAGGCCTGCGCTTCGGCTTCCGCCCGAATCGTGATCCAGTTGAGCGTGACCTCACCGCCCGCGTTCAACCCAACCAGTACGCCCGATTCTGCGCACGACGATGCTTCGAGCGTGAACGTGGTTTCGACCGTCTCCGCCGTGAGCGGGGTATCGGCATCCACGATGCTGAGCGAGTCCGTCTCGCCTTCGACCGTGACCAGCGACGCAAATACCCACGCGCCATCCGCCCGCCGCAGCCACGCACCATCCGCCGAAATGCCGTCCACGTCGGCAGTTTCGCCCGCTGCCATCGTTCCGGCCACGCTGAAGGTCGTGCCGGGACCGCTGCGCAGATTGATCGCCGTGCCGCTGGTATTGGCCGCCGCCACGATGACCGGGCGCGGCTGATCGGTTTCCGCCAGGCTCAGCGCGGCCTCCCCGATCAGCACCAGGGTTACCCCATCGCTCACGCGGATCAGTGCGGGCGCGGCGTTGGCAGCCAGCACTTCGCGGATCAGCGCGCTCTCCCCGTCCGGGGTGCAGACCTGCCCCGGTTCGAGATCGCCACAAGTGGCCAGCGCCGCAAGCTGATCCACATCCAGCGCCGGACACACCGTTTGAGCCGTCACGGTCAGCGCGGTGAGGGCGGTCAGCAGCCCCCCCGCAAAAAGTCGCTTGATCACGTCGTTCTGGTTCCTTTGGCCTGTTCAGCCCACATCTTCAAGAATCGCCCGCACGGGTCAGCCGCCGCGTTGGTGAGATCGATGCCGCCATCATGCTTTGCGCCGCTGTGTTTTGCTTGCAGCTTAGGATACCTCAAGTGAGCGATTTTTCATGACACAGGATACGCCGATCCTGTATACTGCTTACTGCGAACATATGTGCAATCGACAGACGAGACACCACCCAATGACAGTGACGATCCATGATGTGCTGACACTGGCACAACAACTTGATTTGGCAGATCAGGACTGATTGATCGACCGTCTGCGTGTGAACAGGCTGTACGCTCGGCAACCCATCGCTCAATCGAGTGTGCAGGCAGATACCCTCCGCGCTCAACTGCTTCAGGAGGTGGAACCCTCTGAAGCGCGGATACCCCTGCTTTTTCTCCCGCCTTCACGCGGCGAAAAAATGCCGGATACGCCAATTCCACCTGTTTGACCACACTTTGCGCCGTCTGGCTGAAGGCAGGGGCTTTAGGGCGCTTTCTCGGTAATCTTGTGTGAGGTTTTGGCCTGTGATGTGCTACGCTGTGAGCAGCATTCATTCAAGCATGGGAGTCCAAAACCGATGCACATCCTGATCCGTGCGGCCTGGGCATTCGGCCTGGCTGCGCTCCTGTCGTTTTCGGGCAACATTGATGCCCAGGCGGAACCCGCCATCGCGCCGCAGCCGTGCGCGGAACCGGGGACGCTTACCATGCGCGTGTGGGACGCAGTATGGGCGGGCGTGATCCAGCAGTCGATTGATGCCTGGGTCGAAACGTACTGCCCCGGCGCTCAGGTCACACTCGAAGTCGTGGAATGGAACGATTACTGGCCGCTGCTGCGCGAAGACGCGGCCAACGGCACGCTGCCGGATATTTTCAACGTCTCGCAGGATCGGTTCTATGCCTTTGCCGAAAGCGGCGCGCTGCTCGATCTTCAGCCGTACTGGGATCAGTTCGGGGTCGATACCACGCTGTGGGGAACGGGCATGGTAGACCCGTACCGCTGGGGTGAAAACCGCGACCTGTACGCCGGACCCGTCAACTGGGATACCATCGTCGTGTATTACAACAAAGACCTGTTCGAGGCGGCGGGCGTGGCCTACCCCACGCCGGCATGGACATGGGACGATTTTGCCGCCGTCGCTGCCGCGCTCACCAACCCGGCGTGGAACATCTTCGGCGCGGCGGTGTACAGCGAATACCAGGCAGGCTACCCGAATTTCATCGCCAGCACCGGCATCCCGCCGATCATCGGGGCGGCGCGCACGCAGTGTACGCTCAACCAACCGCGTGCGCTGGCGGCGCTCAATTTCCTGAAGGGGCTGTATGACGCGGGCTACATGCCGGATGTGAGTACGATTGGCGGCCCCAGTGCCGACAGCAGTTTCAATTTCTGGCTGAATGGCCGCGTGGCGATGGTCACCAACGGCTCGTGGAACCTGCCGCGTGCGCTGGACGAAGCCGCGTTCGATTGGGATGTGGTCACGCTGCCGCGCCACCCGGATACCGGGCGTTCGCGCTCGATTTTGCATTCGGTCGGCTATGTCGGCGCAGCGCAGAGCGCCAACCGCGACCTGGCCGCCAATCTGATCCTGTACCTGGTGAGCGATGAAGGATCGGCCTACTTCGCCAGCGCGGGCGGCGTCGCCCCGGCCAACCCGACTCAGCAGCAGGTGTGGGTCGAATCGTTCGGTCAGACCGAGGTGAACATTCAGGCGTTCGTCGATGCCATCGACGACTCCCAGGGGGTGACGGTGTTCGATGCCATCTGGGAGGCGATCAATACCGACATCGTGATCGATATTTTCGAGGAAAATCAGTCCGTCGTGGCCGCGGTGGATGCGGCGTGCGCGGCGGTCGATCAAGCGCTGGCCGCAGCGCAGCCGGGGTAAGCACGCACACCGCCGCACGGGGTTGATCAGCCGTGCGGCGGTACAAGCGTGGGGAATATCACTGGCTCAACTGGAGAAGCTGGCCAAAAATCCAGCCTTCGCGCCCGTCGCTCATCATCACACGAATCCACTGCTGATCGAAGCTGCGGCGCAGCACCTGGACTTCGGTTTCATTGGGGATTGCCCGCATCACCCCATGTTCCAGCCCCGGCCCAACGCGCACGTTCACGTTCGCCCGCGCCCGCACAATCGCAAAGCTGCCGTTCACCAAGTCCCACTGGGGCGATGTTTCGACGGGCTGGGCGATCTCTTCAAGCGTCGCGGAGGCATCGCCCGCCGCATCGCCGCTCGATGCAGGCGCATCGCCCGTGAAGCCGAAATTGGCCGTGATCGCGGAACCGTCGGCGGCGATCACTTCAGTGGACTCCGCCAGCGGGTCGGCGGCTGCCGCATCGCCCGTCACGGCATCCGCAACGACGGCATCGCTGTTGGTGCGGCTCAGCACACCATAGCCGACAATCACCAGCAGCACGAGCGCCAGGACGACCAGAAAGACATCGACAGAGGAACGTTTCTTCATGATGACAGTCCCCAACCCAGCTATAAACCTAAAATTGTAAAACCGATTGCCCTAGTCTACCCCGGATTAAAGCGGTTTTTCCATGAGGTTAGAATAGGACTTAAGCAGGACGGCATTAACGCCCCCCTCTGCCCGGTTCCAGCGATGAGAAGTAATTGCGCACTACGTCGCGCAGCCCCAACGGGACGTAATTCTGCGTGAGCGCCTGGTTAGCGGCATCGGCGTAGTCGCTGAACACCTGGTCATACGGCACGGTGACCGCGCCCGTCGGGTTTTCCGCGAAATTGCCCTCCACGCTGGGGACACTGCTCGAATCCGGCTCCAGGAACAGTTGATTGTCCGCTCCCGACTGCCCGCCGATCCGTTCGGGCGCATAAATCGGCGCGTAGTCCGATTCGCCGCTGCCGTCCGGGTCATTGCCGCTGTTCACGCCTTCCCCCTGCACACCGCCAGACTGTGCCGCATTCGCCGCCTGATCGCCCGCGCCCATACCCGCCCCTTCAGCCGATGCTTCGGACGCGCTGCTTTCGCCCTGGCTGGGGCTGGTGCCGCCCGGCGCATCAAGCGGTTGGGGCTGCGCCTGCTGCGCGCCGCTCCCCTGGGGCTGGCCGCCCTCCGACTGCCCCTGGCTTTGTCCTTCGCCTTCGCTCTGCTGGTTCTGGTCACCCTGGGGCGACCCCGCCTGCTGGCCGCTCTGCGGGGCGGGCTGCGGCTGCGCCGAATTCGTCTGCTGGCCGCTTTGCTGGTCACCCTGCTGCTGTGCCGATTCGCCCGCGTTCGGCTGCGCCACTTCCTGGGCGCTCTGGGCGGCCTGCTGGCTTTGCTGCTGCGCGTTCTGCCCGGCGCTGGCCTGCTGTGCCGCCTGCTGCTGCGCCTGTTCCGCGCTTTGGGCGGCCTGCTGCGCGCTCTGGCTTGCGCCCTGCGGGTTCCCCTGCCCCAATTGATCGCCTGCCTGCTGAAGCTGCTGCGCCAGGCCAGGATTCGTCCCCATCATGCTTTGCGCCGCCTGTTGAAGCGCGCTGGCCATGCCGCCCGCCCCCTGACCCGGCGGCATCTGCGCCATCTGGTCGGCAAGCTGGTTGAGCAGTTCGCCCAAGTCCTGGGGCGCAGCGCCAGGGGACGCACCCGCCGCTGTACTCAATCGGGCGGCAGCCTGGTTCAACGCCTGCTGTGCCGCCGCGCTCCGCGCCAGCAGATCGTTGGCCTGGCGGTTCAATTCGCTTTGCACATCCGAAAGCGCCGCGAATGCTTCTTCGGGCGAAACATCCGGCCCTTCAAGCGTCTGCCGCGCCTGGTCAAGCGTTTCGAGCAGCGATTCCCGCGCCGGGTCTTCCAGGTCGGGGTCGGCGGCGATGTCCTGGGTGATCGCCCGCAGGTCATCGCGGGCGGCTTCGATGGCGGCCTGTTCTGCGGCATCGCGGGCGGCATCATCGGCCAGCGCGTCGGCCTGGGGGTTGGGCAGCACGGTCAGCAGGGCAAGCACGAGCGCCAGCGCCAGCACAAACAGCCACGCCCGCCAGGGGATGCGAATCGGCAGGGCGGTTTTGGCATCGGCACCCGCCGCCCAGGTCTGCGCTTCGGCAAGCTGGCGGGCGGTCAGCTCGGCATTCGAGCGGATGCGCCCTTCGATCAGTTCGAGCGCCGTCGAAACCCGCGCTTCCAGCCCCAATGCGAGATCGTAGCGCAGCGCCCGCGCCGCCAGCCGCGCCGGGTCACGGTCGCGCAGCCACACCGCCGCCAGCGCGATCAGCACCGCCGCCGTGACCATGATCGCGGTGATCAGCGCCAGCGATGCGGGGATCAAAAACGGCTGCACCCGGTTGAAAACCGCCAGCGCGCCGCTTAGCCCCAAGCCGGCCATGACGGCACGCGGCAGCCAGACGATACTTTGCTGCACCCGCGCCCGCCGATCCCACCCGCTGACGGCGCGTTTCAGCGCGGCGTATGCCGCCTGGTACTGGCCTTGTGCCGGGTTCACCGCTGCCATATACGTTCCGTTCTACTCACAACAGCCTTCAGTCTTTCGATTCAGGACGTACCGGCGGGGCGGCGGGTTCCGGTTCGTGTTCATCGGCCAGCCGCGCCGCCCGAATCGTGAGCGCCATCAGCACCGCCGACCCCGCCAGGTACAGAATCGTCAGCACGATCCAGGGCGCGGCCAGCGGGATCGTGCTGCCGTTCGCCGCCAGCGTATAGGCATAAAAGCCGCTCACCTGCTGGGTGACGAGCAGATTTTGCGTGTTGATGGCCGTCGCCAGCGGGTTGATGCTGGTGAGCAGATGCCCGACGTACACGATCACCGCTTCCAGCGGCGCAGACTGGATCAAGCCGCCTGCCCCGAACAGCAGCCCGCGCACGATGCCGAGCAGAATCGTCGCCAGTGACGGCGCGACGAACAGCAGAATCAGCGTGACGGTGTAGGCGCGCACGCTGGCCGCCAGCGTGCGGCTGTTGCCCGCTGAAAAATAGATGCCGATGGTGCCAAGCGCGACCGCCGTCACCAGCAGGATCACCAGCGAGAGGATCAGTTCGCCTTCGGTCACGCCGCCGAACAGGAACGCGAACGCTTGCAGCGGAATCCCCGCCGCCAGCAGCAGCACGATGTAGCCCAAGGCCGATTCGAGCTTGCCGATCACGAACGATGCCCCGCTTAGCAAGGTCGTCCGCAGCAGATCGTAGGTCTGGCGTTCGCGCTCCCCGGTAATCGCCCCGGCGGTGAAAGCGGGCGCGATGAACACGATCAGCACCAGTTCGACGGCGAACACCCCGTTGAACAGCACCCGGCCAATTTCGCCCGCTGCCGCCGAACCGGGGTCGCGCCCCGCCGTGCTGTACACCAGGTACAGCATCATCGCCAGCCCGCCCATCAGCCCCAGGTAGACGGTCAGCACCACGAACGCCCGCACCCCGCGCATTCTGCCGCGCAGTTCCTTGATCATGACCGGGTTCAGGCGAAAGGCTTTGCGCGCCGCCCCGCCTTCGCGCACGCTCACGCCCAGCGCCGCCGCGCAAAAACCTATCGTGATCAGCGCCGGGGTGAACCCCCAGACGATCAGTGCGGCGGCATTGCCGATGCCGACCAGCACCAGCGCCGGGATCATCCACGCTTCACGCGCCAGCGCGCCGACCATCGCCACCAGCAGCAGGCTCATGTTGAACAGGATCAGCAGGATGGCCGCCGCCACCCCCGCATCCGCCGCGCCCGCCCCGTTGAGCAAAAGCGCCCGGTGCAGCGCCGCGAACACGCCGGGGATCACCCCAACCGCGCCCAACGCGCCGATCACGAGCAGCAGCCCGGCGGCGATCCCATTGACCCATGCGCCGATGCGCAGTACGCGCGCGGCGCGGTTGAGCAGTTGGTCGAGCGATTCGGGATTGCGGGCATTGAACGGCGGCGCGGCGTGTGCGCTCACGGGGCGGCTCCTTCACAACTGGGGGGCGGACGGTCGAAACTGTGCGCACATGATACCCGCTTTTGTGGGCTACCGGGTAAAAACAGGCTACAGACCGCGTTCCCGCGTGTAAAAAACGAAATCCTGCTCGATGGTGGCCGCGCCCATCATGTGCAGCATCGCCAATACCTGTGCGCGATGATCCGTGCCGTGATTCGCCAGGTGATGCAGTACCTGCCAGCGCGGAGTCCGCTGTGTCACGCCTTTGGTGGTGTGGTACTCCAGCGGCGTGAGTAAAAGTGCGTCGTCTGCCGCATGAAGGTAGGCGCGCAGACCTGCCTGTACTGTGTCCCACTGCGTGCGCAGCATGGCGCGGGTGGGGTAAACGTCTTCAGACGGCAGCGCGTCCGGCGATACGCCATTCAACCGCGAGAGCCACACCCATTCCGCGCCCATCGTATGCACAAGCTGCCCGCGCACGGAACGCCAGGCATAGCCCGTATCGTGTGTGTACTGTGCATCGGTGAGCGGTATGATGCAATCCCACACGCGGTGGTGCGCCCAGGCGTTGTAGTCGAAGATCATGCGAAAATAATCGCTGTTCATCGTTGAAACCTTTGCACTCATCCCCCGGCGCGGCGGTAAAGCTGGATCGGCACACGTTCGCCGGGGATTTCGGTATCGAGCGTATAGCCGTTGGCGGCCAGCCAGTCGGGATCGAAGATCGGCTGGCGTGGGCAGCATTCGGATAGGTTCCGGTCGATCACGACGTAAGTCGGCTGTACGGCGCGCCAGAACGCGCCATTGTCCGGGAACTGGTCGCTGTATTGGCGGTGGATCAAGTGAGCGGCCTCTGGCGAAACGAAGCGGTAGTCGTGCAGCCACAGGAAATAGTAATGCGACGAGACGAGCGTATCCGCCGCCGGGTCGAGCCGCTCGATCAGGTATTGGGCGGCGGGCGGCGCGGGCGGGCGCGGCGGGTTCCCTTGCAGCACATGCAGCGCCGGTTCACGGATCGTCACGCCCAGGCCGATCAGCGCAACCAGCCCGCCCATGATCAATGGGGTGGGCGGGGTGATGTGCAGCAGCCTGTTTCCCTGAACGTTGTGCGGTGACGCGGCGGGCGGCTTCGCGCCGCTGCGTAAAGACTGGGTGAACAGCGCCGCCGCCGCGATGCTGTAGAACACGGTGAACGGCAGCACGTAATACAACAGCGCAAAATTCAGCCCGGTGATGACCGGCAGCAGGGCATGGCCTATCCCCATGCACAACAGCAGCGTGATGTCACCCCGCGCCCGCCGTGCGACCAGCCCGATCACGCTGATGGCGGTGAGCAGGAACGTGAACTGCGAGTAATGGCCGATATGTTCGATGTGCCGGAAAAACCCGGCGGCGTATTGTTCGAGCCGGAAGCTGTTCCCGCCCAACGACTGGACTCCATCCAGCCGCTTGGCGACGAACCCATCCCACTGCGGGACGATCTGCACCGCGAACACGATCCCCGCGCCGGCCAGCCCCCCGGTCACGAACAGGATCAGCGCCCGTTCCGGGAGCCACTGCCCAGCGCGCGCGCGTTCGATCCAGCGCGGCAGGAAGAACGCCAGCGTGAAGGTCACGCCGAAGATCGTTGCATGGTAGTGCGTGAACAAGCCCAGGCCAATCGCCAGCCCGGACGCGGCATACAGCCGTTCATCGCCGCGCCGCGCTGCCAGCGCATACAGCCACAGGCTGGCGGCCATCGCCGTCGCCAGGCCAATATCGTGGCGGGTGGTCGCCATGCTCATCACCAGCACGCCGCCGAACATGAGCGCGGCAGTGAGCCAGCCCGTGATACGGTCGTACAGGTTGCAGGCGGCCAGCGCGCACAGCGCGATCAGCGGGAAGGTGAGCAGCAGCATGAACACGCGCATTTCCCAGTAGCCCACGCCCACCAGCCGCATCCACAGCCCCGGCAGGATCAGGAAGCCTTCAATATCGCCGCCGCCGTAGACCATCATCCAGTCGCTCAAGCGCCCGGTGCGGACGAAACTGTACGCCCAACTGAAATCCCAGGGTTCATCGATGTTGATCAGGAACGGATACGCCGTCGCGCCCCAGATGCGCACGAACGTCACCCCGGCCACCCCCGCGATCCCGCCGATGACCGCCCAGCGCGCCGGAATCGGCGGCGGACGGTGACCGTACAAGACCAGGTAGCCGAAGGCCAGCCCGAACGCCAGCGCGATCCCCATATGCGCATACACCCATTCCGGGCGCATGAACCACCCGAACGCCAGGCAGACCGCCGCTGCGCCCAGGGTATACGGCAGATGCAGGGCGCGGATGCGTTCGCGCAGCCGTTCGAGCGCGTCGGGGCGGGTGCGGGTCAGCCATGCCGCCGCGCCGATCAGCGCCAGGCAGTATACGCTCACTGCCCCGGCCAAACCCAGAAAGGCGCGGCTGTTTCCGCCCCCGTCGTCCGGGTTAAGGATATACACGACGATATGTACGATCAGGCTGGCGGCCAGCAGCCCAAGCCCGATTCCATACCTGCGCAGCCGCGAAAGCGAGAGCATGATGAAGGGTTCCTTGTGTGTGTTCGCGTAATACATCACGTGGGCGTTATGAGACGAGTCTCACTTAGGAGACGACTCTCACGAGACGATGCCTTTTGTCACGCGCATGAAGATCGCTTCCAGGTCTTTGGTTTCTTCCGCAAAGCCGAGTACCGCCACCCCCGCGCCATTGAGTGCCTGGCTCATCGCGCCCACGCCATCATCGTCGCCGGAATAATCGATGCGCACCAGCGAACGCCCGCCCTTCGGCTCCAGGTCTTTGATCGCCAGCACGCCGGGGAACGCCGCCAGCGCGGTATGGACGCTGGCCGCCTGCTCCGCATCTTTCACCGTGACGGTGATCTCGCGGTGCGGCTGAAGCTGCGCGCGCATGTCGGCCATGCTGCCCTGGGCGATGATCTGCCCGGCTTCGATGATGCCGATGTGCGAACAGATTTCGTTCACATCGGCCAGGATGTGGGTGGAAAAGAAGATCGTCTTGCCCATCTTCGCCAGTTCGACCAGCAGTTCGCGGATTTCCACGCGGGCGCGCGGGTCAAGCCCGGACGCGGGTTCGTCCAGGATCAGCACCGCCGGGTCATGCGCCAGTGTGCGCGCCAGCGACAGCCGCTGTTTCATGCCCCGGCTCAGCTTATCGACCATATCCTGGCTGCGATGCGTAAGATCGACCAGTTCAAGCAGGTCAGCGATCAAAGGTTTGCGTTCGTTTTCGGGAATGTCGTAGCACGCGGCGAAGAAGTCGAGATACTCCCACACGCGCATATCGTCGTACACGCCGAATTCATCGGGCATGTAGCCGATGGCACGGCGCACTGCACGCGGCGATTCGGTCACACTGTGTCCGGCAACCCGCGCTTCGCCGCTGGTAGGGCGTGTCAGCGTGGTCAACATGCGCATGGTGGTCGTCTTGCCCGCGCCGTTCGGCCCAACGAACCCGAAGATCGACCCGGCGGGGACGTGCAGCGACAGCCCGTTCACCGCCGTGAATTTGCCGAACTGCTTGACTAAATTCTGCGTCTCGATAATGTTCTCCGCCATAAGAAGCGCGTTCCTTCACCCTGTTTTGCGTTTGTGCTTATTATACGCGCTGCGCCGCCTGCCGCATCAAAACCAATCGCGCTCATGCAGCCCTAAACGGATGCTTAACTGGCGTGAGCGGGTATGCGTGTAATCTGTTTCGTATGATGAACACACCTGTTTCTGTCCTGATCCTGGCCGATCAACTGCTGGAGCGCCACCCCGCGCTTGAACACGCGCTCGCCCAGACCGATCCCGCGTCGATCCGCGTGGTCATGGTCGAAAGCGCACGCCGCTTCGCCCGCCATGCTTATCACAAACAAAAGGTCGCGCTGCTCAAGAGCGCGATGCGCCACTACGCGGATCGCTTGCGCGCCCAGGGGTACACGGTCGATCACCGCCGCGCCGCCACGATGAACGACGGACTGCGCGAACATGTGGCCGCGCACCGCCCGGCACGGCTGATCACGATGGCGGCCAGCGAAGTACGCGGGCGCGCCTGGCAGCGCGACACGCTCGCGGACGTGATCGGCATCCCGGTGGACGTGATCGACAACACGCAGTTTTTAGTCGGCCAGTTCGACCCGTTCCCGACGGCGGAACCGGACAAGCGCATCATCATGGAATCGTTCTACCGCAAGATGCGCCAGCATTTCGGCGTGCTGATCGACAAAAACGAGCCGGTCGGCGGCGCGTGGAATTTCGACAAGCAGAACCGCCAGCCCTACCCCAAAGGCCACACCGCACCGCCGCGTATCACGTTCGCGCCAGACGCGATCACCCAGGCGGCGCTGAGCGAAGCTGACGAAAGCGGCGGCTTTGGCGAGATCGACGGGTTCGACCTGGCCGTCACCCACGAACAGGCGGCGGCGGCGCTCGACGACTTCATCACGAATCGGCTGGTGCATTTCGGCGCGTATGAAGATGCCATGACCACCCGCGAAAACCTGCTGTATCACTCGTTCCTGTCGGCGTATGTCAACATCGGCCTGCTGGAGCCGATGCAGATGATCCGGGCGGCGGAGGCGGCGTACCATGCTGGAACCGCGCCGATCAATTCGGTAGAGGGCTTCATCCGCCAGGTGATCGGCTGGCGCGAATTCATGTACTGGCAGTACTGGCGAGCGATGCCGCAGATCACCCACGCCAACGCCTGGGATGCGCGCCGCCCAATGCCCGCGTTTTTCTGGACGGGCGACACCGACATGAACTGCCTGCATCATGTGATTGGGCGGGTGCGGCGCGATGCCTACGCACACCACATCGAACGGCTGATGGTGCTGGCGAACTTCAGCACGCTGGCCGGGCTGACCCCGATGCACGTCAACGACTGGTTCCTGATCGGCTTCATCGACGCTTACGAATGGGTGATGATCCCGAACGTACTCGGTATGGGGCTGAACGCCGACGGCGGGCAGATTGCCACCAAGCCGTACATCGCCTCTGCCCATTACATCAACAAGATGAGCGATTACTGCAAAGGCTGCCGCTTCAACCCAAAACAGCGGGCAGGAGCCGATGCCTGCCCGTACAATACGCTGTACTGGCATTTCCTGATCACGCATGAAGCGGCACTGCGTGCAAACCCGCGTTTCGGTCCCGCCGTGTTGGGGCTGAAGGCGATCAGCGCGGGCGAACGTGCGCAGATTCAGGCACAGGCCGCCGCGTTTCTCGATCACCTGCCGCCGTATTCGCCCCCGTAAACCTTCCCCAAACCTGCTTGACAGGCATGGATATTTCGATACACTTCAAATTAGATGTACATCTAAACTTGAATGTCGTGCTGTGACCTGTAAGGAGGCCGGACATGGCCATAATGACCGATCAGAAAACCGTGCTGGTCATGCTGAAAGCGCTGGCGGATGAAAACCGCCTGACGCTGCTGGCGCGGCTGGCAGAGCAGGAGTATAACGTCACGCAGATTGCGCAACTGCTGGCGATCAGCGAACCGACCGCCTCACATCACCTGACGCGGCTGCGCGAAGCGGGGCTGGTCACGCTGCGCACACTGGGGACGCAGCGCATTTACAGCGTCAACCCCACCGGGCTGGATCGCTTCAAGCAGGTCATGCAGCACATCGAGACGATCACGCCCGAAACGGCGAAACAATCCGATAATGCGTGGATCGATGCGCTGCCCGCGTCGTTTTCGGCGGCAGACCGGGAACTGCTCGCCCAACTCACGTTCGATGGCCGCCTGATACAGCTTCCATCGCTGCGCAAGCACCCGCACAAGCTCGCGCTCGTCATGCGCTGGCTGACCAGCCTGTTCACGCCGGATACCGATTACAGTGAAGGCGAAGTCAATGCGCGGCTGCAAACGGTACATGAGGACAGCGCCAGTCTGCGCCGCTACCTGGTTGACATGCGCTACCTGGAGCGGGATCGCGCCGGGCGCAAATACCGCGTTTGTTCCATCCTGCCGGGCTGATGCGGTGCATCTTAAGAGATGCGGTGCATCTGCTGGATGCGGTGCATCAGTCGGCGTGGATGCTCACGACACGAAAGGAAGGCACATTATCATGAAATCGGTTGAACTGCACAGCATTGCCGATGAGGTTTTGAGCGTGATGCACCAGCAGGTTTGGTGTGCGGTCGGCACGGTTGACCCGCACAACCGCCCGCATGTGCGTCTGCTCCATCCCATCTGGGAACAGGTGGACGATGTGCTGATCGGCTGGATTGCGACGAACCGCCACAGCCCAAAGGCCACACATCTGGCGCACAGCGCTTATGCCAGCCTGTGTTACGACCGCGACATCATGCGGCCCATCACCCTGGACTGCCAGGCGGCATGGCGCGACGATGTCGATTCAAAAACGCGGCTGTGGGAATGGTTCAAAGCCACGCCCGCGCCGCTTGGTTATGACCCCGGCCTGATCTGGAAAGCGCCGGATCATGCGGACTTCGGGGTGCTGCGGCTGGAACCGTACCGCATCGTCGTTGGGCAGTTGGGCGGCGAATGGCGCATGTGGAAAGCCGGCACCCCGTATGCCAACATAAATAGTGCATGAAAATCCCCGAATCCGGGGGGATTTGGGGCAATTATCTATTCCCCTGGCAGCAGTTTTCGGGTATGCTTCAAGTGACGAGAGTGGATAACCATAACACTACTCAGCGCGGTGTACATGCGGGGCATGGCGGTTGATTCTGCTGTGCCTTTTAATTTGTCCACCGCCACTTTTGTCGGCTTTTGGGGGCGCTCAGCGTAAAGGGGCTTCTGGGGCATATGCAGAAAATCTGGACGAACCAACCTGTAACATCGGACATCGCCTATGCGCGCACACTGGATGCAAGCTGGTACTTGGACCCGCGTGTATTCGAACTGGAACGCGAGCGCATTTTCGCTCGCACCTGGCAGTGTGTCGCTCGAATCGATGACCTGAGTAAGCCGGGGGATTATCTGGCGACCGATGTCGTCGGGGAACCCATCGTCGTGCTGCGCGATGGCAGCAATCAGCTTCGGGCGTATTACAACGTCTGCCCGCACCGCGCCGGCATCGTCGCACGCGGCAAAGGCAACCGCAAGTCGCTTCAATGCCTGTATCACGGCTGGACGTTCGACCTGGAAGGCTGCCTGCTGCGCATCCCCGGCTTTGAAGGCACGAAAGACTTTGACCCGGCGCTCAACGGCCTGAAACCAGTGCGTATCGATACCTGGGGTCAGTACGTGTTCGTCAACCTTGACCCGAACGCCGCCAGCCTGGACGAGACGTGGGGCAGCGTGGCCAACGTCGCCAGCGGCCTGAACTGGGACGAATGGAAGCTGGTCGAACGCGCCGAATACCTGATCGACTGCAACTGGAAAGTGTACATCGACAACTACGCCGAAGGGTATCATGCGCCGATGGCGCATCCCGGCCTCAGCCGCGAAATGAACCTGGACGATTACTATGTCGATACCTGGCGCTTTCAGAGCTTGCAGTACGTCAAGGTGAAGGAAGGCGGCCATGTCAGCAAACGCCGCTACCCGAACCCCGGCCCGAACGACTACATCAAATATCATGTCTGGTTCCCGAATTTCATGATCGACGAATACCCGGACAACATTTCGGTCAACGTCGTCAAGCCGATCACGCACGAAAAGACGCTGCTCACGTTTGAATGGTACTTCAAAAGCGACGTGGACGAGGCCGTGATGGAAAGCATGGTCAAGTTCGCGGACGAAGTGCAGTACGAGGACATTGAAATCTGCGAATACGTGCAGCGCGGGTTGAAATCGCGGTCGTACAACACCGGGCGGTACAGCGCCCGCCATGAAAACGGGGTGCATCACTTTCACCAGCTCGTCTACGAGTTCATGAACAACGACGAGATTCCGCTGGATGGGACGACCACCCCCCGCGAAAACTGGCGCGCCTTCCATGAATCGCTGGCGCAGACCGGGGATTAAGGCGCTGCACGACGCTTGAACGGGCGCGGAGTGTTGAACTTCGCGCCCTAATCGTTACAGACACCTTTCGATTATTCGCAAAGAGACACATGAAACTCGAATTTGACTTCCTTCAGGAACTGGCGCGGCTGGCCGGGACGGAACTGCCCGCGCACATCACCGACCCCATCGAAGCGGCGCAGCACTTCAGCGGCGGCTACACGCTCAAGGTGTACCCTACCGAGCGCGTCGATGTCCCCATACCCGGCGTGCTGTTCGTCGATACCGTCGATGATGCCGATACCGTACTGCTGATTCACCGCGAAAACCCGGCTGCAACCGCTGCGCAGATTGAAGAACGCATCGCGGCGGGGCAGCGCGTCGCCCTGCTCGATTTGAGCCAGGCCGCCCCCGGCGCATGGAGCGCCGACCGCGCCGACCCCGACCTGATCCCGGCCATCACCCATACGATTGTCTACCTCTCCACACTGGCCGCCTGGGATATCGATCTGCGGCGGGCGCTGGCGTTCGTGATGACCCCGATGCGCGACGGCCAGGCACACCGCCGCCTGCTCGCGCTTTCGATGGTGTATTACTGGGCGTGGCGCAGCATCGTGATCGATGAAGTGCGGCGGCTGTTCGGGGATACCATCCCGGATCAGTGGGTCGCCCGCGCCGAAACGCAGACCCGTTCCCGCTTGGGCGCGTACCTGATCAAGACGCGCACACGCGGGCTGCGCTTTTTCGTCCAGAAGGTGATCTTCCCCGGACAGCGCGTCGATGCCATGCGTTTCGACCTGGTGGCCGAAAGCTGACCGACCGCACATCACCCAGGCATGATCAGGTCAGGTTGCCGATCCCGCCCCCCACCGCCCCCCATACAATGCAGGTTCACACCCTACGACGGGTTGAACCAATCGAACGGAGGGGCAATTGATCACCCGCGACGACATACAGACAGTGCTGACCGAGATGCAGGCTCCGGTGCTGTCGCTCTACCTCAATATCGACAATGCGGATCAGGCAAATCAGGCGGCGATTCCGGCGTGGCAGGTCGAGATCAGGAATCGGCTGGATGCGCTGGCGGCGACGCTCGATGATCCCAACGATGCGCTGTGGCGGCAGTTGGCGGATCAGGCCGATGCATACCTCCACCAGTTTGAGAGCGGCGGACAATCGGCGGCGGTGTTCTTCGACGCGGACGGGCTGCGCGAATTCCGCGTGCAGTTCCCGCTCGAAACCCAGGTGAGCTACGGGCCGCCGCTGGTGACCCCACTGTTGTGGCTGGTCGATGAGTACGAGCCATATTTGATCGTGCTGATCGACCAGGAAAAGGCGCATCTGCTGCGCGGCTACCTGGGGCGTGTGGGCGCAGAGGATCGGCTGGAACTGGACATCGACGATTACGATTTTCAGCAGCGCAGCGAATACCAGCTCGGCGCGTTCGCCCAGGGCGATTTCCGCGACCTGTACGAGAAGATGATCGACGAACACCGGATGCGCTATTACCGCGAAGTCGCCGCCCGTATCGAGCAGTTGTGCCGCGAAAAGGATTATCAGCGGATCATCCTGGGCGGGGCGGAACAGTCTGCCGGGGCGCTGAAAAATCTGCTGCCCGCCCGCATCGCAGAACAGGTGGTCGGCGTGCTGCCGATTCCAGTGCGGTCGGATGGCCGGGCGATTATGGAACGGGCGCTGCCCGCCGCGCTCGACTTTGAACGGGCGTATGAAACCGCGCTGGTGAACGAGATCATCGACCTGGCGAAAGGGAGCGGGCGCGGCGCGTTGGGCATGGACGATGTGCGCATGGCGCTCGAACAGCAGCGCGTCGAACTGATTGTGATCCCGTACCCGATTGCGGATCGGGCGCTGGCGGCGGAACTGCCGCTGCGGGTGTTGGAATCGAACGGCCAGATCGAATTGGTGCATGGCGAAGCGGCGGAACGCCTCAACGCGGAAGGTGGAATCGGCGCACGGCTGTATTACGCGATTCCGAGCGGCGGGAACACCGTCCCGACCGAAAAAGACAGCCCGAAATCGGCGCGCAGCGAACCGCAGTCCAGAGAGGGATGACGATGGCGGACGAACTGATCTTCACGGTCGAATTTCATGACGAACTGGAAGGCGGCCTGCCGGATGCCATCCGCGAGCAGGCGCTCGACGGGCTGCGCAAAGCGGCACGCGGGGTAGACGATATTTCGCACGCGCTGGTCAACATCAAGAAACCCGCGCAGAAACGTGACACCGCGTACCTGTATGAGATCACCGTGCGCCTGTGGATGGATGGCGAAGATGTGGTCGCCACCGAAACGGGCGAAATTCTGGATGGCACGCTGCGCAATGTGATGGACGTGATCGACCGGCAGGTGAAGAAACAGCGCGACCGCAAGCGCGGGATATAGCCAGGACGAAAACGCAGCCCTCACCCCCTCAGTCCCCCTCTCCCACTGCATCCTTCGGATGCGGGGCGGGGGGGAGGCAAAGCCCTGGCATCCTCGGTTCGGGTGTTTGTTCCCCTCTCCCGGAGCGCAGCGAGTGGGAGAGGGGCAGGGGGTGAGGGACAAACGGCGTAACGGCCTTCTATTTTTTCCCGCGTGCCTTTTTAGCCGGGGTCGCGGCGCTTCCTGGGGCGGCATCGCTGACCGCGACCGCCGTTTCAGCGACCGACTCAGCGGCTTTGGATTTTTTGCTGCTCGCTTTTTTGGCGGGCTTTTCGGCGGCTTCGGTCGGGGCTTTGCCATTCGCAGGCGCGGCCTTCGCGCTGGCAGGCGCTTTCCCGTTCGCCTTGCCATTCACGGCAGGCGTGCCGTTGGACGGCGTGCCATTCGCTTTGGCAGCGGGGGCAGCATTTTCTACCGTCGTGGCTGCGCCCTGGTCTTTCACCAGCACATCGGTGAACCCGCCCATCGTGCCGGATTCGATCTTCATCGAAAATTTGCTGCCCGCATCGCCATGTGTGATCAGCGCGATCACCGTGATCAGCATCAGGTGCGAATCGGCATCGCCCGGCAGGGTATCCGCCGGGGTGTAGGTGAAGTTCATCGCCTTCGATTCAAAGCGGATCATGCCCGATGCCGGATGCACGCTGGAGGTGAAGGTCGCCGTTTTGCGCTTGATCTTGACGGCGAAATGCGCGCCCTCTTTGCCGATGGTGTTCAGCAGCGGCAGGATCGTGTCGGCCTCTTTGCCCGGCTTCAGCTCGACTGTGTGCAGGCGGGTCTTGCTGAGGTCGTTGGGATGGGTGAGCGCCAGCAGAAAACGGCGCTTGGCACGGGTGCGGTAGATCGCCGCAATCGTGGGCGACCCTTTCGGCGGCTGAATATAGACGAATCCGGCGGTCACGGGCGTTCTCCTTGCAGCAGGTAAGCGGGGAATGAACAAATACCTTCTCTTAAGAGAACGCCAGATCGCGCCGCCGCGTCAATTCGCACGCGGTTCAGGTTGGGTGATAAAGTGCAAACGTGTTGGTGCCAGGTTTGTGCGGGTGCATCATACCACGAACATCGGTTCGGACGGCATAGGCAGCCCTGGATGATCGTCGCGCAGCACGTCGCGGTTTTCCAGGCGCCGCTCCGTCTCGAAATCGTGCGTCGTCAGGTACACGAGCGGCATCTGCGCCGCCGTCTCCAGAATTTGACGGCGCGTCGCCAATGCCTGGTGGCTGTTCAGCGTGGGCGCGTCGATCACGTTATGATACAGGCTGTCCTGGTCGAATGAGGTGTCGCCGCCGAAAAAGTACGTCACGCCGTCCGCGTGCAGCATGACCGACTGATGCCCAACGGTATGCCCCGGCGTGGGGACGATCCACACATCCCCGGCGTTGGTGACCGGGTAGCTTTCGCTGAACGCGCCGATCCGTTCAGGGCGGTACTGGATTACGGCAGGCTTGACGATCTGCTCCCACTTTTCTGGAAAGCTGAAATGCCATTCGCGCCAGCGGCGCAGCGCCCGCCATTCGCGTGGCGAGATCAGCACCCGTGCATTCGGGAAATGGTACAGCCCGTCGGTGTGGTCGAAATGGGCATGGGTCAGGATCACGGTACGCACGGTTTTGGGGTCGATGCCGCGCCGGAACAACTGCACGCCGATCTCGTCAATCGGGTTGACCTGAAACTGAAACTGCGTGCGCCAGTAGGGGCGCTGAAGCGCCGGAAAAAAGTCCGGTTCGCGGGCTTGGGCGGTTTCGCCCGCGTCGATCACGATCACGCCTTCCGGGTGTTCAATCACCCAGGTGTAGACCGGGATCAACCGGAAGTGCGAATCGAGCAGCGACCCGGCCAGCCGCAGCGCCCGCATCCGGGCGATTCCCTCCACATAGGCATTTTTGACGCTGATCAATCCGGTCAGCAGGGCATGAATCTTCATGAAATTCCCCATTCCCTCCGCTTCGATACTCACTTTCAGCGTAGAGAAAAAGTGAACGTCGTAACCGGGTGAAGCGGGGGTATTAACGCGCTTTTCGGCCTATCTTGTTCTACCTATTGCGGCGCAGGGGTTTAGTCTGTCGCCCATATATACGCCTTAGGGAGTATGTCTTTAGCGCTGCCTAACAACTGGCGAGCGGCCTGCTGCGGCCATACCGGGTTGCGCAGCAGTTCACGCCCCAACAGCACCAGATCGGCCTGATGTTCCGCAAT
This sequence comes from bacterium, assembly GCA_033764035.1. Taxonomy (GTDB): domain Bacteria; phylum Chloroflexota; class Anaerolineae; order Aggregatilineales; family Phototrophicaceae; genus Flexifilum. The sequence continues at coordinate 65,981 of JANRJJ010000019.1, forward strand.
GATCGCGTCCGCATGTGCCGGGTCGGTGATCAAACCGACCGCTGCTGTTGGCATTTGTGCGCCGTGCCGGACAGTATGCGCAAAGGGCACCTGATACCCCGGCGCGGTGGGTATTTTGACCCGCGCCGTGCCACCGGACGAACAATCGATCAAATCCGCGCCCGCGTTTTTCAAGCGGGCTGCTGTCCACACCGTATCATCGAGCGTCCAGCCGCCGTCGATCCAATCGGTACACGAAAGCCGCACCGCTAAAGGCACATCTGTGCCGATTTCAGCCCGCAGCGCCCGCACCGTTTCGACCGTGAGCCGCGTCCGGTTTTCGAGCGTCCCGCCGTAGGCATCGGTGCGCGTATTCGAAATGGGCGAGTGAAAACTGTGCAGCAGGTAGCCGTGCGCCGCGTGCAGCTCGATCCAGCGGAAACCCGCCCACAGCGCACGCCGCGCCGCCGTCACGAATGCGCCGATCAGCCCATCCATTTCGCCGGGGGTAAGTGCGTGCGGGGTGCGGAAGCCGTCCGCGAACGGGATTGGGCTGGGCGCGGCGGGCAGCCCCCCCCCCTGTTCGTCCGTCAGCGGGCTGCCGCCTTCCCAGGGGCGGGCGGTGCCGGCTTTGCGCCCGGCGTGGGCGATCTGGATCGCCGGGACTGCGCCCTGTGAGTCGATGAACGCGGCCAACCGCGCCAGCCCATCCTGGTGATCGTCGCGCCAGATGCCCAGGTCATGAGGGGTGATGCGCCCCCGCGCTTCGACCGCTGTCGCTTCGACGATCACCAGCCCCACGCCGCCCGCTGCCCGCCCGCCGTAATGGGCGATATGCCAGTCATTGACGCGGCCATCATCGGCGCTGTACTGGCACATGGGCGACATGCCGATGCGGTTGCGCAGCGTGACTCCGCGCACCGTGAACGGGGAGAATAAAGCCGTCATACGTGAAATATCCCTGTGTTGTGCTGCTGAATGGTGAAGCTTAGACGCGCCGTAATGCCGGGATCACCTGTTCACCCAGGATGCGGATTCCGCTTTCGGCGTTCAGCCCGTGTGGGGTGCCAAATTCGACCCGTGAAGCGCCCGCCGCGAACAGCCGTTCCGCCTGCGCCGTCACGTCGGCGGCGTTCCCGCTGAACGCGAACCGATCCAGCAGATCATCGCTGATCAGGCGGGCGGCATCGTCCAGGTGATCGGCATTCACCAGCGCGCTCAACCGGGCGATCAGGGCGGGATCGATCTGCACGGTCGGATCGAGCGGGGCGACGACGGGCAGATACAGCGCCACCGAGCGCCGCGCCGCCGCCCGCGCCAGCGCCCGATCCGCATCCACGACCGTGACCGCGCCAATGCACACGCCCACTGTGCCAGCGGCACGCCCGGCTGCTTGTTCGCCCGCCGCGATGTACCCGGCGATGACCGGGATCACGTCCGGGTTGGCGCTCCCGCCGATCTTGACCTCATCGGCGGTTTCGCCCGCCAGCGCGCACAACTGCTTCCCCCATGCGCCGATCAGGATGCGCGGCAGCGTGTGCGGGAGCGGGTACGGCGCTTTGACGTGCGGCGCAATGGGGTACACCTGGCCTGCATAGCCGCCCACCGTACCGCCGAGCAGGTAGCGCACCACGTCCACCGCTTCGCGGATCGTGCGGATCGGCGGGGTCGGTTCGGGGATGCCGTGATCGGCCAGCCACGCGCCGCGTGCGAAGCCGATGTACACCCCGCCCGCCGCCAGTTCGCTCAGCAGCGCGGCTTGGGCGGCAATATCGACCGGATGCACGCGGGTGGGCGGCAGCGCGGCGATTCCCACCCGCGCCCGCTTCAGGTGCGGAGCCATGAGCAGCAGCGCGGCGAAGCCGGGGTGAAACGGCGCATCGCAGTACACGCTCACCCGGTCGAAGGCGTATTGATCGACGAACTGCGCGAGTGCGATGTAGCGCGCCGCCGTTTTATCGGTCTGAAAGGCGATGCTGATCTCGCGTTTGTGCCTGGTTTCGGGCGGCATGTTACGTCAAATCCTCACGGTTCATGGTGCGCTGGCCGATGCGTTCCACACGCATGATCAGGCGTTCGTCGGGGTCGGGGCAGGCGATCAGCGTATCGGATTCCATCCAGTCGTTTTCGCTGAGGATGCGCTGTTTGGCCGGCAGCAGGGGCAGCACCGCGCCCAGCGCGTAGATGCAGAAATGCTGGCCGGGCGGCAGGCGCAGCTTGGCGCTTTCGGTCAGCTCGAAGTAATGGCCGACCTGCAAGCCGCATACCGACCGCCCTTCAATGCGTTCGACGGTCACGCGCAGATCGTACAGGGTGAAGGCGGCCATCAGCGCGGCTCCTCTGTGATGATGGGTCAAGTAGGGCGATTATAGCGGATGCGGTTACGTTATGACGGCTGCGGGTACGGTTAAAAAAACCTGACGCGCAATGTTTCACGTCGAATCGGCGGGCGTTAATGCGAGTGCGGGTTCATGCGCGTTCAACAGAAGGATCGCTTCATGCAGGGTATGCACCACCTGGTACTGATCGTTGACCGAGCGAATCTGCCCGGCAAAGTCCCCAATCACCTGGATGATTGGGTTGTGCGGCGGCACGATCAGCACCACCCATCCGCGTGACGGGTGCGGCGGGACGCGCATCGCTTCGCGGATTTTCGCCAGGTTTTGCGGCAGCCAGGTCACGTCGGTCAGGTCGATGATCGTATGGACGGGGGTGGTGCCGGTGCGCAGCAGGGCATCGGCATCGACGCTCATCGCGCTGATGTCGGCCAGCGTCACCTTATCGAAAAAGCGCTCGTGGATCACACGGGGTTGATGAAACCAGGTCAGTGTTGCGGGCATGGCGTTTGTTGCTCACAGAACATTAGACAGGTGCGTTATATACACTTTACATCCGTTTTCGAGCGGCATGTGTGAAAAATATCCCAAAATGTCCGCGTCACGCTGCGGCGCTTTATGGATGATTTTCATCACGCGGGCGGCGCTTCTGAAGCAGTTTCCCGGCCAGGTTGCCCGCGTCGCCATAATCCGGCAGCGGCGGCGTTGGCGCTGCGGCGGGTATAGCGCTGGCCGGGGAGTCCGGTAGTGAATCGGTGGGCGTAATCCCGGCTGCGCCAGGAGCCGCCGCGTTCACCGTGACCTGCGCCTGTTCCTGGGTGCGCGCCTGGGCGCGCTGTTTGGCCGCTTGCAGCGATGATACCGTCTCGCTGACATCGGCGGGCTGCCGCCGCCCGAAAGCCGCCCGCACCCGCGCCAGGTCGCTGCGGGTGATCACCAGGCGGCGCACGGCCACATCGACCGGGAGCAGCAGCGCGGCGATGAGCAGCAGGATCGGCGCAAGTGGGGTGACCGCTTCGCCCGCCATCAGGTTGTGATCGAACGCCAGCGCCGGGGAGCCGGCCAGCGAACGGCCATCCGTGACCGCCGCCAGCGCGGGCAGGATGCTTTCGCGCCCGGCGGTGCGCAGCGCATATTCCGGCGAATAGCTCAGCACCCATCCAGCGGTCTGGCGGAAGGGCGATTCCGCTGCCGATTCATCCGCTGCGTTCACTGCGGCCACGCTGATCAGATATGCGCCTTCCGCACCTGGCCGGAACGCCGCCTCATAGCGCCCCGGCGCGACCTGTTGCAGCGTGAGATTGTCCACGCCCAACGCCGGGTCGATCAGCGATGCGTCCAGCGCCAGCCCGTTCAGGAATGCGCCATCGTCCGCCCGCGCATCGACCACGATCCGGGCGGTTTCGCCTTCCAGGATCACGCGGGTTTCCAGGTTGGCATCCGTCCCTTCGATGATCGACCAGCGCACCGTCTGGTTCCAGAAGTCCGCGAAACCGTCCCACGCCACCCAGTCCCGCGCCCAACGCGCCGTCGCATCACTGGTGAAAGCGACGGCCCGGCCTAAGCCGTACTGCCAGGCCGCCAGCAGCGGATCGGCAAATGCATCCGGCGTGACGAGCAGCACCTGCGCCGTGTCTTTGGGCGTGGTGGCGACATAGCCATACAGCGGCGGCGCGGCGGTGAAATTCTGCAAGAAGCCGAGATCGGCGCGGGCGGGCGTGAACGCCCCTTCGATCAAGTAGCTGCGCGTCGCCAACACAGTTTCCTGTGCGAAAATCGTCGGGATCGACTCGATGCTTTGCGCGACGTGGTAATTGCCCTCCCCGGCCTGTGCCATTTCTTCCAGAAAGCCGGGGTTCTGCCCGCCGATGGCGATCACGGAGGTGGTCACATCGTCATCCTGGTTGAGCGCCGCCACCAGATCGACCAGCCCGCGATCATTCGCGCCGCCGTCGGTCAGCAGGATGATGTGCTTGCGTTCGCTGGTTTCGGCGCGCATCACATCGGCGGCCAGGCGCATCCCGGCCATGATGTCGGTGCCGCCACCCGGTTGCAGCGACCCGATCAGCGCTTGCAGCGTGAAACGGTCGAGGACGGGCTGCACGTCGGCCACCCAATACGCCTGGGAATCGAAGCCGACCACGCCCGCCCGGTCGGTCGGCTGCAAAAATTCAATCGAGCGCAGCAGCGCTTCTTTCGCCAGTTCGATATTTTCCACGCCGCTGGAGCCAATCATCGCCATGCTGCCGCTGCGATCCACCACATACGCCAGCGTCAACTGGGGGATGCGCTGCTGATCGCGGAGCTGCATTTCGACGGGCAGCGTTGCTTCCAATGGCGTGCGGAAGTACCCGCCCGGCGCATACGTCTCCGCCCCGCCGATCACGACCAGGCCGCCGCCCAGGTCGCGCACATAGGTTTGCAGCGCTTCCATGCGCCGCGTGCTGAGCAAAGTCGCCGGGATGTTGACCAGCACCACCGCGTCATAGGCTTCCAGCGCCGCCACGCCGATGGGCAGCGCGTCCGGCGGGCGCACATCGATCTCGAAGCCGAGCGCGGTCAGCGCGTCCCTCAGGTAGCCGGATTCAGTCGCATCCGCGCCGCCCGTGACCGGAACGGCGGCATCGCGGGATACGACGAGCAGGCGCGGCGCGCCCACCACCCGGCTGAACGCGCTGAGCTGGTTGTTCTGGTAAAACCCGTCACCCTGTGACGGCGTGACGATCACCCGGAAATCGCGGAACCCGGCTTCGCCCGCCGTGAGCGGCAGTGTGTAGCGGTTCACCCCCTGGGCGAGCGTCACCGATTCGCGGCTGAGCGTGATCCCGCCCGCTTCGACCGTGATCACCGCCGGGGTATCCGTCTCGCTTTCGACCGTCAGGCTGAGGTCGAACGACTGGCCTGCGCCCACGCTGGGCGGCAGCAGCACATCCGTCACCGCCACATCCGGCACGGGGTCGCGCTCGAACTGCACGTAGCTGATCTCCACGCCCAGGGCAGCGGCGCGCTGCGCTGCGCGTTCGGCATCGCCCACCGTCGGCAGGCCGTCGCTCAAAATCACCAGGCGGCGGGCGGTTCCGGCGGGGAACAGCGCCAGCCCCAGGTTGATCGCTTCTTCCAGGTCGCTGTTGCCCGTGTTGGGCGTGCTGCGAATCGCGCCCAGTTCGCGGACGCTGCTCATCGCCCGTTCGACCAGCGCATTGCCGCCGAACGAGACAACCGCCGCCTGATCATCCGGGCGCATGGCCGCCAGCGCATCGCGGATGTACGTCTCCTGGGCGGCTGCCGCTTCCGCACCCATGCTGTCGGACGAATCGACCACGAACACGACGGCCAGGCGGTCGGCGGCGCGCACGCTCTGCGTCCCGGCGAGCGCCAGGATCACCAGGGTGAGGATGATCACGCGGAGCGCCAGGCTGGACAGGTCACGCCCGCGCCGGTAGGTCAGCCGGGGTCGCCCGATCCACAGCACCAGCGGGAGGACGATCAGAAACACAAGCGCCAGCGGCGCGGTAAACGTCATGCCATCATCACTCGTGAACTCATTTTATTTCAGGGCGCACGCTGCTCACACAGACGTGTCCGGTTTGTGCGCTTCAATGTACGCATCGATCAGCGTGTGCAGCCGATCTGCCGCGTTCTCCAGAATGCTGAGAATCTGGCGATCTTCCGGCTCCAGTTTATCCGCCGCCATCGCCAAAAGCTGCGCCGACGCGCCGATCAGCGACACCGGGTTGCGCAGATCGTGCGCGATATGCCCCCAGCGCAGTTCCAGCGGCAGGGCGCGCAGCCCTTCGACGATGGCGGCAAATTCCGCAGCGTTCAGCCCGCCAATCTCAGCCGGTACGGCGGTGATTTCGACGCGGTTGCCGTCGGGATCATGGACGGTACTTTCATAATACCCGTCACCCGTCCAGCGGGGTTCATCGGCGATCACGATTCCGTCACGGCGAAGCTGTGCGGTGAGCGCGTCCACCTGTTCGGCAGCGCCCACCGTGAAGGCGATGTGCGCGAACCCAACCGCTGGCGCACCGGGTGGGCTGGGGGCAGGCAGGGGTTCCGGCGCGTGCAGCAGTTCCAGGCGTGCGCCATCCGCAAAGGCGAGCATCACCGACGCGAACGGAGCCGCTGTGTGCTGCGTGCGCGCCCCGGCCTGGGCGTGAAAATAGCGGACGTAAAAATCACGCATCTGCTCTGGCTGATTCGTCCACAGCGCGACATGCTCCACGCGCATCGGTCGTCCTTTCGTTCACCGCCGCCCGCTTCTACCCCCTGATGATAGTGGCAAACGCATCAAAACGAAAAGAGTCAACGCGGCGGGCGGGTGCGCAGTGCCGTCTCGATTGCCCAGATCGCCAGCGGGCGCAAATACTCGCTGGCGCGGTAGTTCCCCTCCACGTCGAAGGCTTCCGGGGTGCGGAACCACATCCCGCCCGTTTCATACGTCTGTTTGTACACGCCGTAAGCCGTCGCCCACGCCTGCTCGTCCATCCCACGCATGAGCATGAACGAGGCCAGCGCATACGTCACGCCCGACCACATTTCTTCGCTCTGCTTGCTGCTGGTATCGATGCTGCCATCCGGGCGCATCCCGTTGACCGCGCCGATCTGCCCATCCCCGAACTGGCACACGTTGAAAGCGTAAACCGTTTCCAGCACCGTTTTGACCTGGTCACGCGGCAGGACTTCGATGCCCATGAAATCTGCCGCCCACTGCCCGCACAACTGATCGGCCATGATGCTGTCGTGCCAGTTATCGCCGCTGGTGTCGTACAGAAAATACTGTCCGTTCCACAGCCGCGCTTGATACGTTTTGGTGGCCTTTTCGATCTTGCCCCGGTACGCCTTCGACGTGACCACATCGCCCACGAACAGGGCAATTTCGCGCATGGCGTGCAGCGCAGCGATCCACAGGCCGCCGCTGTACGCGCTCACGCCGTAGGCAGGCCACATATCGTAGGTCTGGTCTGCGCCGTCGTTATCGGGGATGCCGTCGTCGTCGCTGTCCATCGCGCTCAGGTAATCGATGGCCGCCAGCAGCACCCGGTAATAATCCGCGCCCAGCGACATATCGTTCAGCAGCAGCGCATCGCGGTAGGCGCGCAGCACGATTTTGGGGTTGAGGTCTTTCCAGGTGTTCACGTCCTGGTAGATGTAATGGTTGATCTTCACCCAGGGGTTTTCATACGGGCCGCCCAGGTCATGCGGGGCTGCGCCGGGCAGTTTGCGCCGGGCGATGATCTTTTCCCCGATGAACAGCACTTCTTCATCGTCCTCCACCGGAATTGCTTCGATCAGGTCGCGCACCAGCCGCTTTTCGATCTCTGGAAACAGTTCGAGCAGCGCATACGAGGCATAAAAATCGACATCGGCGGTGGCGTAATGCAGGTAATCGAAACATTCCAGGTACAGAAAATGTCCCAGGTAATCCGGGCGCGGCGGCGGGTCGCCAACCTTGCCATGCTCCCAGGCGATGCCGCCATCGGCCAGGTAGTACAGCTCGTTGAACAGCGCGGTCTTGTACCAGGTCGGACGCGCCGGGTCGTCCAGAATGGGCCTTTGCCAGGCGATGATCTGGTCACGCCAGCCCGCGCGCTGCATCAGCCCATCCATGCCGATGGCGAAAGCGTTCGTCCCGTCCTGCCCCCAGAACGCGGTATAGCGCTTGTACCAGCTCGCCCGCGTTTCCAGGTGGATGCCGATGGGGAAATTCATCACGGGTTGATCCCACGCCAGCGCGAACGGGGCGCTGAGCGCTGCGCCCGGTTCCAGCGTGAATTTGACCGCCACCGCCGCACCGTACACCTCCCCCAGGTGCGAAGGCCGCGAACGCTCGGCTTCGGCATTGTCGATCAGCGTACCGTCCGCGCTGAAATTTTCCCACACATCCGACCCATCGCCGTTGGCGTGCCAGTGCGTGCGCGTGGTGATCGTCACCCCTTCGACCTGTTCGGCCAGGATCGCCAGCGTGCCGCCCCAGTTATCGGTCACGGGCAGGCTGGCATGACCCATCTGCACCCCGGTGAATGCCCGCCCGTCCGCAGTCTGCGTAAGCGCCTGGTTGACCTGCCCCGTCCAGCGATCCTGGCCGATCCAGCTTTGCCAGGTGAACATCAGCGAGACGGTGATCGGCGCGTCGGTCGGGTTGTGCGCCGTCCACTGGAACAGCGCGACCGGGTAGCTGCTTTCACGGTAGTTGTGCGGAATCACAGGCGAAAATTGTTCGCATGTCAGCCCGATGGGCAGCGCAGTGTACGTGTACCACGCACGCGGGTACAGCGCGGCATACGTCCCCGCGCCAACCGGGTAGCCCCAGTTCCACGAACGCAGCCCGTCGATTTCGCCCGCGAACAGCGCGACCGCCTCTTTCTGGCCGTCCTGTTCGGTGTACACGCTGAACATGTTCGCCGGGTTCGGCTGATAGTGGTGGCTGCCGATCTCGATCTGGTAGCGGGCGAAATCGCCCCGGTAGGTGCGCCCGATGCTGCCCGCGCCGATTCCGCCGAGCGGCGCGCCCTGGTACGGCCCATCATTGATCAGCCCGTCGATGAGCGAATGTACACGCGGCTTCGACGGGTTCTCGAACGGCTGCCCCAATGGGCGAGTCCAGGCGGCGGCGGGCAGTTCAGGCGTAAGCGGTGGTGTGATGGTCGTCAACGGTCGATTCCTTTTGGCTGAGTAGACGGAAAACTAAGGAATGCCGAACAGCACCACGTCCGGCCCGACCTGGGCGATCAAGAGCGTATCGTCCGCCGTGAACTGAATTTCGGTCACGACCGATGGCACGATCACGCTGGTCAGCACTTGACCCGTCCGCGCATCGTGCAGGTTGATCAGGCTGGTGGTGTCCGGGTCAGTCCCGTTCGGGTCACGCTGGCTGGCAATGGCGATCAGCGTGCCGTCCGCGTTCCAGGCAAAGGCCGTCGGCAGCCGGGAGGAAGACTGCCCGGTGCGGAACGTCTGAATCGAGCGCTGCCCGGTGGTGACGGTATCGATCACCCGCAGTGCCGCGCCATCGTTCACGGCCACCCCTTCGGCGGCGTTCTGCGCGTTCGCCGGAGCAAACGCCACGCCGTCATACAGCCCTGGGAGCGCCGCAATCGCGATCTGGAACAATTCGGTATACGTATCCGTGGTGAGCGCGACGGCGCGGCTGTTCCCCGTGCGGTAGGCGACCAGCGCCCCGGATGGGCTGAAGGCGACCGCATCGACCAGCACGCCTGGCTGCGTGAAGACTGCATACGCGGCCTCTCCCCTGGCCGTTGACGCGGCATCGATCACGCCGAACGCGCCGGCATTTCCGGCCTCTGTGCTGACAGCCAGCGTGCGCGAATCCGCCGGGTTGAACGCTAAATCGCTGATGCACGTCCCGGCCAGCGTATTGCGCACGGTTTCGGTATTGTTCAGGGTATCGACGATGGTGAACACGCCATCGCAGAAGCCGAAGGCCAGGTAGCGCCCATCGGGGCTGCTGGCGACGGCGGTGATCTGGCGGTAGGGGCGGTCGATGAGCGGGAGGGACGACAGATCATCCAGGTTGAAGAAGGCATACCCGGCCTGGCTCACGGCCACCAGGCGGGGCGGTTCGCCCTCCGGCGCGGCCAGGTCGAAATCGAGCGCGGAATCGAACGGGAGGACGGCCAGTTCGCTCAGCGAAAGCGCCGTCGCCGGGCTGATGATCCCGCGTTCGGTGAACAACGTCCCGCCGACCGGGTCAAGGAAATAATCCGCCGGGGGCAGTCCTTCCGCTGTCCAGCCTGTCTGACCCGCGTAGCGCACCTGCCAAAAGACGATGTTGGCCTGGTTGTTCACGGTCTGCGCTTCGCACACCGGCCCGGCCAGCACATCGACCGTGCCGCCGGGGTTGATTGTCCCGGTCTGCCCGGCGGTCACGCTGGGGCCGCTGCGCAGACGGTTCGGCGTGCCATCGGCGGCGATGCTCGCCTGGCCGCCCACCCGCAGACGCGGACGCAGATACCCGGTGTAGAACTGCGGGCAGCCGCTGTTCCCGGCCTGGAGCGGCGCGCTGGCGGTGGGGGTGGCCGCGCCTATCGGCGCGTTGCCATCCGGCAGGCACATGAACGCAATCGTTTGGTCGGCAGAGACACGCACATCATACGTCACCCCGGCATACGTGAGCAGGAAGATGTAACCGACATAGTTTCCTGGTACAGGCGGGAACACGGCGAACGGGCAGCCCAGGTGACTATCGGTGTAATTGAGCGCCTGCCACGAATACGTATCGAGCTGCACCTGAGCGATCTGCGTCTGTAAATAATTACCCAGCGTGGTCAGGGCGGTAGCGATCTGCGGCGGCGGCGGCGTTTGGGCATGAACCGTCGGCCTGCTGCCGAACACGCCTGCCATGACGATGAGCAAAGCTGCGAACAGGATGCGGAACCGGTGAGCGTTCATAATGATGCAGTGAGCCTCCAGGCAGTGTGCAGATGGGCAAAGGCGGTGAACGGGTGTGGGCGCGTGACCTTACTCCGCGATGTGCGCTTTGAAATCCTCCAGAATCTCATGGGGCAGCCGGGTGATCTGGGCGGTTTGCGGGTTGACGAACACGTATAGCCCGCGCGCCTGGGCGATCAGCGCGCCGTCGCTGGCACGCATCACGATGAAATGGCGCGTCGAATTGGCGCGCTTGACATCGGAAAGGTACGTGGTGATGGTCAGTTCATCGTTGAGCGCGGCCTGCTGGCGGTACTCGATCTGAATGCGGCGGGCGAAAATGCCGAAATGTTCGGCGCGCATCCGGTTGACCGACCAGCCGAAATGACGGGCGGCGCGGAACCCGGCTTCTTCCATGAAATTGAGGTACGTCGCGTTGTTGACGTGCTGTTCGGTATCCACATCGCGCCATTCCACCGTGTGCGTGTGGATGTACACGCCGGGCGGGGGCGGCGGGGCGGGCGGGAACCTGGCGCGTGAACTGCTCATGCGCAGCGTATCGGTCACATCGGCGGGGGTGGCCAGGTCGGGCGGGGCAAAATCAGCGATCATCGCGGCGGGGATGCTGGCGGGCTGGCCTGTCGCCCGGTTCAGGTATACCCAATCGGTGGTCGCCCGCGCCACCAGGTCACCGTTTTGGTTGCGCAGTTCATAGCTGCGCCGTGACCGCACGCGGCGAAAATCGGCCACCCAGGTGGTGATCTCGACCCTATCGCCCAGGCGGACGGGCGCAAGGTATTCGATGTCGGTTTCGTGAATCAGCCACACGTGGCCGATCTGCTGGTAGCGGGCATCGTCCCAGCCGACCGCCGCCGATGCCTGGATGGCGGCTTCCTGCATGTAGCGCAGGTAGTTGGCATTGTTCAAATGCCCATAGGCATCGCATTCATACGAACGCACCTGAAACGTGGTTTTATAAACGGCTGGAGCCATAGTGAGGTTCAACCTGGTGATTGAGATCGTGCGAGTCACAGACAATAGTCACACTCATTGTAGCGCGGAGTCGGGCGATATTGCCTGCATACACGTCGATCTATCCCATAAATTTCGTTATTGCCTGCTCTACGAACTCTTTCGCAATCTCTTCTGCTCGCACTTTGTGAAAGCCTAAACTGCGATCCATGTAAACGAATGTTTCTTCAGCGGGCATATACCCGATTTCCACTATTGCAGGAACGTTAGATGCAGGGAACTTTGTGTCGCGCAGCTTCACATAATGAAAAGGATCAGTCTCAGCGGCGATATGCAATGTAACCGCCTTTTTCCCAACGACATTCGACATCGGTGTACTTGCATACCCCCAAAAAAACATATATCGCTTCACATTCGCTTTAGAACGCTCATCTGCAACGTCTACTCTGAAGTACCATGTAAGTTTGGCTGATTGTGCTTCGCGTAAACTTTGGTACTTCTCTAGTTCTAAACTTCCAAAGTCCTTTAGCTTGACCCGAACGGACATCTGCTCTTGGATAAATCGCTCATTAACGACCTGCACCACCTGTTGAAAATAACCTCGAAGCAACCGCATTGCACTATCAAAGACATCATATTCGTTGCGAACACGTGCTTGATTACTGGCAACAAGCGTATCAGCAAGCGCAGCCATACTAATTTGACCCTGCGCAGCTTGTTCGTACACTTCAATGCTTTCGAGAACTGATTCCATCACTAACCGAATGAAAGGTGTGAGATCACTCGCATCCGATTCTTGAAGTGCATCGTAATACCTTTGACGATCATCTTTGGTGATGATTGCAATGGGGTAACCTGCCCGTATCAACATCAAGTTCATGAGTATGCGAGCGCTGCGGCCATTTCCGTCAACAAAAGGATGGATGTATACAAACCAGGTATGGGCTGTACAGGCCAAAACCAGAGGGTTTTCAGATATAAGGCCAGCGTCCAGGCGTGCTTTGTCAGTGACAGTTTCCAACCATTGACCAAATTTATTCATCATCTCTGGAACGTCAGGCCAATCAGGTGTTGGAAAAGCTGCACCGGTAATCTGTACAGGTAACTCCCGGAATTTACCCGCATTTCTATCATCGATACCTGAAAGAACTAATTTATGAAGGTTGCGGACATCCTGAAGTGTTATTGGGTTTTCAGGCGTTGAAGCAAGCGCCTCCAAAGCATCGAGCGCATTGGAGAGGTTTTTTGCCTCTAAGGTGTCTCTGAGAGGCTTTCCAGAGATCGTAATGCCTTCCCTGACGACTAGTTGTGTTTCACCCATGCTCAAAGAATTGCCTTCAATAGCGTTGGAGTTATAGATATTTTTCAGTCTAAAATATTCTCGGAGTCTTTCAAGCGACTCCGGGGAAAGCTGACGAACAAGAGTCCGAAATACATTGACTCGCTGATTCAGGTCGTTTAGCTCATGCACGATTCGGCTATCATACTGGTAGAGTTCATTAATACGGATAAACTGAGCGTTTGCGTTCATGTCCAGACCTTAGGCAGTTTGAGTGTTCCTATCTTACTGTATGGAGAACCGATTAGGTGCATTTCACCAATCAAGTCCGCGAAGCAGTCTACCGCACGAGCAAGCTTGAAAAGTACTGGAGTGACGACTGATGAAAGTGACATATGATGCCAGCGTCGATGTGCTGCGTATTCTCTTCAGCGATGCGCCGATTGCCGAAAGCGATGAGGAGAAACCGGGTGTGATCCTCGATTACGCCGATGATGGCCGCATTGTCGGCATGGAAATTCTCGATGCCTCGAAGCATATGAACAACCCCAACGGGTTAGAATACGCGGTCATTGGGGTGAGAACGGCATAACGGCCCACACCAGGAACAAACCGCCGCGCCCACTCACATTGCTGTAGTCGATGCCAAACAATTGCGTCACTGTTTATCCCCCAGGTGACGGATACAGCCGTCGTAAAGTGGCTTACAATAGAATACGAAGCACAGGTGGCTTGACCGACGACACCCATTTGATGAGGAGCAGCGACATGTTCAGCGGCAGAAACGGACACAAGGACATCCGCGACCGGGTAGAGGATATTGCCGACGACATTGGCGGCGAACTGAAGGATTTCGGCAAGGAATTTGGCCGGGAAGCGCGTGAAAATGCCGACGAACTGAAGACGAACGTCGTGCGCCAGTTGTACGAAACCGCCAAGTCGATGCGCCGTGAAGCGCGTCAGCGCGGGGTGCGCGGCGATTCGCTGAAAAGTGTCGATGGCATGGCGAAGGGGCTGGAACGCGCCGCCCATTACCTGAAGCGCAACAGCTATGAGGACATGACCGAAGATGTGGAGAAGGTGGTCAGCACATCGGTCAAGCGTAACCCGATGCAGGTGCTGCTCATCGTGTTCGCCATCGGCCTGGTGATCGGCCTGATCCTGCGCAACAGCAATCCGCAGCCTCAGCGCCAGACCCCGCCCACGCAATACCCCATGTGACCGAGTCGTTGCAATCCCCCTTTCTTTGCGTTCGCGCAAAGAGAGGGGTTTTTATTCGCCCTGTAAATGGCGGTGAATGCAGGCGAAACCATCCGGTGCGGCGCGCTATAATCCCCAGCATGGATTCAAGGAGCGACCGTTCACCATGACCCTGCCTTTGCTGAAGGACTGGACACCGACCGCCACCGGGCTGCACCGCGCCGCGCAAATCCTGGCGGGGGTGCGAATGCTGCTGCTGCCCCACCAGCCAAACTATCTTGAACTGGCGCTCGATGTGATCCCCGAAGGGCTGACGACCGGGCGGCTGCCGGGCGATGGTGAAATTTGGCTCGATATGCGGCGGGCGGCACTGGTCTACCGCCACCCGGAACGCGGCGAAACCGTCGTGCCGCTGGCCGGGACGACCCAGGCGTATGCCAACCGTGCGCTGCTGATCGCGCTGCGCGATGGTGAACTGGCCGGGACGCTGGCCGATACCGCCGACGATGACCTGCTGGAGCGTTTCACGGCTGCCGTGCGCGCCCGCTACCCGGATTTGCCCGCGCACCATACCGCCTTCAGCGAAACCGATCCGCTGCGGGTCGATCCCCAGGTGAGCCGCGCGTATGCCGCCGTACAGGATGCCGTGTTCACGGGAATCGCCCGTTTTCGGGCGCGTGTGCAGGGGCATTGGTTCCCCGCCGTCGTCTACCCGGAACACTTCGACCTCTCCACCATCTGGTTTTACGCGCCGGATTTCGACGAGAACGGCGCGCACATCACCATCGGGTTCGCGCCGTTCAGCGATGGGTTGCCGCGCCCGTACCTGTACCTGACGGCCTACCCCTACCCGGACAACCTGACCGAGCCGCCGCTGCCAAAACCCGCCGTATGGAACGTGCAGCCCTGGCGCGGCGTGGTGATCGCGTATGATTCCGTCGCATCCTTCAACGATGCGACCGAACCCGACGGCGATGCTGAGGCGTTGGCCGCCCGCATAGAAACGCTGTGTGCGGCGGTATTCAAGATGCTGCGTGGCATGGTTGCCGCAAACAGCTCCGTCTAAGGCGGCAGTGCCTAAGGCGGCAGTGCCTACAGTGGCATTCGCAGACCGACGGCGGGTTCGTGGTGATCGCCAATGCGGTATACGTCGTCGGCAAAGCGCACGCAGCCCAGCTTTTCGTAAAAGCCGACGGCATCCGCCCGCGCCAACGTCCACACATCGACCCACGCCGCGCCGTGTTCGCGCAGCACCGCCGCGCCCGCCTGCCACAGCGCCCGGCCTACCCCGCGCCCATGCCACGCCGGTTCGACGTACAGCGCGACAACTTCGCCGCCGCCTGTGTCCAGCAGCGCCAGCCCGACCATCCCGATCAACGTCTCTGCCGAATCGAAGGCCGAACGCCCGGTCAGCAGTTCGCGGCGGGCATCGCTCCACGCCGATACCTGTTCGACCCTGCCGCCGAACAGGTCATCCATCAGCGATGCGGGGAACAGGTGTGCGTAAGCCTGCCGCCAGGTGCGCTGGATCAGGGCGGTGCGGGCTGCGCGCAGCGCGGGAATGGAAGGCCGAACGGTGAAGGATTGCATCGGGTACGCCGGGTTAAGCAGACCGCGCCCGTCAATCGCGGTCGGGCGGTCTGCCGTTCAGGAAATGACGTTCCGGGACACGGCGGGGCTGAACATCGCCATCGCGGGCGTTCACCCCATCGCTGGAGGTGGGCTGCGCGGCGGCCTGGGCGGCGGATGCGGCGGCGGACTGTTCCGCTGCTTCTGCCGCTGCACGCCGGGCGCGGTAGGCATCGAGTTCGGCATCGAGATTCACGCGGGTGAGCGTGACGGTCGCATCCTTTTCGGCGCGCAGTTCCGTTGGCACGGGCAGCCGCTTTTCGACCAGAAAATCTTCCAGCGCATCGCTGAAGGTGCGGCTGGGCGCGTCGTCCCCCAGTTCATCGCGCACTTCGCGCAGATGTTCGATCATCCACAGGTACAGGTCACCTTCGGTGCGCTGTGCCGAATGTTTCAGCACGTCGTATTTACGAATGAGCGTGACGGCGGGGCGGTACACGTTGTCGTACCAGTCCGCCGCTGCGTCCTCGAAATCGATGTCTTCCCCGGTGCGGCGCTTCAACACGGCCTGATGCAGCGCGACATGGCCGAGCAGGTCTTCATAGCGCGATGGCTCGCTCAGCGTGATCGACTGGTGATGCGGGCGCGTATACGGCAGGCGCGTCGCATCCAGGAACATGGCGTAGGCGGCCAGTGCGTCGATGTCTTTTTCGTCCATATCGGGCTTCAGCACCAGGCTGGTGGGCAGTTCCCACACATGCGCCTGAATCGTGCGATTGCCCATCTGCCGCGCCACGCTGACGCGGTGGTTGCCATCGCGCACGAAATACACATCGCCCACTTTGTACACCTCAATCGGCGGCAGTCCCATCATGCCCGTGGCGACGGCAAAGACGCGGCTCCAGCGTTCCTGCTGCACGCGGCGTTTGGGCAGAAAATGGCGCGTGAATTCGCGGTAGCGCCCAACGCTGCCGACGATTTTATCGAGTTCTATATCCTGCAATCCCTGGTAGTATTCTTCGCGCAGCCGCAGCCGCGCCCGGATGTCCTCGAACGAGAGCAGTTCGGCGGGCTTGCCGCGCATCAGGCTGAATACTTCGTCCCAGAAAGCCCGCATCCGCGCATTGTTGTACTGCGACAGGCCTTCCATGAACTGGAGATGCTGAAAATCTTCGGGCATTGAGTCCATGCCTCCATGACGATTGTCGCTTTCAGCTTACACCCATTTCCGGTGGTTTGCGCTGTAAGCTTGTTACAATCTTAGTCTAGCCGATTCTTGTTAAATCCTTTCTGGAAAGGCGTTACCCTTTGACGACAATCGTAGTCACCAACGATGATGGGGTACAGGCACCGGGGCTGCTGGCGCTGGCGACGGCCATGCGGGCGCTCGGTGAGGTTACCGTGATCGCGCCGATGCTGAACCAAAGCGCCACCGGGCATAAAAAATCGCTGTATGCCGATATTCCGATCAGCGAAGTGGGCTTAGCGGATGGCAGTCGTGCGCTTTCCGTAGGCGGATCGCCCGCCGACTGCATCGCGTTGGCCGCTTTGGGGCTGGCGCGCTGGCCGCCGGATATTGTGGTGAGCGGGATCAACCGGGGGCCGAACATGGGGCAGGACATCACCTACAGCGGCACGGTCACCGCCGCGCTCGAATCGGCCATCAACGGGTGTATGGCGGTCGCGGTATCGCTGAACCAGCGCGATGCCAACACGGTTGACGATTACCAGGAAGCGGGGCGGGTGGCCGTTGAAGTGGTCAGAACCATGCTCACGCGCAAACTGCCGCCGCTCACCATCCTGAACCTGAATGTACCAGCGGGCGGGCCTGTAAAGGGAATCCGCCTGACGCGCCAGGGGATTCGCATCTACAAGGATGAACTGGCGCGGGAAGGCAACATCTGCCGGATCGTCGGGCCGGAGCCGTCCGGCTACACCGATGAGGAAGGCACGGATTTATGGGCGGTACACAACGGTTACGCCAGCCTGACCCCGCTTCACCTTGACCTAACGGCGCATCGTTTCCTGGCAGACCTGGCCGCGTGGGATATTACCATGTCGTCCGCCGAAGGGCAACCGTAGGAGAGGCTTAACACGGATTTGATTGACACCCCATTTATTCACGCTACGATCCAGTTTATATACATAAAGTGGGTAATGGGGTATCGATGATGTCTGTCCGAAGAATTCCTCTTGCTGCGCCCTTCATCGCGGTTCTGCTGATTCTGCTTCACATGCTAACAGCGGCGGGTCAGGAAGCGACACCACCCCTTGACCCGCCTACGGAAACGGCCAGCGAAACGCCTACCTTACTGATACCTACAGAAACTCTTACCCCACTGCCGCCCAGTGAAACGCACACGCTGACGCTAGAGCCGTCCACAGCCACTGCTTCAGCAACGCCGCTGTTCATGACCCTTACCCCCTTGCCACCTTCAGACATCGCCAGCACTGAAGAAG
>JANRJJ010000020.1:0-162808 GCA_033764035.1 bacterium
CACTGCTTGCAGATGCGAATGCTCTCGCGCATCTCGTCAATGCGAAGCCGGTAGCGGTCGTACACATCGCCATTCTGGCGCACCGGAATATCGAAATCGAGTTCAGGGTAGATGCTGTACGGGTCGGCGCGGCGCAGGTCATACGGCACGCCGCTGGCCCGCAGCACCGGCCCGGTGACGCTGTAGGCGATGGCGACATCGGCGGGCAGATAGCCCACGCCGATGGTGCGCGCCTTGAGGATTTCGTTGTCGGTCAGGTAATGATCCAGCTCATCAATGGCGCGCGGCAGCCGTTCGTTGACCATCTCGGTCAGGTAATCCATCGTGTTGAAATCGCGCACCTTGTCGTTGATGAGAAAGGCGGTGTCGCGTATCCGTTCGGGGATGTCCTTGAACACGCCGCCGAAACGCATGTAGTTGTGCATCATGCGGCTGCCGGTGGTTGCTTCCATGAAGTCGAGAATCTTCTCGCGTTCGGCAATCGCATAGAGCGCCGGGGTGAAGAACGCGCCCAGGTCGTTGAGCAGGAAGCCAATCGCCCACATATGATTGACGATGCGGGTCAGTTCGACCATCAGCACGCGAATCACTTCAGCGCGGTAGCTCGGCGGTTGGTAGCGTGCGCCTTTCGCCAGCAGTCCTTCGACTGCCGTCGCATAACCCAGGTTGTTGCTCATGCCGCTGATGTAATCGAGGCGATCCGTGAATGGCATGTTGTGGTTCCAGGCGTTGCGTTCGCCAATCTTTTCATGATTGCGATGCAGGTAGCCCATGACCGGTTCCAGGTTTTCGACCGTTTCACCGTTCAGTTCGATGACCATGCGGAACACGCCGTGCGTGCTGGGGTGGTGCGGCCCCAGGTTGACGACCAGACGGTCGGTCTTGATGCCTTCTTCATCGAACATTTCGCTGACATCCACGCCCAGCCCCATACCGCTGTACAGCTTTTGTTCGGTGGTGTCGCTCAGGCGGCTGAGGTCGATGTCATTGGGGTATTTGACGTTCTTCCCAAATACCGTCAGTTCTTCGGCGCGGCGGGCGTACCCCTGAGGCCAGCGCGTTTCAAACGGCTTGTTTTCCTGCTCGTAATAAGCTTCGTGCCAGTCTTTGCGCAGCGGGTAGCCTTCAAAGCCTTCCCACATCAGGATACGCTTCAGGTTCGGGTGGCCTGCGAAGCGAATCCCGTACATGTCGTAAGCTTCGCGTTCCTGAAAATCCGCGCCCGGCCATACGTCGATCAGAGACGGAATTTCGGCAGTCTCACGCGGAGTCTGGGCTTTGAACACCAGCCCAGGGCCGCCGGTCGTGCGGTAAGCATGGTAGACCATCTCCAGATGATCGCCAAAGCCGAGATAATCGACCCCGGTCGCGCTGGAAAGATAATCGAAACCGAGTTCATCGCGCAGCGTGCGCGCCACTTCCGCAAGCTGTTGACGTTCCACGATGATACCGCCATAGCCCTGGCGGGTATCGTCCTTGACGGCATCCGGAAATTTGTCTTTCAGGTGGCTGATCGCGCCCGCAAGATCGAGCGTATCCAGCTTGGCAGGGAGAACTGCTTGATCCGTCATGATCGTCCTATTCCTTTTCCTCTGCCGCTTCCGCCGCCTTCGCCGCACGCTTGCGCGCCAGCGCCGCTTCACGCTTTGCCAGCCGTGCCGCTTTTTCGGGGTCAAGTTCTGCTGCCGGGTCAGCCTTCGGCGCTTCAATCGCAGGCGCGACCCCCGCCTGATCAGTCACATCCGCCGACACCGATTCGATGTGCGGCACACTGCGCGATTTGCCGATGTCCATCGCTGCCGCTGGCAGTTCACGGCTGCCCAGCGCGCCGCCATTGGCCGCACGTTCCGCCTGCTGGCGGATCAGTTCCATCTGGCGCGGGTCGATGATGTCGGCGCTCAGAATCGGCACCGGCACCGGGTCGCTGGGACCAACGCCGTACCAGGGGACATCGTCCATGTTGGCGAGCGACTGCCCGTCGATCTTCTTTTGCAGCGCGATCAGCCCATACAGCAGCGCTTGCGGGGTGGGCGGGCAGCCCGGCACATACACATCGACCGGGACGTACTGGTCGATGCCGGATACAACGTTGTAGCCTTCCTTGAAAGGCCCGCCGCCGCTGGCGCAAGCGCCCATCGCCAGCACGTATTTGGGTTCCGGCATCTGGTTGTACAGACGCACAATCGGCACGACCATCTTCTTGGTGACCGTACCACTCACGATCATCAGGTCGGACTGGCGCGGCGAAGCGCGCATGACTTCCATCCCGAACCGGGCCGTATCATAACGGGATGCCGCCGTCGCAATCATTTCGATGGCGCAGCACGCCAGGCCGAACAGCAGCGGCCAGATCGACGAGCGGCGGCTCCAGTTATAGATTCGGCTCAGGCTGGTGATGGCCACGTTGCTCTGCATATCCGCCGGAACTGGAAATTCCGTGTTATGCAGTTCACGGAGATTGAGTTCACTCATCACGAATTGACCTCTTCATACCACTCACGCAAGATATCTTTCACGATACCTTCATTGACCAGGGTTGGATCGTCCACAAAGTCTGGGAGAGAGACAACCAGGTCAACCAGTTCGGCTTCCCCCACCGCCTCGACATCCACATCCGGGTAAGTCTCAATCAAGGCCAGCACGATCTCGAAAGAGGACTCCCAGTAGAGTTTGTTGGAAAAAGTGTTGATGTTCATACCCTTACATTTTACCGCAGTTTGTGCCAAATTGTGCAATCGTGATCAACCTGTTTACCGTGTCCTCATCAACTTATGCAAACACGGTTAACCCTCGTGTTTCAATCACGATTGTCGATCTGCGCCCGCTGTAAACGTCCGCTGTAATCGATATAGACCGATTTCCATTCGGTGAAGCTGTCGAGCGCGGTCTGTCCGGCTTCGCGCATTCCGTTACCCGTGCCGCGTGTCCCGCCGAAGGGAAATTGAATTTCTGCGCCCGTCGTTCCGTGATTGATGTACACGATCCCGGTCGTCAGGTCGCGGATCGCCCGGAACGCCGCATTCACATTTTCGGTGAAGATGCTGCTGGAAAGCCCGTAGACCACGCTGTTGTTGACTTCAATCGCCTGTTCAAGCGAATCGACTTCGATCATCGACAGTACCGGGCCGAAAATCTCTTCACGGGCGATGCGCATCCCTGGCGTGACATCCCCAAACAACGTCGGCAGGTAGAAATGACCGCGTCCCAGTTCCGGGCGTGCGCCGCCGACCAGCACCGCTGCTCCTTCACCGCGCCCGATGCCGACGTACTGTTCGACCTTCGCCAGTGCTTTCTGGTTGACGAGCGGCCCCACCTGTACGCCATCCTCCAGCCCGCTGCCTATTTTGAGCGAACGTGCCTGTTCGACCAGGGCTGCGGCAAGCCTGGCTCTGATGCCGGACTGCACGATCAGGCGGCTGGTGGCGGTGCAGCGCTGCCCGGTGGTGCCATACGCGCTCCATGTCACCGCTTTGACCGCCAGGTCAAGGTTGGCATCGTCCAGCACGATGATCGCGTTCTTACCGCCCATCTCCAGGCAGACTTTTTTGCCCAACGCCGCCGCACGGGTGTACACCTTCAGCCCGGTGTCGGTTGATCCGGTGAACGAGATCACGCGCACATCCGGGTGATCGACCAGCGCCGCGCCGACATCGCCCGCGCCCAACACCAGGTTGAATACGCCCGGCGGTACGCCCGCATCGATGAATGCCTTGACGAACTCTGCCGATGTGAGCGGGGTATCTTCGCTCGGTTTCCAAACCAGCGTGTTCCCCGCCACCAGTGCAGGGAGAATGTTCCAGCTTGGCACGGCGACCGGGAAATTCCAGGGCGTGATCAGGCCGATCACGCCTGCCGAATCACGGATGGCCATACCGAATTTGTCCGGCATTTCGACCGGGGCGGTATAGCCCAGCATCCGGCGGCCTTCGCCGCCCATGTAGTAGGCCATGTCGATGGCTTCCTGCACGTCGCCGCGTGCTTCGCTCAGCACCTTGCCCATTTCCTGGGTCATGACCTGAGCGAGCGCTTCTTTGCGTTCCTGCAAAATCTCCGCGACCCTGTACAGCATTTCGCCGCGTCTTGGGGCGGGGACGAGCCGCCAGTCTTTGTAAGCCGCTTTAGCGGCCATTACCGCTGCGTCCACATCGGCGGCGGCGCTTTTGGCAGCGTTCGCCAGCAGCGTTTCGGTCGCCGGGTTGTGCGATGCGAACGTTTCGCCGGACTGCGCGCCAATCCATGCCCCATCGATGTAATTTTGTGCTTCAAAAATAGTGGGTGACGCTGAAACCATGAACAACCTCTTTCTGAAGAAACGAAAGTATAGGAACTGCCCGGTCGTTTGTCAATAATTTCACAATCGACCGAATGGGCGAATCGGTCAAGCGCGCCGGGTGACTTTCGCGCCATCATGGGCAACGGTCGTTGATTGGGCACTCGCGCCAATGCCCCGCTGATCGTACACATCGCGCATGGCATCGCGCGCGCGCCCGGCAGTGTCGGCATCGCCACACACCGCCATAAGCGTTGGCCCCGCCCCGCTGATCACCATCCCGCACGCGCCCGCCCGTTTCGCGGCTGCCCGCACTTCCAGTAAGTGCGGCATCAAGTGCTGCCGGGCGGGTTCGATCACGCTGTCGCGTTCCATCGCCGCCGCCATGCGCTCAATATCGCCAGTGTACAGGGTTTGCATCAGTTCGGCGGCGCTAGCCGTTTGCGCCACCATTTGCTGAAGCGATACCGTCTGAGGCAGGGCAGCACGGGCGAGCGCTGTCGGCACTTCCACATGCGGCGTGACCAGCGCCAGGTGAAGCGCGGGCGGCACGGGCAGCGCGAACACGCGGTCACTCGTCAACCCCACTGCCAGGGTAATTCCTCCGAACAGGCACGGCGCGACATTATCCGGGTGGTAGCCGCTGGCGACGGCTTCACCATCCAGGCAGGCGGGCAGCAGGGCGGCGCGGGAGAGCGGTTCGCCCAACAGCGCATTCACCGCCACCGCCCCGGCGACGGCGCTGGCTGCGCTGCTGCCTAATCCACTGGCAGCGGGCAGCCCTTTGTGAATCGTCAGCGCGATCCCGTGTTCGGCTGCGTCCACCAGTTTCAGCACCGATGCGGCGGCCACACACGCGGTATTTTTCAACGGATCAAGCGGTAGCTTGCCGGCGTCGCCGTGAATGGCTGCGATGGTAATGCCGGGAACGCTGCTCCATTCAGCGCGGATCGTATCGCCGGGTTCGCGCAGCGCCAGCCCTAGAATATCGAAGCCGACTCCCAGGTTGGCGACTGTTGCGGGCGCGTAGGCTTCTGCGAAGTGAGCCGTCATAGCGGATGTCCGTCCATTTCAGAAGGTGAGCAGTGACCTTGTGCGTATGCAACCAATGGTAGCCGGACTCGGCACGGCTTGCTATGCTTGAAACGCATTCGACGCAAGCTTTTCCGCCTTTCATGCTCGTTTGGACGTAAGATGCAAAGTATTCTGCAATGTATGCGGTGCGGCACCCACTATCCTATCGATCAGGTGCGCTATGTGTGTGATGCGTGCGGCGGCCTGCTCGATGTTCAGCATGACCTGGACTGGCTGAAACGCACCGTCACCCGTGCAACTTTCGATGCGCGGCTTGGCACACTGGATGCGCCGTACAACAGCGGCGTATGGCGTTACAAGGAACTGATCTATCCGTCGGTGGCGGATGCACACATCGTCAGCCGCCCGGAAGGCAATACCAACCTGTACAACACGCCGCGTCTGGCGAAATGGGCGGGCTTGCAAGCGCTTCACCTGAAACATGAAGGCGAAAACCCGACCGGATCGTTCAAGGATCGCGGTATGACCGGGGGGGTGACTCAGGCACGGGTGCTGGGGATGAAGCGGGTCGCGTGTGCGTCCACCGGGAACACATCGGCATCGCTGGCGGCATACGCGGCATGGAGCGGTATTCAGGGCATTGTGCTGATGCAGAACCAGCAGATCGCGCTGGGCAAGCTGTCGCAGTCCATCGCATATGGAGCGACGTGCATCCGCGTCGATGGTGATTTCGATACCAATCTGGCGCTCGTCAACCAACTGACACAAAAAGCCGATGTGTACGTGCTGAACTCGATCAATCCTTTTCGCCTGG
This sequence comes from bacterium, assembly GCA_033764035.1. Classification (GTDB taxonomy): domain Bacteria; phylum Chloroflexota; class Anaerolineae; order Aggregatilineales; family Phototrophicaceae; genus Flexifilum. The sequence goes on from JANRJJ010000020.1 coordinate 6,120, forward strand.
AAGGGCAAAAATCGATCATGTTCGAGGTGATGCAGCAGCGCCGCTGGAACGTCCCGGATTGGATCGTCGTGCCGGGTGGCAACCTGGGCAACAGTTCGGCGTTCGGCAAGGCGTTATGGGAAATGCGCGAAATTGGCCTTATCGACCGGCTGCCACGCCTGGCGATCATTCAGGCGGTCGGCGCAAACCCGCTGTATAAAGCCTTTCTGACCGAATTCGAGCGCTACGAACCCGTTCACGCGCAGACGATTGCCACCGCGATCAAGATCGGCAATCCGGTCAACTACCCGAAGGCGGTGCGGGCGCTGGAGTGGACGTATGGCATTGTTGAACAGGTCAGCGACCAGGAGATTATGGAAGCCAAAGCGCTGATCGACGGTCAGGGAATCGGCTGTGAACCCGCATCGGGCTGCACACTGGCGGGGATCAGGAAGCTGGTAGCGAACGGGATCATCGAACCGCATGAAAGCGTCGTCGGGCTGCTGACCGGGCATGTGCTGAAAGACCCGGATGTCACGCTGCATTACCACGCCGATGCACTGCCGGATATTCAGGCCATCTGCCCGAACCGGATACACAACGCCGATGCCACGCTCGATTCCATTGTACAAATTCTTGAGTCAACCACTGCCGCACACGACTGATCGAGTGGGCGGCTTTCAGAGGCCATGCCGCCCTCATCGCATTGGATCAGTCATCCATCCCGTACACTTTGATGCGGTCACTGCTGCCGACCGGGTTGTAACGCCCAATCAGCGCCCAGAACAGGAAGTTGATCACCAGCGCCAACCCGAATGCGATGGCGGCTTCGGTATGCACATCCCGGAACCACACATAACGGCGGATCAGCTCCAGCGGAATCAGCGCGAACAGAAACGAGATGAAGCGCCGCTTGGGTTCGCTGCGCTGCACGAAAAAAAGCACGGCATTGACCAGGACACACAAAAACAAAAACGTCCCAAAATCCATGATGGAGCCACCTCATCTCACGAACCGCCGGGTATTGTACGGCGCATGGATGAGTTTTGGGTGAAATAATTCAGATTGCCGTATAATGTGAGATGTGTGGACGTAAGGAACAAGCCGCGATGGAAATTGTCACAAGTGAACAGGGCAGTGTCGCCGTCATTGAAGTCAAAGGGCGGGTAGACAGCCTGAATGCGCATCAGTTCGGGGAAGCGCTGAGCGGCCCGCTCAGCGGTGGGTTTCGCAACCTCGTCCTCGACCTGGTGCAGGTGGATTACATGAGCAGTGCCGGGCTGCGCGAACTGGTCGCCGCGTACAAAAAAGCCAACAAGAACGCGGGCGATCTGCGGTTGGTTCAGCCTTCGGAACGGGTGCAGGAAATTCTTGAAATTGCGGGGTTGGATACGGTCTTTCGGGTGTATCCTTCCCAGGTGGATGCTGTCGGCAGTTTTTAGCCTTGCTTTCTTTCGGTGATTCGGCAGACAACCATGCTGGCTGAGCGGCGAATGCAAATAGCGGCGGTCGTAGAAAATGTGGGCGTGATCTGCGATTTTGTCGTGGCGGCGGCGCGAGAAGCGGGTTTCGATGAACGAGCGCTGCATCACTGTCGTCTTGCGGTGGATGAAGCGTGTACCAATGTGGTTGAACATGGGTATGCACCGTTTCAGCCCGGTTCCGATGACTGCGCCCCACAGGTGACCGTGACCTGCGGCCAGCAGCATGGGTACTTTCTGATTCAGATTGAAGATACGGGCGCGCCGTTCGACCCCACCTCACAGCCTGACCCGGACTTGAACGAACTGTTCGATCAGCATAAGCCGGGCGGGTGGGGGATTTACTTCATCAAGAAAATGATGGATCAGGTCGAATACATTCGGCGCGATGGCTGCAATATCCTCGTGCTGGGCAAACGCCTTCCGGCAGTGCCAGTCCCCGTGCCGCCGCCTGAACCTGCCTCTGTCGCCGTGATCGAACTTTCGCCTAAAGTTGCGCTCGTACAACCTAAAGGCCATCTCGATGCGCTTCATGCCAAGCCGCTGGATGCCGCGCTGCAACATGAGATCGGGCATGGCCGCCGGGGATTGATCCTCGATCTGCGCGAAGTCGATTACCTTTCCAGCGCGGGCATCAAGGTCTTGGTGGCGGCACGTCAGCGGGCGCACGATGCCAAAGGCGAACTGGTGCTGTGCTGTTTTCAGCCGCGTGTGCTGGAAATCTTACAGGTCGTCGGAATGGATTTGGTGTTCACCCTGTATGCGACCCAGGAAGCGGCCTTGCAGCATTTCCGCATCACCCGCTGAATTTCCCCTGTTATGATGCCGCATTCAAACGCCAGGCATTGATGTCGTCCAGGTTGACTTCGCCATAGGGTGGCGAAAACAGGTTGCAGTCCTGGGCATATTCGGGAATATCGGTGCGCGGTGCAATCAGCGGCAGTTCCGGGTTGAAGTAGTTCCAGGCAGCGCGTGAAATCCCTTCGACGAGCGGCCATGCCCGGCTGTAGCTGAAGAAGTCCGAATTTTCCCACACATAGACCGCAATCACGTAATGACGGCCATTGGGTGAAAACACGATGCCCGCATCGCCGTGTACATTGTCCAGCCAGCCGTTTTTGTGCGCAATCGTCACATCGGAAGGAATACCCGCTTGCAGCAGGCGGTTCAGATCATTCGACGACATGATATTGAGCATCTGGCGGCATTCGTTCTGCGTGAACTCGCCATTCGGGTAGGCGGCCATCAGGCCGGAGCCGTAATACGCGCAATCGTAGATCAGCGAGAGCAGAGTCCCCAGGTCTTCGGTCGTCGTCTGGTTGAACGGGTCGGGCGCGGTGCTGAAATTCGGGTTCGGGTTGGTGGTGGGCGGCGGAATTGACCCCAACACCTGGTCACCCCCCAGGTACAGCGGCGCAGAGATGTACGTGTTGCGCGCCCCGACGTACTGCAAGGTATTGTTCACTTCGGCAATGCCATTGAACAGGTTGTCGCCGCCGATGATCTGCATGATCAGGTTGCTGGACGAATTGTTGCTGCACAGGAGCGACTGCACCATCAGGAACGCTTCATCCTGGCTGGGTGCGAACGTCAGGCTGCGGAAATAATCGATCAGGATGCCAACCTTGATGGTGCTGGCGGCGCTTACGGCCACATCGCCCAGGATGCTCATCTCCTGGCCCGTTTGCAAATCCATCACGAACACCGATGCGATGGTGGACTGCCCGTCGTAGATGAAGCCCTCTGAATCGAGATAGCCGATCACCATCTCGCGCAGCGTCGCCAGACCCGCACGGGTGGAGTCGCTTTCGCTCACCGGGAGGATCACTTCGCGGTTGGTGGGTGAACGCAGTGCCGCGTCAATCATCGGCAGCACGCTGCGCGTATCCAGCACATAGCCCGCTGCACCAGGCCGCGTGGTCAGCGTCGCCAGGTCGAAGCTTGCGCCGCTGGCCGGGCGGTCATAGCGCTGCGCGATCTCGTCGATAAAGGCGCGCAGCCCTTCTTCCTGGTAGCTGGCGACCAACGGCACGTCGATCACTTCGGTGCGCTGGCGGCCTAACAGGTAATCGAGAAAGCGTGTCCAAAAGGCGGCTTCCTGTTCGCCCGTCGCCTGTGCGCCTGCCAGCATCGTTTCGCGGTTGGTGCGCCAGCCAATCGCCGCCGGATCAAGCTGAATCGGGCTGTCGGCAAACCACAGCGTGACGGGCTGGGCATAGGTCTGTTCAACGCGGGTGATCGCCTCTACCGGGGGCAGCCCACCGACGCGCACGCCCGCAATCGAGACATCGCTGCTGAGCAGCGCGTTCTGCTGGCTGAAGCGTACCAGTTCCAGGAAGAACAAGCCGAGCGCGACGGCCAGCATCGTCCACGACAGGAACGCAATGATTGGAAAACGACGGGCGCGCCGTCGGCTGCTTAAACCAACACTGACACTTGACATGGGATTAGATCGTCCAGACTTGTTTTTCGTTAAGCTGCTGCTGTGCGGCGGCTATTGCACGCCGGTGAAACGGGATCAGTTCCGGCAGTTCGGCAGGATGCGCCCAGCGGTAGCTGATCAGTTCCGGGGAAAGACGGCCTATCGTATTTTTGGCGCGGCACAGGTACGCAAAATCCAGGTGTGCGCCGTAATTGCGTTCGACGGCCAGCACTGGCCCCACGGTGACATCGAGTTCGAGTTCTTCGCGCAGTTCGCGGGCGACGGCGACCGCCGGGTCTTCACGCAGATCGAGATACCCCCCCGGCAGCCCCCAGGGACAGTGGGCATGAAACACATGCTCGACCACCAGCACAGCGCCCGTGTCATTGAAGATCACGCCGACGCTGCCCGCCGAATAGCGCGGGCGGGTGATGCGCCACACATCGCGCGCAGCGTTCATCAACCAGGGGAATTGTCGCAGCTTTCGGGCTGCATGTATGATCGGTGTCGTGATCATCCAGCGATCAGGTTCCTTGCGATTTACGCCGTCAGTGTAGCGGACTGTCGTCACCGGGTCAACACACGAACGCGGAATCAACCAAAGCCTTACGGCACTTCAACCTCCGTGTTCGTTAGATAAATGATACAATGATCGTGCTTGAAAAGGTGTGATCCCGTGACCGATGCTCCCGTCGATTTCCTGAATATTTTCGTACGCCCACCGGGTGACCTGCTGTACTATCTGGCCGTATTCGCCATCACCCAGGCGAGCTTTTTCATGGCACTTGGCCAACGGCTGCGGCGGCGCACCGAACGCGCCCCCGGTCGATTCGTGATCGGTTCGCTTGGCGTGGTGGTGGTGTGGGCCATGCTGTTGTTCGGCGCATTGTTCGCGCTCCTGGCGGGCCAGCCCGCCGATGCAATTCTTCCACCTATGGAACGCGCCGCCCAGGTGATCACGATTCTGCTGCTGGCGTGGGTGTTCCTGACTGCCGACCATGATCGTTTTGGGCGCGGTGGCAATATTGCCGTGCTGCTGCTGCTCGTGCTGATCCTGATCGGCTACGTGTACATGGGGCTGGCCTGGGCGGGGATGTATCCCTCACAGGCGTTCAACGTGAGCGCGTTCGGGACGATGTGGGTGTTCATCCCAACGGTGTTTTCATTCGTCGGCATGGTGATGTGCATCGCGTATTTCTCGATTGTGAGCGATGCGCCGCTGAAGACGGTGTATTTCGTGATCCTGTTCGCAGGCGGTGCGTTCGCGCTGGTGCAGCTTGCCAGCGGGCAGTTGACGGGCAATTACGTCGGCGCAATGCGCCTGGCATTTGTGACATCGCTGCTGATTTTGCCCACGCTGATCTACCGCTCGGTAATCGTCACGCTGGAGGCTGAGATCGAATCGATGGCGGGGACTGCGCCCGTGCTGGTTCCGGCATTTGTGCCGCCGCCGCAGCTCGTCAACGAGCATCATACCAGCGTCACCCCCGCCGAACGCGAATCTGCACAGTTGATGCGGGCGCTCGGCCTGATCCTGGAAAAAGCCACCCCGGAAAGCATTCCCGAAAAGATCATACAATCCACGCTCAATGTGCTGAAGGCCGACATCGGCGCACTGCTGAGCGTGAACGACCCAACGTATGCGGATTTCACCGTCGGTATCGACCGAGTGATGGGGCGGCCTATCGCAGGGATTTCGCTCAATCTGGATGAACAACCGACCCTGCTCAACGCCATCGAGCGGCGGTTACAGCGCCCGCTTTATATCGACCGCAACATCGATGAACTGCGCGACCTGTACACGCGCATGGATGTCGATGTGATCGGTCCGACGTATTTTCAACCGCTCGTCAGCGATAAAGACCTGCTGGCGGTGTTGGTGGTGGGGATGCCCTACACCGGGCGTGAACTGAGCGAGAGCGAACAGGAACTGCTCAAAGGGATCGGCATCATCGCCGCGAATTTGCTTGCGCTCAGCCGTTCCGCCCGCGAATCGCGTCTGAAAGCGGAAAACCGGGTGATTCAGGCCATGCTCAACGGGGTCACGCCGGATGAAGTGGACGATGATTCGGTGATGGCCGCCTGGCAGGAAACACGGCATGAACTGGAAGGCGCACGCGATCAGATCATGGCTTTAGGCCAGCAGGTGTTACAGCTCAAGCTGGAGCTGGACGACGAACGCAGCCGGGTTGCCGCGAAATTAGGCGATACCCAGGCGCAGCAGAGCGCCTCACAGCGGATGTTGGCGATGAGCGAAGAACAGGCGCGGCTGCGCGATGAAGGCGAACGGCTGATGGTGCGGCTGCGCGAAGCTGAAACCGCGCTCGCCAGTGTGGGCGCGGGCGGCGATCAGGATGCGGTGTACAAGACGCTGATTGAAGCGCTGAACCGCGAACGCGACGACCTCAAGACCCAGCGTGATAGGCTGCAAGCCGAAATTGGCGAACTGCGTCGTTCGGCGGCTGCGCCGCTGCCCCAGGTCTTGCAGGAAATGATCGACCGGATGAGCCGCGAAAAAGCGCGCCTGGAAAGTGAGCATGAACAACTTTCCGGCAAACTGGGCGATATTGAAACGCAGCTTCGCGCCCTGGGCATCGAGCCGGGCGGGGCGGGCATCAGCCAGGTGATCGGTCAGTTGTTTGAACAGCGCACGGCGTTCCAGGCGCGCTACGAACAGGCACGCCAGGAACGCGACGCGCTGATTGCCGAACGCGCACGCTATGAAGAAGCCATTCAGCGCGAAAACGAACGCGAAGAACGCCTGACCCGCCTGCAAAACGAAATCACGAACCTGGCTGTTGACCGCGAAACCGCACTGAAACAGCGGGATCGGTTACGCAATGAACGTGAGGAAATGCTGCTGCGCCAGGAAGAACTGAAGCAGCAGGCCAACCGGCTGCTGGCCGAAGCAGTTGGGTTCGAACGCGAACTGATCGAATCGCAGGACGAAACTGCCGCGCTGCGCGAACAGGTCAAAGGGTTGGCGGATCAGTTGAGCGTGCTGAACAGCGAACGCGACCGCGTGACGGCTGAACTGCACGCTGCTGAAGCGGAACGTGATGGCCTGCTGGCGCGGGTGGAAGGCGACCGTGACCGCCTGAATCAACTGGGGATCGATGGAGTGGGGTCGCTCACACGCATGATCGAACAGTTGACCACCCAACGGACGGAACTGGAGCAGGCGCTTTACCAATCGCGCACGGCGCTGGCATCGGCAGAGGACAAGATACAGACCCTTCAGGTGCGGGCGAACGCGGCCAGTATTCCGACGGCGGTTTACCAGCCGGATAACCCGGAACTGCTGTTGGGAATGCTGCAAGAACTGCGCACGCCGATGACTTCGATTGTCGGGTATGTGGAACTGATGCTGAACGAATCAGCGGGCATTCTGGGCGAAATGCAGCGCAAATTTTTGCAGCGTGTGAGCGCCAACATCACCCGCCTGACATCCATGATTGACGACCTGATCCGGGTGACGTTTCTGGATGCCGGGCGTTTCACGCTGGCACGCCAGAACGTGAACGTGATTGATGTGATCGACGACGCGCTGACGGCAGCGGCCAACCAACTGCGCGAAAAAGGGCTGACGGTCACGCTCAATCTGGATGACGATCTGCCCCTGGTGCGGGGCGATCATGATGCGATCAATCAGATCGTCGGTCAGCTTCTCACCAATGCCTATCTGGCATCGCCGCCGGGGAAAGACATCAGCGTGATCGCACAGCGGTATCAACCGAACATCGCCGGACGCAATGGGACGGCGAACGCGGTGTACATTTCCGTCGAAGACCAGGGCGGCGGGATCAGCCCGGAAGAACAATCGCGGGTGTTCGCCCGCAAATACCGGGCTGAAAATCCGCTGATTCAGGGCTTGGGCGATACTGGCGTGGGGCTGGCTGTCGCAAAAGCCCTGATCGAAGCGCACGGCGGGGTGATCTGGCTGGATACGCGCCCTGGATATGGCAGCACGTTCAATTTCACCCTGCCGATTGCCAGCCCAAACGGCGCATCAGCGGAGGCATCGTAAATGCGGCGCGATTTAGGCAGTGAAGTGCTGGTCGCGGTGGCGGTTGTCGGCGTACTGGCATTCGCGCTGATTTTTGGGATCATTCTTTCGCTTTCCAACCAGGAAAACGGGCTTGAACTGGTGCAGGCGGAAAGCACGACTGAAGCGGTCACAAACACGCCAGCCGATCAGTTTACCGCGCCGGAAACGGCTTCATCAACCGTGATTACGGCGGTGCGAACGGCGGCGAACACGGCACAACCGACGTTGACGGCGGTTTCATCGGCTGCACAAACTGTGCTGCCTGTCACTGCCAGCCATACGCAAACGCTGAGGCCTACGCTCACGCCGACGCGCACCGTGACCCTCACGCGCACGCCTACACAAACGGCCACCGCCACCGTCACGACTGCGCCGACGAATACACCATCGGCCACACGCACGGCGACCTTGACACTTACGCCGAGTGCGACCTTCACGGCGACCGTGACGCTTACCCCATCCGTAACGCCGTTCGCACTGCCGGATGCGCTGACTACAGGCACATTCGTGCCAGGACTGCCGCCACCGCTGACGCTGAGCGCGTGCGATCCGCGCCCACAGTGGGTCGCTTATACGGTACAGAATGGGGATACCCTGGCGGCGATTGCTCGTGCTGCCGGGAGCAGCATCCCGGCGCTGCGGACGGCCAACTGCATCACGTTCGATTCGCGCATCCTTCCCGGTCAGGTGGTGCGCGTCCCGAATCCGATCACGACCCCAGCGGCGACGGCAATCCCGGAGCGGCTGCGCCCGTCCGATAGTCTGCTGCCCGATGGCTGTACCGGAACCGGGGCGGTGATCACCGTCCCCATGCCCGGCGAGACGGTTTCAGGCATCGTCACGATACGCGGCACGGCGGCATCGGCAGGGCAGACAGGTTACCGAATCGAGATTCGCCCCGCCAACCTGGAGACGTATTCGGCTGCCGCTGATGGGGTGATTCCGGTGGTGGCGGGTGCGCTGGCGGTGATCAATATCGACGATTACGAACGCGGGCTGCACTTCATTCGCTTAAACATCCTGGACGCGGCAGGAACGGCGGTTCCCGCCTGCACCATTCCGGTGATATTCCGATGATCCGCCGCTAATCCGCGAAGCAGTATCGATCCGATGGTGCAGATCGGCTATAGTGAGTGACTTGTGAGGGGCGTTAGCGTTCGATAACGCCCTTTAAATTGCCTTGTGTTCGCGTGGGAGTACGTATGTCATCGCAAAAACCGAGGCGGCGTTTCGCTGCCGTTTTATGGGATCGTCTGCTGCCTGCGGTGCTGATCATCGCGTGCATGGTGGTCGGTGTGCAGGTGACGGGCGCGCTGGTCGAACGGGCGAATGATGCCGCGTTGCACAGCCAGCGCCAGCCCGCATACCAGGCGACGGCAACGGCGATGCAGGCGGCCCGGCCAACGGTCACGGCCACGCCCGCCCCGTCTATCACGCCAACGCCGCGTGTTGCGCTGCCAGATGTGAATACCGTCAAGGATGCGGCGTGGGTGCTGGCGCGCCAGGACATCTTTGCGACCAACACCCCTCAGGCCGCAGCAGGGGAGCCTACGGCCAGTCCATCGCCTACCGCTGCCGCCCCGCTGCCGACCGATGCGCCATTCGTCACGCCGCGCCCGCTGCCTACCCTGTGGATTTATGCCGAACCGCCGCCTGCCAATATCGTCCCGCCGACGGCGATCCCAACTGCGTTTCCGATCATCGACCGTCAGTACGACCTGATGAACGTGCTGCTGCTAGGCAGCGATGGCGAAATCACGGCAGATGGCATCCGGCGCACCGATACCATGATCATCGTATCGATCAACCGCGATACCGGGTCGGTATCGCTGCTCAGCCTGCCGCGTGACCTGTTCGTGTACATCCCCGGCTGGACGATGCAGCGCCTGAATCTGGCCTATATTCATGGGGTACAGGTCGGCTGGTCGGACGGCGGATTCGGGCTGCTGCGCCAGACGATCCTGTACAACCTGGGGATCAATGTCCATTATTACGCAATGGTCGATCTGGAAGGATTCAAGGCCATCGTCGATGCCGTCGGCGGGATCGATATTCCGGTCGATTGCGCGATTCAAGACCTGCCGCTGATCGCATCCGAAGTGCCGAGCGCCGCAATCCGCGTGACCGACGATGGCGAATACGCGCTGCCCGTCGGCTACTACGCGATGAATGGGGCAGAGGCGTTATGGTACGCACGTTCACGCGGCAACAGTTCGGATTTTGACCGGGGACGGCGGCAGCAGCAGATTTTGCGTGCGGTGTGGCGCAAAGCGCGGGACAGCGGCCTTCTGAACACGCTTCCCAGCCTGTGGGCAGAAAGCCAGGCGTACATTGAAACCAATTTGACGCTTGAGGACTTGATCCCGCTCATCCCGCTGGCCACCAGCCTGAATACCAACCAGATTGAAAGTTACACGTTCCGGCGGCTGTACCATACCACGCCCTGGACACCGCCGGACGGGAGCAATGTCCAGCTTCCTAACCCGCAGCCCGTGTTCGAGCTGATGACGGCATTCTACACGCCCGCCACACTCAGCCAGATCGCGTCGGAAGGGGCGCGGGTGCATGTCTACAACGGGACGACAATCCCGAATCTCGATCTGGTGGCGGCTGATCGGCTGAATTGGGAAGGGATCGGCGCGGTTGCGATGGGAACTGCCCCGCAGACCGATCTTGTCGATAGCACTGTGACGGACTACACCGGACGCAGTAAAGGGAGCAGCCTGGGGGAGATTGCCACCACGCTCAACGTGCTGCCGCAGAACATCGAGGTCGAACCTTCCGGCAGCCGTGAGGCGGATTTTGTCGTGGTACTGGGCGCGAATTACAATTCCTGCACCGAAGGCGGCGTACTGCCCGTGACCCAACCCGAGTGACGAGAACAAACACCCCGGCTTACATGACCGGGGTGTTTGATTCAAGTGGGCGTGTTCCGCTGCCAGCGGTGGTGTTCGCTTACCAGCGGTGGTGTACGAGCGGCGCTATCGAGCGTTCGTAGAGCGCACGCACGGCCTGCATCTGCGCATCGGTGAGCGGCGGCAGGTCGGCAGCGCGGATGTTCTCTTCGGCCTGTGAAGGCCGTTTCGCGCCGGGAATGGCACAGGTGACCGCATCGAACATGAGAATCCAGCGCAGCGCCAACCGCGCCAGCGTTTCACCGGGACGCAGCAGGCCTTTGAGCGTTTCGACCGCTTCTAACGCGGTGTCGTAGTCCACGCCGGAGAACGTCTCGCCCACATCGAATGACTGCCCATAGCGGTTGAACTGGCGGTGATCGTCCGGGGCAAAGGTGCTTTCGCGGGTCAGTTTGCCCGTCAGCATTCCGCTGGCCAGCGGCACACGGGCGAGAACAGCGACTTTGCGGCGCAGCGCTTCAGGGAAAAACAATTCGGTTGGGCGCAGCCGAAACATGTTGAAGATGATCTGCACACTTTGCACATTCGGGTATTCAATCGCTTTCAGCGCTTCTTCGACTTTTTCCACGCTGACCCCGTAGAACTTGATCTTGCCCGCTTGTACCAGGTCATCCAGAATGCCGAACACCTCCGGCTGATAGTACACCCCAGTGGGCGGGCAGTGGAGCTGCACCAGGTCAAGCGCCTCCACGTTCAGGTTTTTCAGGCTGCGTTCAATCCACGCCGTCAGGTTGTCGCGGTTGTAGCCGTCCACCGTCTGCGCGGGGAGCCGCCGCCCGGCTTTGGTGACCACGTAGAAGGGTTCACTCCGTTCCTGGCGCAGCTTTGCCAGCAGGCGTTCGCTGCGGCCATCGCCGTATACATCGGCGGTATCGAACAGATTTACGCCCAGGTCAAGGCAGGTGTGCATGGCCGCGAGCGATTCCGAATCTTCGACATCGCCCCACGACCCGCCAATCGCCCACGCACCAAAGCTGATTTCCGAAACTTTCCATCCGGTACGCCCGAACTCACGATACTGCATAGCCCCTGCTTTCCGCTGCGTCGATGAAGTGTGCTAGTCTTTCGCCGTCGGGTCGAAGGCATCCCGGATGCCGTCCCCGATCACGTACAGGCACAGCACGGTGATGAAGATCATCAGGCCGGGGAAGATCACCAGGTGAATCCCACGCACGAAAAAGTCCTGTGCGTTTGAGAGCATGTTGCCCCAACTGGGGGTAGGCGGCTTGATGCCCAGGCCGAGATAGCTCAACCCGGCTTCGGCCAGGATCAGCCCGCCAATATCCAGCGCCAGCGTGACCACGATCACCGAAAACAGGTTGGGCAGGATATGCGTGAACATGATACGCAGCGGTGATGCGCCAACCGCACGGGCGCTGATCACATATTCGCGTTCGCGCAGCGAAAGCGTTTCACCGCGTACCAGGCGCGTCGTCCCCGTCCATCCCAGGAAACCAAGCACCAGGATGAGCGTTTCGGGGCCAGCCGAAGGCAGAATGGCGGCGACGATCAACAGCAGGAACAGCGAAGGGATCGATGTGAGGGTAGCGATCACCCAGTTCACGATATCGTCGATGATGCCGCCGTAATAGCCCGTGATGATGCCGAGCGATACCCCGATGCCAAGTGCCAGGATCGCCGCCAGGAAACCGACGCGCAGCGATACCTGACCCGCGTACAGCAGGCGTGAGAGATGATCACGGCCCAAATCGTCGGTGCCAAGCAAATGAATCGCGGTCGTACCATCGCGGTTGGTGCCGACGCTTCCAATTTGCGCGAAGGTGCGATCCAGGTTGTTGGTGCGGAAATCGACGTTGAGCGCCCTGCTGATCACAGGTGCGCCGAACGACGCAATCGCCAGGGTCGCCAGGATGAAAAGCGCGATCAGTGTGAGCGTATCCTTACGCAGACGGCGGATCGCCATGCGTGTGAGTGACTGCCCAACATCCTTGTTGCCGCGCTGTACCTTGAGTTTTGCAACTTGTGTTTGCGTTGCCATCTCTATTTTCTCCCGGCTAATCGAAGCGAATGCGCGGGTCGATTAGCGCATACATCACGTCAGACAGCATATAGCCCAGCAGAGTCGCCACTGCACCGATGATCACGACGGCCATGACGACCGGGAAATCCTGAGCCGTCACCGCTTCTACGCCGAAGCGCCCAAGCCCTGGCCACCCGAATACCGTTTCGGTGATGGCCGCACCGCTTAGCAGGCTGGTGATGGCGGGACCAAGAAACGTCGCCAGCGGGATGAGCGCGTTACGCGCCCCGTGACGGAACCAGACCGCGCGCGAAGCCAACCCCTTCGACTTGGCGGTACGCATGTAGTCCTGGCTGATCACATCGAGCATGGAAGCGCGCATGTAGCGCGAATAAACGGCAATCGCGCCCGTCGCCAGCACGAATGTGGGCAGGATCAAGTATTGAATTCGTTCATAAATGGGTGGAATGCCGCCTTCCAAAACACGGGGCGTGCGGCCTGCCATTGGCAGCCAACCCAACCTGGCTCCAAAGATCAGAATCAGGATGAGCGCCAGCCAGAAAATTGGTATCGCGTTGAAGATCACCGCGAGAATGCGCGTCAGGTTATCGAACCAGCCCCCTCTGCGTACCGCTGCCAGAATGCCGACCGGTACGCCGATGATCAAGCCTGTGACCAGGGCAGCGATGCCAAGTTCCAGCGTCGCAGCCACCCGTTCACCGATCATGCTCATGACGGGGCGGTTGTAGAAGAACGAGCGGCCAAAATCGCCGCGAATGATGCCGTAGCGGTTGCCTGGCGGGTAAATCTGGTCGCCCGGATCATCGTAATCGCCATCGCCGTTGGCATCGAGTCCCAGCGGGATCAAAACCGAACCATCGGCAATGCCGTCAGGCAGATCGCGGGTGGTCAGGGTATTGCTGACCGGCGTGCCTTCAAGTCCCAGGATCGTCGGCGTACCGCCGTCGGTATCCCAGCGCATCCAGTCGTTGCCCGTCAGCCAACGGAGGTACTGGACGATGAAGGGGTCGTTCACACCCAGGCGTGCCGCTTCGCGTTCGCGCTGCTGGGGGGTGATGCGGGGGTCGAACGTCAGAGCTGCTTCGGGGCCACCGGGCGCAGCCGTCATCAACAGATACGAAAAAAGCGTGATACCGAAGAAGGTCGGGATCGCCTGAAGGATACGACGGAGCGTATATTTGATCATCGGTACTGTCCGTTTCAGGCGGTGCGCCTGCTAAGTACTGGAGTTCCGCCCCCTGTTGTGACGCAGGGGGCGGACGTAAAACCAATCAAGCGTGAAGTGCCTTCAGGCTGCGACCCGTGTGACTACGGGGTCGAAACCGTCCAGGTGTCCACGTTCCAGAAAAGCTGCGACGGGTACGGATCGAAACCCGTCACCGACGCGCTGGCCGCGTAGTTGCCATTGATGGCGAACAGCGGCAGGTAGGGCAGGTCCTGCTGGAAGATTGCCTGCATTTCGCCGTACAGCGGGGCGCGTTCTGCCGGGTCGCAGCCGGGCAGCGACTTGGCCTGGTCGTTCAGCGCCATGAATTCAGCGTTGCTGTAGCTGGTGTTGTTGCTGCCCGCGCCGACCACATCGCTGGCGGGCGAGAAGAGCTGCGTCGCATCCGGGTCATCCGGGTAGCCGTTGCGCCAACCGAGGATGAAGGTATCGAACGTCTGGCTGTCCATGATGTCGAGCAGCGTGTTGAAGTCGATGGTCTGGAAATCGACCTGGATACCGACCTGCGCCAGGTAGTCCTGGACGACGGTGCCGACGGCTTCACGACGGGTATTGCCTTCATTGGTGTACAGCGTGAAGGTGAGGGGCGTACCATCTTCGACGAACATCGCGCCCTGAGCCACGCGGGGGGTGGTGGGGTCGTTGTCATCGTCGATCCAGCCTGCTTCTTCCAGCAGGGCAATCGCCGCAGCCTGGTCGAATGCAATCGGCGGGAGTTCGGTATTGTAGGCCCACGACGCGGGGATGATGAACGAGGTCATGCGTTCGCCTTCACCGAACACGGCGGCATCGACAATCGCATCGACATCGACGGCCTGGGCAATCGCCTGGCGCACGCGCACATCACCGAAAATCGGATGATTGCCCTGGTCAATCGGGTTACCGGCTTCATCGAGACCGTTCTGCGGGTTGTTTGGGTCGGCCAGGTTGAACGCCAGATAGTCCCAGGCATTGCCGGGGTAGTCGTAGTTCTGGACGCGGCCTTCATCCGCCGCCGCACGAATTTCCGCACGACGTGCGACCGCTGGGCCGTCGATCACGTTGGTTTCGCCCGCGAGGAACGATTCCACCAGCACGTTCTGGTCAGGCAGGTTGACGTAGATGTAACCCGCCGGGCCAACGCCACCTTCGGGTGCATCGCTGTAGTTGTCGTTACGGACCAGCGCAACCTGTTCGCCGGGGCGGAATTCGCTGAACAGGAACACACCACCCGAAACAGTCGGGTTCAGGTTGAATTCCGCATCGTTCAGGCCAGCCACATCCGCCGGGAGGACGTGCGAGGGGGCGGGGTACAGCACACCGGCGTTGTTCAGCGCGGTGCATTCGGCACTGGCGAAGGTGACGACGACGGTGTAGTCATCCGGCGCTTCCACGCTCAGGATGCCCGTTTCGCGCGTCGGGTCGATGACGAAGCTGAGCGGGGTATCGACGATGCCTTGCGCACCTGCTTGGATCGCTTCCCAGGTGTAGATCACGTCCGCCGAAGTCACGGGGGTGCCGTCGCTCCACGCCAAATCCTGGCGCAGGGTGAAGGTGTAGACCGTGCCATCTTCGGAAATCGACCAGTCCTGCACCAGCGCACCGGGCGCATCAGGGACGATGACCGCCTGGGCGGGGTCGGTACCGACGAAGCCGGGGTACAGGAAACCAGTGACGCGGCGGCTGGCGGTGTCGCTGGCCGTGATCGGGTTGAAGGTCGCCGGGTCACCACCGAGATTGCCTTCGATGACGATGCCGCCATCCTGCGCGACAACCGGAGCAACCAACAGTGCTGCTGCCAGCACCAGGATCGCCCCAACCAGTAAGGACTTGAGGTGTTTCATGTAGTGCGCTCCTTACAAATGATGAAACTTTTTGAGGTAGCGTTGTGGGTATCACACCACGCAGCAGCGTATGTTTTACCCAGGATTGCGAACAGTGTAAATACACAATTTAGCAAAGGTGGGTTCAAATCTTGGTTTGTTTTTCACAAGGCGTTCATATGCCGAAAAAGAAAAAGCATTCCCGAAGGAATGCTTTTGAATGGTCGGGGTACCCGGATTCGAACCGGGGGCCTCTTGCACCCCATGCAAGCGCGCTACCAGGCTGCGCCATACCCCGCACTTACCGCTGAGTATAGTGGAACCTTTGCGCCACCGCAAGCGCGAGTTTATACTAGTGTCCGTAGTTCGTTCCCGGTCGCGGTGGTAAATGAGGCAGAACATGGTGAAGCTGACGGCGCTGTCGTCATGCGCGGGTTGAGCCGCCAAGCTCGAACCGGGCGCATTGTCGCACGTGCTGCGACCACTACAGGGCATTTTTACAACTGAAGATTTTCCCGCGCTGCTGATCGGGTTGGAGCAACCGGATGATGCCGCCGTGTACCGCATCAACGACGGCCAGGCGGTTGTCTCGACGGTCGATTTTTTCCCGCCCGTTGTCGATGACCCGTATGCCTTCGGCGCAATTGCGGCGGCGAACGCGCTCAGCGATGTGTATGCAATGGGCGGTACACCGCTGTTCGCCGTCAATCTGGTCGCGTACCCGGATGGGCTGGGGCTGGAACTGCTCACCGAAATTCTGCGCGGCGGTGCGGAGAAAGTGCGCGAAGCGGGCGCGGTGATCGCGGGTGGGCATACCGTCACCGATAAAGAACCGAAATATGGGCTGGCCGTCACCGGAATGGTTGACCCGGCGCGCATTTTCACCAAAGGCGGGGCGCGTGAAGGGGATGCACTGATCCTGACCAAAGCGCTTGGCACGGGGACGATCACGACCGCGCTCAAGCAGGATAAGGCCGACCCTGCAGATGTCGATGCGGCAGTGGAGTCGATGGCGCGCCTGAACAGGAGTGCAGCCGAGATCGCCCGGCGCTACGAGGTTCATGCAATGACCGACATCACCGGGTTTGGGCTGGTCGGTCATGCCCATGAAATGGCGCACCTGAGCGGACTCGATCTGCGTATCCATTTCAACGCGCTCCGCTGGCTGCCAGGCGCGCACGGTTACGCGGCGGCGGCCATTTTTCCCGGTGGAATGGGGCGCAACCGCGCCTACTATGAATCCTGGGTACGGTTCGACTCAGCGGCGAGCTTTACGCCGCCCGAACAAGGGCTGGTGTACGATCCCCAGACCTCCGGCGGGCTGCTGATCGCCGTGCCGCCGGAACAGGCGGACGCACTGCTGGCCGACCTGATCGCTGGGGGCGATGCGGCGGCCACAATCGGCAGCGCGGTCACGGCGGCACAGGCAGGGGGCGGCGGGCTGCAATTTTTGCGCTAGTGTAGAGGCAGGGGGTAACCCTTCATGACCGGGCAGTATCAGCGAACGTATGGGAAAACCATCAACCCCTTTGTCTGTCGTAAGCCCGACAGCGATACCATTCTGTTGGGCGGGCAGGGCGATGACCTCAACCGCTGGACGCGCCTGCTCACCAACCGGGCATCGCGCCTGCTTTGGTTTCATCTCGGATCGGTGCTGCACCCCGATTTGTTCCGCGAAAAAACACCCGGCCTGGGGACACTCCCAATCCGGTCGGCGCGGCTTCCTACCATCACCAGTGACCTGATTCTTGACCAGACAGCGCAGGGTGAGTATGAAATCATTGGGCGCGGCGGCGGTTCACAATGGAGCGCCCGTTTCAACCCGGATACCGCCCGCCAGTTGTGGAACGCGCTTGACGACCTGCTCAGCGAGTGAACCTTCATGACCAACATCCCTGCCCCTGTGCCGAAACCGAATCCGGCAGGTGTGCCGCGTTCCGCTGTCGTGGTCACGCGGATGGCGTTCGCCAACATCCGCACTGGGCCATCGACGCGCTACCGTCCGGCGGGCGACCTCCGCAACCATACCCTGGTCCTCTTTTATCCCGATACGCGCACCAGCGATGGCTGGGTGTGGGTGGAACAAATCGGGCTGGCGGGATGGGTTTCAACAAGTGTCGTCACGTTTGAAGAAGTCGCCAATGCGCCTGAAGGCGCACAGCGACGCACGCCCTTCGATCATCAAATTGGGGTGTGGCACGAACGCAGCGAAAGTGTGCCGCATGAAACTATCGACTCGTTTGCGGCAAACCTCAAACGTGCTGCGCCGAACATCACCCAGGTTTACCTGAAAACCTGTGACTGGACACCCCAGGCGGGCGCGCAGTGGATGGGCTACTGGGATACGCGCCGCGAGATGGCCGTCACGTCGTCAGGGTTGATCGATACCTGGGCGCGTACCCTGGCCGAATACGATCTGGCGCTGTGCGTATGGGCGACTCCGCGCGGCGGCGATGCTCAGGCCGAAGCCGACATCGCCGCCGAATCCGTTCGGCAGGGCGTACAGGCACTGATCCTGGACTTGCAGCCCTGGCGTGCGGCGTGGGCAGGCGACCCGGACTGGATCGAACGATATCTTGAGGCGCTGCGCGCACAGATCGATTCGGCATGTCACGTCGGCATCAGCTTTGATGCGGCCCGCACCCCACCTGATTCGCTCTGGCTCTCACGCTGGCGGGCGGCTGCGGCCAGTATTCATCCTCGCGTCTTGTGGAGCGATGCGCGTCTGGTTCCTGCTGCCGCACTCAGCCGTGCCTGGAACGCGCTCGGCACTACACCGCTGCCGATCATTCCGGTCTTGCAGGGCAGTGCTGATCCGCTCGAAATGCGCGAAGCGCAAACCCTGGCCGCTTATCGTCACGGCGCACGCGGGATCAGTTGGTGGCGTACCGGGACGATCCACGCTGGGGGATGGCACGCGATCCGGCAGTATTCGCTGAAGCTGACCGATTCCACGCCCGCTGCGATGATCGCAATCGCTGACGATATCGTGACTAAATCGAGCGATGCTGATTGCACAATCCAGTCACAGCCTGAGACCGTGACGATGTCTGCCGCGCATAGCTGGGGCTGGAAGTATCTGGCGCTCCCAGTCGCCTCGACATCGGCTGCCGACCTGTGGGTGACGTGGACACCCAAGCTTGCCACCAGCGGCTTGTACGAAATTGCGGCGTTCATCCCGCATCGTCATGCCAGCGCCCAGGCCGTGCGCTACACGGTTCGCACAGCGGCAGGGTGGGTGCATACCACCGTCGATCAGGCCGCTTTTCGTTCGCAGTGGGTGACGCTGGCCGTCGCGCCGCTCGATCCCGCACAGCCGTTGGCGGGGGAGGTCAGGCTGAGCAATTTAGGCGACGGCGCGGGGGCAGTCGCAGTCGATGCGGTGCGCTGGCGGCGCATTCATGAAGGCGCGCCCGTTTATGTCTCTGATGGCTACGATATGCCCGCTGGCACGGCGACCGAGCGTAAATCGCGCAGGGTATGGGGCGGGGAATGGCTTGATGCCAGCCCATTCGGGAAGCTGTACTTTGTTGGCACGCACGATGAAGCCTATCACACTGGGACGGATTTGAACCTGCCGCAAAATGCCGACGCGCACACGCCCGTCTATTCTACGGCCAATGGCGTGGTGACGTTCGCGGGCAGGCTGCCCGTGTGGGGAAACGTGATCGTGGTGCGCCATGACCCGCTGATCACCGATGGCCTGGTGCTGTATGGACGGTATGCCCACGTGGAAAATATGCGGGTGAACATCGGGGAGCGGGTGCAGCGCGGCCAGCACATCGCAGATGTTGGCGATGGTTTTGGGCGGTGGGCGTATCTGCTGCATTTCGACCTCAGCCCGACGGCAGTTTTGGCGACACAGCCGGGGCATTGGCCCAAAAACGACCGCGAGCAGCTTTTCAAGCATTATCTTGACCCGCGTGAGTTCATCGAGAACAACCGCCCGGTCTGAAAAAGGGTGAGGCATAGGTTTATATGCTTCACCCCATAACGGCTAGAACAAACCCCAATCGTCGGCTGCGCCTTCTTCCATCATCGATGGATCCCACATTTCCAGACCCATTTCGATGGTGGCGGGCAGACCCAGAAATTCCTGTGCGGTACGGCGGCATTGTTCAAGAAGCTGCGGCGCATATGGGCAGAATGGAGTCGTCATGATCATGGTCAGGTGCGCGTGATCGTCATGAATTTCCACGTTGCGCAGCAGCCCAAGCTCGATCACGTTCATCCCAATTTCGGGGTCGATGACCGCCCGCAGCGCTTCGCGCAGCCCTTCTTCTTTGGTCAGTTGTGGTGCGTCCGTCACGGGAAGTCTCCCTTCCGTTTCAACCTGTTGTTCATTTGAGCGTTCATGCTAACACAGCGAGCGTTCTAAGTCAATTTTTATCAAACTCATCATAAAAATGTTGACTTCCCCTGGCGGCGCTGTTATACTGAGGCTAGTTCTACATGGGTTACTTGTGAAACTTAACCGCTGTAAAATCCGCGATTTGTAGGAGAGTCATACCGGAATGGGTGCGTCACTGGAAATTCGCAATTTACACGTCAAGGTTGAAGACAAGCCGATTCTGCGCGGCGTGAACCTGACGATCCGCCAGGGGGAAGTACATGCGCTGATGGGGCCGAACGGCTCTGGCAAAAGCACGCTTTCCAACGTGATTTTGGGCAACCCTGCGTATGAAGTCACCGACGGCGATATCCTGTTCAACGGGCAGAACCTGCTCGAAATGGAAGTGGATGAACGCAGCCGCGCCGGGCTGTTCCTGGCCTTTCAATACCCGGTCGGCATTCCGGGGGTGACACTGGCGAATTTCCTGCGCCTGGCGATCAACAGCCGTATGAAAGCGGTCGATCCTGAAAGCAAAGGCATTTCGATCAGCGATTTTCGTAAGATGATGCGCCAGAAAATGGACTCGCTTCAGATGGATCACAGTTTCGCCGGGCGCTACCTGAATGAAGGGTTCAGCGGCGGCGAAAAGAAGCGCGCCGAAATTCTGCAAATGGCCGTGCTTCAGCCCAAGATCGCCATCCTGGACGAAACCGACAGCGGCCTGGACATCGACGCGCTGCGCATTGTTTCCGAAGGCGTGAATACGCTTAAAGGCCCTGACCTGGGCGTGCTGGTGATCACGCACTACCAGCGCATTCTGAACTACATCAAGCCGGAATTTGTGCATGTGATGTTCCAGGGGCAGATCGTCGAAAGCGGCGGGCCTGAACTGGCGCTCCACCTGGAGCAGGCGGGTTACGATTGGGTGCGGGAGAAGTTCAGCGTTCCAGCGGAATAAATCGTTAAACGACGAGTCAGGGAGCAGTTGTCATGGTGGATACGTTTATCCCCAGCGAAAAGCAGTTGACCGAAGCGGAGTCCGCGCTCAAGGATGTGCGCGGCAGCTACGAGGAACGATACGGCTTCCGCGATTCGGAAGCCGCGTATTCGTTCAAAAGCCAGAAGGGGCTGAACGCCGACATCGTGCGCCAGATCAGCCAGATGAAGGGCGAACCCGAATGGATGACCGAATACCGCCTGAAGGCGTACCAGATTTTCCTGGAAAAGCCGATGCCGGAATGGGGCGCTGACCTCAGCGGGATCGATTTCGACGACATCTACTACTATGTGCGCGCCACTGAAGGCCAGGGGCGCAGTTGGGATGACGTGCCGGAAGACATCAAAAAGACCTTCGACCGGCTCGGCATTCCCGAAGCGGAACAGAAGTTCCTGCAAGGTGTGACAGCGCAGTATGAAAGCGAAGTCGTCTACCACAGCATCCGTAAAGACCTGGAAAGCAAAGGCGTGCTGTTCACCGATATGGACTCCGCACTGCGCGAATACCCGGAAATCGTGCGCCAGTACTTCGGCACGGTGATTCCGTCGCACGACAATAAGTTCGCGGCGCTGAACAGCGCGGTATGGTCGGGCGGGTCGTTCGTCTATGTGCCGAAAGGCGTACACGTCGAAATGCCGCTTCAGGCGTATTTCCGCATCAACACGAAGAACATGGGGCAGTTTGAACGCACCCTGATCATCGTAGAAGAAGGTGCATACGTCCATTATGTGGAAGGCTGCACCGCGCCCAGCTACACGGAAGACAGCCTGCACAGCGCCGTGGTCGAAATCATCGTCAACGAAGGCGGGCGCTGCCGCTATACCACCATTCAAAACTGGTCGAACAACGTCTACAACCTGGTGACCAAGCGTGCGGTTGCCCAGCGCAACGCAACGATGGAATGGATCGACGGCAACCTGGGCAGCAAAGTCACGATGAAGTATCCTGCGGTGATCCTGGCGGGCGAAGGCGCGCATGGGGAAGTCCTCTCCATCGCCTTTGCCGGACCGGGGCAGCACCAGGACGCGGGCGCAAAGATCACGCACCTGGCTCCGAACACCACCAGCCAGATCATCAGCAAGTCGATCAGCAAGGACGGCGGACGGGCAAGCTATCGCGGCCTGCTCAAGATCGTCGAAGGCGCGGACAATGTGCGCAGCAACGTCGTCTGTGATGCGCTCCTGCTCGATGACCGCAGTCGTTCGGATACGTACCCCACGATTGAAGTCGATGCGAAGCATGTCACGATGGGGCATGAAGCATCGGTGAGCAAGGTCGGTGAAGATCAGTTGTTCTACGCGATGAGTCGCGGGATGAGCGAAGACGAAGCCAATGCGATGATCGTCAATGGCTTCATTGAACCGCTTGTCAAAGAACTGCCAATGGAATACGCGCTTGAACTCAACCGCCTGATCCAGATTCAGCTTGAAGGCTCAATCGGCTAAATGTTCGTAACGTTCTCATGGCAGCGCCGTCGTCATTCCCCGGCGGCGCGCTGCCATGAATGAATCACCTTTACTGGTATTGTCTACTGTTTGAGGAGAACCCCGCTGTGACCACCACCAGCCGGCGGTCAAGTGCGCCCGCCGCCCCTGTTTACACCCGTGCCGATGTAGAGCGCCTGAGCGCTGACCACCAGGAACCCGCGTGGCTGCGCGAGAGCCGCCTGTCCGCCTGGGACTTGTACGAAACGCTGCCCATGCCCACCCGTGATAACGATGAGGCCTGGAAGCGTACCGATTATCGCGGCGTGCGTTGGGATCAGGTGAATCATCTGCCCAACGGCCATACGCCATCGCTCGATTCTGTCCCGGCGGTCATGCTTGAGCCGCTCATCGGGGATGAACAAGGGGCAACCCTGGTGATCGTCGATGGAAAAGTCGTGCAGTACGCGCTTTCAGAAGCGTTCAGCGCGCAGGGCGTGATCTTCACCGACCTGCTGAGCGCGTGCCGTGACCACGAGTCGGCTGTGCGCCCGCACCTGATGACCAAAGCCGTCAAGCCGACCGATGGTAAGTTCGCTGCGCTGCACGCGGCGCTGTGGACGCACGGGGTATTTCTGTATGTGCCGCGTGGGGTAGTGCTTGAACTGCCGATCCATGTCGTGATGTACAACACGCAGTCCGGCTCGACACTGGGGCATGTGCTGGTTGTAGTGGAAGAAGGCGCACAGGCCACGATGCTGGTCGATTACCAATCGGCGCGGTTAGATGCACAGACCGCGCACATCGGCGCGACCGAACTGCTGGTAGGATCAGCGGCCAACCTGCGCTATGTCGCGTTGCAGGATTGGAACCGCACCACGTATGAATTCAACCACCAGCGCGGGCGTGTCGAACGGGATGGCGTGCTGGATTGGGTGATCGGCACGATGGGCGGCCAGTTCGTCAAGAATTTTATCGAAATGGAACTGGACGGCCAGGGTGCGAATGGCCGCGTGAGCGGGATGTTTTTTGCCGACCACGAACAGCTTTTCGACCATGACACCCAGCAGAACCACAACGCGCCGCTCACGCTGAGCGATCTGTTGTTCAAGGGGGCGGCCAAAGATGAAGCTCGTTCGGTGTGGCAAGGGATGATCAAGTCGCTGCCGCAGATGCAGAAGATCGACGGGTTCCAGGCCAGCCGTAACCTGGTCTTGAGCGATGATGCGCGCATGGACGCGATCCCCGGCCTGGAGATAGAAGCCGACGATGTGCGCTGCACCCACGCAGCGACCTTTGGCACGCTGGAAGAACAGCCTGTGTTCTACCTGATGAGCCGGGGAATCCCGCGTTCGGAAGCCGAACTGATCATCACCGAAGGTTTCTTCGAGGAACTGCTCGACCGTGTGCCGTTCGAGCGCGTGCGGGAACGGCTGCGTGAATCGCTGGAAGCGAAGATCGTCGGGCGTGATTCACGGTCGCTGCGGCACGATGCCGAATGACCAGCGCTGAAACGAGGTGAAGCGTGTCAGATTTTGTCACCGTTGCCGCTGAAGCCGAAATTGCGCCAGGCGAACGCATCGTCGTCGAATTCGGGCGCGACTGGGTGATCGTGTTCAACATCGGCGGGCAGTTCTACGCGGTTGAAGATATGTGTTCGCATGAAGAATATCCGCTTGCCGATGGCGGGCTGACTGAATACGCGCTGGAATGCCCCAAACATGGTGCGCAGTTCGATGTGCGTACCGGGGCGCATCTGTGTGCGCCCGCCGTATCGCCCGTCAAAGTGTATGATGTGCGCATTGAAGCGGGGCAGGTGCAGCTTGCCCGGCGCAGAAAATAACCCGCTGCTATGATGAATGCGCTGCTCAAACCCTGGTACCGGCTGATCCGCTTCGGCTTTCGGCTGCTGTACAACGAATTCGCCTGGACATATGATGCAGTCAGCGCTGCGGTGTCGTTCGGCGCGTGGCGCTGCTGGGGGCGGGCGGCGCTGCCCTACCTGAATGCGTCGCCTGGCGACCGGGTGCTGGAGATAGCACACGGCACGGGCAATATTCATCTCGATTTACACGCGGCAGGCTACCGCCCTACCGGGATCGATCTGTCGCCGTATATGGGACGCATCGCCCGGCGCAAGCTGATGAAGGCGGGCAAACGCCCCGACCTGCTGCGGGCGCAGGCGCAAGCGCTGCCGTTCCCGAATGCGGCCTTCAGCGCCATCATCAGCACGTTTCCGGCGGAATTCATCGTCGCGCCAGAGACGCTGCGCGAAGCCTACCGAGTGCTGCAACCCGGCGGACGGTTCGTGATTGTGCCAAATGCAGTCCTGACGGGCAAAGACCCAGGCACACAGGGATTGGAACTGTTGTACCGCATCACCGGGCAGCGCGAGTCGTCACCAGGTGCCGATCAGCGGCGGGCGGCGTTCGATGTGCAGGCTTTTTTCGCGGGCTATGGCTTCTCGGTGCTGGTGCATCAGGTGCCATGCCCGCGCAGCCTGGTCACCGTGATTGCGGCGGAGAAACCGCCGGAGAATCCGGCCTGAAAAAGGGCTGGCATTCTTTCTGAAATCTGCTACACTTTTTATCGATATGGTGGGCATAGCTCAATCGGTTAGAGCATCTGATTGTGGATCAGAAGGCTGTGGGTTCAAGTCCCATTGCCCACCCCAACAAAAGCCGCTTCAATTAGAGGCGGTTTTTTATTGCCTGAATCCTGCCATACTGCACATTACTACATGGAGATGACGAGATGAGCGTGAACACATCGGCGGAAGCGGTGCGCCTGCTGCAAGAGGCACTTACTTACGCCCGCAGCGCCCAGCAGGTGATCGGTGATCTGATCGTTGAACATGACTATCAGGATGTGGCGGCACTGGTCACAGCGGCGGCCACGTCACTCCTGCAATCGGCGGCCTCGCTTATGCAGTCTGAGGATGAAGCTGCCGTCGATGCATTGGGCGATGCCGACGATCTGCTCGATGCAGTGTGGGAGATCATCGATTCGGAAACAGACGAAACGGATGAGGACTAAGCGATGCTGCATACGCTTGAAAATGCGTACTGGCAAACGGGCATCCTGCCGCAGACCGGAGCGTCCATCGCGTATGGCCGTGTGCGTGCCGGGGATGCCTGGCACGATGTAATGCGCCCCACCGCCGAGAGCGATTATAACAATTCGAGCAAATGCGCCAGCTTCATCATGATGCCCTGGTGCAACCGCATCCGCGATGGCCTGCTGGTGTTTGGGGATGAACGCCATACGCTGCGCACCGAACCGGACGACAACACGGCTCGTCATGGCGATGTGCGGAAGCGCCCCTGGCAGGTGATCGACAGCAGCACAACCCATGTGCGCATGGTGTTCGATTCAGCGGCGTTTCCCGATATAAACTATCCGTTTCATTTTTCGGCACAGGCGGTATATACCCTTGTCGAGCGGGATTTCATCTGGCGGCTTTCGCTCACCAACGCGGCAGACCGCCCGATCCCGGCAGGTTTCGGTCATCATCCCTACTTCGTGCGCGAACCGCACGCAGCGTTACGGGCGCTCGAAATTCCATGTGATGCACGTTTTCACCTGGTGAATACACTGGCCGTCGCGCCGCCGCTGCCCGTCACCGAAACCGACGATTTCCGTGCCGCCAGACCGCTCGACGATGTGCAGCACGACGATCTGTACACGCAGCGGCGGGGCGGTGCGCCTGCCCGCTTGATCTACGATGCTTTTGAAGTACACATGCACGCCGACCCGCTTTTCTTGCATCTGCTGCTATATGCCCCAACGGGCGCGCCATTTTATGCCCTGGAGCCGATGACCAACGCCAACGATGGGTTCAATCTGCTGGCGAACGGCATCGACGGTTCTGGTGTGTTCGTGCTGGCTCCGGGTGAAACGGTATCGGCAGATGTCACCCTGCGGGTGATCTGAAACGTTCGCACGGCCAGCGTGACAGGGGTATCGGTCACGCTGGCGGCTTACGCTGGCAGTTGCTTATTTGTTGTCGGGGCGGCGCAGATTGACGATACGACGGCGCTGAAAAGCCCGCAGTCCAGCACGCGGGGGATGGGCTTCCTGCGCACGCGGCGGTTCGCTGGCCGCCCGCTCAGCGGCAATGGCGCGTAATTCCTGGGTTTCACTGGGGCGCGGCAGCCCGAATACATCCCAGATGCTCGCGGTATCTTCCGAAATTTCACGCGGCGGTTCGCTCATCACGTTGATAGCCGGGGGCGTGTACACGCTCATTGCGGGTGGGCGTTCAGCGGGAACGACTGGCATTTCAGCCGATGCGGATGCCGCGGCTGCGGGTGTGTCTGCTGGGGGCTGCGCAACCGGTTCAACGGGTGGCGTGCGCGCCGGAACTGGTTTGGTATCGTCCACCTTAAGCGGCGGTTCTTCGACCACGATGCGCGCCGGGGTGGGCGGCATGAAACGAACCTGATCCGCTGGAACGGGCGGTGGCGCGGCGTTGAGTTCTTGCAGGAAATCCGGCTCATCGAATGGGACAGCGGGCAGGATTTCGCGCTCCGTGGCGGGGGGTGGGGCGGGTGCTTCGATACTGACTGCCGGACGCGGGCGGGTATCGCCTTCATCCATCGGCGGTTCTGCGATGATCGGAATCTGTCGGTTGTCGCCCTCACGGATGGGTGGCTCATACGTGGTCAGCCCGGCAGGTTTTTTCGGTTTGGTATCCGTCTCTGTGCCACCAATTGGCGCGCCGTCGGCCACATCATCGGAGGGATGACGCGGTTTGTAGGCTGAACGCGCTTCGACACCGGGGTCATCGCGCATCAGAGACTTGGCTTCAAGCGGGCGTTTTGTCCCCGCAGTTTGCAGGATTTTGTACAGCGCTCGCAGGCTGTCGGCAATCGTGCTTTCGATTTGCCGTGCGCCTGTGAACAGTCCTTTTGGCTCGAAGCTGAACGTCCACTGGACAACGGTGCCTTCGGGGATTTCCTGAAGCCGAATGCGGCCCACACTCTGTTTGTAGGGCATCCCGTCCACAAACGTATATTCATAGCCCAACCCGTTGTACCAGGCCGTCACCTGTACAACCGCATCATGGCCTTTGCGAAGCGTGCTGCGCCAGCGCGTGCCAGGTCCCTGATGGTTCTGGCTGATGAATGCAACGGCTTCACAGTCTTTCATCCACTGTGGGTTTTCCCGAATATCGCTGATGTAAGCCCACACTGCATCGGGCGGCGCGGGGATGAGAATGCGTTGGTCGATTGTTTGCATAATGCCGTGATTATAAACCCGCCAACTGGGTGGTCAAAAATACGTACAGCATGTTAGTATACGGTTGCATCACTGCCATTGTACCGAAGGGTTACCATTTGCCTAGTCCTATCCTGTCATTCGCGGCTGTCCTGGCAACATTGATGGGTGCGATATTCCATTTGATCGTCGGCGGGGGTGGGCAGCGTTTGGTCGTCTACCTGCTGGCAGCCTGGGTCGGTTTCGGGGTGGGGCATGTGGCGGGTATGTTTTTTGATGTACAGGTGTTCGCGGTCGGGTCGCTGCGGCTGCTGCCCGCCCTGGTCGGTGGCGGTATTGCGCTGATTTTCGTGTACGCCCTTCATGTCAGCCGTCCCACTGCACCGCCTGTTCGCCGCGAGCGCAGACGTTCTGCGCGATAATGTGAAATGTTGAGGCCTTCCTGATGACGGATACGCCAAATCCATCAATTTCCGCGCCCGCCGCGCCTGCACCCGCTTCGGCTGGGAACGCCCCGTCGGGCGGCTTACGGCGGACGATCATCATCGCTGCCGGAGGGTTGATTGGGCTGATTGCGCTGCTGTTCGTCTGTTCGGTCATCATAGCCCTGACGACCGACATCGAGCAAAGCGGCACCATCATCCGGCTGATCCGCGATCTGGTGATCATTTTCCTTGCACTGGAAGGCATTCTGATCGTCCTCAGCCTGGCGATCCTGATCTTGCAGGTGGCGCGCCTGGTCAACCTGCTGCAAACCGAGATCAAGCCGATCCTCGAAAATACGCAGCAGACCGTCAAGACTGCGCAAACGACAGTCGAATTCGTCAGCGCAAATCTCACACAGCCCGTCGTCCGGCTGAGCGGTTTCCTGGCCGGAACGTCCGTCGTCCTGCGTGAGGCGTTCGGGCTGCGCAAGGCCATTCGCAAAACGGCTGTCAACGATGAACAGAAAGAGGCACGTGGATGAGCCGCCGTCAAGAACGCCAGCACGAACTCGACAGCGGCCTTTTGGTCTGGGGGATGCTGTACGGGCTGATCATCGGCGGCGTGACCGCGCTGCTCACGCTCCCGAAAAGTGGCTTAGCACTGCGACGTTCGCTCGAATCGCGGATGGTGCTGGTTCGCCCTGCCGACCCAGTGGCCGACAGCATCGCCCAGGGCAAACTGGCCGCTCAGCGCCGCCGTGAATTGCAGCACACGCCCTGAAAGACGGCATCAACCCTTTTCCAGCGTTCTGATGGCCGCCGGAACTGCCGCCAGGACATCCCCGGCGATTACCTGGCGATCTCCACCCAACGTTTGTGCCGCCTGAACGCCTGCCAGCCCATGTAGGTAGCCGCCCAGAATCGCAGCCTCAAAGGGCTGCGCCCCCTGCGCCAGCAGTCCGACGATTAGCCCGGCCAGCACATCGCCTGTACCTGCCGTCGAAAGCGCCGATGTTTTGAACGGCAGCACGGCAGTGCGCCCGTCCGGGTGCGCAATCACGGTATGCGGGCCTTTGAGCAGCACAATGCAGTTCCACGCGGCGGCTTTTTCACCCGCCAACGTCAGGCGATTTTGTTCGACCTGTTCGCGTTCCAGCGCCGCCAGCCGTCCGAATTCCCCAGCATGGGGAGTGATCACGGTAGACGCAGGAAGCAGCGTCCACCATGCGTCGATCTCGCTGAGCAGGTTGAGCGCGTCCGCATCCAGCACCAGCGGCGGCAGCAATGGCTCTGCCCCTGCCGCTGCGTCGTCGGTTTTTGCGGCGATGAAGCCAATCCCGCTTTTGGCGACGGTTTTGGTCTTGCTGCGGAACAGATCGATGAGCATGTCTTTGGTGATCTTGTCCCGGTTGATTCCAGGGCCAATCAGCAGTGCGTTGTAAGCCGCCGCCTCTTTGCGGATCACGGGGGCAGCGGCAGCAGCCAGCACGCCCATATCCGATGGCAAGAGCAGCCAGGTCGGTTCCAGAGTGTGTGCGGCCAGCGCAGCCGTCACCGGGGCGGGCGCGCCCACTGTGACCAACCCGGTGCCGCTGCGGTACGCGGCCAGCGCGCTCATCCCTGCCGCGCCGGTGTAATTCACCGATCCCCCGACGATCAAGGCTTTGCCATATGTGCCTTTATGCGATGCGGAGTCGCGCTGCGGCAGCAGGTCACGGGCATAAGTCGCATCCACGTAGAAGCGCTTTTCGCCTTTCAATCCCTCCGTGTTTTCAGGGATGCCAATCGTAGCGACGGTGAGATCGCCTACATACGCGGAACCCGGCGCGGTCAGCAAACCCGGTTTCACGGCGATGAACGTGATGGTTTCATCGGCGTGGAGCGTTTGTTTATCGACCACGCCTGTGTCAGCTTCAAGTCCGCTGGGGCAATCCACCGCCAGCACGAACGGACGCGCCCGCCGGGATGCAGTGTCCGGGTGAGCGGGCTGGATGATCTCGCCTTCCAAATTTTCATCGGCGTGTTCGCTGCCATTGAGCGCGGCATGAGCGGCGCGCAGCAGCTTTGATGCGTCATCGCGCAGCGGTAATTCGATGCCGATCCCGAACAAGGCATCGACGACGACGTTTGCACTGGCGATCATATTGGTCAACACCCGGTAGCGCTGGTCGTCCTCGGCATCCGCGATGAACAAACCCGCCGCCCGTGCCGCCTGAACATGTGGATCGTCGTCGGGGCGCTTGTGCAGCAGGTAGACACGCACCTGTGCCGGGGAATTCTGGGCGATCAGCCGTGCGGCGATCAACCCATCACTGCCGTTGTTCCCGCTCCCAACCAGTACTGTAACCCGGCTGTCGGTGGGGTCTGGCAGCCGTTTGAGGATGGCGGCGGCACGCCGTGCGACGGCCAGCCCTGCATTGTCCATCATCAGGTCATAGGGAAATCCGGCGGCATCGGCGGCGGCTTCAATCTGGCGAACCGCTTCAGTGCTGACGATCCTGATCATTGGTGAAGCTCCTTACGTGGAGTAGGGTAGCGCTGGTGATTAAATTTTGACGAACTGGCTGTCCCACCTTTGACACACCGTTAGGCGAGTGCTAATCTTGACACGGTTGTCCTCAGACACAGCAAGCCAACCACATGGACTATTCGCAACGTATGAAAAAGTGGTTCGTCTTAGGGTTGGGCGTAAAACGATGGGTGTTCCTGCTCATCGGCGGCATTCTCTTGACCTCACTCGGTTTAGCGCTGGCGCTCGTCAAGTTTATCGTCCTCGGGGCCTTGCCGCTCACGTTCGGCTTTTTCGAAATTGGCCTGGTGATGCTGGCAGGTGCTGCATCCATCGCCCTTTCATTGTACCGCCTTTCCAAAGCGCTCCTTGCGCCGTACCGCCGCCATCAGCAGGGCGCAGTCATCGACCTGATGTATACCTACAGCCGGCGCGCCAAAGGGATCAAGGTGGTCGCCATCGGTGGCGGTACCGGGCTTCCGGCCAGTCTGCGCGGGCTGAAATCGTTCACGAGCAACATTACCGCAGTTGTCACCGTTGCCGACGATGGCGGCAGTTCCGGCAGGCTGCGGCGGGAAATGGGCGTGCTGCCCCCTGGCGATCTGCGCAACAACATTGCGGCGCTGGCCGACGATGAAAGCCTGATGACGCAGTTGTTCCAATACCGCTTCAAAACGGGCGATCTCAGCGGTCATGCCTTCGGCAATCTGTTCATTTCCGCGCTGAGCGGCGTGACGGGCAGCCTGGAAAGCGCGCTCATCGAAACCGAGCGGGTGCTGAACATTCAGGGGCGGGTGCTGCCTGCCACGCTCACCGATGTGAACCTGGGCGCACGGATTCTGCTCCCGGATGAACGCCGCACTGTCACGGTGGAAGGTGAATCCGCGATCAGCGAAACGGGCGGCGCGATTGAACAAATCTGGCTGATCCCAGAAGGTGCAGCGGCTTATGAAGGCAGCGTCCGCGCTATTCTGGAAGCCGATCTGGTCGTGATTGGACCTGGCAGCCTGTACACAAGCATCCTGCCGAACATGCTCGTGCGCGGCATTGGCGATGCGCTGCGGGCGACGAGTGCCTTCAAAGTATACGTGTGCAACATTGCGCAGCAGCCCGGCGAAACGGATGGCTATACCCTGGCCGAACATGTGCTGGCGCTGGAACGGCACATCGGGCGCGGCGTATTTCAGGCCGTGATCGCCAACAACGTGTATCCCAGCACGGAGGAAGGCGAAAACCGGAATACCCAGTATGTGTATCCTGCCCCTGAACATCACGAGATTTTGCAGCGCTATCACATACACTATACCGATCTGGTCGATGCACGCCGTCCCTGGCGGCATGATGCGGAAAAACTGGGACGGGCGATTGTCACCCTAAGCCAAAGTGAACGCAAAGGCGTTGCGCTGGCGAAACCTGTCCTTGCGCATGTGTAGTTCCTTGTAGGGCATCGCGGTCGCAAAAGTCCCTGCATTAACTTGAATTCATCACTGTACAAACAAGAGGAGACTGTCAGCA
The DNA here is from genome assembly GCA_033764035.1 of bacterium. Classification (GTDB taxonomy): domain Bacteria; phylum Chloroflexota; class Anaerolineae; order Aggregatilineales; family Phototrophicaceae; genus Flexifilum. The sequence goes on from JANRJJ010000020.1 coordinate 38,417, forward strand.
TGGCAAAAATTCGCGTGGGTATCAACGGGTTTGGGCGCATCGGTCGTCAGGTCGTGCGCACGCTGCGTGAACGTTATCCCAACGACATCGATGTCGTGGCCTTCAACGACCTGGGCGACCTGGAAACGATGGCGCACCTGTTCAAGTACGATTCGACCTATGGACGCTACCCCGGCACTGTCGAACGCCGCGAATCGGCACTCGTGATCGATGGTGACGAACTGAAGGTGATCTCCGAAAAAGACCCGGCGGCGATTCCCTGGGGCGACCTGGGCTGCGATATTGTCGTGGAAAGCACCGGGCGGTTCACCAAGAAAGAAGATGCGGCCAAACACCTGACGGGCGGTGCGAAGAAGGTGATCATCAGCGCACCCGCTAAAGGCGAAGACATCACGATCTGCCTGGGCGTGAATGAAGAAAAGTACGACCCGGCAGCCCATCATGTGATCTCGAATGCGTCCTGCACCACCAACTGCCTTGCACCCGCCGCGAAGGTCGTCAACGACAATTTCGGCATCGTGCGCGGCCTGATGACCACCATCCACAGCTATACCAACGATCAGCGCCTGCTCGACCTGCCGCATGAAGACCTGCGCCGCGCCCGCGCCGCTGCCCTTAGCCTGATCCCGACCACGACGGGCGCAGCCAAAGCCGTCGCGCTGGTGATCCCCGAACTGAAGGGTAAATTCGACGGCCTGTCGATCCGGGTGCCAACCCCCACCGTCTCGCTGGTCGATTTTGTGTGCCAGCTTGAGAAGGAAACCACCACCGAAGCACTGCTCGCCAGCTTCAAGGAAGCAGCGGGAGGGCGCATGAACGGCATTCTGGGCGTGAGCGAGGAACCGCTCGTCAGCATCGACTATAAAGGTGACAGCCGTTCCAGCATCATCGACGCGATGAGTACCCAGGTGATGGGCAACCTGGCGAAAGTCGTCACCTGGTACGATAACGAATGGGGTTATGCGTGCCGTGTGGCCGACCTGGTGAAGCTGGTCGGTGAAAAGATGCCCGTCACTGCGTGAGCGCGTCTGTTTGCGTGCGCTGATGCCAGTCCAGGAGATCGAAGGGGCGTTCCATTGCGAACGCCCCTTTTCATGAAAGCACACCGCTTACCCCGATCTTGGGTTCGCTTTTTTGACCGATGAAGGGAAAACCTGATGAACAAGCAAACGATCCGCGATATTGACCTGAAGGGAAAGCGCGTCCTGGTGCGCGTCGATTTCAATGTCCCACTGGAAGGCAGCACCATCACCGACGATACGCGCATCCGGGCTGCCGTGCCGACGCTGCGGGCGATTCTGGAACAAGCGCCCAAAAGCGTGATCCTGATGTCGCATCTGGGTCGCCCGAAAGGGGGGCCAGACCCGAAGTTTTCGCTTGCGCCCGTTGCGCCTGCGCTGGAAGCACTGTTGGGCAGCCCAGTCCATTTCGCGGCGGACTGTGTGGGCGAAGTTGCAGATGAAGCGGTGGCGGCACTGCCCGAAGGCGGCGTGCTGCTGCTGGAAAATACGCGCTTTTACCCCGGTGAGGAAAAGAACGACCCCGACCTGAGCGCGAAACTGGCAAAACACGGCGATATTTTTGTCAACGATGCGTTCGGCTCGGCGCACCGCGCGCATTCATCAACGGTGGGCGTGACCGAACATTTGCCATCGGTGGCTGGGCTGCTGATGGAAAAGGAGATCGAATACCTGAGCAGCGCTATTGATAACCCGCAGCGCCCGTTTGCGGCCATTCTGGGTGGTGCAAAGGTGAGCGACAAGATCAAGGTGATCGAAACCCTGCTCAACAAGGTCGATGTCCTGCTGATCGGCGGTGGGATGGCGAATACGTTCTTCAAGGCACAAGGTCACGCGCTCGGCACGTCGCTGGTGGAGGATACCGCCGTCGAAATGGCGCGTGACCTGATGGCAAAAGGCGGCGCGAAGCTGGTGCTGCCCGTCGATGCGGTGATCGGTGACAAGTTTGCCGATGACGCGCAGACTCAGGTGATTCGGGTGGCTGATGGAGTGCCGGACGGGTGGGGGATTTACGATGTTGGCCCGGAAACGCTGGAGCAGTTCAAAGCGGCGCTGGCGGGTGTGAAAACGGTCGTGTGGAACGGGCCAATGGGCGTATTTGAAAAGTCGATCTTCGCAGCCGGCACGAATGGGGTCGCGGCGGCACTGGCTGACCTGACGGCGCACGGCGCAACCACCATTGTGGGCGGCGGCGACAGCGCCGCAGCAGTTGAAGAAAGCGGTCTGGCCGAACGAATCACCCATATTTCGACGGGTGGCGGCGCAAGCCTGGAAATGCTCGAAGGTCAGGCGCTCCCCGGCGTAGTGGCACTGCAAGACAAATAGCGACCCGCGTGTCATAGTACCTGGGGCGAACGGTGAACCCGCCCCAGGAATTTTTTGGCGGGTAAACGCTGTGCGTTCTTTATTTCATGGCGCGCTGCAACACGTTACACTGTGAACTAAGGCACATATCACAGGCAGCGGGTGTTCTCATGGCATCATGGGCAGGCAGGATAATCGGCGCATACGAGATCATCGAACCGTTGGGGCAGGGCGGGATGGCATCGGTGTTCAAGGCGTATCATATGCGCATGAACCGCTATGTCGCGCTCAAGATGATCCACCTGGAACACGCCAGCGATCCCATTTACACCGCCCGCTTTGAACGTGAAGCGCAAATCATCGCAGCGCTCGACCACCCCAATATCGTCCCCGTACACGACTTTTTCGAGTATGAAGGCAATATGTGTATGGTGATGAAATACATCGACGGTATGACGCTGCGCGATGTGCTGGTCGATGGGCCGCTGCGTATTGAGGACATCCTCAAGGTGATGGACTCGATTTCGTCAGCAATGGATTTTGCGCATGAACGCGGGGTGCTGCACCGCGACATCAAGCCGAGTAATATTCTGCTCGATATGGCGGGTACGCCCTATATTTCCGATTTTGGGCTGGCGAAGTTCTCCGAAATGGGCGAAACCACGATCAGCCAGAATGTGATGATCGGTACGCCGTACTACATGTCTCCAGAACAGGCGGCGGGCAGCAGCACGATCACCAACCGCAGCGATTTGTATTCACTTGGGGTCGTGTTGTACGAACTGATCCTGGGGCGTGTCCCGTTCAAAGAGGGTACGCCGTATGCCATCGTCCACAGCCATATTTACCATCCGGTACCGCTGCCGAGCAGCATCGACCCGACGATATCGCCGCTGGTTGAAGGCGTGCTGCTGACCGCGCTGGCGAAAACGCCTGAAGATCGCTATCCATCGGCACTGGCGATGATGGACGCGCTGCGCTACGCCGTCGAGCAAGGGCTGGCGAACGGGCAAAGTGTGGTGTCGTCGTCGATGCTGCGCTCACAAGACTCGATCTCCCGGCGCGTGGCGCAGTCTCTCATGATGCAGGATTCACGGGTCGCACCCATCCCGCGTATGTCCGCGATGGGTGAATCGAAACCTTCAGCGGGTTCAGGAATTGGCTCGAACAGCCCTGCCCGCACGACCGACCAGGCGGCACGCACTGCCGCTGCGCCTGAAGCGCCATCGATAGCCGTATCCCCGGTGCTGTTGGGGGTCATCATCGCGGTGCTAATCCTGTTGGGCGGGCTGACGATGGGTACGCTCCTGAACGGTTCGGAATCGCCAGCAGCTCCAACCGTCCCGGCCAACCCCGTGCAGCCGACCGCCGTTCAGAATGCGGCTGGAAACGGCGATCCCTCGGGCGCGCTACTAGACATTCCACCGCTGACGATTGAACAAGCCCAGGCGCAGATTGCAGAACGCCCGGACGATCCCGCATTGTACCTGGCGTTGGGGCTGGCTCAGGATGCGGCAGGACAAGACCCGTCCGCCGCATTTCAGGCAGGCCTGGACGCTGCGCAGGACGAAGGTCTGTACTGGGCATCGCTCGGATTTCAGTTTGCACAGCGTGAACGCCTGATTCCAACGGTCGAGTCCTTCAACCTGGCGCTGATGGCGCTGCCGGAAAACGACCCGAACCGTCCGTTTGTGTTGGGTGAAGGCGGTCGCGCCCTGTACGATTTGGCGATCAACCCAGAGGTTCTGAACCCGGCGGCATACGCAGCACTCGAAGCCTGGTATAGGGCACTGCCCAGTGAGTCCAACCCGATGATTGCCCTGATCATGGCGCGGGCGCGCATCGCGGCGGGTGAGCTTGACTCCGCCCGCGAACTCCTCTCCACACTGGCAAACGCGCCGCGCCTGGGAATTCAGGTGCGGTTGGTCACGGCTGAACTGGAAGGTGCGGCGGGCAATACCGACCAGGCACGTCAGCTTCTCGTCAGCTTGCAGGCCAGCGGCGGTCAGGGGCCGCCCTGGATTGCGCCGCGCATTGATGCGCTACTAAGCGAGCTGCAAGGCGAGTAACTGGTGAATGCGTGCTGAAGCACATGCAAAGCAGGCCGCACAGCACCAGTGAGTACGCTATAATCAGGCGTATCTGTTCCAATGCTTCCAGGGAGTGGCGATGCCGCCGGAACCTCAGCAGATCGGGGGATACCAACTGCTCGATCCCGTCGGGCAGGGGGGAATGGCGACGGTTTACAAGGCCTTTCACCCGCGCTTGAATCGCTATGTGGCGATCAAGATGATCCATGCCGGGTATATGGAAGATGCTGCTTTCATCGCCCGCTTTGAACGCGAAGCCCAGATCGTCGCCGCGCTGGAACATCCACACATCGTGCCTGTCTATGATTGTTTCGAGCATCGCGGGATGCCGTGCCTGGTCATGAAGTATATCGACGGAGTCACGCTCAAAGCCGCGTTAAGCGGCGGCGCACTGGCCATCGAGGACGTGATCGGACTGCTCCCGCCGATTGCCGCTGCGCTCGATTATGCGCACGGGCAAGGTGTGCTGCACCGGGACATCAAGCCAAGCAATATCCTGCTCGATAAATCGGCATCGCCATTTCTGACCGATTTTGGATTGGCAAAGATGGCGGGCGTGGGCGAAACCACGATCAGCGAAAACATGCTGATCGGCACGCCGTTCTATATGTCACCTGAACAGGGAAACGCCGGAGGGATGGTGACCGCACGCAGCGATTTGTACTCGCTGGGGGTGGTGCTGTACGAACTGATCGTCGGCCAGCTTCCATACCGTGACGGCACGCCCTACGCCATCATTCACGATCACATTTACAAACCCCTGCCGCTGCCGTCGGTCGCCAACCCCGCCGTTTCGGCGGACGTAGAAGCCGTCCTGCTGCGCGCATTGGCAAAGCTGCCTGAAGATCGGTATGCCTCCGCTGCCGAGATGATCGATTCGCTGATCGATGCGGTGTCCAAAAGCCAGCCCTCACTTGCCCGCCATCCAAAACTGGAACGGCGCACATCAAAACCGGAATCGCTTCCTGAAAGCCTTTCACATCAGGAACCTGTCGAGAACAGGGCGAAAACAAGGCACCCCGCCAAAAAGCGTGAAACATCCCCAGCATCGCCCACTAAACCCGTAAAAAAACGTCGGATGCGGCGGCGCTGGCTGATAGCGATAGGCGTGATTGCCATTCTGCTGATCGCCCAGGGACAGCGCCGGCAGGAACGTTTCACGCCTGAACCCGATGCCCCTGCCACCCTGATGATGCTGGCAATCCCCGATGTGCCGCTGATTGAAGCCGAACGCCGCTTGGCCGAAAACCCGACCGATCCCCTGGCGTACCTGACACTGGGGCGTGCGCAGCTCGAAATCAGCCAGATTGAACAGGCCGAAGCGACCCTTGCTGAAGGGCTGCAATATGCGGAGGATCGGGTCGTGTACCTGGTCAATGCGGGCAGCGCCGCCGCCGACCTGGAACGCACGACATCGGCCATGTTCGCGTTTGGGGCAGCGCTCAACGCTGCACGGGATACCGATCAGGCCGCGACCGTGCGCGCCTTTGCAGGGGAACGCCTGTACCCTCTGGTCAGCCGTCCACGTTCCCTTACCGCGTTTCAGGTGCGCAATTTACAAAGCTTGCGGGAAAACCGCGCTGAATACCGCGAACCGTTGATCGGCGCGATGCTGGCGCGTGCGCTGCTCTCGAATCGGCTGGATGGACTGACCCAGGCACTTTTAGGGACAGTGCTGGTCGAAGACCCACTGTTGGCCGAAGCAGTGCTGATACAAGGGGAACTCGCGCTCTTTCGCGGTGAAACAGCAGCGGCACGGGCGGCTTTCGACAGTTTGCAGGCTAACCCGGATGCGCCATCATGGACGCGCTCACGAGCGCGGGAACTGCTCGAAGGGCTTGAATAAGGTACACTGTGATGCGCTATTCGGGCGCGTCCTGTTCCACCAGAAGTAAGGAGACTTCATGCGAACCCCCATCATTGCCGGAAACTGGAAGATGTATAAACTGCTGCGCGAATCGGTCGATTTCGTGCGCGAACTTGCCCCCCGTATCGCGCCCTTCACCGGGGTCGAGCGCGTGGTCTGCCCCCCGTACATCGCGCTCTCGTCGGTCGCCACCGTACTGGATGGCACGCGCATCCGGGTTGGCGCGCAAAACCTGCACTGGGAAAAAGATGGTGCGTTCACTTCGCAGATTTCCCCCGCCATGCTGCAAGGACTGGTCGATTACGTCATCATCGGGCATTCGGAAGTGCGTAAATATCTCAATGAAACGGACGAAAACGTCAACCGGAAAATTCACGCCGCGCTTGCGTACAGCCTCAAGCCGATAGCGGCGGTGGGCGAAAGCAAGGAACAGCGCGCCGCCGGGGAGACGGATGCCGTCGTGAGCGGCCAGGTGCGGGCGGCACTGGCAAACATCAGCGCCGAACAGATGGCTTCCATCGTCATCGCCTATGAACCGATCTGGGCGATTGGCACCGGGCTGAACTGCGAAGCCCCGGAAGCACAGCGCGTGTGCGGCGATGTCGTGCGCGGGACGCTGCGCGAACTGTACGGCGCAGATGTGGCCAACGGCGTGCGCGTGCAGTACGGCGGCAGCGTGAAACCCGATAATATGGCCGCCTACATGAGCCAGCCGGACATCGATGGCGCACTGGTCGGCGGCGCATCGCTCAAGGTCGATGATTTTGCTTCGCTGGTCGAAACTGCCGCACGGGTGAAAGGGAGCTGAACCCTGTCTCTGGTCGATCTGCTCGTTCCCTGGGTGCTGGCGTTCGGGCTGCTCATCCCTCTGCGCAGTTTGGAAGGCTGGCTGCATCAGCATATCTTCAAGGTCGGGTGGCTGCTTACGAAAAACCTGCATACCACCACGATCCTGTATTACACGTTCTTCCTGCCGGGTGTCGTCCTGCATGAAGTGATCGTGTGGCTGATGGCCGGGGTACTCAATATCCGGGCGACGGGCGAACTCAGCTTCCCGGATAAACAGGAGATCGCGGAACTCAAGCTCACGTTTGTGAAGTACGATACGCGCCGGATCGGGACATTCCGCCTGTTCCTGATCAACCTGATGCCGCTCATCGGCGGGATTGCCTTCATCTGGTTCGTGGTCAATCAGCCGCTGCAAACCGACCTGTTGATACGCTTCCTGAACGGCGACCCGGCTGTCGATCCGGGGCAGGCGATCTCGCGGCTGATCGCATCGCCGGATGTGTGGCTGTGGCTGTACCTGATGTTCACCGTCAGCGCCACCATGACTCCTGATCCGGCGTATCTGCGGGGGTGGCGGCTGCTGCTCCCGCCGCTGGCGCTGATCATCCTGGTGCTGATCGGGCTGGGCGTGGTGAATACTGTACTGACCAATCTGCTGATTTCGATTGCGCCCGGTGCAAGCCTGCTCACCGGGGTGTTTGCCGCATCAATTGCTGTGAACCTGTTCATGACGGCAGTCCTGGGCGGCATCGAATCGGTGATCGAACGGGTCACGGGCGACAGCGCGACGTTTGAAAAGGGCAAGCTGGTCGCCATGCGGCGCGAAGAAATTCTGCGGATGCGCGCAGAGCAGGCGGAAAAAGCGCGCAAAGCCGCACAGCGTCAGCAGCAGGCTGCCGCCCGCGCATCTGCCGGCCCGCCGTCGATCTACCGGCTGCCGCTGCCCATTCCGCCCGCGCCGGATAAAGATACGATCCTGGCGGATGCTGGGCAGGGCGCGCTCCCCGGTTTTGCTGCGGCTGAAAGCCTGCCAGCGCCGCCCGCTGCTCTGCCCGCGACGGCTGCTGAACGATCATCAACTCCCGTGCCGCCCGCATCCCCCCCACGCACGACAGCGTTCGCCACTTCAGCACGCTCATCGATGCCTGCTGCCGCACCCGCGAAAGGGTTGTTCGATGCGCCAGAAGATGAGGATGCGCCAACCGATGAAGCGGCGGCGGATGCGCCCAAAGCGGACGACGTACCCCTGACAGAAGACGATACGGCGGAAACGAGCGGGGACTAACCCTGTGATGCGGCGGTAAAGCGGCTCAGCCGCGTGACGATCACCAGCCCGATCATGACCAGCACGATCATCACGCCCAGCGCGATGAACTTGTACAGTTCGCTTTCAACGACCAGCGTCAGCACCCCGAAAAACGCGCAGAAACAGTAGTACCCGATCACAATGTGGCGCGTGGGAATGCCCATATCGAGCAGTTGAAAATGGAGATGACCCCGGTCGCCGCGAAACGGATTGCGTCCCTGCCGTGCGCGCAGCACGACCTGCCACACCGCATCCACCAGCGGCAGCCCCATCACCAGCAGGATCGTCGCCATCTTTGCCCCGCCAATGATGCTTAGCGACGCGAGCAGAAAACCCAGGTACGGCGCGCCGCCACCCATGATGATGCGCGCCGGGTAAAAGTTATGCACCACGAAACCGAGTGCCGCGCCGACCAGCGCCAGATGCAGCAGGCTCACGCTCGTTTGCGCGGGCTGAATGCGAAAGGCGCTGTTGATGAACAGCATCAACCCGGCGATCACGGCCACGCCGCCCGCCAGTCCGTCCAGCCCATCCAGCCAGTTCATGGTATTCATCATGCCCACCAGCCAGAAAAAGCTCAGGCTGACAGTGACGAGCGGCGGAAATGGGTCGGTCTGCTGCCCGGTGAATGGATTGCTGACGTACTGAATGAAAATCTGAAAAATAATGGCGAACGCCGCCGCGAGATACTGACCCATAAACTGCGGCAGCGACGGAAACTCGAAAATGTCGTCCAGGATGCCGACGATGAAAATGATCGTCGAACCGCCCACCAGGCCGATCAGCCGGATGATCTCGTATGAATCCAAGCGCGGAACGGCTAAAAACTGTGCCGCGATCACGGCAGTGGTGAACCCGCCGTACAGCGCAATCCCGCCCAGGCGCGAAACGCGGCGGTGATCGCTTTCCGTTTGCCGCCGTGCATCCGGCTTGGCAGTGATTCCGTAGCGCCTGCCGATCCAGCGCGCCGCCGGGATCAGCAGCAGGCTGACCCCGAACGAGAGCGCAAAGACAATCAGAAATGGGGCAAAAGCGTTCACGGGTGCGAATCCGGCACTGTTCCAAACTGGCGGTCGCCCGCATCGCCCAACCCAGGCACGATGAACCCGATCTCGTTCAGCTTTTCGTCCACCGCCGCCACATGAATCGGGACATCCGGGTGCGCCGTCGAAAGCGCTTGCACCCCTTCTGGCGCGGCGATCAGGCCGATGTACTTGATGCGGCTGATTTTGGGCGCAGCCGATTCTTTGAGCAGATCGACCGCCGCAATCGCGGAGCCGCCTGTCGCCAGCATGGGGTCAAGGATCAGGAACACATCGACGGTGGGGTTGACGGGCAGGCGGTTGTAATAGGTGACCGGGCGCAGTGTCTTTTCATCCCGGTACAGCCCGATATGCCAGACCTGCACGCTGGGCAGCATCATCAGCGCGCCTTCGACCATACCCAGGCCAGCCCGCAATATTGGCACCAGGCCGATGGTTTCGTCCGCTTTGAAGCCGTTCGCTGCGCCCATTGGCGTTTGCACTTCACGCGGGGAAAGTTTCAGGTCTTGCGTGGCTTCATAAATCAAGAGCAGCGCCAGTTCGCGCATCAGTTCGCGGAACGAACGAAAATCGGTCGATTGATCGCGCAGTACAGCGAGCTTGTGTTGGATCAACGGATGGGACGAGACGTGCAGGTTCGTAGTCATGCGTCTTTTTTCCATTCGGGGTGTCCATGCAAAACGCCCCGATTGTACGCATGGGGGGGATGGGTGTCAAAAGCGAAGTCTGGGGCATTTGGCAGCCGTCCCCATGTCGGTTGACCCAGGTGAGGATAGATAACTCGTTCGGTTGATCGCAGCCTCAGCCGCTTCTATAGTGCGCAGTACCATCAGCAGTTCACAGGATAAACGGCATGAAGCGGTTCGAGAACCTAGGGGTGTTGGCATTGGTGATCGCGATCAGTGCGTGCAGCGGCCTGAATCAATCGGTGCCAGTGCAGGACACAGTAACCCCAGTGGGGCAGGCGCTGGAGCAGGCCGAAGCCGCCAACGATCTGGTCAACCCAGGCCAGGATGACCCCGCGACCCCTGGACTGGCCGGGGCGGATGTTGGACAGGCTCCCGGCACACCGTCCGGCGGCGGTGCGACTCCGATTGCTGAATTAGGGGCAACGGCTGAAACCAGCGGGGTGACGACCGCCCAGGTCCTGATCAACAATCAACCGTACTGGATCGATCTTGCGCCAGGCTGGGAGGCCAACGCAGGGCTGGTGCAGACTGCCGATCCGTCGCAGCAGGTGGTATTGTACTTCACTTCGGTGCTGCCGTCGGATGCGACCGCCGATCTGCGAACGCAGATTCAATCCGTCGCGGGGCAGTCCGCCGTGATTCAGGAACAGCAGTCGGGTGACATCACGATTTTTGCCGCTGATGCTGCGAACACACGCACCTTCTACGTACAGGTGAACGATCAGTTGATCGCAGTTTCGCCGTTGGCCAGCGAAACCGCCGCTGCCGAAGCTCAGGAAGCCAATATCCTCACGATGATCGAGTCACTGCGCACAGCATAAAACCGGGCGTTTTGTAGATAGCGTTCCGCTTCAGCATGGCGTGATGTATACTTCGCACTAGAACATCTATGTCATGCTGAGGCGCTCATGTCCGACGACGGACGCTTGGTTACACCAGGGCAGCGCGGGGAAGACCGCGACAATATCGCGCTGCGCCCGCGTCTGCTCAAAGACATCGTGGGACAAGACCGCGTGCGTGCGAACCTGCAAATCATCATCGACGCTGCCAAACATCGCAAAGAGCCTATCGACCATACCCTGTTTTATGGGCCGCCTGGCCTGGGCAAAACGTCGCTGGCGCATGTGATCGCCAATGAAATGGGCGTGAATATTCGCATCACCGCCGGACCTTCCATCGAACGGGCGGGCGACCTGGCGGCGATTTTGTCCAACCTGAAAGCGAACGACATCCTGTTCATCGACGAAATTCACCGCCTGGGTCGCGCTGTCGAAGAAATCCTGTACCCGGCGATGGAAGATTTCAAGCTCGACATCGTGATCGGCAAAGGACCAGGCGCGAAAAACGTCCGGCTGCCGCTGCCGCGCTTCACCGTCGTGGGCGCAACCACGCAGCTTGCGTTGCTGGCCGGACCGCTGCGGGATCGCTTCGGGGCGCATTTCCGGCTCGATTTTTACGATCAGAAGGCGCTCGAATACATCATCAACCGGGCGGCAGCCATGCTCAAGGTGGAGATTCGACCGGAAGGCACGAGCGAGATCGCCCGCCGTTCACGCGGAACGCCCCGCATTGCGCTGCGCCTGCTGCGCCGGGTGCGCGATTATGCCCAGACCCGCGCCGATGGCGTGATCAGCGGCAAAGTGGCCGGGGAAGCGCTTGAACTGCTTGAAATCGATTACCTGGGTCTGGACAACATCGACCGCCGCATCCTGAACACGATCATCGACAGCTATGGCGGTGGACCGGTCGGTCTGCCGACGATTGCCGCGTCGATTAGCGAAGACCAGGGGACGATTGAGGATGTGTACGAGCCGTACCTGATTCAGCTTGGGTTCCTGAAGCGCACCCCGCGAGGCCGTGAAGCGACCGCCCGCGCTTACGAGCATATGGGCATTTCACACCCGGCCAATGACGGCGGTTCCAGCCAACCGCCGCTGTTCTGAAAGGGTTGAAATAATGGATATTCAATCGATTGGGCGGGTGCTGCTGCTGTTCGGCGTGATCCTGCTCGTCATCGGCGGTCTGTTCGTGCTGTTGGGCGGCACCGGGCTGTTCGAGCGCATCGGGTCGCTGCCGGGGGATATTCGCATCCAGGGTTCGGGCTTCACCTGCCTGATCCCGATTGTCAGTTCGCTCTTGATCAGCCTGATCCTCACTATCGTCCTGAACGTGATCATCCGGATACTCAACCGCCCGTGACATCGCTGACGCTCAACGATTTCGATTACGATCTGCCTGAGGCGTACATCGCCCAAACGCCCGCTGAACCGCGTGACTCGTCGCGCCTGATGCAGCTTGACCGCCGCACGGGTGAAATTGTGCATCACACCTTTCGGGATATCCTGTCGCTGGTCACTGAGCGGGATGTGCTGGTGCTGAACACCACCCGCGTGATCCCGGCACGGCTGCACGCGACCAAAACCGGGACGGGCGGCGCGGTCGAAGTGCTGCTGCTGCGCCAGATCGACCAGACCCGCTGGCATGTGTTGGTAGGGGGGCGGCGCGTGGGCGAAGGAACACATCTGCAATTCGGGGAAACGGGCGTGACCGCCGAAGTCACCGAGGTCGTACAGGAAGCCGAGCGCGTGATTTCATTCAACCAGCCGATCAACGATCATCTGGATGGGTTGGGTGAAATGCCGCTGCCGCCGTACATTCATGCCCCGTTGATCGACCCGGAACGCTACCAGACCGTGTACAACAAGTTCGCCGGGTCTGCCGCCGCGCCCACCGCTGGGCTGCACTTCACCCCGGAACTGCTGTTGGGGCTGCGCGAAAAAGGCGTGAAGTTTGCCGAATGTACGCTGCACGTCGGCCTGGGGACGTTCAAACCCGTGAACGTCGAACAGATTGCCGATTACCAGATTCACCATGAACGCGCCATCCTGCGCCCCGACGATGCGCGCATCATCAACGAGACGAAGCTGGCCGGGGGACGGGTGATCGCCGTCGGTACAACCGTCGCCCGCACGCTGGAAACCGCTGGAATCCTGAGCGAAGGCGGCAGCCCCGCCGATCCCTATGCACCGCTGGAGGCGTGTCCCTGGCGGCCTGTGATCGCGTTCGAGCAGGATACCAACCTGTTCATCTATCCCGGATACCGCTGGCGTGTGGTCGATGCCATGATCACCAATTTTCACCTGCCAAAATCATCCCTGCTCATGATGATCAGCGCGTTTTGTGGGCGTGAACGACTGCTGAATGCGTATGAGATGGCCAAAGCGAACGGCTACCGTTTTTTCTCTTTCGGGGATGCAATGTTTATTGCCTGACGGAATCAAAAAGCGCAGTGGAGTCGTTGTCGCCACTGCGCTTTGGGCTGCTCTATTCCGCTGAAGCTTAGAATTCGCGGTCGATCACCATATGCGCGGTATCGATCAATCCCTGCTTGTACGGGCTGTCCGGCAGGATGTCCAACTGCCGCACCGCCGCTTCGACCAGCGCCCGTGATTGACGGCGCGCTTCTTCCAGCGCATCGCCTTGCAGCACCCGGCGCTTGATCGAGACCATTGGGTCAGCCTCATCGACCGTTTCCGGGGTTTCAGTCGCATAGGCAGTCGCAAACCCGCGCCCCTGGGCGACATCAATGCCGCTCGTCTTGCCCAACTGTTTTTCATCGCCTACCAGGTCAAGCACATCGTCCACGATTTGAAAGGCCAGGCCAATGTTGTACCCGAACTGATAGAGCATATCGACCTGATTTTGCGGGGCATTTGCCATCATCGCGCCAATTTTGGCCGCAGCGCCGAACAAGGCCGCCGTTTTGCGCCCGATGATCTGGTAATACGTTTCGCGGTTGAAGTTGTTTTCTTTCACTGCCTGGGCTTGCAGCGTTTCGCCTTCCACCAGCGCGACGGTCGCATCAGCCAGCGGAACGTTCAGATCGCGGTACGGTGCCATCAGCTCGTACACTTTGGTGAACAGAAAATCCCCGGTGAGCAGCGCGAATGTGCGCCCCCACAGCGCATTGACCGATGGCCGCCCGCGCCGCACCACGCCATGATCGTTAATGTCGTCATGCACCACGCTGGCGGTGTGGACGAGTTCAATGGCTGCCGCTGGCGCACTCACCTGATTCAGCGCTGCCGGGCTGCCGTCTGTCGCCAGGTAGCTCAGAATCATCAGACGAGGGCGGATGCGCTTGCCTCCGGCTTCAATGATGTGGCGGCTGGCATCGCGCAGCACTGTAACATCGCTGTCCACAGCGGTGTGCATCAACTGGTTCACTGTTTCCAGCCCATGCTTCAGGAGTGCATCGTATCCCGCTGTGGCAGGAGCCTGTACCATCAGTTGTTCGCTTGTGAGCATCATCAGGTTCCCTGTTGTCTTGATACGCAAACTGCGTGAAGTGTCGTTTGTGACATTCAGAACAAATTAAATTTTATGAACCCCATTGTAGCGCTGTTTTCGTCTTTTCGTCAATCAAGTAGACGTTGTGAAATGGCCATATTTGCCGTGAATTAGGTGAGAAAGGCCGGTTGACCGTATGGAAAACCCCCAATCACGAGGGTGGAGCGGGCGGCAGGGTGAAGGCAAAGGTGCTGCCTTTTTGTGGTTTGCTTTTGACATCGATCTGGATGTCGTGCCGTTCCAAAATCAGCCGCACGATGGCGAGGCCAATGCCCATCCCGCCAAAGCGCCGGGTAGAACTGCTGTCTACCTGGTAGAACGGCTCGAAGATGCGCTGAAGTTCGTCCGCCGGAATGCCAATGCCGGTGTCGCTGATCTCGATGCGCACGCCCTGGCGCTGCCGCCGGATACGCACATCGACCGTGTTTCTGCTGAATTTGAGTGCATTATCGATCAGCAGTTGTATCGCAATCCCCATCGCCTGCGGGTCAATCAGCACCGGGGGCAAGTCCGCCTCCAGCATGGTGCGCACCCGTTCCACCTGATCTTTATGTTCCCAACTGCGCCGCAGCGACCGAAGCGCCTGATCGAGCGAATCGCGGATGGGCGCGGGTGTGCGACGAATTTCGGTGCTGTCGGCCAGCAGCGTAATGTTGCGGATGATCCCTTCCAACCGCGTCGTTGCCGTCGTCGCATAGTCGATCAGCCGGTTGTCGGGAAACTCTTCCTTCAGGTTGGATACCGCCGCCTTGACATGCAGCAGCGGCGTTTTCATCTCGTGCGAGACGTTGTTCAAAATCGCGTTGCGCAGCAGTTCAATTTCGCCCGCCATGCGTGCCTGCCGTGCCAGCGCTGCGCTTTGGCGAGCGTTCGCTTCGCGCAGCGCGGCAATTTCTGCGTGCAGCCGCTCATTTTCCGCCTTCATCCGTTCGGTGTCGAGTCCCTGTTCAAGGGCAGGTAAGGCGGTGGGTTCGACCAGAGGCGTTTCGGCGGCGGGGCGGCGGCGCGGCATGGCGTTTATTCCTTCACTGGCGCTGAACTTGTGCTATCTGTCTCGTCGTCGTTTTCGAGCGCTTGCAGAAAAACGTCCAGGCCGGGTCGTTCGGCATTGCACTGTGGGCAGCCTACATAGGCATCTTCAATCGCAATGTGATGCCTGTCGCACTGTGCCTGTACATCCAACCGCCGCCCCAGACCCAGCATCACCGGGCGCACCGTCAGGCTTAGTTCCAGATGCGGGCTGCTGTTCGCGTTCAGAATATCCGGGACGGGGCAGCGCCCGCAGAACGACTCTCGCCAGGGGAGCGATTCCGGGTTGCCCTTGATAAGGCGGCATTCCTGTACAGCCCGCCCGCGATGAAAATCCTGATAGTAGTAGCGGCATTCCTTGCCCGCAGGTGTACGCATAACCGCTCTCTTGTCTCTCTCGTTCTGTATCCTAGCACGAAACCTTTGACCGATTCTATTCCGGCAAGGTAGGGGTTTCGTTACTTTCTGGCCACTGCCAGCCACCCCGCCGCCGCTTCCGGCAGGTTGGCCAGAGGTGCATACTGCACGTTCGATTCGGGCAGCGCTTCGATGAACTGCGCACCATAACTTTTGGTCACCACCCGGTTATCAAAGATCGCCACCACGCCGCGATCCGTCGCAGTACGGATCAAGCGCCCGAACCCCTGGCGGAACCGCAAAATCGCATCCGGCATCGTGAATGCATTGAACGAATCAGGATAGGTTTCTGAACGTGCCGCGAACACCGGG
The DNA here is from genome assembly GCA_033764035.1 of bacterium. Taxonomy (GTDB): domain Bacteria; phylum Chloroflexota; class Anaerolineae; order Aggregatilineales; family Phototrophicaceae; genus Flexifilum. Next base: position 54,633 of record JANRJJ010000020.1, read on the forward strand.
TCAGTTGGCACGGTGAAGGGCAGGCGCACGATCACGAGTGCGCTCAGCGCGTCGCCGGGAATATCCACGCCTTCCCAAAAGCTGCGCGTACCCAGCAGCACCGCACGCGGCGTGTTCCTGAAGCCATCGAGCAATGCCTGGCGGCTGGTGCCGTCGCTTTGATCGAACACGACGATATTGCCCAATGCCAAACGCGGGGTGATTCCCTGAGAAGTCTGCCGAAGCTGCGCGTAGCTGGTGAACAGCGCCATCACGCGGCCATTCAGCACCGCCGCCAGTTCGATCAGCCCGCGTTCGACGGCCTGCTGAAACTTCACCCTGTCATTCGGGTCGGGCATATCGGTTGGCACAAAGATCAACGTCGATTCCTTGTAGTTGAACGGCGACCCCACTTCGACCGCTTCGACCGTCTCCGCACCCAACCGCTGCTTCAGGTAATCGAAACTGCGGTTGGTCTGCAAAGTCGCACTCGTCATCACGACTGATTCTTTCGTCGTCCATACATGCTGGCCAATCAGTTCCCCTACATGCAGCGGGGCGCTGTTGATCCCGGTAGTCTCGCCGTCCGCCGTCGCCGCGATCCAGTAAACGGCGTTGGCTGATGGTGCAGTGAAGAACTCGCTCAACTGGCGCAGCATATCGCCAAGATACCCCCCGGCGCTTTCCACTGCGCTTACCAGATCGGCATGATCCGGGATAGCCGCCGCGTCCATTCTGGCCAGCGCCCGCGTAAGCTGCCCCAGTACATCGGTCATCGCCTCAAAAAATTCTGCCAGCGTCCCCCATGCTGCCTGTACGTTCATGAAGCTCATGCGGTTGCGCACCGGAGCCGTGACCCGTACCTGGCTCATGGTGTCGCTGGTGGCCTGGCCTGCATCGCTGACCAGCACCCGCACCGCTGAGAACAATGTCCCGATGTGGATTTCCATCGCCCGCACCGCATCGGCTATCGACTGGATGCCCGCTTCCATCTTGCGGATGTCTTTTTCGACCCCGCCCTGCCGTACCGCCGCCAGAATCGTCCCCAACAGCCCGCGCCGGGTGTTGCCCAGGTCGGCCAAGCGCCGCCGCAGCGCGCTTTCATCCACCCGGAAACTGAGGCCGCTCGTCGTGGCTTCTTCCAAATGATGCGCTTCATCGATCACCAGGTAGCGGTAATCGGGGATCACCCGGTTGTCCGTCATGGCATCGCTGACCAGCAGCGCATGATTGACGACCACGATCTGCGCGCTTTCGCTGGCACGGCGCGCCCGGTAAAACGGACAAATGCCGCCCATCTGCGTCCGGCAGGTATCGAGCGAACAGCCCTCATCTTCAGCGCTCAGGCGGTTCCAGGCGATCTGTTCATCCGGCCCACGCAGGCTGATTTCGCCTTTGTCACCTGTCTGGCTTTCAAGCAGCCAGATCAGGATTTTGGCGATCAAGCGCAGTTCATCGATGCTGGTGGCACGGCGGCGGCGGGCGCTGGCCAGCCGTCGGGGGCATAGATAATTGCCGCGTCCTTTCAAAGCGCACGCCTGAACAGGGACACCGAGCGCATCCGTCAGCGCAGGGATGTCCTTATCGAGAAGCTGTTCCTGTAAGTTGAGCGTGTTGGTGCTGATCACCACGCGCTCGGCGTTGTGCTGACCCCACAGCACCGCCGGGACGAGATACGCGACCGATTTGCCCGTCCCCGTCCCCGCTTCAATCAGCAGGTGCTTTTTCGTGTTGAATGCTTGCGCCACCGCCTGCGCCATTGCGATCTGCTGTGGGCGGTGTTCATAGCCTGGCCAGGCCGCGCTCAGCCGTCCGTTTTCGCCCAGAATGGCATCGATCTCTTCCGGCAGGATTGGTAACTGCGCTTCAAGCGCACGCAGCGGCTTATCGCCGGGTTTCGCGCCGCCCCCGAACAGGTCGAACACCGTTGGCGGCAGTCTGTATGGTTCATGCTGGCGTTCCTGAAGCGCGGCCTTGAATACGAACATGGCATCCCAGGGCAGGTCAGCGGCCAGTTCTGCGATCTCGCGGATCGTCGCCAGCGGGATCGTCAAAAGCTGTGTCCACAACTGCCAGTACAGCTTTGCTGTCGCCCGTGCATCGTACAGCGCCCGGTGCGCCGTGCCAATATCGATGTCGAAATGACTGGTGAGGCTGGTCAGGTTGTACCGGGGCGCACGCGGCATCAGCACCGATGCCAGTTCATACGTATCGATGCGCGGATTGGCGTTCAGCGCGCCCAGGCGGTTGAGGAAGCTGGCATCGAAACTGATGTTGTGCGCCATCCAGGGCGCATTGCCGACGAACGCTTTCAGGCGCGGCAGCACGGTTTGAATGCCCGGCGCGTTGTACACATCTTCACCGCGAATACCCGTCAGCGTGGTGATAGCCGGGGGAATCGGGCGTTCCGGGTTGATCAGCGTGGCGAATTCGTCCACGATCTCGCCGTTGACCATGCGCACAGCGCCAATTTCGATGATGCGGTCAGCCGCCGGGTCGAACCCCGTCGTTTCCAGGTCTACAGCGACGAGTTCGCCGCGCATAGCGTCTCCAATCGATAGACAAAAAACCAAACCATTCAGCGGATATCGCCCGCCAGCGCCGACAGATGGACATCGAATGGCGGCACGATCACGCCATATTCGGTCACGATCCCGCTGATGTAAGCGTGCGGCGTGACATCGAAGGCCGGATTGCCCGCGTTCACCCCATCCGGCGCAATGCGTTCCTGACCCACGCACAGCACTTCATCCGGGTCGCGTTCCTCAATTGGGATCAGGTCGCCGCTTGCCAACCGCAGATCGACGGTCGAGAACGGCGCGACCACATAAAACGGCACGCCGTGCGCTTTCGCCACTATCGCCAGGTTGTAGGTGCCGATCTTGTTGGCAGTATCGCCATTCGCGGCGATGCGGTCAGCGCCGACAAAACACGCATCGACCTGGCGTGTGCGCATGTAATGGCCGCTGGCTCCATCAACAATCACAGTATGGTCAATGCCCCAGCGCTGAAGCTCCCAACTCGTCAGGCGTGCGCCCTGCAAGCGTGGGCGGGTTTCATCCACCAGCACATGAAGATGCTTACCTTGTTCGTGTGCGGAACGAATCACGCCGAGCGCAGTCCCCCAGGCGACCGCCGCCAGCGCCCCAGTGTTGCAGTGGTGAATCACCGTCGCCTGCTGCGGGATCAGCGCCGCGCCATGTGCGCCCATGCGCTGGTTGGTGGCTGCGTCCTCATCCGCGATGCGCTGCGCTTCGGCCAGCATCGCGGCGCGGACTTGTGCCAGCGGCTGGCCGACCAGCGCGGCAAAATGGCGTTTCATGCGGTCAAGCGCCCAGAACAGATTGACCGCCGTTGGGCGCGATGCGGCCAACAGGCTGGCGGCACGTTCGACATCGGCGGTGAGTGCAGCATAGTCGAGTGCCGCGCTTTGCTGACAGGCCAGCGCCAGCCCAAAAGCCGCCGTTGCGCCAATGGCGGGAGCGCCGCGCACGACCATCGAACGGATCGCGTCGGCCACTGCGGAATAATCGTTGTAACGGTTGATCGTGTACTGGTGCGGGATCAACCGCTGGTCGATCAGGCAGACATGCCCATCTGCCCAGAATATGGTACGGTCTGTCGTCATGCCGGGTCGTCCATGCAGCACGCGCATCCATGCGACGCGCCAAATCAGAAAAACAAAGGACACGGCCAAAATTACCGTGTCCCTTAAGTGTATCGCATTCAAGCCTGAATCGTAGAGCGGGTATCGCCTTCGCGCTTTATGGGCTTTCAGCCGTCGCTTCGGGCGTAGTTTCTGCTTCGGCAGGGGAGGTCGCTTCGGGCGTGGCTTCCGCCTGACTGAGTGCCGCCTGCTGCGCTTCAATCGAGACTTGCTCGAACGTCTCTTGCAGGTTGGCGCGCAGTTCCGGCAGATCGCCAAAGCGCACGCCGACGAAACCCGCCGATTGCAGCGAGACATAATTGGCATCGCTGAACAGGAACCAGATTAGCGCCTGCACCTGAGGCTTGATGAACGAAGCACGGTTGATCACCAGATTGACGGGGGTGCTAAGCGGGTACGATCCGTCGGCAATCGTGGTTTCGGTCGGTTCGATGCAGCCGCTGCCCCCATCGATCTGCACGAGCGCAATATTGGCCTGTTCGCCCGCTGCGGTCTGGTAATCGTTCCAGGCATATACGGCGATCAGCCCACTGGTAGCGCCTACTGCGGCTGCGCGGTACAGCGGATCGGCGTTCACCTGAAGATCAGCGCGGCCTGGATCGTTGCTCCCCGCTGCGGTCAGCAGCAGTTGATTCACGCTGCTGTCACCCAGTTCAGAGACGAACGCGAACAGCGGTACATCCGGGTAGCTGGCATCCACCTGGTTCCAGTTGGTCACAGTCGCATTCGACGCGACCCCGAAGATCGTCGTAAGCTGTGCGAGTGTGAGGCACTGTGCGAAGGTATCGCCCGCATTGCGGACGATCACCACTGCCTGATTGCCCAACGTCACCGGGTACGGGGTGACATTGTTCGCGGCGCAGTTGTCGAGCTGTTCCTGGGTGAGCGGTGCGCTCGTTGTGATCAAATCGACTTCACCATTGCAGAAGCGGCGCGCTCCGGCAATGCCGCCTTCAAATGCAGCATTGGCCGTCACCCCGGCATAGCTGCTGCTGAAAGCCGTCGTCAGGTCGTTGACATACGTGCTGCCCGCTGCTGCGCCCGCAATTTCGATCACGCCGGAGAGGTTCGGCGGGATGCTGTAGGTGGTTTCCACACGGGTGTACAAACGCCCGGCGGTATCGTTCGCAAAATCGGCGTTCTGTGCGGCGAGCGTTTCCACAGTCGGCACGCTGAAATTCGCCCCGCTGATCACGGGGGCGGCTGCGTCGCTCAGCGCGAACGCGATCACATTGCGCCCGGCAGCGGCCAGCAGGTTGCGGTATGCCAGAATGGGCTGTGCGGCGGCATACGTGCGCCCTTCGATGTTGGCGGCGTTGGGCGCAGCGCAGCCCGCTTCGCCAAAATCGAGATCGATGCGCTTCACGCTGTCGCCCGCATTCAGCGCGGCTTCCAATCCCACCAGTCCCAGCGTTCCGCGATCCGCCGCCACCGCTGCGACGACCGCTGTTTCATCCGCCAGCGGAGCCGTGTCCGCACGCAGGCCGTCGCCATCCAACAGCGCATCGAACACGGCATACGCCGCGCTGTTGGCTGGAGGCAGCGCAATCGTGAGCGGCAGATCGGGGTTTTCCGGCGCGACTTCCGTCCAGTTGGCCGCCGTCGCTGAAAGCGAGAACAGCGGCGCAAGATCGAACGTAGCCAGGCATTCAACGAATTCCGCCTGCGGGTTGGCGATCAGCGCAGCGGCGCTGTGGGCGATCAGCACTTCCTGGAAAGCCACGCCGTTGATCGCGCAGAGTTCGGCTTCCGCTGGGGTGATGGCACGGGTCGCCAGGGTGATGGCTGCCGCGTTCGCGCAGAATTCCGCAAAACCCGTCGTCGTCCCCGTCACCTCAACCACCGCATCGCTGCCCGCCGCTGCCGCCAGTGCATTGAACAAAGGGGCGGCGACCCCGGAACCGACGACCCGCGCCGGGAGCGCAATGTCCGGCTCGACGGCGGGCGTGGCCGCTTCGGCAGGGGTTTCGGGTTCGGCGGGCGCAGCTTCGGTCATTTCCGGGGTCGCTTCCTGGCCGAAAACAGCCCCCGGCGTAAAGCTGATCAGCATGACCAATAACAGCGCCGCCGGGGTTAAAAGCGCGTGGGCAAGGCGCGTCCCGGTGCGACGTGGGCGAAGACTCATGGCGAATGTCCCTTATCTTATGGTGGTGACGTTCAAGGTATAATAAAGAGCGTCCCCATTGTACTGACTTGCGGGGGATTGTCTAGGCGATTTTTAGGAGCTACGCTATGCAAGCGGACGCGACCCACAGCGCCCCGGAACCGACGTTGTACGACCTGGTAGGCGGGGAGGCGACGTTTCAGAAACTGGTTGATGTATTCTATGCACGGGTAGAAGCCGACCCGGTGCTGCGTCCGTTGTTCCCGGCAGATTTGGAGCCGGGTAAGCGCTGGCAGCAGCTCTTTCTGATGCAGTATTTCGGCGGGCCAACGCTGTATATGGCCGAACGCGGCCATCCACGCCTGCGGATGCGGCATAATCCATTTCCGATTGACCAGGCGGCGCGTGATCACTGGCTGGAACACATGCTGGCCGCTGTCGATACCATCGGCATTCAGGAGCCGATGCGTTCCGTCATGCGCCAGTATTTCGAGTTCGCTTCGACGGCGATGCAGAATGTCGATAGTTCACTGCGGGGGCAGCCATGACACAACCTGAACTCACCTTTCCGCTCAAACAGTTCGGGGGACGGGTGCTGCGGCTGAACCGCCGCGCTCGCATCGGGATCGTGCTGGCTTTTGCCGTATTCACCGCGCTGGTGCTGGATCGCCTGTTCACGCCCACCTTCACGGGCGACAGCGCATCCGGCACCTTTGCGATTTCTGTCTTTTTCGGCGTGATCATGTACGTGATCGGCTGGTGGCAGTTGGTTGGCTTCACCGGGGATGTGCCGCCGCCGTCGCGCACGCTTTCGCTGTATCTGGCCTTCGGCCTGCTGCTGACGGTCGCTGCCGTCGGTCTGCTGCTGGTCAGCCTGGCGGCGCTGGCACTGCCCAGCTAACCCGCGTCCGGCGGCGCGGCGGATTTCAGGATGTACAGGTCGAAGGCTTCTGCCGTCCAGGGGAGCGCCTGCCGAAACAGGTCGTGCATGGCATTGGCATAAACGCGAATTTCATACTGCGCGTCCGCTGCCATGCGCAGCCGCAGAAAGCGCATCAGGTTATGCGCGTCGATCTTCCATACCCCGGTGTAATACACGCTGAAGCCGGGCAGGAACAGCCGTGCCATCTCTTTGGAAACGCCTTTGGCCAGGGCATCGTTGTACAACTGATACCCGCGTTCGTAGTGGACGATCAGTTGTTCGGTCAGCGTGGCGCTATCTTCAAGTGTCAGTTCACCTTCGCTGGCCTGTTTGTTGCTTTTGCTCTGTTTGCGCCACACCGATGGCACGTAAAAATCGTTCTCCTCAAATGGGGTGTAGCGCCCGCTTTGCATGTTCAGGTTAGCGACGCGGTGGCGCACCTGCTGCCACCAGGTGACCAGCGGCGCACGGATGCGGAACTTGAATTCGACCATCTCGAACGGGCTGGTGTGTTCGTGCCGCAGCAGATAGAACAGTAATTTTTTATCCGCTTCCTGGCCTTTGCTTTCGCCCAGAAAACTGACTCGTGCCGCATTCACGATGGCCAGGTCACCAGAAACGCCCGTCGCGGGGTGCGGCATCAGGTCGATCAGTTCCACGAAACCTTTATCCAGAACGGGGATATGCCGCCCGATCAATGAAGTATCCGTCATGGTCTGCCGATCCCCTAGCCGTTGATGAAGTAGCCGAGTGCCGCCCGCATCCGGCCTTCAAAGTCTTTCGGTGCATCCGCGCCCAGTGCGGCGACGGCGGCCTGTGCTTCGCTGGTGCTGTAGCCCAGCGCCGTCAGCGCTTCAATCACATCCATATTCACGTCGGCGCTCCCGCCCGCGCTGGTGGGGATGATCCCGCTGCCTGCTTTAAGCTTGTCTTTCAGCTCGAACACCATCTTTTCGGCGGTCTTTTTGCCAATGCCGGGGACGCGCTGAAGCAGTTCCGGTTTGCCGCTGGCAACGGCATTATACAGGCTTTCCGCGCTCAGCGTACTCAGTACGGCTAAACCGGTTTTAGGGCCAATACCGCTCACGCTGATCACGCGCTCGAACAGATCGCGTTCCGCCAGGGTGAGGAAGCCATACAGCGAGACATCGTTTTCGCGGATGATCAGCACGGTATGCAGCAGCACCTCCTCGCCAGTTGTGCGGCCCAGTGCCGATACCGGGACGTACACCTTGTAGCCGATCCCGTTGGCGACCACGACGAGATGATCCGCGCCCGACGCGCCGACCATGCCTTGAATGCTGGCGATCATGTGCTGGCTCAATCCATGTAAGCAGAATAGCGCGAATTGTGTAAATCAGTGATGGCAATCGCCAGGCCATCGGCGGCATCATCGGGGCGGGGGATGCTGTCGAGCGCGAGCAGCATCCTGACCATTTCCTGCATCTGGTCTTTCTTCGCCCCGCCGAACCCGGAGATCGACTGTTTGATTTCGGCTGGCTTGTACTCGCTGATCGGCAGCCCGGCGTGCGCCAGTGCCAGCAGGATCACGCCGCGCCCCTGTGCGACCGTGATCGCGGTTGTTACGTTCTTGCCGAAGAACATCGCTTCGACGGCGGCGCGTTCCGGTTTGTGCAGCGCGATCAACGCGCCGAGTTCGGTATAAATCGTGTTCAGGCGGTCGTGCATTGGCACGCCGGGCGCGGTGAGGATCGCTCCATAGGCGACGGCCTCAAGCGATCCATCCGCGTGTTCGCGCACGATGCCATAGCCGACGGTGGCCGTACCGGGATCGATCCCCAGGGAGATCATCAGGCCGTCTCGAATGCTTCCATGAGCGCATCGGTCAGCGCAAGATTGCTTGCGACGGCCTGCACATCATCCAATTCTTCCAGAAATTCCTGAATCTTCATGTTGTGCAGGGCTTTATCGACCGGAAGTTCGGTTTCATTCTTCGGGAACCACTTGATTTCCGATTCTTCAATGCCATAGCCCGCCGTGCGCAGCGCCTCTTCCACCGCGCCGAACGCTTCGCGGGGAGTGTAGACCGTCAGCGTGCCGTCGTCATCGATCACGTCGTCCGCGCCCGCTTCCGCCGCCACCATGAACACTGTATCGAAATCGTGCCTGCCTTCGGCCAGGATGATTTCGCCTTTCTGCTCGAACTGGAACTTGACCGATCCCGCCGATGCCAGGCTGCCGCCGCGCTTGTTGAAGATGTTCTTGATGTCGCCCAGCGCCCGGTTTTTGTTATCGGTTAGCACGTCGATCACGAACGCCACGCCGTCGGTGCCGTAGCCTTCATACGTAATCTCTTCCAGTTCGATGCCTTCCAGCTTGCCTGTACCGCGCAGCACCGCCCGTTCGATATTGTCTTTGGGCATGTTGTTTTCTTTGGCTTTTTGCACGGCAATCTTGAGCCGGGCATTGGCGTTTTCGTCGCCACCGCCTTCACGGGCGGCCTGCATGATGTCGCGCCCTAACTTGGTGAACAGCTTACCGCGTTTGGCATCTTCCGCGCCCTTTTTGCGCTTGATGTTCGCCCATTTACTGTGACCGGACATACCATTTTCTCCGTACTGACCCGCATTTCATCATGTTCGTAAGGGTACGGCTGATTATACCGCATCCGGTCAAAAACTGAGGGGGGTTATGTTATAATGCGCCGCGTGTGGGGTGATGTGAAGGACGTAAGTCGTGGCACAATCTGCTGTAACGCCGGATGTGATCAACCCTGAACCGCGCATCGATGCCGGGCAGATGGCATGGGGGGTGCTGCTCATCGCGTTTGCGGTGTTCTGTGGGCTGTGCGTGGTGAGCGGGGTAGGGCTGAATTATTTCCTGTTCCAATCGAACGTCCCGATGCAAACGCTGGTGCGCGTGGGGCGCGGCACGGTGACATGGACGGATGCTACGCTGATTGCCCAGGCCACACAAAGCCAGATCGAATTGTTCAACAGCGCCGTGATCAGCACTGACCCAGTATCGCAGGCTTCCATGCTGGTCTACGATCAGTATCACAATCAGTTGATCGCACTGCTCACGCTCAAAAGCGATTCCAGTGCCGAGTTAGAGCAGGTCGCCCGCCCGCGCTTCGATTTCAGCGCGCAGCGGTATACGATTCTGCTGGAAGGTATGCGCGGTGAAGTCGATGTCAACGTGCTGCCCAACCTGGCGCGCGAAGTGTGGGTGACCGTGCGCACGAATTCAGGTGCGTTCGCCCGCATCATCCGCCCTGGTCAGTACACGGTGCGCGTGAATGATGCGCAGCTTCAGGTCGTCACCTATGCGGGCGAAGCGCTCGTTTCAATGGGAACGAACCCGAATTGGGCGGTTCCGGTAGGCCAGCGCGGGACGATGCAGCTTGCCGATGGTTCATACGCGATGCAGCCCGCCCGCGCCAACCTGTTCGGCAGCGGCGGGTTCGATCAGACCAACCTGGTCGAAATTGCGGCGGCTCAGATGCCGCGCCCCCAGGCGTGGGGGTGCATCAACCAGCAAAATCAACTGCCCAGCGGCTTTTTCGCGCTCACCCAAATCGACGGACTGCACACGCTCCGGTTAGGGCGCGGGGGTGGTGCCAATTCACACGGCGAAACGGTCTGTTACCAGTTCTTCCCCGGCACCTCCCAGGATGGGCGCGATGTCTCGACTTATGGCTACCTGGGCGTGCGTTCGACCTTCAAGATCGTCGGGCATTCGCTGAGTACCTGCGGCGAGCAGGGCAGTGAATGCCCGCTCATGCTGCGCATGGAATACATCACCGTGAATGGGCAGCCTGCCACCTGGATTCACGGCTTCTACACGCGCCTGGTGGCCGGAGCCGATTACCCGCAGCGCTGTGATTCCTGCACCACCGATCACGAGATCATCAACGAAAACACCTGGTACACCTATGACAGCGGCAACCTGCTCGCGCTGATCCCGCCGGAACAGCGCCCGCGCAGCCTGCTCAACTTCCGCTTTTATGCGTCCGGGCATGAATACGATGTGTATGTCAGCGATATGGCGCTGCAAGTGGGACAGGTCAATCCCGCGCCGAACGCCGGATAGCGCGAGCGGTTTTGCGCCTGTACTGGCCGTTTTGCTATACTGCGCACTGTCAAACAGGATCCTGGCTGCATATTAGATTTCAGGCTAAACCCGGTATGGACTCAAACAGCGGATTGGTGACATTACTGCTGGTGTATGGCGGTATGGTGCTGGCGGCCACGTGGCTCGCCATGATCATCTGGACATTCCGCGATATGCGGGCGCGTTCGCGCGATCTGCTGGCGCAGATCGTGGTTGCGGCAATGGTCGCGGTGCTGACCGTCCCCGGCCTGCTGATCTATATGTTTTTGCGACCCCGCGAAACGCTGGCCGAAGCGTATGAACGGTCGCTGGAAGAAGAAGCCCTGCTGCAAGACATCGAAGAAAAGCCGTCATGCCCCGGCTGCCGCCAGCGTGTACACAGCGATTGGCAGGTTTGCCCGCAGTGCCACACCCGCCTGAAGAAACCCTGCCCGCGCTGCGGCAAGATGCTCGAACTTTCCTGGGATATTTGCCCCCACTGTGCGGCGGCACTGACGGTCTATACCAGCGATGTGCCAGCACCCCCGGCTTATGTAGACAGCACCGCTGACCTCAATACCGGGCGGGGTGGGCGCACAGCCAGCCGCCGCCGGGCCGCGCAGCCGGGGGATTCGGCTGCCGGACGCGGCGATTCGCTGCAATTCGTGGATGGCGAATAAGCAAGGATGAACGGGCGCAGACCATGTCTTATCGCTGCGCCCATGTCAGCACAGCGGGTTTAACTGGTCACTTCCAGTTCGTTGCTTTCCCCAACCACATGTATCTTCAGGAAATTGGTCTGCCCGCCCACGCCGAACGGCACCCCGGCGATCAGGACGATCTGGTCGCCCCGTTCGAATAACTGATGGGCGTGCGCTGTCTGCACAATCACGCGGATCATGTCGTCGATGGTGTTGAACTCTGGCACCATCAGCGGCACCACGCCCCACACCAGCGCCATGCGACGGTAGGTGAGTTCGTTCGGCGTGACGCACAGGATCGGCGTTTGCGGGCGTTCCCGCGCCACACGCCGCGCTGTGTACCCGGTCAGCGTGGCGGTGACGATGGCCTTGCAGCGCAGCGTTTCCGCAATGGCGCTGGTGGCATGGCTCACCGCGTCGGAGACGGCTTCACGGCCTTCGAGTGACAGCGCCCGTTCCGATTTTCCGCCCTGGGGCAGCAGGATGTGTCGTTCGGCAATCGACGCAATGTTGACCATCATTTCGACCGAACGCACCGGGTAGCTGCCGCTGGCCGATTCGTTGCTGAGCATGATCGCATCGGTGCCGTCCAGGATGGCGTTATACACGTCACTGGCTTCGGCACGGGTAGGGCGGGGATTATCCACCATCGAATTGAGCATCTGCGTCGCGGTGATCACCGGTTTGCTGGCTTCATTACAAAGGCGGATGATACGCTTCTGCTGGTACGGCACTTCTTCGGCTGGAATTTCGACACCCAGGTCACCGCGTGCCACCATCACACCATCGGTCGCCGCGATGATCGCCTCGATATTTTCAATCGCCTCATGCTTTTCGATCTTGGCGATGATGGCCGCATCGCCGCCCAGGTGACGAAGCAGCCAGCGCATTTCGCGCAGGTCTTCTTCCGAACGCACGAACGACATGGCGATGTATTCAGTGTGCTTGCTCACGGCAAATTCGATGTCGGCGCGGTCTTTTTCGGTGATGGCCGACAGCGTGAGCTTGGCATTGGGTGCGGTCACGCCCTTGCGCGATGTAAGTTGACCAGGCACCACCACTTCACAGATCAGCGTGCGGCCATTGGTCGATTTGACCACGAATTCCAGCTTGCCGTCATCCAGCAGCAGCGGCATTCCGGCTTTGATGTCGCGCACGAATTCCGGGTGCGGCAGCGATACGACATTGTTCGTCCCGTCGGCTTCATCCAGCGTGAGCGTGATTTTATCGCCAATGGCCAGGGGAATCGGCTCCTGGGCGATTTTGCCGATGCGGATTTTCGGGCCTTGAATATCGCATAGGATGGCGACGACTGCGCCTTCTTCCTGGGCGATCCGGCGTACATCGTCGATGGCTTTGCCATGTGTTTCATGATCGCCATGTGAAAAATTGATGCGCGCCACATCCATCCCGGCGCGGATCATCTGGCGGATGATGTCTTCACTGCGGGAGGTGGGGCCGATGGTGGCGACGACTTTCGTGCGTTTTCCGTCGAAGCGATTAGAAGTCATGGGTTTATAAATCCAGGTTCAGGTTCGAGAAAGCGGCTTTTCCGGCATAACGCGCTGCGCTGCCCAGTTGTTCTTCAATGCGCAGCAGTTGGTTGTACTTGGCGATGCGGTCAGTACGGGCGGGCGCGCCCGTCTTAATCTGCCCGGCGTTCATGGCGACGGCGAGATCGGCAATCGTGGTGTCTTCGCTTTCGCCGCTGCGGTGGCTGGCGACGACCGTCATGCCGTGCCGCATACTCAACTGCGCGGCGGCCAGCGCTTCGGTCAGCGAACCGATCTGGTTGACCTTGAACAGCAGCGATGTCGCCGCCTTTTCGCGGATCGCCCGCTTGACCTTTTCGACGTTGGTCACCAGCAGGTCATCCCCGACGATCTGCACGCGATCCCCGACGGCGGCCACCAGGCGCGACCAGTTCGCCCAGTCGTTTTCGGCTAACCCATCTTCCAGCGAGATAATGGGGTAGCGGCTGCACCATTCGATCCAGAACTCAACCATTTGTTCGCCGGCCAGCACGCGCCCGTCAACATCCAGGTGATACTGGCCGTCACGGTAAATTTCGCTGACCGCCGGGTCAAGCGCGATGTAAATCTGTTCGCCAGGTGCGTAGCCCGCTTTGATGATGGCTTCCATGATCACGTCGAGCGCTGCCTGGTTCGAGCCGAGACTGGGCGCGAAGCCGCCTTCATCCCCCACATTGGTGCTGAAACCTTTGTCGTGCAGCACTTTTTTCAACGCCTGATAAATTTCCGTCCCCCAGCGCAGCCCTTCGCTGAAGCTGGATGCGCCAACGGGCATCACCATGAATTCCTGAAAATCCGTACTGCCGAGCGCGTGTTTGCCGCCGTTCATGATGTTCATCATGGGGACGGGCAGCGTGTGGGCATGAATGCCGCCCAGATAGGCATACAGCGGCAGCCCGCAGTATTCAGCGGCGGCACGCGCAGCCGCCATCGACACACCCAGGATGGCGTTTGCCCCCAGGCGGCTCTTGGTTGGCGTGCCGTCCAGTGCAATCAGCGTCTCATCGATCAGTTTTTGTTCGGTGGCATCCAACCCGACGATGGCATCGGCAATATCGCCATTCACCGATTCAACCGCTTTCAACACGCCCTTGCCACCATAGCGGCTTTTATCGCCATCGCGCAGTTCCAGTGCTTCATGTTCGCCCGTCGATGCGCCGCTTGGCACAATCGCCCGCCCGATCACGCCATCCACCAGTTCAATTTCGACTTCAACGGTCGGGTTACCGCGTGAATCCAGCACTTCACGACCGTGTACACGTTCAATGATCGACATGCAATGTCCCCCTCGTTCAGATTTGAGGATCGATGTTGGAATTGGTTTGCTGATCCGGCGCACTATCATAACGCGCTTGCGCCGAATCCGCGAAGGGCGCTCTTTAAGAACGTGCATCAATTCGATGCCTGACAGCCTGCCCGCCTTCGAGTAAAATAGGAACACGCTGACAAGAGAAATGAAGAGTAAACTCCATGCGCCGCAGTATCTATCTCGATCATGCCGCCAGTACGCCGACTGACCCGCGTGTGGTGGAAGCCATGATGCCTTACTTCACCGAAGGCTATGGGAATGCGTCATCGGCGCACCATATGGGGCGGCGGGCGGAACAAGCGGTCGAAGATGCCCGCGAAACGATGGCACGTATTCTGCACTGCAAACCGTCGGAGATCGTGTTCACCAGTGGCGGCACGGAAAGTGACAATCTGGCGGTGCGCGGGGCTGCGTTCGCACAGCGCGCCACAGGCACACACCTCATCACCACGCCAATTGAACACAGCGCGGTGATTCGCACCGTAGAGCAGCTCGGCGCGCATATGGGCTTTGCCTATACGATCCTCCCCGTCAGCCGTACTGGGATGGTGGATGCCGAAGAATTCGCGGCAGCCTGTGTGCCGGGGACGACGTTCGCCAGCGTGATGTACGTGAACAATGAAGTTGGGACGATCCAGCCGATCCCGCAGTTGGCACACATGGCGCATGTGCAGGGGGCGCTGTTTCATACCGATGCAGTGCAGGCGGCGGGGCAGTTGAACCTGAACGTGAACGATTTAGGCGTGGATATGCTCAGCCTGTCGGCGCACAAGTTCTATGGGCCGAAAGGCGTAGGGGCGCTGTATGTGCGCGATGGAATCGACCTGATCCCCAGCCAGAGCGGGGGCAGCCATGAACGCTACCGCCGCGCCGGGACGCTGAATACGCCGGGCATCGTGGGCATGGCGAAAGCGCTTGAACTGGCGTACCAGGATTTGGAGCCGCGCACTGCGCATTACCAGGCCATGCGCGACCTGATCATCGACCGGGTGCAGCGCTTGATTCCCAATGCAATCCCAACCGGGCATCCTGAACAGCGCTTGCCCAGCCATGCCAGCTTCATTTTCGATGGAATCGACAGCAATGCGCTGATCATGCATCTCGACCTGAAAGGCATCGCCGCGTCGAGCGCGTCGGCGTGCAAGACGGGCAACCCGGAACCGAGCGGAGTCCTGATGGCGATGGGGTATTCACGGGAACAGGCGTTGGGCAGTCTGCGGCTGACGGTAGGTAAGGATACGACGGCTGAGGATGTCGAATACGCGGTCGAAATGCTGCGCCAGTCGGTCGCTCGCCTGGGACGGACGACCAGCACTCCGTAACACCGCCGCATTTTTCCTACATAGAGCGGTATGGTTCTGAAGGCCGTACCCGACAAGGAAAAACGATGAACAGTCTGGCTGAGAAGATGGGCGAAATGTTCGGCGGCACACAGCAGCTTCGGTTTCAGGTGCTGGAGATGCTGACCGACCAGGATTTACAGTTTGCGGTGACGGGCAACCCGACCCTGGGCGCGCTTTTTCGCCAGGAAGGGGAGTTTGAACATGCCTACGCCGAATCGTTCAAGACCCTGCGTATGGATTTCAGCTACCGTCATGCCGATGCGGCGGTAGAGACGAGCGTCGAAGCGCTCAAGTCCTGGTTCCGTTCAATTGACGCGGCGCTGATGGCTGCCATCAATGCCTTCAGCGAAGCTGATTTACAAGCCAGACAAATCGACCGGGGCGGCTGGATGGCTCCGCTTGCGCTTCAGGCGGATGTGTATATACAAGCACTGCTGATCTGCTTTGGCAAGGTGTCGGTCTATCTGCGGGCGATGGGTAAGCCGCTGCCCCAGCAGTGGAACGAATGGATCGGCTGACCACCAGCGCAGGACGGGGTGACGTGATGTCACATCACCTCAAAAACCATGTTGAGAGTCACAGGAAACGAAATGAGCAACGCGGATATTCGGGTGGTCGTCGCCATGAGCGGCGGTGTGGATAGTTCGGTCGCGGCGGCGCTCCTGGTCGAGCAGGGGTATGACGTGATCGGCATGATGATGCGCTTATGGTCGGAAGAAACGGCCAATGGCTACGTGCATAACCGCTGCTGCACGCCCGAACAGATGGAAGATGCCCGCCGCATTGCCGATAAAATCGGGATTCCGTTCTACGTGCTGGATACGAAAGATCATTTTCGCACCACTATCGTCGATTATTTTATTGATCAGCACCGCCAGGGAGTCACCCCTAACCCGTGCCTGGAGTGCAACCGCCACATCCGGTTCGAGTGGCTGCTGAATACCGCGCTTTCGCTGGACGCGCAGTATCTCGCCACCGGGCATTACGCCCAGATTGGCCGGGATGATCGCGGACGCTTCACGCTGATCAAGGGCGCGGATGATGCGAAAGATCAAAGTTATGTGCTGAGCGTGCTGACGCAGGACAAGCTGAGCCGGGCGCTGTTCCCGGTGGGGGGCTATCCTAAGCCGCAGGTGCGCGAGATCGCGGCGCGGTTCGGGCTGCCGACGGCCAGCAAGAAAGATAGTCAGGATTTATGTTTCCTGGGTGATGGTAATTACCGTCGTTTTCTGGCGGAACACGCGCCGGATACGGTCAGGATGGGCATGATCACGCGGCGCGATGGCAGCGTGATCGGGGAACACAGCGGCCTTTCCAATTACACTATCGGTCAGCGCAAGGGACTGGCTGTCACGTCGCCAGAGCCGCTGTACGTGATTGGCATGAACCCAACGCTGAATACTCTGATCGTGGGGACGGTGGATGAACTGGGCGCGCATGAACTGACGGCCAAGCGCGTGAACTGGATCGCGGGAGAGCCGCCCGCTGCTCGTTTTCGCGCCCAGGTGAAAATTCGCTACAAAGCGCGCCCGGTCGATGCGTGGGTTGAACCGCTGGAAGGTGACCGCATGAGCGTGACGTTCGATGCGCCGCTGCGCGACATTACGCCGGGGCAAGGGGCGATTGTGTACGACGGTGACGTGTGTCTTGGCGGCGGCATCATCGAACGGCCTGTGCGGGTTCAGTAGCCGCGCAGCGCCAGCGCCACTTCATTGGCGTACAGCAGCATGATCACGGTGGCGATCACGATGTACTGCCCATAGGGAAGTGGGGTGAACATCGTGTAGCCGCCCCGCGAAAAATTGCGCACGATCAGGTAGACGACTGCGCCCAATGCCCCAATGAACACCGTGATGAACATGGCGAAGATGAGGGACTGCCAGCCCAGGATCAGCCCGGACAGCGTGATCAGCATCACATCGCCATAGCCGAACGCCACTTCGTTGATCTCGCGGCGCTGTACCGCTGCCATCACTGCGGTGAACAGAAAACCCCCGATGTAAAGTCCGAAGAACACCGCGAATCCCAGCGCCGCACCCAACAGCGATTCCCCCAGCGTCACCCCATAGGTCGTCACCACCGGGTCAAGCAGCGCCACCATATACGATGGGATGATGACCACGAACAGGATCAGGCGGTGTTCCAGGTCTATCACGGTGATCAGCATGAACACGGCCAGGTAATACAGCCAAAAGGCGAACTGTACCGGTTCCATCAATGGATCGTCGGCCAGGCTGATCACCGCCAGCATCATGAGCAGCGCCGTCCCCACTTCGGTGAGTGGATGCCGCCACTTCAGCCTGATCCCGTTGGGAGAGGCACGTTTTCCGGTCAGGAATGCTGTGAGACCCAGCCAGGCGATGAGCGGACGAGGTTCACCATCCGGGTAGCGCGGGGATCGTAACGGGCGGCGGCGCGGCAGATCGTCCGCCAGGACATTGATCACACCGCCAACCAATAGACCGATCAGCGCGACGATGAACAGGGGCAGGGCGAGCGGTGTATCCGAAAACATGAAGGGAAAACCTCAGCATGGAGCGAAAATCCGCCGGACTGCGACTCCGCACACTGCGGACGTGATTCTCAGGGTATCACAGGAGCGGGCGGCAAAAGCCATAACGCCAGCGCGATCATGAATGCTGCCGCAATCAGCGCGCTGCACCACACAATGCCAGCGGGCGAAGTCGTGGGCAGTACGGCGGGCGGCGGGCTGTCGCTGATGTTCAACGCAAGCGGCGTGACATCGCCCTGCGTGATCATCCAGGCGGCGCAGATTGTTTCCGCACCGCGCCGCCCGATAATGACATACGGAATGCCTGGGTAGTATGCCGACTTCACATCTTCGACCGATGGCAGCGGCGCGCCGCGTGGATGGCTGTGATAGATGCCCACCAGCGCCAGCCCCCGCAACTCAAAATCGAACAGCGTCGTCACCAGCGCGGCTGCGTCCATCTCGAAATGATGATCCGGATCGACGGCGCGATTCGGGATTGGCACGAGTTCGGCGGCACGAAAGCTCCCGTTCTCGACCGTCCCGCCGATCAATCCACAGCATTCCGCCGGGACGGTATCCGCCGCCTGTGCGGTCAGCGCATCCAGTTGAGCATGGGTCAGCCACAGGGTCAAGCGTTCGGGTCTCCGGGTTCATCGGCAGGTGGAATCTCGAAGGTTTCGACACGCCGATCCTGCGGCGGGTTGCGTGTTTCGTAAAACAGATCAGCCGTGAACGTATACGTGCCAGCCGTATCGTCCCTGCCGCGCAGATGCATGGTGAATTCCATATCGTGGTGCATGGTTTCGATAATGCTCAATTCTGCGGCGATCCGGTTTTCAGAATCGCGCACCGCCAGCAGCAGATTCGGGCGTTCCTGAAACAGCGAGACGGTGATATGCACGTACACCCGAAACCGATCCGGGTAGGGAAAGAGTTCGACCTTTTCGATGCGGACATCTGCTTTGGGCAGCGGTGCGCGCCCATCGTCATGAAAAAAAACGTTCATCAACTCGCCTTCAGCTTTTCAAGCATCTGTTCCAGCGCTTTCATGGCTGTCTCGTGATCATGCGCTTTGACCAGCACATGATCGCGTGTATACGCGCCCAAGGGCAGAATCCATACGTTCGCTTCCGCCAGCACCGCCGCGATGCGCGCCATAAAGCCGACCAGGTCGGGCGAGAGTTCGCCATCGAACGTGATCAGGCGGTAAAAGACGGGGCTGATCTCGTGGCCGGGCAGCCGCCGCTTGTAATCTTCAAAGTCGTCCACCTGTAAAACAAGCGTGACTTCATAGGCATCGATCATGAGCATGGCGAACGGTTCGCTGATCTCGGCGATCACCCCCGCTGCCGCCGTGATCGCGTTCGGCGGCAGCTTGACGAGCGCATACAGGCTTCCATCGGAAACCAGCCGCGCCCCCTTCAACGCATCGACAGCAGTTTGGGTCATGAACCAATCCTGAGGGTGACTCCAACGGCGGAACCAGGCAAAACATATGTCTGTTTCATGGTACACTATGCAGCGGAATATTTCACTGATTTTTGCGTGCGGAACACCGAGGATGCACACTTCTTATGAACCGATTCCGTGTGGTAGTGTGGGCTGTCGCTGTCCTGCTTTGCATCGCTTTGCCTGCTCTGGCACAGGATGAACTCGCTGCTACTTTGGAAGTGCTGTCGCCGGGTGTTGAAGTCCTGAGGGTGAACACAAGCAACTGGATTGCCGTGAACCTGGAAGCGATTGTCGGGGTGGGCGATGTCATTCGCACAGATTCCGGCGGACGGGCGCGCATCACGTATTTTGCCGATGGCACGGATACCGAAATTCAGCCGAACAGCGAATACCGTATCGCCGTGTTCAACGGCTCGGAAACACAGTTCAACATCAGCGCGGAGCTGCTGGTCGGCCAGACCATTCAACGCCTGAGCCGCCTGCTCGATGCCGGTTCGACTTACCAGTTGATTACGCCGGGGATGAGCCTGGGCGCACGCGGGACGGCATTCGAGGTGCGCGTCGAGCAGAACGGACGTTCCGCGATGCTGGTGCGTGAAGGGCTGGTCGCCGCTGCTGCACAGGAAGAAGCGGATGAAGTCGCGCCGGGTTTCGGCATCCGTGCCGACGCTGCAAGCGCGCTCAGCGATGTGGTACAAGCCTCAACCTTCGCGGAACTGGATGCGGCCATCGACGGCTGCCCGGCTTTGCTGACCACGCCCGACGACGTAAGCCTGAATATCCGCCAGGGTGCCGGACGCGATTATCCGCGCATCGGCGTGATTGACGCGGCGGCGGTCACCACGCTGTTCGGCGTGACCGATTCCGGTGAGTGGTATCGCATCCCGTTCAACGGCGGGTTTGGCTGGATTCTCTCGTCGAATGCCGATGTTGCCGACGGCTGCGCCGGACTGCGCACCTTCCCGGATGCCTTCGGCCCAGAAGACCCAGCGCTGTATACGGCATTGGGCGATGCGGTCACCGTCGATGATCTGCTGCCCGCCCCCAGTGAGTCCCCCTGACGTTGGCGATGGTGCAGCGGTCGTTTCTGATGCAGCGCCCGTCGATCCCTGGTGGGCGTTGGGGACAATTTCGGCGCAGCCTGTGGATCGGTCTGGGAACAGCGGCGCTGCTGCTCGTGCTGTGGGGTGGTGGGTTCTTTGCCGAAGCCCGGCTGCGCCTGAATGATGTCTATTTCGCGCCTTCGACGGCGGGCGATACGATCCGTATGATCGCCATCGACGACGCAAGCTTTGCCCGCTACGGGCGGTCGCTGACCGATTGGTCACGCCGTGTTTTCGCTGACCTGATCGATGTGGTCAGCGGAGCAGGCGCACGGGTGATCGCGTTCGATGTGCTGTTCCGCGACCCGAGCGCCGACGATGCCCGGCTGATCGAGTCGATTCGCGCCGCCCGCGCCAGCGAAGCACGCACGCGCACGCTGATCATCGCGGTGGGCGCACAGGTTGACCAGGCGCTGCGCGATCAAATGCTGCATTTCCGCGAAACCGTCACGCCGCTGCCCGCCATCGCGGAGACTGTCGAAGCCATTGGCTACGTGAATGCCATCCCGGATGCTGATAATGCGCTGCGGCGGCAGATCTCCCGCGTCAGTACGCCGGATGGTACCGCGTACTCTTTAGGCATTGCTGCGTATCTGGCGTATCTTCGCATTCCCCCTGTCGCATACGAACAGGTGATCACGTCCGCAGATCGAGCGCTGTTCGTCACCCCGGAACGGCGGCTCCCAGTGGATGAGTACGGCCTTTGGATGCCGAATTATTTTGTCAGCCCTGACCCTGAAGCGGACGCAGCTTACCCGGTGTATTCGCTGCAAGCGGTGGTGTCTGGTGAGGTCGATCCCGCTGTATTTGCGGACAAGATCGTGATGGTAGGGACGATGAACGCGCTCACCGCGACCGACCTGTACACCGTCCCTACATCGCCTGGAAACCGCCTGCTGGCCGGGGTGGAACTGCACGCATACGCGGTTGAAACCCTGCTGCAAAACAACGCGCTCGTGCCGCAGCCGCCGCTGCACCAGGCGATCATGATCGCGGTGCTGGCGGTCGCGTCGAGCATCGTGTACGGTCAGCTTCGGTGGTACTGGATGATCCCCGCTGCTGCCGCCTTCATCGTGATTTGGATTCTGATCGCATTCGCATCGTTTTCGCTTCAGCGCGTCACGCTCGACCTGTACGATTCGATCCTGGCGCTGGCATTTCCGGTGATCGTGATCCTGCTGGCCGATTTCGCCCAGGAAGCCCGCCAGCGCCAGGCCAACGAGTTTCTGCTGCAAAGCGTGGTCGATGTATCCGAACAGCAGCTCGCGCTGATGCCGATTGTGGGGCGGGTCGGCGGCGATCTACAGCGGCTCGTCCCGGACTCCAGCGGGGTGATCTGGATGCCCGCAAACGGAGCCGAACGGTTCGGTGCGGGGTTCGCGTGGGGTCATCTGTCGCCGGATATGCGCATGGCCAACCACACGGCAGCCGTGCGAGCGGCGGACGCGGAAAGCCTGCTGTATCATCCACCGCACCTGGCGATTCCGGTGCGCTGGCAGGGGAAAACCCTGGCCGTGTTCGGCATGGTCACGCCGCCCCGAATGCGGCTGACCCCGCATCAGCGCAACCTGTTGAAGACGCTGGCCGCACAAATCGCGCCGAGCCTGGAAAACGCACTGCTGTACGATCAAACCCTGCGGCAAAAATCGCTGCTGGAAGCGCTGCTGCAAGGTTCCCCTGCCGGAATGCTGGTGCTGAACGACGCGCAGATCATCCAGAACAGCAATCCGGCATTCATGCAGGCGTTCAGCGTGGATGTACAGTCCTTGATCGGCTGCCGCTTCGCCGATCTGCTGGCGCAGCTCGACATACCGGAAGAAGTGTGCGAGAGCCTGTGCGAACCGCTCGCACACTGGAAACCGTTCCGTGAACAACTCAAGCATCGCGGAAAAACGCTGATCGTCGATGCCGCTCCACTGGAAGGTTTCCGCGAATGGATTTTGGTCTTCGCTGATGTCAGCGTGCTGGCAGAACTGAGCGAATTGAAAACCCAGATGATCCGCATGGCCTCGCATGACCTGAACAACCCGCTGACCAATATCAGCATCACCGTCGCGCTGATCAAAGAGGACAGCGGCGACCTCCCGATCCCGGATGCGTACCAGCAGGCATTCGACCGCATCGAACGCGCCAGCAACCAGATGCGGGTGATCATCGAGGATATTCTCAGCCTGGAACGCGCCCGGTCGAATGCGCTGATCCGCGCTCCCCTAGATTTTTGCGCGCTCGTCAGCCAGGTGTGCGAACACGCGCAGCATGACGCGCTGGCCAAAGCGCAAACGTTCCTGACCGATCTGGAACCGGAAATCCCGCCTGTGAGCGGGGATGCGGCACAACTTCGCCAGGTGATACAAAATCTGGTTGGCAATGCGATCAAATATACGCCGGAAGGCGGTACGATCACTGTGCGCCTGCTCAGCGATATTGACCGCCTGCTGCTGGAAGTGGAAGACACCGGGTACGGCATCCCGGAAGCCGATCAAAAGAGTATTTTTCGTGAATTTTTCCGCGCTCGCTCCGGCGCGACAGCATCGATCAAAGGGACGGGCTTGGGACTCAGCCTGGTCAAATCGGTGGTGACGGCGCATGAAGGCCGCGTGTGGTTTCGCAGCGTGGAAGGGGTAGGGACGACATTCTTCCTTGAACTGCCGTTTGCGGAGGCGGAGGGCGAATGAAACGGATCATTTTGTACGGGATGCTGGTCATGCTGGCGGCACTTCCAGCGGCGGCGCAGACCGAGATCGCCGGGCGAGTGCGTGTGATTTTCGATTCGCTCCAGTTCGTGCATGGCCGGGCGGTCAATCCGCTTCCCGTGCGGCCCGATGCCGAGTTCCCGTTCACGGTGGGCGATACGCTGACGACGAACGAGTTCGGGCGGGCGCTGCTCACGCTGGAAGCAGGACGGTTGTTGATGCTGCCCGGTTCGACCGTGCGCGTTGATGCACTGGGCGCAGATGGGGCGGCGTTCTCGCTCACCGCCGGACGGATTGTGGTCGCACCAACAGCAGCGGATGGTGGCACGACGCCTTTTCAGGTGACGGCGGGCGGCATCATCACATCAGGAGGCAGTTTCGCGGTACAGATTGTGGACGATACCGTGTGGGTGGTGGCGGGCGCAGATTCCACTGCGCTGACCGTCGTGGATGAAAGCGTCACCCTGGAACCGGGAACCGGGCTGCGTGTGCGCGGCGGCCTACCTGACCAGGCGGTGAGTTTGGACGGCATCGGCGGGTTTGCGTTGATCGATGGCCTGCTGGACGGCTGCCCTGGTGTGGTCGCCGGGCGCGGCGAACGTTCGCTGAATGTGCGCATTGGGCCAAGCCGTGCGTATGATGTGCTGGGCAATGTGCCGACCGACCTCCCGGTATTTCTGATGGCTGTCAGTCCTGCCGGGGAACGGTTTCGCATCCAGTTTTTGAACGGCTTCGGGTGGATTCTGGCCGATGGGGTGGCCCACACCTGTACCCATCTGCCGGAACTGCCATACAGCGCGGTTGAAACGATTGTGCGCATCATCCGCCCGCAGCCCGACGAGATCGAGCTGCTGCGTCCCTATTACGGCGACCCTGCCGACGATCCGATTTTCTATATTCTGCCGCCAACCTCATAGCCCATAAGTTTACATCATTCGTCGAACTGGTACGTCGATTCGGCGTAGTAACGCATCTGGCGCTGGTCGATTTTGCCCGCCAGCCAGGTATTGAGCGCAGCATTTTTGGCCTCCAGGCTGGCCGCGGGGTCGCGCAGCGCCATGAGTGGATAGTTCACCCGCAGCGCCCGCCCTTGAATGATATGCCGGGTGATGCCGGGTGGCACAAAGGCGCGTTCGCGGGCAGCGGCGATCACGTCGGCGGGGCGGTAGCGTGGAAACACGACCAGCGCGATGCCATCGGCGTGCAGCCGCCACACATCGGCGGGCTGCATGAAAGCGGTGCGGTGCAGCACTGCGTGACGCTGATACACACCGACCAGTTCGACGAGTGAACGGTTGCGCAGTACCGGATCAGCAGTGGGCGTTGAAACTGCGATCAGCCGTTCGTCGCGGAACTGAACTGATGCCAGTAAAAGTCCATGGGGATCGC
The DNA here is from genome assembly GCA_033764035.1 of bacterium. Taxonomy (GTDB): domain Bacteria; phylum Chloroflexota; class Anaerolineae; order Aggregatilineales; family Phototrophicaceae; genus Flexifilum. The sequence continues at coordinate 79,374 of JANRJJ010000020.1, forward strand.
CGCCTTCATGCAGCACAATCCCCTCCAGCGTTTCGAGATGCCGGATGAAATCGTCTATACTCCACGCGCAGACGACATGATGCCAGGTTTCAAGCTGAACATGTGCGCTGCCATACGCCACAACCTGCACCAGGATATGCGGGTATTCGAGCTGAGCGAAAGCCGAAGTCCGGTTTGCGCCGTCCAGCACCACGAACGCCTGTTCATCGGCATCCATTGGCGCGACGATGGGCGGGTTGATCATCACGCTTTCCTGCCGCAGTCGTTCGATCAGCGGGTAGAGGCGCTGGGAGTCGTGGGTTTCGTGCGGATACAGCGCCCCGGTCGGCAAAATGCGCAGATCGGGCGGGGGCGTGCTGATCGTGTTGGCAAGGGTCATTCAACATCCTGTCACGATTGAAAGCAGGGCGGGCGCACTGCCGCCATTGCATTACGTGCGGGTAGAGTAACATGGGCATGTACAGGCGGGCAATCAAAGGGGACGACTGGTCATGGGCGCACAAGAACAGGGAGCAGCCGAAACACGCGGACGCTGGCTGACGATCCCGCGCACGCTCTCGTTCATCCTGAACGGCGATGACGTGCTGTTGATGAAGCGTTCGCCGCACAAACGGGTCTTTCCCAACCGCTACAACGGAGTGGGCGGGCATATTGAACGCGATGAAGACCCGCTGACCAGCGCCCGCCGCGAAATTGCCGAAGAAACTGGCCTGATCGTGCGCGATCTGCATCTGCGCGCTGTGTATAACGTCGATGCGGGCGCGCAAACCGGGATTCTCCTGTTCATATTCACGGGTGAAACTGCTGTGCGCGTTGTGACCCCGAACCATGAAGGAACCCTGCACTGGGTGCGGCGCGACCAGCTTTTTTCGCTCGATCTGGTCGATGACCTGCCGATCCTGCTCCCGCGCATCCTGGCGATGCAGGCTGACGATGCGCCCTTGTTCTATCATGTCGGCTACGATGCGCATGATGTGATTGCGATGCGTTTGGCGGATGAAGGATGACCGAAAACGTGAGACAGGAAAGCGTACAGCCGCGCCGCCGTACCCCACTTCAGCGGGTGGGCTGCGGATGCGCGGTGCTGGTGTGGCTGGTCTTTTTGCTCGTGCCGTGCTTCATGATCACGCTGGCGACCCAGGGACAAATCACCGTCGCGCTGAGCGATGTGCCAGAACACGAACTGCGCTTCTGGCTGGTGATGGATGCCCGCGAACGGGGGATTGGCGTGTCGCTCCCGACGATCTCACAAACCAGCGAAACTGGGGTATGCGTGCAGACGACGGTGCAGTACCTTTTGTGGATGGGACGCGGTGAACCAACCGTATTTTGCGATTGTTTCGAGCGCGAAACGGCGGATCAGCCCTGGGGGATGATCAGCACCGCTATGCAAAGCTGCCCGGCTCGTTAAGTCGCTGCGAAACGGGATTACACGACAGGCGAAAAATCACGATGGATATTCTGCAATCGCTCGATCCGGGACTGCTGCCGCTGCTTGGGGTGGGCTGTGCGCTGCTGTGCGTGGCAGGCGTGGTCTTGATGCTGGGCGCACAGGTGATCGGCATCTTTGCCGACCTGATCGGTTCGGTCACCGGGTTGTTCAGTGGGCTGGTGGGCAACCCAATTGCCTGCTGCGGCTGCCTGGTCTTGCTGGGCGCGGTTGTGGTGTGCGGCGGGGGGCTGTGGGTGATTTCAGGCGTGCTAAGTTCGTGCGGCACGCCGGAAGCCGTCAACTTCTGCGCTTTGTTCGGGCGCTGAACGTTCAGAACAGGGCGAACAATTCGGCCAGGGTATCGGCGGTACGCACGCCTGCTGCCCGTAGCGCCGACACTTTCGCGGCAGCGGTTTCCTCAGCCCGTTCGATACTTGCCCCGGCATGACCCATGCGCACGCGGTGCGGAGCGGAATGCCCGACGACCAGGCCATAGACGGGTTTGGTCATGCGCGTCTTGATGAAATCGGCGGCCTGCTGCTCCAAATCCCCCCCGATCTCGCCAATCAGGATGATCTGTTCGGTTTCCAAGTCCTCCTCGAACAGGTCGAGAATATCGACGAATGTTGTGCCGATCACCGGGTCACCGCCAATGCCGACGAGCGTGGACTGGCCGAACCCGCGTATCGTCAGTCCATACGCGATTTCGTACATGAGCGAACTGCTGCGCGACACGATCCCGATGGAGCCGCGCCGGGTGATGTAACCGGGGACGATTCCAAGACTGCTTTGTTCTGGGGCAAGCAGGCCGGGGCTGTTCGCGCCGATCAAGCGGGTAGAGGTCGTGCGCAGCACGTCGATCAGGCGCATCATGTCCAGCATGGGAATGCCTTCGGTGATACATGCGATCAGCCCAATCCCCGCATCGACCGCTTCATAAATGGCATCGACGGCCTGCGGCGCGGCGACCGTGATCAGGCTGGCGTTGGCTTCGGTGGCGTTCACCGCCGAACGCACCGAATCGAACACTGGGCGACCGCGCACGCCCCATTCACCACCTTTGTACGGAGTCACGCCGCCGACCACGTCCGTACCGTAGGCGATCATCTGCTCGGCGGCGGTGCGGCCTTCGCGTCCGGTCATCCCCTGCACCAGGACGCGGGTGTTTTTGCCGATGAGGATGCTCATCAGCCGACAGCCCATTGTGCGGTAAGCTGGACAGCCAGCGCCGCCGCCTGGTCCGATTCAGCGACGCTGAACAGCCCGTCAAGCGCCGCCAGCATGATCAGATCGAGCGCTTCTTCGGCATCAAACCCGGCCAGCCGGACGATCACCGGGCAAGGGAGCGGACGTTCGCGCCGCCATGCCAGAATCGACGCGGCGATGTCGGTACAATGTGTGAACCCGGCGAACAGGTTAATCAGAATAGCATGGGTGGATGGAATCGACGCAGCGTGTTCAAGCGCGGGCGATAATTTCTCCAGCAGGCCGTCGCTGCCCATATCGATCAAGGCGGCGGTGGTGCCGCCTAAGCGAGCGATGGAGTCGAGCGTCAGCATTCCCAACCCTGCCCCGTTCACAATACAGGTGATGCATCCGCTCAGCGGCACGAACGACACGCCGCCCAGTACCGCTGATGGCATTTTCGGCGCGCCGTAAGGCTGTCGAAAACGGGCATTCGTGTCGATGCGCACGCTGCCGCCTTCGACGACCCATAAATGCGCTGGGGTGAGGACGAGCGGTTCCAATGTGATACTCAGTGCATCGTTGGCAAGATGGCACGCAAAGGCTTTGTGAACAATGGCGATAAATTCGTTCCAGTGCGCGGGGGGCAGGGAGAGTGCGTTGGCCAGCGCTCGACATTGGTAGTCGTGGAACCCGCTTGAAAGCCGAATTTGTTCCTGATGCACAGGCGTTTGATGCGGGTACAGTGATGCTGAAACTGTGATGCTGCCGCTCGTGCGATTATTTTCGCTGTGCAGGCGAATGACCGCGACCGCTTGGCCGGTATCTGAATAGGGGGTATTGAACGACTCCGCGACAGGAAGCGCAGCGCGGGTGAAAATGTCGCGCACAAACTCGGCATCAGGAATCACCGGCAGCCTCACAGGTACAGGACGATGATCCTGAGTGTACGCCCAAACCAGGAGTCGTCACAAAATCTCAATATCCTGGTCGGTCACGACCACATCGTGCGCGTTCTGCTCGATCCAATGAAGGGTTTTGGACAGTACTGCGTTGGAATGGCTGGCGCTGTTCGAGACCACGGCGAAGGCGATGACGGCAGTGCCGAGATCGTCGTTCAGGTCAATTTCGGCGGCGGATACATTGAAGGTGTTGTGCAGGCGCGCCAGCAGCGACTTTAGAATCCTGCGCTTCTCTTTGATGGAGCTGAGTTCGGGTAATTCCAGGTACAGCGTACAAACGCCGACAGTCGCATGTGCCATTCATTTACAAGCATATAGGGGATATATGCGCCTTTTCCTTCTCGCACAACGCTAGTGTAGCCGCTTTACCCTATTTGTGACAGGTGTAAAACTTGTGGTACACTGCGTGCAGGTTTGCGGTTGCCGTAATTTTATCACTGGATATAAGTTTAAGGGTATCCCCAATGCCGCCGCGTGTCCTTTACATTGAAGACGAACCCGATATGCTCGAACTCGTGCGCTTGATTCTGTCGCGGCGCGGCATGGAATACCATGCTGCATCGGGCGGCATAAAAGGGGTTGAACTGGTCAATGCGGTTTCACCAGACCTGATCCTGCTCGATTTGATGATGCCGGACATGGATGGGTGGGAAGTGTATGACTACCTGAAAGCCACCCCACAGCATCAGGATACCCCCGTGATCATTGTGACCGCCCGCGCCCAAAGCGATGAGCGCTTGCAGCAGGTGCGGGCGGCAGCCAACGCCGATGATTACATCATTAAACCGTTCGGCCCATCGCAGCTTCTCGACGTGATAGACCGCGTGCTGAACCGTACCAATTCGGCTGGTTGATCGACGGCATCGTTCGCGGCAGCGCCATCAGGCTGGGTGGACGATGCCGCTTTTTTGACCCTTCATATCTTGACCCGGCATGGGAGAGCTTCATGAGACGGTTACGTACATCTCTATCCGTGATTGCGCTGTTGACAGTGCTGTCGATGTCGATCTTCAGCGTACAAGCGCAGGAAAGCAGTCTGCTTACCAATCCCGGTTTTGAACCGCCACTCCTGACCACTGCCGGGCTGCCCCCGATGCAGGTCGCTGATGGCTGGTTGCCCTGGTTCAGCGGGACTCAGCCTCAGTTTTATGCCGCGTCGGATACGATTGAAGGCGTTGGCGTGCCGCGTGTGCTGGAAGGCGACGGCCAGCAGTACTTTTCTTACTACAATGTTCATACAGGCGGCGTGTATCAAAGTGTGGCAGGGGTCACGCCGGATACTGAGTATACATTTGGTGTGAATGCCTATGTGTGGTCAACCAATGGGGATGACCCCGATGTCAGCGCTGACCCCGGCGGTGTGATCGTCCAGGTGGGCATCGACCCCGACGGCGGCACCGACGGCACGAGCGCCGATATTGTCTGGTCAGCGCCCATCGAACGCTACGACGCTTTCAACCTGTACACCGTTACGGCAGTGGCAGCGGCAGACACCATCAGCGTATGGGTGCGTTCTTCGGTAACCACGCCCGTTCAGTACAGCGTCATTTACCTGGACAATGCGTCGTTGGAAACCATCAGTCTTGAGGCGACCGCTGAAGCAACCATCGAAGGGACAGCCGAAGCGACGGACGTAAGCGAAGCGACTGATTCGCCCGAAGCGACGGAAACCGCCGAAAGCACGGATGTTCCTGTTGAAGCCACCGACGCACCCGCAGCGACGGACGTAAGCGAATCAACAGATTCGCCTGAAGCGACGGCGACCGAAGCGGGCATCATCATCGAAATGCCCGATGCGCAGGAAACCGTCGATCCAGTGGTGACGATGGAAGCCATCGCACCGTTGATCACAATTGAAGCCAGCCCTGAAGTCACTGCTGAAGCGACCATTGAAGCGACCGAAGCGGTGGATGTCACGCCTACCGTCGAGCCGCCGACGGAAACGCCGACGGTTGAACCGCCGACGGTGACTCCGCTCCCGCCGACGGAAGTAAGCGCAACGACGGAACCCCCGACCGCTACCGTTGTCCCCGTAACCGAGACGAGCGCTGTTACCACCGAACCGCCAACCGCCACCGGAACGCTGGATACGAACGAATTTCCGTATTCGCTCGTTCACACGGTGCAGAACGGCGATTCGATTTACGAGCTGGCGATCCTGTACAACAGCACCACCCAGGCGATCTTCAGCGCCAACCAGTTGAACGCCCAAAGCATCATCTTTGTGGGGCAGGGGTTGGTCATCCCGCTGCGCGTCCCGCCGACAGCGCTCACGATTACGCCAGAAGGACAGGGGGTCGTGATCCAGCCGGGCGATGGCGGGCTTGACCCGCTGCTGCAAACAGCGACGGCCATCATCAGCCAGGTGACGCAGACGGCAGAAGCTTCGCTGCAAGCGCAAACGCAGCCGACAGAAACCGCTACCCCGCTGCCCACGCTCATCCCTGTGACGGAAGACCCAGCGAACGCATCGACGGAAGCGGTGTACAGCGCGTGCTACTTCGTGCAGCCGGGCGATACGCTGGCCAGCATCGCGTTCCGCCTGAACACGACGGTGCGCGAACTGGTGCGTGCGAACAACATCGCCAATATTAACCTGATCTACGTGGGGCAGTGCATCCGCACGCTGGTGTCTGAACCCGCCACCGTGACCCCGGTTCCGACGGCGACTCCGGTGGTGCCGACGGCGACCCAGGCGACCAGCACGGTGATCTATGTCGGCTTTGGCGATACGCTGTACGGCATCGCGGTACGCTACGGCGTGACGGTGCGCGACATCATCCAATCCAACAACCTGGCAAACCCGAACGTGATCTACGTCGGTCAGCGGCTCGTCATCCCACAGCGGTAGCGGAGTCCACGCTGTGAGCGCGTCGCCATACCGGATTCTGCGTCATGTCGAAAGCGGCGAAATCGTGCTGCGACGTGCGAAACTGTGCATCAGCTTCTTCTGCCACCTGAAGGGGCTGATGTTCATCTCGCATTTGCCCGAAGATGAAGGACTGCTGTTCGTCACGGGTGCGGAAAGCAAGGTCAACAGCACGATTCATATGTTCTTCATGCGTTTTCGCATTGCCGTCGTGTGGATGAACAAAGATGGGCGCGTGGTCGATAAACAGTTGGCGAAGCCCTGGCGACCCGCGTATGCGCCCGCTGCCCCGGCACAGTATTACGTAGAGGCAAACGTGAGCCTGCTTGACCGCGTGAACGTTGGTGATTATCTGTCGTTCGATGAAGTATCAGCCTGATCACGCGGGCGGCCAGTGTTGGGCAAGCGGTGAACAACAACGATCAATATGCGATATGATGGGCGCAGTGACCACACTGCGCCCCTTCTTTTGGTTCAACATTCGGATTTTCGATGAAACTGCGCATCTGCTTTGCACTGCTCGTTTGTATGCTCATCGTGTGCAGCCCCAATCCTGGCATGGCCCAGGACGACCCTCCGCCCGGTCTGACGATTCATGTCGTGCAGCGCGGCGAAACCCTGTTCCGCATCGGAATGCGTTACGGCCTGACCGTCGATGAAATGGTCACCCTGAACGGTTTACCGAATCCCGACAGCATTCAGGTTGGCCAGCGGCTGCTCGTTCCGGCACAGCCCGGAAGCGCCTCCCAAACGCACATCATCCAGCCGGGCGAGACGCTGCGCACGATTGCGGCCTTGTATGGCCTGACCATCGACGACCTGGCGCGCTGGAACCAGATCACGAATATCGATGCGATTTTTGCCGGGCAAACCTTGAATGTGAGCGACCCAACCGCACAGGCAGCCGCACCTCTGCCGCCCACGACAACCCCGGTTCCCGCCGCCGATCCTACCCTTTTGCTTTCTGAAACCCTGGTGGCGGATGCTTCGCCGGCATCGGCTGTCAATCCAGCGGACGCTGATATGCCAGCCAGCACGGGTGCGTTGGAATACGCCACCCTGATCCATACGGTACAGCGCGGCGAAACGCTGTTCACGATTGCGCAGGCTTATGGCGTGACCGTTAATGCACTGCTGCGCGGGAATCAGCTCACCGATGCCGATACCATCTATGCCGGGCAGCAGTTGGCCGTCCCAGGCGTGGAAGCGCCGCAGCGTGCAGCGGCGTTCCCCGCACCCGTGACGGGTTTGGAGATCGTGCCGCTCATCTTCACGGAAGGGCAGACCGGGCGGGTGCGTGTGACGACGGCTCTCCCTGCTGTCATTGAAGGAACCTTTCTGGAACGCCCGCTCACCCTGGCGCTGGAGCGCGTGGGCGATGTCTCGCTGTACACCGCGCTGATTGGCATACCTGTAGGGACAGGCGCGGGCGTGTATCCGCTGGTGCTGACGGTGGCGGGCGACGATGGCAGCCTGAACGCGCTGGAAGTCAATGTGCAGATTGTGGGCGGTGGTTATGGCCGTGAACAAATTCGCCTGATGGAAGGGCGCGATCAACTGCTGGAACCCGCCGTCGAAGATGCAGAATTTGCGATTTTGCAGCGGATCATGTCACCGTTTTCAGCGGAGCGCTATTTTGAAGATGCGATGGGGCTGCCCGCCGCCGCCGCGATGAGTTCGCCGTTTGGCAATACCCGGTCGTACAACGGCGGCGCATTCGAGCGTATTCATGCCGGGGTCGATTTTGCGGGCATTCCCGGCACGCCGATCCTTGCACCTGCACCGGGGCGCGTGGTGCTGGCCGATGATTTGAATGTGCGCGGCACAGCGACAGTGATCGATCACGGGTGGGGGGTATATACCGGGTACTGGCATCAATCGGCACGCTACGTCAGCATTGGCGACTTCATCCAAACCGGGCAGGTGATCGGCGCGATTGGCAGCAGTGGCCGCGTGACGGGCGCACACCTGCACTGGGAATTGTGGGTGAACGGCGTTCCCGTTGACCCGATGCAGTGGGCGCGGGTCAACTTCGCATCCTGATGCGTCAGGGAATGGGCGAGAGATCGAAAATGCGCAGCGTAGGGCGTGTATCCCCGCGCCCGGTGACGGTGATCGTCTCGATCAGCCGCCCAGGCGATGAGGCGGGGACGTAGGGCGCTTCATCCAGCACGACGAATACACCCGCTGCCTGCTGCTCGTCGATCCATGCGGCGACGGTATCCCGATCCTGGCCACTCGGTCTCAGTAATGGACACTCTATCGTGAGCGGCAGATCGCGACGGATCGACATGTAGCGCAGCCCGTGACAATGGGGCAGCGCACCGATCACGCGGGTCAGGTCGTCCTGCGCGGCCAGGGTATCCAGCACTGCATCAAAGCCCGTACCTGCGCCTTCTGCCAGCAGGTATTGGCGGTAATCAGCATCAGGCAGCGGCAGCGCCAGCGAAGTCGTCCAGGCCGCCGATGCAAACGGCAGCCATACCAGCACGCCGAAAATACTCGTCACCCCTGCCACTACTGCGCCGCCGAACCGTAAACGCTGGCTCAGGTCGCCCAGGATGATCCCGCCAGCCGTCAGCATCAGCGCGACCACCACTACCCAGTAGCGGGGCTGCTGCACCTGGCTGGCCAGTATTGCCAGCAGCGGCGCGAACAGGCAGAGCAGGAGAAACCCCTGTCGCCGGAAGAGCAGCCCTGCACAGGCGACCCCTAATGCAATCAGCACGATCCCACCGAAATACACGGCAAGCGTTTCCCAGAATGCCCATGCATTCGTGGTCATTGTGTCGATCAGCGAGCGCACGGCAAAGCCGCTGCTATCCCCTATGCCTCTGCCAATCAGCCCATCGAAAAAGCCGATCCCACGTGCGCGTGCGACCAGCGCCAGCGCCACGAGCAGGATCAGCGGGATACCTGCCGCCACTGCGCCCCAGGCGATCTGATGTGTCCAGCGGCGTTGGCTCGGCTTGAGCGTGATCACGGCAGCGGCAGGGATTCCCAGATACACGAGCATGTTCACTTTTGCGCCCACCGCGAAAAACAGGAGCAGCCCGACGATCACCGCATCGCGCCAGCGCACACGGCGGCGCACATGGAGCGCGACCGCGACCGCGCCCGCTGCCCCCACCGCCGCCACCGAATCGGCCAGCGCCAGCCGTTCAAAAAAGTAATGGTAGGGACTGAAGATCAGCAGCAGCCCAGTGCCGACCATCGCCTGCCAACCCGAAAGTTTATGCGCGATGCTGAGGTACGCGGCGAACCCGAACGCGCTGATCAAGACAGTTGCGGCGCGTGCGACCCAGACTGGATCGCGCTGCCAGCTTTGAAACAGCCCATACCAGTAAGCGGTGAACTGCCGCCCTTCGCCCAGTTGATCGAGCGGGCTGGCGTTGGTGACAATCCCTTCCGCCATACGAATGTGGAAGGCTTCATCGATGAAAATGGGAAACGTGTGCAGCCCAGTCAACCGTGTGCCGAAGAAGCACAGGATCAACAGGACGACCAGGCGTAAATGGGTCGGTTTCATCGGCATGATCGAATCAAAAAGGCGCTGGCTCTACGTGCGGCCAGCGCCCTATTGTAGCGCGACTCAAGCGGCGCGGTCAGGCAGACGCTTTGTCCAGTACTTCAAAGTTGGTGAACAGGAAATGGTCGTGATAGTAGTGAATCCACAGAAACGACAGAATCGACGTGTAGTACGCGATGTCGAAATGCAGATTTCCGTCGATGCCAGGGCGTACCAGCGGCGCAACCAGGTAGACGGCTGTGAAAACGCCAATCGAGCCGACCAGCATCAGCGTAGAAAGGACGAACAGCCCACGCGAATCTTTACCCCTGCTGAAGCGGGCGACGAGCGGCGCTTTCTCGTCAAGGTCACCCATCTGCTGGCGAATTTTGATGATGTAGAACGTGATCGCCAGATACTGGAACGAATGCCAGGTATTCAAGCCCTGAAAGGCGGTATCCAGGTTATCGAGCATGGGAATTGTGAACGCAACGCCGACCGTCAGCACGATGAAGATCGTCTTCGGGATGTTCAGAATGCCCTGGCGGTATTCGCGAATCGACTTTGCGACGAACAGGAAGGCGGCCAGCGCGAACGCTGCCGTCATGACCACAAAAAACCAGGTCGCCTGGAAGAAGCCGGGGATGACGGAGGTCAGGTCATTCGTGCCAATATCGAAACTGCCCTGGCTGATCTTGAGCGCCGCGAATGGGAACAGGCACGTCATGATCACGCCATAATCGATCAGGCGGGCAGGCCATGAAACCGCGCTCCCCTTGCGCACGAACGTGCTTTCCTTGTGATTGTACAGCTCGACGATGTACGTGATCTGGTGCAGTACATGCATCGCCGCCCAGAAGAAGAACACCGTCAGCAGCAGATTCAGGTTGAGAAACGCCAGCGAAACCACAATCACCGGAATGATGATCGACGAACGGATCAGCATCGGGTAGCGTTTGTTGAAGTCGCGATCCAAGCCTGTGCGAAGGAACGTGGACATCATATGCGGGCCGCCAATAGCGACGGCGACGAACCCATTGACGGCATTCCGGCTGATGTCGGGGCTTGCCCCCAACTCGACCAGGATCAGATAGACGATGTAAGGCAGGGGAACGAAGATCACGCTCATCGTGATGAACATCAAGTCCCAGCGGCGACTGCGAAGCCACAACTGTGATTGTCGTGCGGCGGGAGCGGATGATTGGTTAAAGCTGGCTGCTGCCACACCCATAGCAAACCTCCTGACCAAAGCGAACGGAATTGTTTCGCAACGCTAAACAATTTTAGATTAATCCGCTCTCATCTACAAGTCAAGCGATTGACCGAAATTCGTATATGAAGGCGGGTCTGGATGTGCGTCACAGGCGCGGAATTTCGTGGTGCTGGCGGCAGCGCGCCTCATAGACTTCATGTGCGCCGACCATGATCACCGGGTCATTGTAGTGGGCGGCCCTGCCGTTCACCAGGCGCTGCGTGCGGCTGGCGGGTTCGCCGCACACCACACAAATCGCATGGAGCTTGGTCACTTCTTCGGCGCGGGACATCAGTTCGGGAATGCAGCCGAACGGTTCGGCGCGAAAATCGAGGTCAAGGCCAGCACAAATCACGCGAATGCCGCGATCCGCCAGCGATTCGATTACCTGCACAATTTCAGGGTCAAAAAACTGAACTTCATCAATGGCCACGACCGTCGTCGTCGGCAGGAGCAGCCCGTTAATTTCCGCTGGCGCGCTGATGCTCTGTGCCACATAATTTTGTCCGGTATGGCTGTTGACCGATTCATCGCCGTAGCGGTTGTCCATGCTGGGCTTGAACACCTGAATCATCTGCCTGGCGATGACGGCACGGCGCACGCGGCGGATCAGTTCTTCGGTTTTGCCGCAGAACATGCTGCCGCAAATGACTTCAATGCGTCCACTCCGGTGGATCATCCGACCCTTACCTCCTTTGCAAACTAAACCTGGTACAAACTGAACGTGCAAAATAAAAGCAGGCATGACCGCTGCCATGCCTGCTTTTGGGGGTTCGTCCTTGACCGTTACTGCTGGACGGTTTCGTCTGCCTTCGGCAGTTCGTAACCACGCGCCCGCAGCGCCCGCTTGATGTCGCTCAACAATTTGCGACCCAACCCCGGAATTTCTAGGATGACATCATCGCCACCCTGTTCCAGCTTGGCGATAAAATCGCCAGCGGTTTCCATCTGGTGTTCGGCCAGCAAATTCACATACCGCTTTTCAATCCCCAACTGCGCCAGCGGCAGGTTGGCGGGGACTTTGGCAGCGGCGCGTTCTTCAGCCTGGGCGCGGCGGTCATTCAGCACCTGAAGGCGCTTCATGAAACGGTCAACCTGGCCTTCAGTGTCCACGATGCGCTGTTCGCCCGTATAGAACGGGTGGCAGGCCGAGCAAATATCGGTGCGGAGTTCCTTCACGGTTGCGCCCGTTGTCCACGTGTTGCCACAGGCACAGGTCACGACCGCATCGGGATACCAGGTAGGATGAATCTGTTCTTTCATTGCCGTTGTACTTTCTGAGGTCTTCGCCCCACTGAGTGCGTGAGTCGAACCTGCTGGCTCGGTTTAGTCGCCGCCCTGCTGTGCGGGGGCTTTCTGCTTCGAGGGCAGTTCGGGATACACGCTGATCTGCTTCCGACCTTTTCGACCTTTGGCGGGTTCAAAGACGACGTAGCCTTCGACCACTGCAAAGATCGTGTAGTCCTTGCCCATATCGACGTTCACGCCGGGGTGAAATTTCGTCCCAACCTGCCGCACGATGATGTTACCGGGGATGACATGTTCACCGCCGAAGCGCTTTACACCCCGGCGCTGCGAATTGCTGTCACGCCCGTTGCGGCTGGAACCGCCACCTTTTTTGTGAGCCATTGCTAAACTCCCGTCCGCCCTTAAACAACGATCTCGTCGATACGAAGCCGGGTATAGTAGTGCCGATGCCCACGCTTGCGCCGGAAATTGGTGCGCTGCCGATACTTGAACACGATCACCTTTTTGGCGCGGTACTGGGCGATCACCGTCGCCTTCACCAACGCGCCTGTGACGGTTGGCTGGCCAACCTGGGTGTTCTCGCCATCGCCAATCAACAGCACGTCGCGGATTTCGATGGCTTCTTCAATACTGTTGGGCATCCGTTCCACATCCACCGTCTTACCGACTTCGGCGCGGAACTGGCGACCCCCTGTGCGAATGATGGCATACATTGGGATTGAGACTCCAATTCTCACTTGCCACCGCCTTTCGTGACCACTGCCATATGGACGAAACGCGGGGAAAATTGGCAAATTGACAGACTGGTATCCTAACGCTGTACCGTCCGTTCGTCAATCTCCAAGTTCGCGCCGGGGCGGGTTAGGTTAGGTGGTTTAGCGGCTCCATGATACTGACGCATGGCGTAGCGGGTTCTTACGCCGTGTTCCACAAAATTCAGCCGGAAAACTGCCGTGTGGCTGCAAAAATGGGCTTGACAGCGTACCCGACGTTCTATATACTCCATCCCATAACGTGCGGTAAACACCGGAACGTTATGCGTTAGTGGAGCTGTGGTGTAGTGGTTAACATATTGCCCTGTCAAGGCAAAGATCGCGGGTTCGAGACCCGTCAGCTCCGAAAGTAAGCGCCGTTCAGATGGAACGGCGTTTTTGTTACTCTTCTCCCGTTCACGTTTGCAAATCCCCAATTAGTGGGAGTGGAAATAGCCCCGGCAAGGGACGCATATTCAGGCCGGATGCGTGATACTTCAGACGTATCTTTTCACCGGACTACAGGGGATAAAATCCACATGATCGAAGTCCACAATCTGCAAAAGCATTATAAAGATGTGCGCGCCGTCGATGGCGTGAGCTTCACCTGCCGCGATGGTCAGATCACCGGGCTTTTAGGACCAAATGGCGCGGGTAAGACGACGACGCTTCGCATGATCGCCGGCTTGATCCGTCCGCAGCAGGGTACGGTCACCATTGATGGCAAAGACATCCTGCGCGAACCCGAAGCCGCCCGCGCTGCATTGGGCGTACAGGGCGATATGAGCGGGGTGTATCCACGCCTGACCCCGCGTGAGCAGTTCCGGTATTATGGGCGGTTTTATGGGCTGCGCGGCAGGGCGCTGGAAGACCGCGTGAACACGGTGATCCATGAACTTCAGATGGAGGACATCGCAGATCGGCGGGCTGAAGGCTTCAGCCGGGGGCAGCGGCAAAAAATCGTGCTGGGGCGGGCGCTGGTGCATAACCCGCGTACCATTCTGCTCGATGAACCGACCAACGGCCTGGACGTGATGAGCGTGCGCGAAACCCGCGAGATGATCCGCCGTTTTCGCGATCAGGGACGCAGCGTGTTGTTCAGCACCCACTACATGGATGAAGCGGAACGTCTGTGCGACGTGATCGCGATCATTGTGCGTGGAAAAATTGTGGCACAAGGTACACCTGCCGAACTGATCGCGCAGACAGGGAAAGCTAATCTCGAAGATGCGTTCGTGGCACTGGCAGGAGGCCGTGACGGGCTTCTGCGCAGCCAGGATGCGGCGTAGAAGGCAGGGGCAGAGCGAAACGATCATGAACAACATCCTGAATATCTGGCGTAAAGAACTGATGGACAGCCTGCGGGACCGCAAGGCGCTCACGCAGGCGCTGCTCACCCCGTTGATCATCGGCGTGTTTTACGCGGTGATGAACCCACTGCTCAGCGCATCGATTGGCGAACGAGCGCGTGCGCCGATCACCATTCCAACCCAGGGCATCGAACATGCGGGCGCGGCCTTCACCGCCGTGCTGGAACAGTTCGACATCACCTTAGAGCCTTATGACGGCGATCTGAGCGCGCTGGTCGCCAGCGGCGAAGCGGGTGCGGGGCTGATCATTCCGCCGGGCTTTGCAGAAAATATCGATGGCGAACAGCAAACCGGGCTGATGCTGCTCACCAACGCGACCAGCGGCGGTTTGTTCGGCGGCGGGTTTGCGGGCGGCGAACGGCTCGACCTGGCGATCAGCGCATTCAATGCGCAAACATCGGCCAACCGGGTTTCGGAACGCGAACTCGACCCGGCGCTGCTCACGCCCATCAGCCTGGAAGTCGAAAACCTGGCGACTGACGAACAGCGCGCCGGGGTGTTCGCTTCGTTCACCCTGCCGCTGCTGCTGATCATCGTGGTGTTTATCGGCGGGCTGTTCATCGCTATCGATGTGACAGCAGGCGAAAAAGAACGCGGCACGCTGGAGGCGCTGCTCGTCACCCCTGCAACGGACAATCAAATCCTGATCGGCAAGGTGCTGGCCGTATTCACGCTTTCGGTAGTGCCGTTCATCCTGACGCTGGTCGCGTTCTGGGCGGGGAACAACCTGCTGCCCGAATCGGTCAGCCAGGGCGCAAGGCTGCCGCTGAGCGTGATCCTGGTCGCGCTGATCACGGGCGTACCGCTCTCGCTGTTCATGGGCATTATCCTGATGGTGATCAGCGTGCGCACGAAAACGTTCAAGGATGCGCAGTCGGCGGCTTCATCGCTCAACCTGGCGGGGCTGGTGCCGGCATTCGCGGCGGCGTTCGTGCAGCCTCAGAATGTGCTGGCGTACCTGATCCCGTTCTATGGACCTGCGGCGCTGGTTTCGCAGACGGCTATTTCGGGCGGGGTGTTCCCGGCGGATGCGCTGATCGCCAGCATTGCGGGCAGCCTAATTGCGGCAGCAGTGGCGTTCGTCGTGCTGCGCCAGCGTTTCGACCGGGAAAAGCTCCTGTTTGCGGCGTAGCCACCGCGCAGTTCATCTGACGACGTTGTGTGATAAGGGCGGGCGAAAATCCCCGCCCTTTTTCATGTGCCGCCCACGATATACAGCGTGACCGAGCGTGCCGGAATGTCGAGCGCTTCGCCGCTGATCACCGCTGCCTGCCCAATGGACTCAGCGTTGTGTTCGGCATCGATTCGCCACACATCGGCATCCCCAGCGGGCGTGAAACCTTCGAGTATGAGCGGGGCTGCGTATGCCTGATCGCCCAGGTTGACCACGATGAACGTGAGCGCGCCATCGCCGCGCAGCGCGGCGGTGATGCTGATCCCGGAGAGGGTCGATTCAGAGGCGAGCAGTTCACGTCCGAACTGACGGTACAGTTGATAGACATAGTACGTAGGGCGCGGCTGGTAGCGGTCGAGCAGGCCATACGTGCCAAGATCGCCAAACGTGGAGAGCGCAAAATAATTCACGATGTCCACGCGCCCGCGCACGAACTGTCCCAGCACATCCGCCCACCAGACGGCATGATAGAACGAGTCTGGCGACCCTTCCGCGCCGCTGGTGCGGTTCCAATGGGAATTGACTTCGGTGATGGCAATCGGCAGGTCACGCCCGACGGTTTCGCGGATCACCGTCCGCAGATTTTCGATCAGCACCGTCCATTCCGGCGCGTTCTCACGCAGATCGGCGGCGGTGGTGGGCGGCGAACTCAGCGTTTCGGGGAAGGGATAGCGGTGAACGGCGACAATATCGACCAGATCGCCGTTGGCTTGCAGAAAAGCGCGTACCCATTCGCGGCGAACGTTGGTATATGCATCACCCTGAATGGTCGCCGGAAACTGGCTGACTTCCGGGCCGATCAGCAGAATATCGGGATCGACCGCCCGCATCGCTTCGGCAATCGCCCGCCATTCGGCGTTGAACCGTTCGACGGTGTAATCCGGGAATAGGTCAGGTTCGTTACCAATGCTCCAGTAGCGCACCCCGTAGCCTTGCTCCACGTTGGTGTATCGCACCATCTCGGCGGCCTGTTCCGGGGTTCCCCCTTCCAGGCGCACGCTGATGCTCGGTGTGCCGCTCCACGCCCGCGCCTGAAGCATGAACAGGTCGATTTGCTGTTCGGTCAGATTGTTCAGGTCGCCCCAACGCCCGGCGGGAAAGCGGAGCAAAGTCACGCCGGACTCCGCCGCTTGCGCCTGCATATCCATTGATACCAGCGCCCAGGGGCCGTAATTTGCGCCGTATACATACGGACTGATCGTCCCCAGCGTTTGTGCTGCATCAATGGACAGCCCGGCTGCATCCCCCTGCGCACGCACTGCGGACGAAAGACTACCGCCCTGCATCCACAGGACGGCAGCGATCAGCAGCGACACGCCGCGCACGAACCAGCGGGAACGTCGCATCGGTTACTTCTCCACGCCCGTAATGACCACGCCGCGCATGAATACCCGCTGCGCCAGGAAGAAAATGATCACGGGCAGCACCAACGCCATCATCGACGTGGCCTGTACCAGTTCCGGGCGGGGGCCATACTGGAAGTTGAACACCTGTACCCCAACCGAGACGGGTTGCAGTTCCGGCCTGCCGATCAGGTAAATCAGCGGCCCAAAATAGTCATTCCACGCCCATACGAAATGGAACACGCCGACCGCGATGATCGCCGCCCATGACTGCGGGATGATCACGCTGATCAGAATCTTGAACGGTCCCGCGCCGTCGATCATGGCCGCTTCATCGAGTTCACGCGGCAGGGTGAGGAAGTACTGGCGCAGCAGGAACACATTGTAGGCATTGGCGAAGAAGTGCGGCACGATCAGTGGCAGCCAGGTATTCGTCCAGCCGATGCTGGCGAAAAACGCATATGTTGGGATCAACGTGACCTGGCTGGGCAGGATGATCGTACCGATCAGGATCACGAACAGGATATTTTTGCCAGGGATGGGAAAACGAGCGAACGCATAGGCGACGGCAATGCACGAAAGCAGCGTCCCAATCATCCCCGCGACGGCGATGATCAGCGTATTCATGAACAGGCGCGGAAATTCGATACTTTCCCAGGCGGTAGCGAAATTACCCCATGCGAACGAGGTTTCGCGCACCGGGTTCAACTGCCGCCAGTTGCCTTCCCATTCAAACACGCCCGCTTCAGGGTTATTGATGTCGAGCATGTCGCTGCTGCGGCGGCCTGGGTCGATCAATGCGTAGCGTTGGATACCGTTGTCGGTTGGCACTTCATACACATCGTAGGACTGGCCTTCATACGTATAGGTGATGGGCGCAGTGGGGATTACCGATTCGCTCGCGGCCTGGGAAAGCTGTTCCTGGCTGGACAGCGCGACCATGACCATATTGCCCAACGGGAGCAGGTACACGAACAGGAGCATACACGTGAACAGAGTCACCAATGCGCCCACGCCGAAACGCCGCAGTTGATGCGAATAGGCCGGGGCGGTATTCACGCTGGTGCTTTGGGTAGAAGTACGGGTCAAGGTTGCCATGCGTGTTATCTTTCACCCCCTGCGTAATATACCCAACGATTCGACGTGGCGAAGATCAGCACGGTGAGGACGAGCGCAATGATGAAGATGAACCATGCCTGGGCAGAAGCGAAGCCCATTTCCCCGAACTGAAACGCGGTGCGGTACAGGTTCAGGTTGAAGAAGTTGGTTTCCGGGTTGGAACGGGTGGTGTTGGTCAGCACGTAAGCGGGCAGGAAATACTGCATCAGGCCGATCACGGTCAGCACCAGGTTGTAGAGGATCACCGGGGAAATCAACGGCAGCGTGATGCGCAGCCACTTGACCGGGGCGCTTGCGCCGTCCACTTCAGCGGCTTCATACAATTCGGTGGGAACGCCCTGCATTGAAGCCAGCATGGTGAGCATGGCATTGCCCACGCCCCACAGCCCCAGCAGCACCAGCCCCCATGACAGCGTGGTGGGGTCGAACAACCAGTTCGGTGGGTTTTCAATGCCGATAATACGCAGCAAGCGGTTCAGCCAGCCCGTCTGGCCGTTCAGGAAGCTTTGCCAGATGAAAATGCTCGACACGGCAGGCACCATGTACGGCAGGTAAAACAGCACGCGCAGCAGCGGTTTTCCCCACAGCACTTTCGAATTGAGCAGCGTCGCCATGAGCAGCGGCAGACCGACGGCAATCGGCGTGGAAATCAGCGCGAACCGGAACGTGACCAGCAGCGATTGGCTGGTGTTCTGGTCGGTGAACAGTCTGCCCCAGTTGTCGAGTCCGACCCAGGCTATCGGTTCGCCAATCTGGAAGTTGGTGAAACTGAACACCAGCGATGCGATCATGGGAAACAGCGTGAATGCCAGAAACCCGATGATCCAGGGCGAAAGGAAAATCCATCCCCAGGTGCGCTGCTGCTGGCGCAGCGTCCAGGTTTTGGTAGGGGTGGAGGCGGTGCTTACGGGTAAAGATACCGCGTCCTGTGTGGTTGCCATCGATGACCACCTTTCAACAACGCTTGACGATGAAGTGTTTTTGGTACGCAAAACCTTTTGAGGGGCTGCAAAGAAAGTCTGTTTGAAAATGGGTATCCCTGCTTTAAAGGCGGGGATACCCATAACACGGCTGGATTTATTCGGCTTCGTCGATGATCGCCTGGAGGTCAGCTTCGAGACGATCCAGTTCGGCTTCCAGGTCGATGGTCGCGCCGGTGTCACCATACAGCAGGGTGCGGAAGTCTGCGAAGCGCTGCTGGGTGCGGGCGAACAGCGGGTTGTCCGATTCATGGTTCGGAACGGCGGCGTAGGCCAGGCTGGGGTTGATGATGTCCCAGTTTTCGACGCTGGGGAAGGCGGCAGCGCGGTCAGCGTTGGCCTGTTCCTGGAGCGATTCGAGCGCCGGGAATGCGCCGTAGGCAATCAGGAGCGGGCCAGCGGCTTCACCCTGGAGGTAGGTCAGCACTTCAAAGGCTTCAGCCGGGGTGTCGGTGGTTTCGTGAATACGGAAGGTATCGGCATCGGTCGGCGCGTAATATTCGCCGTTGTACGACGGCACAACCGCCAAATCCCAACGATCCGTAAGCGCACCCACGCAGCAGGTGTACCACAGCGGCACGCGAGCCATTGCCACGCGCCCCGATGCAAACGGGGTGGGGGTGAAAAGCTGGCTGTTTTCGTAGGTGGCGCTGGGAATGGTGTGGTCTTGCCACAGGCCATTCCACGTCCACTGGGCATTTTCACGCCAGTTTTCGGGGATGGTCACGGTTCCGGTTTCGGGATCGTAGAAATCCGCGCCGCCGAAGGTCGAGAAGTCGGCACGCATCGAACCCCATTGATGAATGAAACCGAACTGCTCAATCGCTGCGGGGTCGAACCCGTCCATCGTGGCATCGTTGCCGTTGGCATCGACGGTGAGGATACGGCTAATTTCCGCGACGGTATCCCAGTTCCATTCGACTTCGGTGCCATCGGGCAGCACGTAAGGCGCGCCGAATTCAGCCGGGGGGTAGTTCAGTTCCGCTTCGTCGAACAGGTCGGCATTGTAGAACATCAGCGATGGGAACACGGCGAACGGAATGCCGAGCAGACCTTCGGACGTGCGGTACAGGTTGACCAGGCTTTCGGGGTAGATCGACAGATCATAACCCGCTGCATCGACGAGCGGCTGAAGATCGAGCCACTGGCCGCTGAACAGGTTTGCGCCGCTGAAACCGACCGGGCCGATGATGTCCGGCGGGGTGCCGCCTGCGATCAGCGTGCTGAGCGTGTCTGGGGCGACCTGGTTGCTGGCGGCGAGAATCAGTTCGATCTGAATATCACTGCGGCTGCTGTTGAAGGCTTCCACGACGGCTTCCTGAGCGGCGATCTGCTGTTCGTTCGTGCCAGTCCCCAGGCCAACGAACCACTGCACCACCACGGGGTCTTGGGCGGCGACCGGCGCGACGACCAGGACGGTCAGCGCCAGCACCACTGCGAAAAGAGCGAGAACAGATTTCTTCGACATGCTAACGTCCTTTTGTTCCTGAAACTTGCCCATAACTAACGGACTGACTGAAGTAAAACGAACGCCGATGTGAGAGCGAAACCGCAATGGCTGCTTGCGTCTTTCCCTCCTGTGGCTACACTGCTACCGTCGAACGGCGGATCACCAGTTCGGTAGGCAGTACGATCTGATGCGGGTGTTCCAACTGCCCTTCGATCAGGTCGATCAGAAGTGTGGCAGCAGTAGAACCAACACGTTGTACCGAATGGGAGACAGTGGTCAGGCTGTGGCGCTCGGCCACGTCGAGATCGTCGAATCCGACGACTGCGACATCTTCCGGGACGCGCAGCCCCGCTTCCGCCAGCGCATCCAGCACGCCAAGCGCGATAGTATCGCCCCCGGCGAAGACGGCATCTGGCTGAAAAGGAAGCAGTTGGCGCATCCCGTGATAGCCTTCGGCGCGGTGAAAGCCGCCATACACGATCAGATTCGGGTCTTGCGGAAGCCCGGCTTTGTGTAAGCCGCGTGTGTAGCCTTGCAAACGGTCATAAGCGTCACGGATGCTCATCAACCCGGTAATGGTGGCAATGCGCCGCCGACCGATGGCGACCAGATGATCGATCACCCCTTCAGCCGCGCGCTCATTATCGACCGTGACAAAACTGATGCGGTCGTTCCACTTAGGCGGCGTTTCCACCATCACGAACCGCCGATCCTGCTGGATCAGCGCGTTGAACAGGGGGTCGTCATCCCGCACCGACGTGATGATCAGGCCGTCCGCCTGGCGATGACGCATCACCCGTTCCGCAAAACTGACTCCGTCATCGCGGGACTCTGCCAGCCATAACAGCATGGCGTAGTTTTTTTTGTTGATCGCTTCAGCAATTCCTTGCAGCAGCATTGGGTAGTAAGAATTATCGCCAAAAAAAACGTTCGTCGTCTGCGAAATAGCCGTGCCAATAATGTTCGAGCGCCGCGTGACGAGCGTTCGGGCGGCAGGGTTGGGCTGAAACCGTTCCTGTTGGATGACCTGCATCACGCGCTGCCGAACGCTCTCGCTGACGTATTTTTCATTGTTGATCACCCGTGAAACGGTTGACCGCGATACGCCAGCTTTTCGGGCGATGTCTTCTAAATTCATCACATCGCACCTTTCAACTTGTGAACCTGGGAACGCTCCCAGATAACGTTAACATAACATGAGTTTAATTTGCCTGTCAAGATGTTCTCAGAAAATGCTTGTGAGAAGCTAGAACCGCATCACCGGACGACGTGCAGGCACGCCGTCCGGCAGGAGTGGAACATCAGCCTTGCAAAAGCGACTGCGCACCGTCGATCCACATTTCCGTACCGGAAATGTGCGAAGCCGCATCCGAAGCAAGGAACAGCACCAGGTCAGCGACCTGTTCACTGCTCCCTGGTGCGCCATCAGTGAGCGGGATTTCACCTTCAGGAAATTCGACGGGTTCCTTTTCGCGTTCCACACCGCGCTTTTCGGTATTTTCGTCGATGTTTGTCGTGATTGCACCGGGGCAGATCACGTTGACGCGAATACGATGCTTTGCCAGTTCCAACGCGGTCATTTTGGTGAAGGCCACCTGTGCCGCTTTCGAGCAGGAGTACGCGGTTGCGCCCGTGTTGCTGAAAATGCGCGTGCCGTTGACCGATGAGGTGATGATGACCGCGCCGCCGCGTTCCTTCAGGTATGGGACGGCATATTTCACGGTGAGAAACGTCCCTTTCAGGTTAATATTCAGCGTCCTATCCCACTCATCCGGTTCGAGCAGTTCTAACGGGGCCCACACCCCATTGATACCCGCATTGGCGAACACGATGTCGAGCCTGCCCCATTGATCGATCATCTGCTGGATGGCGCGCTGCATCGGTTCGGGCTGCGAAATATCTGCCACCAGCGGCAGCGCTTCCCCGCCCTGCGCGGTAATCTCGTTCACCGTCTGGCTGATGTTGTCCGGCGAATGCCCTAATGCGCCGATCTTCGCGCCTTCTGCGGCAAATGCCTTTGCCGCCGCCGCGCCTATCCCTGAACCCGCGCCCGTAATCAGCGCCACTTTGCCCTGAAACCGCATGAATTATTCCCTCCGTCATACCGCGAACCCCATAACACCACTGTAAAGCGCTTGACGACCCCAAACAGCAGGATGATGGCGCATTTACGCACAGGTCAGGCGGCGGAATACCGTCGTATTGTTCCCAACGCATTAAATGTGCTTGAAGATTGTTTAGTGCTTGTTATACTCCGCGCTATCGTTTTGGCTGCACTTGGCTGCATTACACAGGTAGAAACCCACATGAAAAAGATCACCTTACTACTGTTGATCGCGCTGTTGACGGTCGGCATGGTTCAGGCACAAGATGCCCCCATGACGGAAATTGGGGCAGGCGAAGGCGCACTGAGCATTGTCGCATGGGCTGGGTACGTTGAACGCGGCGAAACCGATCCCAATTTTGACTGGGTGACGGGCTTTGAGGCCGAAACCGGCTGCCGTGTTTCGGTTCAGGTGGCGGCGACCAGCGATGAAATGGTCGCGCTGATGAACGAAGGCAACTTCGACCTGGTGACGGCTTCGGGCGATGCCAGCCTGCGCCTGATCGCTGGGGATCGCGTCCAGCCGATCAATCTCGACCTGATCCCCAGTTGGGGGACGATTGACGAACGCCTGCAAAATGCGCCCTGGCACACGGTCGATACCGATGGCGATGGCACGGCGGAACATTACGGCGTACCGTACCAGTGGGGCGCAAATGTGCTGGCGTACAACACGGAAGCCTTTGGCGATCAGCCGCCTACGAGCTGGAACGTGGTGTTCGAGGAAATGACCCTGCCCGACGGTCAATCGAACGTGGGGCGTGTACAGGCGTATGACGGCCCGATCTACATTGCCGATGCCGCCCTGTACCTGATGTACCACAACCCCGAACTGGGCATCACTGATCCGTACTCGCTCGATGACACGCAGTACCAGGCCGCGCTCGACCTGCTGCGCCAGCAGCGCACGCTCGTCGCCCGTTACTGGCACGATGCCTTCATCCAAATCGACGACTTCACCAATGAAGGGATTGTCGCATCGGGGACATGGCCGTTCCAGGTCAACCTGCTGCGCGGCGCGGGGCAGCCCATTGAAAGCGTGATCCCGGTAGAAGGTGCGACTGGGTGGGCCGACACCACCATGATGCACAGCGAAGCCCCGAACCCGAATTGTGCCTATCTGTGGCTGGAACATTCGCTGAATACCAGCCTCCAGGGCGATCTGGCCGCTTGGTTCGGCAGCGTCCCGGCAGTTCCCGCCGCGTGTGAAGGCAATGCGCTCCTGGGCGAAAATGGCTGCCAGGTCAACGGCTTCGACAATTTCGATCAGATTCGTTTCTGGCGCACGCCAACGACCACCTGTGCCGATGGGCGCGGTGATATTTGTGTGCCGTACCGCCGTTGGGCCACCGATTACGTTGCGGTGATCGGCGGGCGTTAGTCCTCAGATTGTAGTGCCACTTTAACCGTTCAAGGAGTGGGATGCAGCGGCAGTACGCGCCTGTACCCCACCCCTTGAAACGTTGTAAATCCATCCTGTCATAGAAAGCATTTCACCATGGACACATACAAGCTCTGGATAAACGGCGCATGGGTCGATTCACGCGGCGGGTCGCGCATGTCCATCGAAAATCCAGCGACGGGCGCGATCATTGCCGAAGTGGTCGATGCCAGCGCTGAGGATGTCAATGCAGCAGTCGGGGCGGCGCACACCGCCTTCTACGATGGTCGCTGGTCACGGCTGACCCCGGCTGAACGGTCATTGGCGATCTGGCGGCTGGCGGAACTGGTCGAAAAGCACAGCGAAGCGCTGGCACGCGCCGAAAGCGAAAATACAGGTAAGCCATATCAGTTCGTCAGCCTGGGCGCGGACATGCCTTTCGCTATCGACAATCTGCGCTTTTTTTCGGCGGCAGCCCGCGATACGCACGGCCATTCGGCGGGCGAATATGCCAAAGGCTTCACCTCGATCTATCGCCGTGAACCGGTTGGCGTGGTGGGGCAAATCGCGCCCTGGAACTACCCGCTGATGATGGCGGTGTGGAAAATTGGCCCAGCGCTGGCGGCGGGCTGCACGGTCGTGCTGAAACCTGCCCCAGGCACGCCGGTCACCTCGCTGATGCTGGGCGAACTGACCGCTGAAGCGGGGTTCCCGCCGGGCGTGATCAACGTGATCACAGGCGGCAACCAGACCGGGCAGCTTCTCGTCGAACACCCCGATGTGCGCATGGTCAGCCTGACGGGTTCGACAGCGACGGGCAAGCAGATCATGCGGACGGCAGCGGAAACGCTCAAGCGCGTGCATCTGGAACTGGGTGGTAAAGCGCCGTTCATCGTGTTCGATGATTCCGACGTGGAGACGGTCGCGGCGGTTGCGGCGCTCACCTCGACGTTCAACACCGGGCAGGACTGCACCGCCGCTACCCGTGTGTATGTGCAGCACGGGCGCGCTAATCAGGTGTTGGAAGCAGTGGTGGAAGCGATGCGCGGCGTGAAGATCGGTCAGCCCTTTGACGATGGCGTGCAAATGGGACCGCTGATCTCTGGCCGCCAGCGCGAACGGGTGCAGGGCTTCGTTGAACGCGCCAAAGGCTACGGCGCAAAAATCCTGACGGGCGGGGCAGTCCCGGCGGGTATGGACGGCGGCTACTTCTTCGAGCCGACCGTGATCACAGATGTGGATCAGGGGGCGGAGATCATTCAGCAGGAAGTGTTCGGCCCGGTGCTGACCGTCAGCACGTTCAGGGACGACGACGAAGCGATCCGCTTTGGGAATGACGTGCTGTATGGCCTGGCAGCCAGCGTATGGACGAAAGATATTGGCCGTGCGATGCGCATCGCACGCGAACTGGAGTTCGGCACGGTGTGGATCAACGACCATATCCCGCTGGCCAGCGAAACCCCGCACGGGGGGTTCAAGCAGTCCGGCTTTGGCAAAGACCTTTCCGCCGAAGCGGTGAACGACTACCGAATCACCAAGCACGTGATGGTGAAGAACGCATGACCACGCGCCCGGTCGCCATCCGGTTGACGACATTGAGCCGACACTTTGGCGATGTGAAGGCGCTCGATTCGATTGATCTCGACATTTACGACGGGGAGTTTTTCTCGATGCTCGGCCCGTCGGGGTCGGGCAAGACCACCTGCTTACGGCTGATCGCCGGGTTTGAACAGCCCACCAGCGGCACGATTGCGCTGAACGGCGTGCAGGTGGCGGGGGTGCCGCCGTATGAACGCGATGTGAACACGGTTTTTCAGGATTACGCGCTGTTCCCGCACATGACGGTGGCCGATAACATCGCCTATGGGCTGATGGTCAAAAAGGTGAACAAAGCGGAACGTCAGCGGCGCGTGGAGGAAATGCTCGAAATGGTGCGGTTGCCCGGTTTTGGCGGGCGCAAGCCGTCGCAGCTTTCCGGCGGGCAGCGGCAGCGCGTGGCATTGGCGCGTGCGCTGATCAACCAGCCAAAGGTGCTGCTGCTCGATGAGCCGTTAGGCGCGCTCGACCTGAAGCTGCGCCAGGAAATGCAGGTCGAACTGAAGGCAATTCAGCACCGGGTCGGCATCACGTTCATTTTCGTCACGCACGACCAGGAAGAAGCCCTGACGATGAGCGACCGGATCGCGGTGTTCAACCAGGGCAAAATCGAGCAGGTGGGTACGCCCGCCGAACTGTACGAACGCCCGCGCACGCGCTTTGTGGCCGGGTTCGTCGGCACATCGAACCTGCTTGAAGGTGCAGCCGCGCAGCACATTACCGGACGCGAACAGGCCATCGCCATCCGCCCGGAAAAAATGCGCCTGTGCGATCACGGCACGCCTGTTCCGGCGGACTGCTACGGCGCGCACGGCGTGATCCGCGATGTGGTGTACCTGGGCATGACCACGCGCTATGTAGTAGCGCTGGACGACGAAACCGTCATCTCCGTGGTGGAACAGAACCAGGATGCAGGCGCGCCGGACAACCAGCAGGGGCGTGACCGCCGCGTCACGCTGATTTGGCAAAAAGCGGCGACGCGGGCGCTTGAGGGAGCCTGACCGATGCGCCGCGCCGTCAATTACCTGTATTCGCACCCCAACCTGACGTTGTTCCTGCTGCTGCTGCTCCCGCTGGGCTGGCTGGTGATCTTCTATCTCGGTTCGTTGGCTTCGCTGGTGGTGCAAAGCTTCTACACGCTCGATGACTTCAGCGGGGTGGTGCTGCCGGAATTCAGCACCACCAGCTACCGCGAGCTGTTCAGCCCGGCCAACTTCGATGTCGTAATTCGCACGTTCGTGATGGCCGCGTCGGTCACGCTTGCCTCGGCGCTGATCGCCTTTCCGCTGGCATACTATATGGCGCGCTTCGCCAACCCCCGTCTCAAAGGGCTGCTCTACCTGGGCGTGATGCTCCCGCTGTGGTCAAGCTACCTGGTGCGGGTGTACGCCTGGAAACTGATCCTGGCGAATGAGGGGATTATCACCTGGACGGCAGAGACTCTCGGTTTGAACGGCGTATTGGACTGGATTTTGGGCATCCCGGCGATAGGCGGGCCGTCGCTCTCGTTCAGCTACCTGGGGATGTTCATCGTGTTCGTGTACATTTGGCTGCCGTACATGATCCTGCCGATCAACGCGGCGTTGGAGCGCGTGCCGAAATCGCTCACCGAAGCATCGGCAGATTTAGGCGCGCAGCCAAACTACACCTTTCGCCGCGTTATCCTGCCGCTGGCGTTTCCGGGCGTGGTTGCCGGGTCGATCTTCACCTTCTCGCTCACCCTGGGCGATTACATCATCCCCAGTGTGATCGGCAATTCCAGCCGTTTCATCGGCTCGGCGGTGCAGTTGTACCAGGGGACAGCGGGCAATCTGCCGCTGGCGGCGGCGTTCACCGCCGTTCCCATCGTGATCATGGGCGTGTACCTGGTACTGGCGCGCAGGCTGGGGGCGTTCGATGCGCTCTAACGCGAACACGATGCAGCGTGCCGGGTTCGGCGTGAAAACGGCGGCGTTGGCCGTGCTGCTGTTCCTCAACTTCCCGCTTTCGGTGATTGTGCTGTACGCTTTCACCACCGAAGAAGCTTCGTTCCGGTTTCCGCCTCCCGGCCTGACACTGGAATGGTTTGGCGCGCTCGTCAACCGCCGCGATTTCTGGGATGCGTTGGGGCTGTCGCTGCAAGTGGCTGCCTTCGCCACCGGGTTGGCTATCGTGTTGGGTTCGCTGATCTCGCTGGCACTGTACCGCACGCGCTTTTTCGGGCGCGAAACGATCTCGCTGTTTGTGATCCTGCCCATTGCGCTGCCAGGCATTGTGAGCGGGATCGCGCTGCGGTCGGCCATTGGCGTACTCGATTTACAGCTCAGCGTATGGACGATCATCATCGGGCATACCACGTTCTGTATGGTCACGGTGTTCAACAACGTCGTCGCCCGGCTTCGGCGGATGCAGCATTCGCAGATTGAAGCGTCGATGGACTTGGGCGCATCGCCGCTGCAAACCTTCCGCTATGTGATCTTCCCAAATATTGCGACCGCGCTCATGGCCGGGGCTTTTCTGGCCTTCGCGCTTTCGTTCGATGAGATCATCGTGACCACATTCACGGCAGGATCGCAGGATACCCTGCCGATCTGGATTTTCAGCCAGCTCACCCGCCCGCGTGACCGCCCGGTGACCAATGTCGCGGCTTTGTTCGTGATCCTGATCACGCTGATCCCGATCCTACTGGCCTACCGTTTCACCCGCGAAGTGAGCGAAACCTAAGCTGAGCCTTAAACCTTTCCAGGTTTAAGGCTCAGCCCTCAGGAGCGGCAGCAGGGCTTCAGCGGCCAGGCGATGCGCCAGCACGCCCGGATGGGTATCGAAATTGTTCACGATCAGGCTGGTGGGCGGGTAAGGGCGCAGCGGCTCCGACATATCGACCACTTCCACCCCATTGGCGCGGAAATAATCGGCCACCTGCTGCACGGCGGGCGCAGACGCATCGATCCCGACCGGGTTCGGCCAGATCAGCGCGATCAGTCGGATATTGCGGCTGCGCGTCCAGGCGACCAGGCTGTCGAACTGCAAGCGCTGGCGTTCCCAGGTGACGGGCTGAAGGTGTGCATCGATCAGGTCGCCCAGGAAATTGGCGTTGCGCTGCGGCGATGTGAACTGGATCAGGTTGTAGTAGACATAGTTCGGCACGAAGAAATTCAGTACGAACCATGAACCGAAGCCGGGCGCGGGGAACTGAAAATTGCGATCCGGGCTTTGTTCCGGGGCGGTCAGCGTGTAATCGATGTCGTTCAGGTAATACGATAGGATCACCGTGTCCGGCTGGTACGGATACTGGTTCAGGTGGAATTCCTGCACATCGGTATCCCATCCGGTCTGGGCGATGATGTTCACGTCGGTTCCGTCCGCCAGCCCACGTTCGATCAACTGGCCGAAGGTGTCATCCAGGTTGTTGATTCCCTGGCCGACGGCGAACGAATCGCCTAAGACAGCGATGCGGCGGGGCGCGTCCGGGATCGGTTCGTCATCGCGGTAGCCCAGTGTGTTGAAACTGGGGTAGTAAAAGTTCTGGTACCACCAATAGTTCATGGCGGTGAAGGTGTAAGCATCGGTCGTGATGTAGAAGATGCGCAGGTACGTTTCCGCGCTGATGAACAGGATCAGCACCGTCGTCAGCGTGATCAACACGCCCGTGAGCGGATTTTTGGCCAGGGCGCGCCCGGTATGAATCGCTTCTTCACGGGAACCGCCGTAGCGCAGCAGATACAGCATCACCCACGCGCTCAGCGACAGGTACGCGAACTCGAACGGGGTCACGGCGCGCCCATTGGTCGGCTGATACACCACCGTCCACCAGCCGAGCAGAAACGCCGCCGTGAGCAGCAGGATCAGCCAGTAGAACGCCGGGGCGCGCCGCAGCGTGCGAACGGGCGCGGCGAACACGCTGCGGATCGTCGAAAGGCCGCTGACGGAGGCTGCCGGGATCAGCGATAGCCCGGTGATCAGCCAGGCCGCGCCGACGGCTGGCAGCAGCAGGGGGTGATCGCCCCACACGGGCTGCGCCTGAATGGCAAACAGCGCCGCTGCCGCCGCGCACAAAAGCCAAAGGATGCCAGAAATTCTGCCCATCACATCAAGTCCATTCCTGCTCATACAAGTTCGCGGTGCGGCAGCGTCAGCCGGAACGTGCGCAGCGAAAGCCGACGAACCAATCGCGGCCATCCGGGGCCATCTCGAACCGAGTGTGTGCGCTTGCGCCAAAATCGATGTAGCTGTTCACGCCGCCGCGAAACACACGCGGGCGAGATAAATCATCGACGTTTTCGCGGCCATCCGCCGCGTCATACGGGTAGCGTGCATAGTGGCTGCTCGTCCATTCAAAGACGTTGCCCGCCATATCAAGCGCGCCTACCCACGAAGTCCCACCAGGACGGCTGCCTACATCGGCAGTTTGGCCGCTCGAATTCTGGTCGAACACCAGATTTTCGGGGATCAGGACATTTCCCCAGGGGTAAATCCAGCTTTCAACCCCGCGTGCAGCGTATTCCCATTCGGCTTCTGTAGGCAGTCGCAGCCCTTTCGACGCGCAAAAGTCCCGCGCTTCAACCCAGGTCAGGTTCTCACGCGGCTGCTGATCGCCCTGGGCGTTGCCGGCGCTGCCGTACTGCGCGTTGGTGATTTCCGTTCGCCCGATGTAGAACGGGGCATCGAAGCAGAGGTCATGCGCCGGGCGTTCATCGCGCCGTCCTTCATCGCTTCCCATCATGAAGCATCCAGGTGGGACGAGCGCCATTTCAAGACCAGCGAACGTTTCAAAGACCGGAATCCAGTCTGCATTTTGGGTCACGGGCGGGATTGCGGTAGGGGTGGGCGCTGGAACAGGAGCCGCTGCACAGGCGGCCAGCAACACGCACAGCGTGCCGATTGCGATACGTTTAATCCACTGCAACACCGATTTCCGCTCCCCGCACGCCCTGCGCCTGCGACTGAATACACCGCGATTGTAACAGGCGCGCCCGCCGACATCCCATATTGAAGATCGCCGCCGAATGCTATAAGGTTATGCGTTCATCCGCTCAAGTAAGGATTGCGTCGTTGAAAACCCTGATCGTGACTGGCTCCAGCGGTCTCATAGGCTCGGAAGTGGTGGCGCACTTCGACGCGCTTGGCTGGAGGATTTTCGGCGTGGACAACAACATGCGCCGCGATTTCTTCGGTGAAAAAGGCGATACGCGCTGGAATCAGCGGCGGCTGGAGGCCATGTGCCGCCATTTTCGCCATGTCGAACTGGACATCCGCGACCGCGACGGGGTGCTGACCCTCATTCGGGATGTCCGGCCTGACCTGATCGTCCATGCGGCGGCACAGCCCAGCCATGACCTGGCCGCCTCACGACCGTTTGATGATTTCGACGTGAATGCGGTCGGCACGATGAATTTGCTCGAAGCGACGCGCCAGCACGCAGGCGATGCCGTGTTCGTGCATATGAGTACGAACAAGGTGTATGGGGATCGCCCGAACACGATACCGCTGGTGGAACTGCCCACCCGGTGGGACTATGCCGATCCAGCGTACCATGCAGGCATCCCGGAAACCTTTGAAATTGATGGGTCGATGCACAGCATCTTCGGCGCGTCCAAAACGGCGGCGGATGTGATGGTGCAGGAATACGGGCGCTATTTCGGGTTGAAAACCGCCTGTCTGCGCGGCGGCTGCCTGACCGGGCCGAATCACAGCGGGGTTGAACTGCATGGATTCCTCAGCTACCTGATTCGCTGCAACGTTGAAGGGCGCGAATACACGATTTACGGTTACAAGGGCAAGCAGGTGCGCGACAATATTCATGCCTACGACGTAGCGTGCGCGATTGATGTTTTTTATCATCATCCAGCGTGCGGCGCGGTGTTCAACCTGGGCGGCGGGCGCGATAACACCGTGTCCATTCTGGAGGCTTTTGACCGCGCCGAACAGTTGACGGGCAAAAAGATGCGCTACCGCTATCTCGATCAACCGCGTGCCGGCGACCATATGTGCTACATTTCCGATCTTTCTCATATGCGCGCTTCGCTGCCGGGTTGGGAGATCACGCGGGGTCTGGATGCGGTCTTCGAAGAGATCGCCGCATCGTGGGAGGCGAGACTTTCGGCATGAAACTGTCCATCGTGATCCCGGCGCGCAATGAAGCGGACAATATCGGCACGACGATACGCGGGCTGGTGACGCATCTCGACAGCGTGGGTATTTCCAACCTGGAAATTCTGGTCGTGGACGATGGCAGCAGCGATGGGACCGGTGACCTGGTGCGGGCGATGCGCGCCGACGATCCGCGTATCCGCGTGCTGCGCAATGAAGGGCGCAACGGCTATGGGCGAGCGGTCACACTGGGGCTGAACCATTTTGAGGGGGATGCGGTGATCGTATACATGGCCGATGCATCCGACGACCCGCACGATGTGGCGACCTACTACGCCATTCTGCGCGATAAAGCCGACTGCGCGTTCGGGTCGCGCTTCATTCGTGGCGCGAAAGTGTACGATTACCCGCGCTTCAAGCTGGTGATCAACCGAATCGCCAATGCCGTGATCCGGGCGATGTTCGGTTTTCGCTTCAACGATACGACCAATGCGTTCAAGGGCTACCGCGCCAACGTGATCGAAGGCTGCCGCCCGTTCGTATCGCCGCACTTCAACCTGACGATTGAACTGCCGCTTAAGGCGATTGTACGCGGCTATTCCTATGCCGTCGTGCCAATTCACTGGCGCAACCGGGCGCATGGCGTTTCGGCGCTGAAACTGAAAGAGCAGGGGAGCCGCTACCTCTACACCCTGCTCACAGTGTGGTTTGAATGGATGCTGGTCAGGCACGATACGCGCCGCGCAGAAGGGGAAGTGTTTATACCCTGGGATGATCGCCCGTCAGCCCCGCCGGATCACCTGGCGCAGGAAAGACGCTGATCGATGCGCGTACTGGTCACCGGGGGAGCCGGGTTCATCGGCGGACATGTGTGCGAACGGCTGGCGGCTGAAGGTCATACCCCGATCATCCTGGATAACCTTTCGACGGGTTCGCACGCCAATATTCCCGCCGGGGCGGTTTTTCTTCAGGGCGATGTGCGCAGCCCGCAAGCTGTTGAAACGGCGTTTGCAGGCGGCATCGATGCAGTGATGCACATCGCGGGGCAGGCTTCGATCCGCCTGAGCTACCTTGACCCATCGGCTGACCTGAACGTCAACACACTGGGGACGATCAACGTGCTGTCGGCGTGCATCGCGCACCGCGTGCCGCGCCTGATCTTCGCCAGCTCCATGACTGTGTACGGGAATGGCGCGCCCACCCCCGCGCCCGAAACGACCCCCGTCAATCCCGTTTCGTATTATGCGATCACCAAGTATGCGGCGGAACGCTATGTCCATACGACCGCGTCGCGCCCCGACCTGGAAACGCCGCTGCACGTCACCTCGTTTCGCATGTTCAACGTGTATGGCGAACGGCAAAGCCTGAACAATGCCTACCAGGGCGTATTTGCCATCTTCACCGGCAATGTGCTGCGCGGAGAGCCGATCACCATTCACAGCGACGGCGAACAATCCCGCGATTTCGTGCATGTCCGCGATATTGCCCGTGCCTGGGTGAGCGCGCTCGACAACCCAGCGGCTTACGGCCAGGTGATCAACCTGGGGACGGGCGTGGAGCAGCCCGTCAACCGCCTGTGCGATCTTACACTCACGTATTTTGGGCGTTCGCGTGCCGATTACCCTGTTCGCCACCAGCCCGCGCAGCCGGGGGATATGCGCCGCAGTGCTGCCGACATCTCGCGGGCGCGGGAACTGCTCGGTTGGGAGCCGACGATCCGGTTTGAGACGGGTATGGCGCAGTTCATCGACTGGGCGAAAACGGTCATTCCGGCGAAAACGTGATCGAGTCGATCATCAGCGCCAGCACACGCGAGTCGCCCGCCTGATCCCCGGCGGACAGCAAAGGGTCAGCATCAAAAGTCAAGGTCAGGTCGAGATCGCGGCCAACCCCGACGGTATCGGCGGGTAGTGTGAACGTGTAGGCGCGCAAAGCATCGGCGCTGATCGCCGTTTCGCCAAGTGGGGTGTTCTCAATCGTGAGCGTGAGCATTCGTGCCACCGCATACGCCTGCGCCGTGATCATCACGCGGTACGCCGACGGCGGCAGATCGACCCGCACGACGGCGGACGAACCGCCCCCTGTCCAGCGGACGCGAAAATCGAAGATCGGTTCGGACGGGTAGAAGCCGGACAGGATATAGCGCACGTCGTCCGGGCTGCCGATGTCGATGCGGAAAGTGCCGTCTATTTCGCGTGACGGGGTGCGGGTTCCGCAGCCGTCGGGATGCCAGCGCGTGCGGTACGCGATCAGGTCACGTTCCAGCGTCGGCGGACACAGCGAGTCCGTCTGCGCGTTGAGAAATCCTGTAATCTCGGTCAGCGTCGGCGCGTAAGGGTCGATCATACGGCTGTGGATGAGCAGATAGCCCACCGGATAGGTGTACACCCGTTCGGCCAACTGCGCCGCGACCGTGTCCGGCTCCAGAAAGCGCCGCTGACCCAGCCAGGCCATCATCGCATCATCGGTGCGCAGCCACCAGTAATGCCCGGTGTTCACCCGCGAAAGATGCCCGTTGATCATGCGTTTGCCATGCACGGTGCCGTAGAACTGAAGCGCCGAATATTCAGGGATACCGACGATGCCTTCGCCGCTGCTGCCGCCCGTCGGCACTTCAATCACGACGTATTCGTAAGGTTCGCGCCCCATCTGCGCATAGGTTTCATAATGGGGCGGCTGCGGCTGCACGGCGACCGACCCAAACAGGCGCGAATCTGCCGCTATTACGAACAGCAGAATCAGCGCCAGCGGTTTATGCAGCGGTGGGCGATCTTTCAGTGCCGCCGTCAGGATTTTCAGGCTGAACAGCGCCCCGGTCAGCGTGATCAGTACGCCGAAGCGTTCCGGGTAGCGGAACAGCCCGCCGAACGCCTCATGAAACAGTGTGTACGGCATGAGAATGTTGACGCTGCCGACCTGAACCGATGCACCCGCCGAGAGGATGAGCGGGGGAAACAGCATCGCACCCCACAGCCAGGCCGGGCTGTGCGCGGTTTGCACAGGCCTATCCCGCCAACGCAGCGCAATCATGAATGCGGCAGTCGCGAGCGGCAGCACGACCGCCCCAAGCGGGACATTCCCGCCTTCAGTGTGCCACACATAGCCGAGCGGAAACGGGATTGCGACGGCGCGTTCCGGCGGCGTGGGTGCAAACCCGGCACGATCTGCATCGAGCAGCGCGGGCAGGGTGCCGCCGAACCACAGCAGAGTCAGCGCGACTCCGACAGCCGCCAGCCCGCCGATTCCCTGCCGGATGCGGTTCGGAAAGCGGATCAACGTCCACAGGCCATACGGCACGATCACAAACGCCAGATACACCGCGTACTGCAAGTCCGTGATCAGCATTGTCCATAAGGTGCAGCCCATCAGCACAGCCCACGCCAGCATGGATGGCCAGCGCCGCGCCCGGACGATCATCGCCCATGTCAGCAGGGCGAGCGGCAGCCAGAACCAGGCGATCAGGCTGGTCATCGACCAATGGACGGCGAAGAAGATCAGCGGGGAGAGCGCCAGCATCGCACCACCCATCAGCGCCAGCCCGCGTGAAACGCCTTCATATCGCAAAAAAGCGTAAAATGTCACCCCGCACAGGGTAATCGCCGTGGTGAAGATCGCGTTGAACGCAGCGAACGTCCCGGCCAGCGGCTCGATGAGCGCCCACAGCGGAAACCAGAACGCAGCCAGTGTGTGAAATATCGTGCTGGAGACGAACGGGAAAAAAACGTAGTTCGTCTGGTACACGTCCAGGCCATGCGCCAGCGCGTGCCGAATCCACCAGTAATTCCAGTGGAAATGATAATAATCGGTCACACGGTCACCGGGTAAATGAGTCGCGGCGTTGAACAGCGGTTGATGCAGCGCGATCAGCGCCAGCAGCAGATAGAACGTCGGGACTGCCAACGAGCGCACGCGGCGGCTGAACGTCACCTCAGCGGCCTTCCGGTATCTGTGTGAACGTGACGGTATCGATCATGATGGCCAGCGGGCGCTCGTCGGCACTCTGGCCAATCTCGACCGGGATCAGCACGTCGTCATAGGCGAATGTGAGCGTAAGATGCTCACCATTTCCGATCACATCGCGGGGAACGGGGACGGTGAAAACCTGGAACTGTTCCGGCACAGCCGTGAACGACTCCCCTAACTGCGTGCCGTTCAGCAGCAGGGTCATGGTGCGCGGCTGCGCGAACGCCTGCGCCGTCACCGTCACTTGATATGCGCCGGGTGGCAGGTCGAACACCAGGTCAGTCTGCGGCGCTGCGCCCATCCATCGTATCGACATGTCGAAGATCGCTTCGCGCCAGTGCCAGCCTTGACCCAAATAGGCGGTATCGTTCGCGCCAATGTCGATGCGGAATGCGCCCGGCTCGGTTTCCGGTGGGGTGCGCGGGTCGCAGCCGTCGGGGTGCGCACGGGTGCGGTAGACAATGATCGCCCCTTCGGTAAAGGGCGGGCAAACGCTGGCGTGCTGCGCATTGAAGAACGCGACCGTTTCGCTGAGCGCGGCGGACTGCGCGCCGATGATGTCGGTGTGAATCACGATATAGCCAATGGGGTACGCGAACACGCGCTCAGCGAGCAGGGCTGCCGCTGCTGGTGTATCCAACGGCACCCGCTGACCCAACCATGCCCACAGCGGGTCAAGCGTATATACCGCCCACAGCGGGTCGAGCGGCGCACGCGATACGAACCCGTTCAGCATCCGCTTCTCGTGAATCATACCGTAATACTGAAGCTGAATCGCCCGCGCATCGCCTAACAGGACTTCGCCCGTCCCGGTTCCGGTCGGCACTTCCAACACCATGTACGAGTCGTAGTCTGCCCCACGCTCCACGCCCATCGCCCGGTACGCCTGGTATTCGACCGGGGCAGCTTGCAGCGGGCCGGTCTCGAACAGACGCACGCTGACGGCCAGAAACAGTATCACACCGATTAGCCCGGCCAGCACAGGCCGCCGCAGCAGGGCAGTGTTCAGGCCGATCACTCGTGCCGACCCCACCTGCCCGCACAACATCAATGCCGCGATCACAAAAATGGGCGCAAGCCGCCAGGGCATACGGAACATGCCATTGGTCTGCGCGTGGAGCAGGCGGAACGGCAGCGGGATCGTCAGGTCACCGATGTGGAAATCTGCGCCCAACGCCAGCACGAAGGGGGGAATCGCGGTGATCAGCCAGAACAGCGGCACGGTGCGCAGCCGGGGAGCCTTCCCACGTGCGAACGGTCGAACTGCCGCCCATGCGACCAGGACAATCAGCAGGGCGGTGGTCACGAATGCGCCCAATGATGGTTTGCTCCATTCCCACCACTCGGCGTTCATGCTGAAGAATCCGCTGGGGAATGGGACACCGGGGCGTTCTTCAGCCGGACCGGGCGCAAGCGTCCCGGTGAAACGCGCCATGTGTGGGAGCGGTCCGGCGAACCATAACAGCCCGCCGCCAATTGTCACAGCGACCAGGCCGAACGCAACTAGCCGAAGGCGGGCGGGCGAACGCCACAGCGTCCACAGCCCATACGGAACCACCACGAACGCCGCGAAAATCGGAAATTGCAGGTCGGTCAGGCCCAGCCCCCAGATGGCGAGTCCCAGGATCGCTGCCCAGGTGAGCGCGGCGCGCCCCCGTGATCGTTCCGCGTTAAGCGCGATCTGCTTCCACAGCAGCAGCATGGCGGGCAGCCAGAACCAGTCCATCAGGTTCAGGTGCGTGTTGTAATAAAAGTAGCGGCTGATCGGCAGGGCTTGCAGCGCCGCCCCGCCGATCAAGGCCAGTGCGGGTTTGATGCCTTCGCTGCGCATCCACACGAACAACACGAACCCGTTCAGGACGCAGCCCGTAAAAATGATCGCGTTGACGGCGGTCAGCGTGCCTGCCAGCGGCTCGATCAGCGCCCACAAGGGATACCAGAACGCAGTGAGGGCGTGATAGCCGAAGTTGACCGACTGCGGGAAAAAGACGAAATCGGTCTGGTAGACGTTCAGCCCCGGCGTGGTCAACGCATGGCGGATCCACCAGAAATTCCAGTTGTAATTGAAGAAGTCGAAGCCCGCGACCCGTGTGCCGTTGTACACGATCAGCGGGTGCAGCAGGATGAAGGCCAGCCCGCTGTAAAACCCCAGGGCTGCGGCGGTGAATCGGTCAAAACGGCGCATCAGGTTCAGAGTCCATCCTTACAGCCAGCAGGTTTCGCCAGCGGCGCATGATTGTATGCCATTCGTCGGTTGTGCGGCAGGGGTAAACCGCTATAATCGCAGGCAAATCGGTCTGTTGACTTTTACAGAAATGAGCGAACCTATGCGTCTGTTTCGCGGTCGTGCTGCCTTTTTCCTATTCATGATCCTGTTCGTGCCGCTCTTGACGGCGGCGTTCGTGTTTGCCCCACCCACCGAAGAAGCGGCAGCGTGCAACCCGTGCGATTGCCCCGAAGATGACCGCGTGAACTGCCAGGGTATCGACGAGTATGCGGTGTATACCCGCCTGACCCCGCTCGGCAACTGTTACATCGATGCCTACCTGATCGATGGGGAACGCTTCCGCCGTGTGTTCCGCGCCTCCGCGACGGAGATTCGCAACGTGGGCGAAAACCCACCCGTCAACACCGCCATTGAAAGCTACTTCGAGATCACGCTGTATCGCCTCACATCCGGCGAATTTCAGGTCAATTACGGTCCCAGCCGTCAGGACGGCAAAATTTATGAACTGCGCTGGACGGGCTGCCCCGCCACCGCTGACCGCACCGAAAACAGCTTCATCCCCGGTGAATAGCCCGCGTTAACCGCTGCATCGGCGGCACGGCGGGTATCCGGTGTGCCGCCGTGCCGCCGATATCCCTTTACAGGGTCACGGGCGCATGTGGTAAACTTCACAAGCAGTCGTGATCAACGAGTTTTGTGAGTACTTCCACATGGCTTGGCAGCGTCGAATGCGTGTGATCGTCCTCAGTTGTGTCCTGTGGAGTGTGGTCGCAGCCGCATTCGCACAACAAGATGCAGCGTCGCAAAGCATTTCCCAAACCGCGAGCGTGCTGGAGCGCAGCGCCTATACCTGGACGCTGGTCGCTGATGGGTTTGACAGCCCAATCGGGCTGACGTATGCGCCGGATGATAGTGGGCGCGTGTTCGTCTGGGAGCAGGGCGGGTTGATCTGGCCGATCCTGCCGGATGGCACAGTGCCGTTCGATCCGTTTCTCGATCTTTCCGGCATGATCCCGTCATCGGTTGCGATGGGCGGCTATTCAGAACAAGGGCTGCTTGGCCTGGCATTTCACCCGAACTATGCCGAAAACGGTCTGTTTTTCGCACACTTCACCGATACGGCTGGCGATACCGTGATCGCCCGGTTTCAGGTGAGCGCCGATGACCCTGATTTGGCCGATCCGGCCACAATGCAAATCCTGCTCACGGTTGATCAGCCGTTCGCCAACCATAACGGTGGCCATATGGCGTTTGGGCCAGATGGCTATCTGTATATTGGCCTGGGCGATGGTGGCGACCAGGGCGATCCGTTCGGCAATGCGCAGAATCCGGCGGTGCTGCTCGGCAAAATACTCCGCATTAATGTGAACGCCGACACCTACACCGCGCCCCCTGATAATCCGTTTAGCACCGATCCCGCATTTGCGCCGGAAGTATGGGCGATGGGATTCCGCAATCCCTGGCGCTTCAGCTTCGACCGTGCGACGGGCGATCTGTTCATCGCGGATGTGGGCGAATGGCTGTGGGAAGAAATCAATTATCAACCTGCCGGAATGGGAGCAGGCGCGAATTTCGGTTGGAACCTGTTCGAGAGCCGTAACCCGCGCACGCCAGATGCCGATCCGCTGGCGTTTGTGGCACCGATTGCCGAATATTCGCACAGCGAAGGCTGTTCGGTGACGGGCGGCTACGTCTATCGCGGGGCAGCCATGCCGGACGCGCAGGGCGTATACTTCTTTGGCGATTACTGCAATGGGTCGATCTGGAATGCCTGGCGTGACGATGCGGGTGTTTGGCAGGCGGGCTTGTTCGAACAAAGCGGGCGGCAGATCACCAGCTTTGGCGAAGACCAGGCCGGGGAACTTTATCTGGTCGATTACAAAGGGGATGTGCTGCGGTTGAGCGCAGCCTCGTAAACTGTGCTGATCATCGTCCTGATTTTTGTGGGCATTGGTGCGGCGCTGATCGCGCTGGCGGTTCAGCGCCGTTCGCTTCGCCTGCGCAGCCTGGCGCGGGGGCTGCTCGTCACTTATGCGACGATTGTGCTGTTCGGGCTGGCAGGCGAAGCCTATTTCCGCTTCGCCTTCGCGCAAAGCGAAAATGTGTTCACGCTTGCCAATCAGAACTGGCTGGATCGTTACTGGCATACCAACGCGCTCGGCTACCGGGATCGGGACTGGCAGCCCGCTGACTGGCAGGGAAAAACGACGATTCTGCTCACAGGCGATTCGTTCACGGCGGGGTGGGGAATCGAAAACCCGGCGGATCGCTTTGGCGATGTGCTGGCGGTTCACCTGGGCGCGGATTATGCGGTGTTCAACCTGGGCGTGTACGGCACGAATACGCCGGAACAGCGTGGGATGCTGGAAAATCATCCGGTACAAGACCCCGACATCGTGATCATGCAGTATTTCCTGAACGACATCAACTACGCCATGCTCAGCCTGGGGTTGCTGCCGCAAGCTGCCCCAACCCCGGACTGGGCGCGGGAGTCGTACCTGGCGAATTTCCTGTATACCCGCGTGCTGGGGCGTTGGATCGACCCGGCCTACAACCGGGATTGGTGGGAGGACAATTATGCCGCTTACGACAACGCGCTGATCTGGGATGTGCATCGCGCTGAACTGGATGCGTACATCGACGCGGTGCAGGCGCGGGATGCTCGTTTGATCGTGGTACTGTTCCCCAACATGCTTGACCCAGTGCGCAGCATCCCCTATGTGGATCGGGTCGCTCAGGTATTCGAGCAGCGCGGCTACACCGAGATGCTGAAATTGTTCGATGAAGCGGCGGCCTGGTCTCCCCAGGATCGCATGGTATCCAGCCGGGATACCCATCCCAGCGCCGCATTTCACCGGGCGGTAGGCGATAGGCTGTACGAACAGTTCTTCGGGGAGCTGATCGATTGATCGCGTTCGTCATCATACTGTTGAGCATCGGCCTGAACCTGGGAGCATTGTCGCTTCAACGCCGTTTTCGGCGGGTTCGCTGGATCGCACGACGAATCGGCGTGGTCTATTGGCTGATCGTCGTCGGGCTGGCGTTGGGAGAAGGCTATTTCCGCTTCATCGACCTGAGTACCGACGGACGGCTGGCCAGCGACCGCTGGATGGCGCGGTTCTGGCGCGAAAATGCTTTTGGCTACCGTGACCGTGAATGGCAGCCCGCCGACTGGCAGGGGAAATCGACCGTCGCGCTGTTGGGCGACTCGGTTGCGGCAGGGTGGGGCATCGAAAACCCGGCGG
The DNA here is from genome assembly GCA_033764035.1 of bacterium. Classification (GTDB taxonomy): domain Bacteria; phylum Chloroflexota; class Anaerolineae; order Aggregatilineales; family Phototrophicaceae; genus Flexifilum. Next base: position 120,603 of record JANRJJ010000020.1, read on the forward strand.
ATCGGTTTGGCGACGTGCTGGCGGCGCACCTGGGCGCGGGTTACGCGCTGTTCAACATCACGCAGCCGGGCGCGCACACGCTTCAGTCACTTGCCAATCTGCGGGCGCATCCCGCTTCCCCAGTCGATGTGGTCATCCTTCAGTATTTTCTCGATGATATACACTATGCGCTGCTGCGGCTGGGGCTGCCCGTCCCCACCGCCGAAATTCCGCTCCTTGCCCGTGAATCGTTCCTGGCGAACTTTCTTTACAGCCGCAACCAGGTTGGTTTTGGGGCGGACTACTGGCAGACCTACTACGCCGCGTATGACAATTTCGCTGTGTGGGATGTCCACCGGGGCGAACTGCAAGACCTGATCGCCTATGTAGAAAGCATCGACGCAGCCCTGATCGTGGTGATCTTCCCGAATATGGCCGACCCCGTCGCCAGCATCCCCTACGTGGATCGGGTCGCCCATGTCTTTGAAGAGGGTGGTCATGGTGACCGGGTGATCAAGCTGTTCGATGCGGTGGCAGCATGGCAAACGAACACCGGGGAAAGCCCGATTCTCTCCGAACGCGAAGCACATCCGACGACGACTTTTCATCATTGGTTGGGCAATCTGCTGTACGAACAGTTTTTCCGCTCTTGATCCGATCCGTGCCGTCACCTACAATCTGCCCGGACAGTGCAAAGGAACAGGCTTTGAACCAACCCTCTATTCCCAGCGTGGCCTGGGAACGCCTGACCGTGATTACGGCGATCATCGGTGACATTCAAGGGCGCGTGATTGCAACCGTATTCTACTTTACGATCCTCGTCCCCTTTGGCCTGATCTCGGTGCTTGTGACCGACCCGCTGTACCGTAAAGGGGAAAAGCGCACGCCGTCATGGATCAAGCGTGACCCGGTAGATAACCAACTCGATGGCGCGCTGCGTCAGGGATAAGGCACCGCTTTATGTACATCCTTGGTATTGCCTGTTTTTACCACGATGCCGCTGCCGCGCTGTTGAAAGATGGCGAACTGGTCGCCGCTGCAATGGAAGAACGCTTCACCCGTAAGAAACATGACAGCAGTTTCCCGAAACATGCGATTGAATTCTGTCTGCGCCAGGCCGGGATCACCGGGGCTGACCTGGATTACGCGGTGTTTTATGAAAAGCCATTGGTCAAATTCGAGCGGATTCTGCTCACCACGCTGAACACGTTTCCGCACTCGCTCGATGTCTGGCGCGATGCCATGACCACCTGGCTGAAAGAGAAGCTGTGGGTTAAAAACGTGATTCAGCGCGAAGTGGGCGTGCGCTATGACCGCGTGCTGTTCGCGGATCATCACATGAGCCATGCCGCGAGTGCGTTCTTTTCCAGTCCGTTTCGTGAAGCCGCCGTCCTCACGGTCGATGGCGTAGGCGAATGGACGACGACCACGCTGGGCGTGGCGCGCAGCACCTGGGAAGGCGATGCGCCGAACGGTGCACCCGGCGGCGTGAACGAGATCAACCTGTTTGAAGAACAGCGCTTCCCACATTCGATTGGCCTGTTGTATTCGGCGTTCACGGCTTACCTGGGGTTTCGCGTGAACAATGGCGAATACAAGGTGATGGGCATGGCTCCATATGGCGAGCCGCGCTATGTCGATAAAGTGTACAAGCTGTTTCACCAGGATGCGGACGGCAGTTTCCGGCTGAATATGGACTATTTCAGCTACCATCGTTCGACGGAACGCACGTTCAACCGCAAATTCGTCGATCTGTTCGGGGAACCCCGCCCTGCCGAATCCGACTTTTTCACGATGGCGACCAACCCGGAACGGGCGGGCGAAACCGCCGCGATGGCACGCAACCAGCACTACGCGGATATTGCCGCCAGCATTCAGCGGGTGACGGAAGACGCTCTGATTCGCATTGTGCGCGTGCTGCATGAAAAGACGGGCATGACCAAACTGGTGATGGCGGGCGGGGTGGCGCTGAATACCAAAGCCAATTACCGCCTGCTGAACGAAACCCCGTTTGAAGAAATCTATATCCAGCCAGCGGCGGGCGATGATGGCGGCGCATTAGGCGCGGCGCTGTGGGCGCATTACCTGGTGCTGAACCAGCCGCGTAAGTGGGTAATGCCCCATGCCTATTGGGGGGAAGCGTACAGCGACGGCGATATTCACGCTTTCCTGAAGGGCAAAGGCGCTGCTTATACCGATTACGGCGACCGCGAAGACGAGATGCTCGATATGCTGGCCGATAAGCTGACGCACGAAAAGATCGTCGGCTTTTTTCAGGGGCGCTTCGAGTGGGGGCCGCGTGCGCTGGGCAGCCGCAGCATCATCGCTGACCCGCGTTCCGAAGCCATGAAAGAAGTCGTGAACAGCAAGATCAAGTTTCGGGAACCGTTCCGTCCGTTCGCCCCGGTGATTTTGCGCGACAGAGCGGCGGAATACTTCGATTACCCCGGCGTGCAGGAACATGAAGCCCCGCGTTACATGCTCATGGTCGCGCCTATCAAGCCAGAAAAGCAGGATCAGCTTCAGGCCGTCTGCCACATGGGAACCGGGCGCTTGCAGACGATTGAACGCGCAACCAACCCGCGTTATTACGGCGTGATCGAACGTTTCGGTCAGCTCACCGGGGTGCCGGTGCTGCTGAACACGTCGTTCAATCTGCGTGGTGAACCCATCGTCAGCACGCCTCAGAATGCCTGGAACACCTTTCATAACAGCGACATCGATATTCTCGTCCTGGGCAACTGCGTCGTGCAGAAGCCAGACTAGCAGGGGGCAAGCCGAACGATGAAAGACATCTTCGCCCGCATGGGCATCATTGGGGAACTGTTCGCATTCCTGTGGAAGCGTAAACTGTACTGGCTGGTGCCGATGGTGGTGGTGCTGGCGCTGGTCGCTGTGCTGATCGTGCTGAGCAGCAACCCCGCCACATCGCCGTTCATCTACACGTTGTTCTAAAGGCGGCTGGCGCTCATGGACTTCGAGAAACTGCGGCTGGCGCTCACGATTGGCCTGCTGATTGGCGTTCCGTTGGGTTCATATGTGGCGCTGGTTTCGCACCGTCACCAACCGGTGAAAGGCGGGCTTGGCGCACACATTTTTCATGCCGCTGCGTCTATCATCCTGTGTACGGCACTGCCGGGGGTGCTGGTCGAAGTGTTTTCCGGCGCGGGCTTTCTGAACGCGGTCGCGTTCGGCTTTGGGGCGGTCATCCTGGCATTTCTCACCCTGTGCGGCTATGCCCTCTTTGAACGGCCTGCGCTGGCACAGCAGGCCGCCGCCGATGCAGAAGATCGTGGTTGGACGGCAGAAAAAGCGAAATCTTCCGGCCTGTGATGCGCATGGGGCGTGGCACTTCCAAAACGCCCCTGTTTTCATCATCGCACGCGGTAGAGCATTTCGCCTGCTTTCGGGACGTACAGAACGCCCTCCGCTTCGCGTCCCTGCCATTCTTCCACCCGTATTGAAGCCGGGTCGCGGTAACCTAAGCTGAGCCGTTCGCAGTCAGCGCGGGAAATCTGGCTGGCCAGCGTCACCCGGATGCGTGGATGTTCGCCTGCCGCATCGAATGTCCCCGATCCACGTAAGTGGGTGCTGTGGGCGATCACGCCCAGCGGCACATCCGCGAAACGTTCCCATTGTTTGAGAAAATAATCACGCGGGTGGTAGCCAATGCGGAAGATGTTCGCGCCATGCACCGCGCTCACCGTGTCCAGGTGCGGCGCGTATACGATCACTTCGCCGTCATCGGCAATCGCCGGGTCAAGCTTGTACATCGCTTTTGCCGCGACCCACAGTTCATCGTACATCGGCGGCGCGACCGAAAGCGCCTGCTGAAACGGACGATCCACCCAGATCACATGGCGCTGTGCGGAATGTGCGGCGGCGGCGCGCCATGCCGAGACATGATCGCCCATGAAGATGCCGGATACGCCGTCGTGTTCCACCACCAGCGCGGCCAGCGTGATCGGCGTGGAGACGAACGACGCGGCGCGGTGGATCATGGCGCGCACCGGGGTATCCGCGATGCCGATGGTATCGCGCACGGTGATGAGTGCGCCGAGCCAGTGCGACACATTGATGAACGCTGCGCCGCTGATGCCTGGAAACAGGTATTTTGCGCCGCCGCTGTAGCCCGCCACTTCATGCGGGAAGGTGGGGCCGAGGATCAGGATGTGATCGTACTCCAGCGCGGCGCGGTTGATGCGGATCGGCACATCGCTACCCAATGATTCATGCCAGCAGTCACCCGCCAGCAGCCGTAATTCATCCTGAGTAATCATGCCGATCTGCGTCAGCGCGTCCGGGCGATCCCATGCGTGGTTGAGCAGGCCGATATGGGCATAGGTTGTGCGGTGGGCTTCGGGCGTGATGCCGACGAGCGCGCATAGTGCGGCTTCGCTCAACGGCGGATGCGTGCCAAGTGCCACCATGAAATCGAGCTGACGCACGTCGGCCAGCAGTTCGACCAGCATGGGAAAAAGCAGCGGCAGCGGCATCGTGCGCGTATGATCCGGGATCAGTATCAGCACCCGTGCGCCGGTCAGTTTACCGCTCAGGGTGTGAGCAAGTGCAGCCTGAAGATCGGCAGCGGATAGTACTTCGCCAGCGGGTGCGGTGCGGCTGAATTCGAGCATTTGGCATCCCCTTTCCATTCACACGCTATTATAGAGAACCATTGGCGCATATTCCTGCATAAAAAGGCGGCGGCGGTATGGTGGACTTGACTGGAAAAGTCGCGGTGGTGACGGGCGGTTCAGGGGTGCTTGGCACGGTCATGTGCCATGCGCTGGCCGACGCGGGCGCACAGGTGGCGGTGCTGGCGACCACCCGCGAAAAGATCGATGCGGTGGTCGGGCAAATTCAGGCGCGGCGGGGTACGGCAATGGGCGTGACCGCCGACGTGACAGACCGCACCGCTTTGCAGACCGCCGCCGATGTGGTTATGAACACGTTCGGGCGGGTCGATGTGCTGGTCAACGCAGCGGGCGGCAACCGCCCGGATGCGACGACGGGCGCGAAAACCCTGTTTGAACTGCCGCAGTCGGGCATGGATCAGGTGTTCGCGCTGAACTACAACGGCACGCTGATTGCGTCTCAGGTGTTTGGGCAGATCATGGTCGCGCAGCAGAGCGGGAACATGATCAACATCTCGTCAATGGCCTCCATGCGCCCGCTGACGCGAGTCGCCGTGTACGGCGCGGCGAAAGCTGCCGTCAACAACCTGACACAGTGGCTCGCTGTACACATGGCGAAAGAGTACAGCCCGAATATTCGTGTGAATGCGATTGCGCCAGGGTTTTTCGTGGGCGACCAGAATCGGTATTTGCTGTATGATGAACAGACGGGCGAACTGACCCCACGCGGCAGACAGATCATCGACCACACCCCATTGGGGCGGTTCGGTAATCCTGAAGACCTGATCGGCACGTTGTTATGGCTGGCCAGCGACGATTCGCGATTCGTCACAGGGATTGTGGTTCCGGTCGATGGTGGGTTTAGCGCGTTCAGTGGGGTGTAACACAATGCGTACTATGTCTCGGCTGCCAGGTCATCTGGTGTGGAAGATCGTCCGTGCCAACAGCCGTGAACGGCTGCGGTTGTGGATGCAGGTCGCACCCGAATACGGCGACCTGATTCACGCCAAAATTGGCAGCACTCAATTTTATCTGCTCAATCATCCCGACCTGGTGCAGGCGGCGCTCGTCACGAACGCCGAACAGGTGCGCCCGATCAAGCTGGGGGAACGGGTTCGGCCTCCAAACATCGAACAGGTGACGGCAGATAAGCTGGATCACCGCCGCTGGCGTAAGCTGATCCAGCCGTATTTTCAGCCCCGCCAGCTTGCCCAGTACATCCCGACGATGGTCAGCTATACCGAGGCGATGCTCGATTCCTGGAAACCGGGTGAGGTGCGCGACTTGGGTGCGGATATGGCGGTGCTGACGCTGCGCATCGTCGCCCGTGCGCTGTTCGATTCTGACGTGAGCGATACCCAGGATGCGTTCAGCCGTGCAGTGACGCTCGGTTCCGAATTTTTGGCGCGTGGTAACCTGATCCCGCTGCCCACGCCGCGCAATCTGCGCCTGCTGAATGCATGGATGACGATGGACAAGACGATCAAGACGATCATCACGGCGCGGCGGGCCGATTCCGAACCTAAACCGGATGTGTTATCTACGCTGCTGCGCGCCGTCGATACTGAAGAAGGCTACCGCCTGAGCGACGAACAGGCGCACGGCCTGATTCTGGCGCTGTTCATCGCCGGGCATGAGACGACGGCCATCGCGCTGACGTGGGCGTTCATCCTGCTGGCGCAGAATCCCGATGTGCAGGAACGGCTGCATGAGGAACTGAACCGTGAACTGGGTGAGCGCACCCCAACCGCCGATGACATGGAGGCGCTGCCGTATGCCGACTGGATCATCCGCGAAGCGATGCGCCTGTACCCGCCCGCCTGGGTGCTGTCGCGCCAGACCGTACATCCCTTTGCGCTGGACGATGCCCCAATCCCGGCGAATGCCCTGCTGCTGCTCAGCCCATATGTGATTCAACGGGATGCACGCTTTTTTGCGGATCCGCTTGCCTTTCTGCCGGAACGGTGGGCCGAACCGGATCGCGTCCCGCGCTATGCCTATTTCCCATTCGGCGGCGGCGCGCATGTGTGCATCGGCCAGTTTTTCGCGCTGGCCGAAGCCCAGTTCGTGCTGGCGACGATTGCACAGCGCTTTCGCCTGGAACTGGTCACGCCTGCGCCTATCGATGTACACCCGCTGATCACGCTGCGCCCACAGGGAACGGTGAATGTGCGCATCGTCGCCCGCTAGCGTTTGATTCGCAGATGGTAATCGTCGCGCAGCAGCGCATCGACTTCGGCGCGGCTGACCAGCGCGGTATCGCCTTCGATGGTGTGGGCGAGCGCACACAGTGCATTGCCGAAGTTCAGGCCGTACTCGATGCCGCTTTCCAGCAGCCCGAACAGCAGCCCGGCGCAGAACGCATCGCCCGTGCCGATACGGTCAACGATGGTGAAATCGAAGCGTTTGCCCTGCACGAACGCGCCATCTGCCAGGGCAATGCTGCTCCATGCGCCGCGCTCAATCGACGGGATTTCGCGGTGTGTCACCACTACGATCCTGCTGCCAAATTCGCGCTGGTACCATGTGGCGGTTTCGTCCGCCGTCCCCGAAAAACCGAAAATGCCCTGGGTCACTCCCTGCGACGTGATCACGACATCGACCAGCGGCAGCAGTGCCGACCATGCGGCGCGTGCCGCATCGTTCGTCCATAGGTGTTCGCGGAAATTCACGTCGAAAGCGGTCAGGCAGCCCTTGCGCTTGGCCGCCTGATAAAAGGCAACGCTGGCGGCGCGGCACGATTCGCTGAGGCCGGGGAAGATACCATCGCTGTAAGCGATCTTCGCGCCTTGCAGCAGCGCATCCCAGGCGAAATCGTCGGGCGTGATCATGCTGGCGGCACTGTGCTTGCGGTCGTACACCAGCGACCCAACGCGGGGCGTGCTGGTGAACTCCATGTAGAACGTCCCCATGCGAGTGTTGGGGATCAACCGGACATGCGCCATATCGACCCCGGTACCTTGCGCCGCCATTTTCGCAAGGATGCCGATTTCGCTTTCCGGCAGTTGGGTGAGCATGACAGCGTGTTTGCCCATCTGCGCAAAGCCCGCTGCGACGTTGAGTTGTGACCCCACTGTGACCACGTTCAGCGTGCGCGCCTGCCGCAGTCGTTCATACTTGGGCGGCGCGAATCGCAGCAGAATTTCCCCTAAACAGACGATGTCGGCCATAGCCGGCGGTTCCTTTCTAGCGGGTTGTATGGATGGATGGGCGATTGTAGCGTCACTTCCGGCGCGGCGGTAACATCGCCGCAAAAGGGTGTCACCACACAAGGAATTTTCACATGGACGATGGGCAAAAAAGCACATTCTTTCGGGACGTGATCGAAAAAAACAAAGGGGTAGTCCGTTTAGCGCCCACATGGGTGCCGCGCTCGTTCTGCGTACCGGGGCGGCGGCTGCGCCTCCACCCGGACGATCTGTACGTGTTGGGCGCGCATCGCGGCGGAATCGACGAGCGCTGGTTCGCCTCTACCATCGCGGCGGATAACGGCCCTGGCACCCCGCACGATGAAGGGTTGAGCTACATCGTCGATGGCGAAGCGTCCAACCACTCGCGTGCCACGCTCCAGGACGGGATTGGGCTGCACGGCGATCTGTTCCTGGGCAAAGATGCGATGCAGTCTTACGGCGGGTGGGTGATGTATGCCAAATTCTTCGATAACATGTACCCGCTGCCCCATCACCTGCACCACAGCGATGAAAAAGCCGCCGATATTGGGCGCAAGGGTAAGCCTGAAGCGTACTACTACCCGGCTCAGTACAACCATTCCCTGAATACGTTTCCCTACACCTTTTTTGGGCTGAACCCCGGCACGACCCACGATCAGGTGGTGGACTGCCTGAAGCGCTGGAACCAGGGCGATAACGGCATCCTGGGGCTTTCAAGCGCGCAGCGCTTGCAGCTTGGCACGGGGTGGGATGTGCCGCCGGGCGTGCTGCACGCGCCGGGTACGCTGTGTACGTATGAGCCACAGCGTGCCAGCGATGTCTCGTCGATGTGGCAGTCGCTGATCTATGATGCGCAGGTCGTCCCCTGGGATTACTGCGTGAAGGATGTCCCGCCGGACAAGCGACAGGATTATGACTACATCCTTTCGCTGCTCGATTGGGAGACGAACGTCGATCCCGCGTTCACGGCGGCACATTTCACCGTGCCGCGCCCCGTGGTCGACATGGACACGATGCGCGCCGACGGCTACGACGAAAAATGGGTGGTGTACGGCAGCGAATGGTTCAGCGCGAAAGAACTGTCAGTGATGCCGGGGCGTTCGGTCACGATTCGTGAACCCGCCGCGTATGGCATGATCTGCATTCAGGGGTACGGGGCGGTCAACCAGCACGCCATCGCATCGCCCACGCTGATCCGGTACGGCCAGATGACCGACGATGAATTTTTCGTGACGTATGCAGCGGCAACCGACGGTGTGACCTTCACCAACCACAGCCGCACCGAGCCGTTGGTGATCATGAAACATTTCAATCCCGGCCATCCGGGGATGCCGTCCCGCACATAATCGGGAGCGTTATGCGCCTTCGATCAGCCGGCGGCGCAGTTGATCGAGCGCTTGCAGGGTGAGTAAGTTCCGCAGCGTGCCGCCGAATTCGCGCTGCGCCCCGGTAAAATCGCAGAATGACCCGACTCGCGCCCGCAAATGGGTGCGGTCGGGACCGATGCCGAAATCGGGCAGGGACTCGGCTTCCGCCCACAGGTTAATCAATGGGGTGCGGTGGCGTTCGGCAATCTGCACCAGCATCAGGTTGAACTCCAGCGAGAGCGGGTACAGGTCGCGTTCCGGCAGCACCACGAACGTGGTCAGCACCGGGATCACGCCCTGGGCGATGGAGTCGGCCACGATCTGGTTCATGTTATCGTGGTAGGTCTGCGTGGTCAGGCTGTTCACGTCGATACCGCCGAGCATGATCACCGCCGCGAACGGGTTGGCCGTGCGGTATTCGCAGATCAACGGGGTTTCGCCGGGGGTACACACTGCCGTCGATGCCCAGAACGGATCGAAGATGGCGGCAGAATTGAAGCCCCGGTTGGCTGTCACGCTGGAACGGGTGAAGGCATTCTGCCCACGTTCGTTCACCGGTGTGCTGAACCAGGTGACGGCAGGTTCCAGTTCAACATATGCGCCCAGGCTGCACACATTCGGGTTATCGAGTCCCAGCGGATACAAAAAATCGCCATTGGTGCTGTTGCTGTCACCGATCACGCTGAACATGTACGGACTGCTGCCGTTCTGCTGCCCGCGCAGGTAAATGTCATGCAGCAGCGGCGATTCGAACTGATACAGGATTGGCACCTGCCGCAAGAAGTTTTCCATTGCGGGAATATCGCCCAGTGTCAGAGCAGTTGGGCGAAGCGCAGCCGTGCTGCCGCCAAGCGTCGCACGCGGCTGCGGCAGGATGAACGGGGTCGTCTGGGCGTTCGTCGCCAGCGCCCGTACCATCGTTGCCACGCCTTCAGCTTCCGGGGACGGCAGCACCGCCGTTGACATGGGTGGCGCTGTCGGTGAAGGCTGTACAGGGTTCGGGATCACCGGGAGCGGGGTGGGGGGAGGTGAGCTGCACGCCGTGACCAGTGCCGCCCCCAAAAGGCCTGTAATCAGCATTCGGATTCGCATACATGCCAGTGTATTGGAAAATGCCTCAACAAATCCCAAAAATGACTGACACAGGAATGCAAAATTGCGTTCAAGAAACCATAAACTGCCCTTAATGCGCTCCTCCAATAATCTATAGTGGTATCTCACCCCTCAACCTTACATTGTAACGGAGGCTGATTCGATGCGGTTTGGGAAATTCCTCATGATCGCGGTCGTGCTGATGCTTGCTGTTTCAGCGGCGGCGGCACAGGAAAATGCACTTTCGCTCGACGTAGTTGGCTCGTACACGACGGGCGTTTTCGATGGCGGCGCGACGGAAATTGTCGCGTATGACCCGGCCAGCCAGCAAATCTTCAGCATCAATGGCGATAACGGCACAGTGGACATCATCAGCCTGGCCGATGCTGCCGCACCGGCACTCGTAGCACAGGTCGATCTCAGCGAATACGGCGACAGCCCAACACACGTGCGCGTGCGCGATGGCGTAGCGGCGGTGTCGGTCGCCAACGATCAAGACCCCGGCAGCGTCGTGTTCATCACGACGGCAGGTGAGGTGATCAGCGCGGTCACCGTCGGCGCACTGCCGGACATGCTGATCTTCACGCCGGACAACACCAAAGTGCTGACCGCGAATGAAGGCGAACCGAACGACGATTACACGGTCGATCCCGAAGGTTCGGTCAGCATCATCGACATCAGCGGCGGCGTGGAAAACCTGACCGATGCCAACGTGACCACCGCCACATTTGAAGCCTTCAATGCCGATGGTGCGCTGCCCGAAGGCGTGCGCGTGTTCGGCCCCGGCGCGACTCCCGCCCAGGACTTCGAGCCGGAATACATCGCGGTTTCGCCGGACAGCGCGACTGCCTATGTCACGCTTCAGGAAAACAACGCGCTCGCCGTCGTCGATATTGCGGCGGGGACGGTATCGGCGGTGCTGCCGCTCGGCTTCAAGGATTTCAGCGTTGAAGGCAGCGGCATCGACCCGACCGATGAAGACGGCGCGATCAACATTCGTCCCGTCCCGGTATTCGGGATGTACCTGCCGGATGCCATCGAAGCGTTTGAAGTCGGTGGTGAAGTCTACCTGATCACTGCCAATGAAGGCGATTCGCGTGAATATGAAGATGTGTTCGTGGAAGAAACCGAACCCCAGGAACTCACGCTCGATGCGGAAGCCTTCCCGAACGCCGCTGAACTTCAGCAGGAATCGGAAATTGGCAAGCTGGAAGTGACCACAACCCTGGGCGACAGCGACGGCGACGGCGATTACGAAGCGCTGTATGCCTTCGGTGGGCGCTCGTTCTCGATCTGGTCGGCGGCGGACGGCAGCCTGATCTATGACAGCGGCGACCAGCTCGAACAGATCACGGCGGCGGCCTTCCCGGACGATTTCAACAGCACCAACGAAGAAAACGGCTCGTTTGAAGACCGCAGCGACAACGCTGGCCCGGAACCGGAAGGTGTGACCGTCGGCATGATTGGTGAAAGCCTGTATGCTTTCATCGGCCTGGAACGCATCGGCGGGATCGTCGTATTCGACATCACGGACCCGACCGCGCCCGCGTTCGTGACCTACGTCAACAATCGCGATTTCAGCGGCGATGCCGAAGCCGGGACGGCGGGCGACCTTGGCCCCGAAGGGATTGTGTTCGTGACGGCGGAAAACAGCCCGACCGGCGGCGACCTGCTGATCGTCTCGAATGAAGTGAGCGGCAGCATCACGATCTACATCGTCACGGCTGGTATGTAGTTCAGGTGAGTTTCGGCTTTACAGCAGGGGTACGGCAGCAGTGTCGTACCCCTGCTTTTTATTTACGTAGGGAGTTCACATCATGAAACGTAGTGTACTGCTCCTGCTCATCAGCCTGGTATGCGCACTCGCGCTTCAGGCGCAGGATGTCGAGATCGCATCTGTCACGGCGGTCGTGGAAACCGCTCCGTCGCCGGGCGACGGCAGCACCGGGGTGCGCGCATGGGTGCATCCCACGAACCCGGCATTCAGCCTGATTTTGGGCGCGGATGATAACGACGGATTCGGCGTGTACAACCTGGATGGGGAACTGCTGCAATTTCTGGACGTGGGCGGCGTGAAGCATGTCGATGTGCGCTACAACTTCATGCTGGGCAACCGTCCAATCAGCCTGATTGCGGCGGGGGTCGAAGATTCGCTCAATGTGTTGTTCTTCACGGTCGATGAGGACACGCTTGCAGTGGAACCGCTTGGCCAGTTGGAAACCGGGGTGCTGCAAAATGGTCTGTGCATGTACCGCAGCCCGTTGAGTGGACGCACCTATGTGATCGCGATCAGCGATGACGGCAGCGCCGAACAGTGGTGGTTGGACGGCTCCAGCGGCGAGATCGCCGGGACGCTGGCGCGGTCGCTGAGCATCGGTTCGGAGACGGAAGGCTGCGTTGTCGATGACGCACTGCGCGCCTTGTACGTAGCCGAAGAAGGAATCGCGATCTGGCGCTACGGCGCGGAACCGGAAAGCGGGACGATCCGCCGCATTGTCGATCTGGGCGTGCCGCGTGGCAACATCACCGAAGAAGTGGAAGGGCTGGCGGTTTACCTCATGCCGGACGGCGGCGGCTACCTGATTGCCACCAATCAGACCTCCGATGCGTACCTGGTGTACGAACGGGGCGGCGACAACACCTATATCGGTCAGTTTGAAATCGCCGCATCGGATACTATCGATCAAGTGAACGAATCCGCCGGGATCGACGTGATCAACCTTGCGTTGGGGGCCAATTTTCCCGAAGGGGTGTTCATCGCGCAGGATGATACCAACAGTGCGCCGAACGACAACAATAATTTCAAACTAGTCTCGTGGAGCGAAATTGCCGGGGCGCTTGACCTGGACATTGATACAACTGTCGATGTGCGCACGCTGGGGCTGGAGATCGACACCGATCAGCCAACCGTGACGGCCATACTGGAAACCGCGCCCGTGCAGGCAGGGGTCGATGCTGCCGACGATCCGGCGATCTGGATTCACCCGACGGATGCCAACCAAAGCCTGATCATCGGCACGGACAAGACGACCGGGCTGGTCTCGTACAACCTGGATGGCAGCATTCAGCAGCGCTTGAACATTGGCCGCGTAAACAATGTCGATGTGCGCTACAACTTCATGATCGACGGCGTGCCGACCGACCTGGTGGCGACGACCAACCGCACGACCAACACGCTCGATATTTTCCGCATTGACCCCGAAACCCGCCAGATGGAAGCGGTGTTGGTGCGCCCGCTGGTATCGGCGGTCAAGGAAGTGTACGGCCTGTGTTTCTATGTCAGCCCGCTGGACAGTGCGTACTATGTGTTCGTCAACAGTGCGGATACGGGTGAAGTCGAACAATATCGCCTGAGCGCGGTCGATGGCGGGATAGATGCTGAAGTCGTGCGGACGTTCGTCGTTGGGTCGCAGACCGAAGGCTGCGCGGCGGACGATGAAGCCGGGGTTGTGTATATCGGTGAAGAAGCCGTCGGCTTCTGGAAGTACAGCGCCGAACCGGGCATCGAATTCGAGCGCATCCAGATCGATAACACGACCCCCGAAGGCCACCTGACCGCCGATGTGGAAGGTATTGCCATATATTACGGCGAAAATGGCGCGGGCTACATCCTGGTGAGCAGCCAGGGCAGCAGCGAATTCGCGGTGTATGACCGCCAGGGCGACAATGCCTATCTCGGCTCGTTCGTGGTGATCGAAGGCGGCACGGCGGATGCGGTCAGCGGCACGGACGGCATCGACGTGCTGAATGCGCCGCTCGGCGATCAGTTCCCGAACGGCGTGTTCATCGCTCAGGACGACCTGAACATCGACCCGGACGACAACCAGAACTTCAAGCTGATCGACTGGGCCGAAATCGCCCAGGCGATGGAACTGGAGTCTTCGACCACGTTCAATCCCCGATCGGTAGGGCAGTAGCGCGCCTTTCAGCCTCAACACAGCGGATGGGCAGGCATGTCCGTCCGCTGTTACGTATCCTCAGCGCTCGACGATCCACACGTATTGCAGCGGTTCCAACGTGGTGATTTCGCCATCGGCCACCGGGCAGGGGCAGCTCAGGTGATTCCAGCGGCCAGGGGGCAGCTCCAGCGGAACGGCTGCGTCGCCCACATTGTGCAGGATCAGCGCCCGTTCGCCCCCATCCGCCGCCGTCCGTTCGATCAGCAGGAGCGGATCGGGATGTTCAAGGATGCGATACCGCGACCCCACATCGAACGCCGCTGAAGCCCGCCGCATCGCCAGAAGGCTTTCAACGCCTGCAATGAATGCGGCGGGATATGGCTGCATTTTCAGCGCGTCGAGAAATGCCCCATCGTTGAAAGGTGTGCCGGTTTCTTGCAGCGTCGCAAAGGCAATCGACAGCGTGCATAAGACCTGATCGACCTGCACCGTCCCTGGTTCATCAGGGACTTCAAGCAGCGTGCCGATCAGCTCCATGAGGCGCTGTGTGAATACCTGAATACTGATGGGTTGAAATGACATACATAAACCCTGTTGGAACTAGTGAGCGCGGCACGGAACAGCGTAGAATATCCACAACTGCAATGCAAACGCGGTTGTTGCGCAACTGCGCGCCTGCTTTGTATCCTGTATATTCGCTGCTTGGAATCGTGAGTTAGAAACCGCTGCCTATGACTATGCCCGCGCTGATCGATGCGCTGCACAACCGGATAGACCTGTACAACATCCCCTTTTCCGAACGCGGCTCCCGAATGCTGCTGTTTCGCACCAAAGAATCGCTGTTCATACGGTTGGCCGAACGATGGGTGAAACAGGAAAAAATCCTGGGTCACTACCGCGAGCGCGTGCCGATCCTTGATAACTTTCAGGTGTTCGATAAACACGGCACGCTGCTGACGTTTGAAACCGATACCTTTCCGTACCGCTGTGACCTGCTGACTGACATCGGGCGCTTCACGCTTGTGTTTCAGGATGCCGAAACGCTGATGATCCGTCTGCCAGCCGGCAAGTTCGGGGTGCGCTTCGATGCGCTGTGCGATTCCGGCAAAATGGATCGGCGGGGCGGTGTGCTGCGCGGGGTGCGGTCGGTTGCGTATACCACCAGTGCCGCCATCGTGGAAAACATGCTCGATGACAGCGTGGAGCATCACCAGAAAGTCAGCCTGATTTTGGATGCCGAAGACGGCGATGTCCTGCTGATCAACGTCACCCCGCGTCTGGGGTTCAACCGTTCCATTCTCGACCCCGCAGCGATCATCGACGACTCCCAGGCGCGTTGGGACGCATGGTACAACGCGATCCCGCCTGTGCTGGAAGAATACCGCGACCAATACCTGTATGCGTGGTGGGTGATGCGCGCTGGTCTGCTTAGTTCGCGCTACTTTTTCACCCGTGAAGCGCTTGTGCCGTCGAAGGTGCATTATGTCGGCGTGTGGCATTGGGATCAGTTCTTCCACGCCATCGCCTATCGCTATATCGACGTGCGGCTGGCGGAAGATCAACTGCGTATCCTGATCGATCACCAGCAGCCGAACGGAATGCTGCCGGACGCGATCCACGATGAAGGGCTGGTCACCCGCTTGCAGAAACCGATTGAGGCCGATGTGACCAAGCCACCGCTCATGGCATGGACGGTGCTGAAGCTGTATGAAGCATCTGGGCGCAAGGATTTTCTGGAGGAAGTGTTCGAGCCGCTCACCCGCTGGAGCCAGTGGTGGATGACGGAAAATGCGTCGGAAGATGTGCCGGGCCTGTGCGTATATCGCCATCCGTTCTCGTCCGGGCTGGACGACAGCCCCCTGTGGGATGTGGGGATGCCCGTGACCGCGCCCGATCTGAATACCTATCTGTGGCTGCAAGCGCGCAGCATCGCCCGCATTGCCGACGCTATCGGCCTTCATGGACAGGCAAAAGTGTACCGGGAACGCGCCGACCATATCAGTGAGTTGATGCTCACTCATTTATGGGATGAGCAGGCCGGGTTGTTCAATGCCCTGCACCAGGGGCAGCCCGTGCGCGTCAAAACGCCGTTCGCGCTGCTGCCGTTGTGGATCGATTCGATGCCGTTCGACGTGACAGCGCGCCTGTTAGAACACCTGACCAACCCGAACGAGTTCTGGACGCGCTACCCGCTGCCGACGGTCGCCATTGATGATCCGCAGTTCGACCCACTGCAAATGTGGCGCGGGCCAACCTGGGTGAACATCAACTTTCTGTTTACCGAAGCGCTCAAGCATATCGGCCAGCACGCGCTGGCGGATGAACTGCGGTCGCGCACACTGGCGCTGCTGATGCAGCACGCCGATTTTTTTGAGTATTACCACCCCGTCACGGGCGAGCGTCCACCGAAGTCTGCGCCGCTGTTCGGGTGGTCATCGGCAGTGTTCATCGACCTGGCGATTCAGGCGACCAACGCCGCTGCTGAACTGAAAAATACACATACGCTCTGAAACGGGCATTCATTCTTTGGTGCGGTGATGTTCATACGCTTCCATCGCCGCACCGACAATCCCCGCATCGTTGAGCAGCGCCGCCGTGACAATTGGCGTTTGCGCGGTCAGAAATTCTGCATATTTATCAAAGTTCTTGCTGCCGCCGCCGCCTAAAATGAACAGGTCAGGCCAGAACAGGCTTTCGACGTACAACAGATATTCATCGAACCGTTTCGCCCATTCCTTCCAGGTCAGTTCTTTTTCAATCCGGGCGCGGTCGCTGGCGCGTTTTTCAGCATCCTTATCGCGAATTTTAAGATGTCCCAGTTCTGTATTCGGGACGAGCGTGCCGTTCACGAACAGTGCCGAACCGATTCCGGTGCCGATGGTGAGCATCATCACCACCCCACGATGATCGCGCCCCGCGCCGAAGCGCATTTCCGCCAGCCCTGCCGCGTCCGCATCGTTGATCAGCGTGACGGGGCAGTCGGTGGCGCGTTCCAGCAGTTCACGCGCATCCAGCCCAATCCAGCCCGCATCCATGTTGGCAGCGGTCAGCGTCATTGCGCCGTGCCGAATCACGCCTGGATAGCCAATTCCGATAGGTCCCTGCCAACCAAAGTGCTGTACAATGTTCAAAATGACCTGCGCGCACGCTTCTGGCGTAGAAGGCTGCGGTGTGTTGATGCGAACACGCTCGGTCAGCAGTTCGCCCTGCACACTATCCACAGGCGCACCCTTGATCCCCGTGCCGCCAATATCGATGCCGAGAATGTGCATGAATGTTCTCCCAATGCTGCGTTGAACAGGATTAATTGATGAATGGTCCCGTTCGGTTGTGGTTGACCTGCAATGCCTTTGTAATACGGGCGATTGTAGCGTATTTACAGGGTCGCCTAAAAATCAGCTCAGCATTGAGCAGCCGTCGCCTGCATAACTTTTCTGTGATTTCCGTGTTATACCCTATGCAGATTGGATGACGAAGGACAGATAACGCTATGGCTGAGGCTCCCCAGTCCAGCTATTCTCCGCAGTGGGGCGCGTGGACGCGCCAGCTCATGACCATCTTCCTGATCATCGCCGGGTTGTTTGCGCTTACGCTGCTTAGCCCTGTGGTGCAGGTGTTGACCCTGGCCTTTTTGCTGACCTTTGCGTTGTACATTCCAACGCGGTCGCTGAACCGTCGTGTCCATTTTCCCTGGGCGATGAGCGTGATCGTGGTCTACACCATGCTGATCCTGGCGATCATTATCGGCATTCTGCTTGTGATTCCGGCGGCGGTCAACGGTGTGGAAAGCCTTTCGACCAACCTGGCGGAAGGCGTGGGGCGCTTTGAAAATGAAATTCAGCCGTACTTACAGGATGGGCTGAACACCGTCGAAGTGTTCGGCGTACAGGTCGATATACAATTTCTGATGGACCCGGTACGGCAGGCACTAGGCGCACTCAGCCAGATCAACGAGACTTCGCCCAATGTGGAAACGCCCGCCCCTTCGACCGCCGATCCCCCGGCGGATGAAGCGACCGGCACGACGACGGTAATCAGCGCGACCGATGTGCGTAACCTGATCAACAGCCTGCTGAGCATTGCGGGGACACTGACCGAAACGCTCACCAGCGCGATTACGGGCATTACGACGCTGTTCACCAGCCTGCTGCTGGCGGTTCTGATCTCGTTTTTTCTGCTTTTGGATGTGCCGACGCTCTCGCGGTCCATCGAACGATGGATACCCGACATTTACAGTCGTGAATACATTTTGTTGAATCACAAGATCATTCGCGTGTGGAATGGTTTTTTCAGGGGACAGGTGATCATCGGCGTGATGATCGGCATCCTGACATGGATACAACTTCAGATGATGGGTATTCCCAGTGCGCCGCTGCTGGCGGTGATCACCGGGACGATCTCGCTGATCCCCACGATTGGCGGTTTTTTCGCCCTCATCCCGTTGGGGCTTGTGCCGCTGCTGAACGGTTCAACGGTCTTTCCCGATATTCCAAACGGATTTATGGCGCTGTTCGTGATCCTGGTCAACGTGTTCATCACCCAGGTGATCTGGAATGTGATCGCGCCTAAAATTCTGGGCGATGTCCTTGATCTGCCGCTGGTGCTGATCATCGTTGGCGTGTTCATCGGCGCGGCAGTGGGCGGTATTCTGGGGGCGTTCCTGGTCGCGCCCATCATGGGGACCATTCGTATTCTGGTTTTGTACATCATTGCCAAAATCGCGCTGCGCGATCCGTTCCCCGGCGAGGAAGTGCCGTCGCCGCCCGTGCATTCGCGCACACGACGGCGCAACCGGGTAGAGCCGCCTATTGAGGCCGACCCTACCCACGAAGATGAACTGCCGACCGCCGCACAGTCGCTCTGAAGCGGCGCTGCTGTCGGGTTACAGGCCGGAAGCGGTCACGCCATATTCACCTGAACTGTACACATACACAGGCGTATTAATGTTCCCAGTCGCGTCGGGTAAGCCCTGCCCCGTCCATTCGAACAGCCAGCGCGCATCGCTGATCGTCAGGTTGACGCACCCACGACTTTGACGGTAGCCGAACAGATCGTGCCAATAGGTCCCATGCAGGCTGATGCTGCCATCGAAGTACATGACCCAGGGAACACTTTGCAGCGCATAAGCGTTCGGCGCGCCCGTCGCCCCGCTCATTGGGTCGATAGGCATTCGCGCCCAGATATTGAACAAGCCTTCATTCGTTTCGGTGCGTTCCAGGCCAGACGAGATCAATGTGGCGTAGACGGGCGTATCGTCCTCATACGCGATCAGCGTTTGCTCGTACAAATCGACCGCGATCCATCTGCCGCTCACGCCTGATGGCGGTGCGATGGGCTGGACTTTGGCGACGAACCGCTGTTCAACCCAATGATTTGGGCCGATCATGTACCAGCGCCAGCCTTCATCGTCATAAGCCGTCGAGAAAATATTCACCCGTTCGTAACGGTCGAGCCAGCGTTCGGTGGATGGATCCCATTCACCGCCTGGAAAGCGTGAGACATGAATGCGGCTGAGGTCCAGCACCCAGGCGAACGGATAGACCGTTTCTTCACTCAGCGTCACGCCCCGGAAATAGGACGGATTCGCTTCACGAGCGCGTTCCCGCTGAAGCCAGCGCCCATCTTCGATCTGGAGCCAACCGTCCACGTTCAGGTCAACAGCGCGCACGAAATTGAACCCCTGAGGAATTTCCCCGGTCACGTTCCCATTCGGCGCATCGAACGTTGGCGTGGGGTCTGGGCCAACGCGGAAAAACGTGTAGGTGCTGAGCGTATAGCCATCGAGCGGCACTTCTTCCGCGATGGGGCGCGGGAACTGCGCGATCATCGCCGCGCATTCAGCGCTCAGCTCGCGGCCATCGGTGAAGGCTGCGCACACCGACGGATCGAAGCCGCCAGCGGATACACGCGGGGTCGCTGTGATCTGCGTCAGCGGTTGATCGGGCGCTTCAGGGGTGGTGGGGGCGGGGTTTTGTGCAGTTGGGTTTTGAACCGCCGCACGCGGGGTATTGGTCACGAGAAAATCCTGCGCGTTGGCGGGGGTGTGCCTGATGCCCGCCAGCAGCGTCATGGTGACGGTCAGCATCAGCAATACAGCGCCACAGCGCCGCAGCAGCGAACGTCTCATCGCTTGTCCTCAACTCTATTGCGGCTTGATGATCGGCGTTGATCCTAACAAGTGGGCAGGAAGAATTCCAGACCATATGTCGCCCCGTAGGGCTGGCGGCGGGTACAGGCGGGTGTGAACGTGGCCTTTCACACCCGCTGCACCGCTGCGCGTTTACTGCCAGCTTGCGGGGATGGCCGACGGGTTGAACACGCGGTTGTACGCGGCAGCCTTGTTTTGCCAATCCGGGAGCAGCGGAAAGACCATTTCGGCCACGCGGTATGCTTCTTCCAGGTGCGGATAACCGGAGAGGATGAAGGTATCCGCGCCCAAATCGACGTATTCCATCAGCCGATCCGCGATAATCTGCGGGCTGCCGACCAGGGCTGTCCCTACGCCTTTGTTCACCAGGCCGATCCCTGCCCACAGGTTCGGGCTGACTTCGAGCTTGCTCCGGTCACCGCCGTGCAGCGCCGCCATCCGCCCCTGCCCGACCGAATCGAACCGGGCGAGCTTTTCCTGGTGGGCGGCGATCACGTCATCGGTCGCATAGCGCAGCAGATCGTCGGCGGCGGCCCAGGCTTCATCCTCAGTTTCGCGGCAGATCACATGCAGGCGCACGCCAAACCGCATCGTGCGGCCATGCCTGGCGGCGGCAGCGCGGACTTTCTCGAATTTTTCGGCGGTCTCTTTTGGCGGTTCGCCCAATGTCAGGTAGACATCGACATGCTTGCCCGCGACTTCAATTGCGGCGGGTGATGACCCCCCGAAGAACAGCGGGGGATAGGGAAGCTGCGCGGGCGGAAATGCCAGCTTGCCGCCTTTGATCTGGATATGCTTGCCCTCGAAATTGACTTCTTGCCCGGTGAAAAGCTGCCGCCATACCGTGAGAAACTCGTCCGTCACTTCGTAGCGCTCGTCGTGGTTCAGGAACATGCCATCGCCTGCCAGTTCGACCGGGTCGCCGCCCGTGATGATGTTGAGCAGCAGCCGGCCATCGGAAAAACGGTCGAAGCTGGCCGCCATGCGCGCCGCCAATGTGGGCGAAAGGCTGCCAGGACGAAACGCGATCAGGAATTTCATGTGCTTGGTAAGCGGGATCATCGAACTCGCCAGCACCCAGGAATCTTCGCATCCGAACCCGGTAGGGTGGAGCGCGCCCGAATAGCCGAGCGAGTCAATCGTTTTGGCGACGGTCGCCAGGTAATCATGGCTGGTATTGCGGCGTGAGTGCTGTGTCCCCAGGTAGCGCGTATCACCATGACCAGGGACGAACCACAAAATATCCTGAAGCATAAAATCCTCACAAAGGTTCACATTGATGAAGGGATGACGTTTTCCAACAGGTGCGCGAATGATGCACACACGGTCTTCAGCTTTTCTTCCAGTTCCGGCGTGAAAGTAGGTGCAGAACCGGGCTGCGCGGCCTGAAACTGCTGATCCATCACGTACAGGCCGGGGTGAATCGACCATGCGCCTAAAGCCGCCACCACGGGCTTGAGCGCGTAATCGAGTACCAGCATGTGGGTAGGGGCGGCTCCACTGACGAGCGGCAGGGCGGCTTTGCCTTGCAGGGCGTTAGCAGGCAGCACATCCAGGAACAGTTTGAGTACCCCCGTATAGGACGCTTTATAGACCGGAGTCGCCAGAATCACGCCCTGCGCCCGTTCGACCTGGGCGACCTGGGCGCGAATCGAGTCGCCGTCATAACGCCCGTGTATCAGGTCATCAGCGTTCATGTCGCGCACACTCACCGCATGGACGGTATGGCCTACGTGTTCCAGTTCGCGCCGGAAGTAATCGAGCATAGCCGCTGAGCGCGATGTGGCCGATGGGCTTCCCGCTATCGTGACGATGTGTGCCATGTGCGCTCACTCGCTTTCCGGGGTAGAAGCCTGCGGATCGGCATTTTTATCATAGTTGATGATGTTGTCCCATTCATCCGCGCTGGAACGGGCGACGATGGCGACGACGGGTTCGGTGTCGCTCACATTGAATACTTCATGCGGCACGCCCGGCTCGATGAAGATGAAATCCCCCGCCTGGTTGTACAGCGTTTTGGAAAGGCCGGGGCCGTAATCATGGCGGACATGCCCTTCCAGGATGTACAGCATCACTTCAAAATCGACATGTATATGCGCATAAGCGACACCACCAGGCGGGATCGTCGCCACATTCATCGACAGCTTTTCCGAGCCGACATTCTTGGCGCTCATGCCCGTTTTGTAGCGGATGTTATTCCATTGTCGCTGCCCGCCGCCGCCACGAATCGTCCAGATGCCGCCCGCATCTTCGACATGTATTTTCAGGTCGTCATGTTCGTCTGCCATTGCGCTGGTTCCTTACGCATCGCTGCATCAAAGCTGAATCCTGACTCGATTATAGCCTGGTGCGCCCGAACTCACGAACGCAGGCCGCTACACGCGCTGGCCTAGTTTGCGTTCCCGCCCTTCACGCAGCGCGATGATGTTTTCGCGGTGGCGGTAAAATACGATCACCGGGACGACCAGGTAGAGCAGATAGACGGGCGCGAAAAAGTTCGTCGCCACCATCACGATCACACCCGCCGCGACCAGCCCGGTTGTGAGCAGCACGGCCAGCGACACGTACCGGGTGATCACCACCACCAGCACCCAGATCGACATGATGACGGCGACCATGACCGGTGGGATGAAGGTCAGCCAGGTGCCAATGGCGGTGGCCGCCCCTTTTCCGCCGCGCAGCCGTCCGGTGATCGCATAGACCGCCAGCGACCAGGTATGACCGATGATCGCGCCGACCGCGCCGATCACCGTCGCCATGCCCATCTGGTCGGGTGGGGTCAGCAACCGCAGCAGCAGGATGGCGGCCACACCTTTCATACTGTCCAGAAACCACGTCAGCCCGCCCCAGAAATACCCAAGCGCACGGGCGATGTTGTTCGCGCCCATGTTGCCGCTGCCCGTGTTGAACACATCGATCCCGTTCAGTTTGCCGACGATGTACCCGACGGGAATACAGCCGATCAGATAAGCGGCGGCGAACAGCAAAATCATGTTGACCCATTCCATTATGTATTTTCAGCACCTCTGCATAACCCAAAAAGATCGATTGTGTATTGTGTGATTGTTAAAACACGTGACGGCACGATCTGTTACTCCTGCCAGGGTAATAGAAACTGTTCAACCGGGGAGTGTGCTAGAATTAAGAGGTGATGAAAACTCGTTTCTATCCAAGCGGCACAGCCCCATGCAGGTCTGACACATGGAACAAACTTTTGGCGCGGCGTATTCCGGTGCATTCGATACCCTTTACCAGGACAAAGACTACAACGCGGAAGTGGAACTGCTGGAAACAGCGTTCCAGCAGCACAGTGACCACCCCATAAAGACGGTGCTTGACCTGGGCTGCGGCACGGGCAATCATGCCATTCGGCTGGCGCGGCGCGGTTACCGCGTACTTGGCGTTGACCGAAGCGATCAAATGCTGGCGGCGGCCTGGGTGAAAGCGGGCAGCCTGCCACCGCTGACCGAAATCAACTTTTTTCATGGCGATTTGCGGACGGTGCGGCTGGAACAACGCTTCGATGCCGTCGTGATGCTGTTCGGCGTGCTGGGTTACCAGACGCAGAATGAGGATGTCGCCGCTGCGTTCGCATCGGCACGGGCGCACCTGAACCCCGGCGGCCTGCTCGCCTTTGATGTGTGGTACGGTCCAGCGGTGCTGGAGCAGCGCCCGTCCGACCGCCTGAAGGATTTGCGCTTTGGCGATACCCGCCTGATTCGGCTCGGTTCCGCGTCGCTGGATACGCTCAACCAGACGTGCCGCGTCGAATATCGCATCTGGCGTTTGGAAGGGGCGCAGCTTGCCGGGGAGACGCACGAAGTTCACACAGTGCGGTACTTTTTCGCCCAGGAACTACGCTACTTCCTTTCCCAGGCGGGTTTCGAGCTGGTCAGGCTGACCGGGTTTCCCAACATTGAACATGCGCCTGATGAAAGCACCTGGAACGTGATCGGCGTAGCACGCGGCGTTTAGTCGAATTCGACAACTAGTCGAACCTGATCTCGCGCCCGGTACGCGCCGATTCGTACAAGGCGGTGACCAACGCCAGCGACCGCCGCGCTTCACGCCCATGCGTGGACGGGCGGCGGCCTTCGCGGATCGCGTCGATCATCTCTGCGATCTGTTCGCGGTGGCTGTAGCCGTACACGCTGGGTGGATCAATCGCTTCACGGGTGAGGATTTCACGTTCCTGTTCAATCTGCCCGGCCACCTTCCAAAAGACTTTCCGGTTGAGCGCTGTCCCACCCACTTTGACCGATCCCCGCTCCCCGAACAGCGCAACTGACCCTTCCAGATTTTCGGGGTAGGTCAGCGTCGATCCTTCAATCGTCGCCAGCGCACCGTTTTTGAAGCGCACAACGGCCACCCCCACATCCTCCGCCTCCATCTGGTGCGCCAGCGTCGCGGTGTAGGCGAACACGCTCGCCACATCGCCCATCAGCCATTGCAGCGCGTCGATGTGGTGAATCGATTGGTTCATCAGCGCGCCGCCGTCCATTGCCCATGTGCCGTGCCAGCCGTCCTCATAATAATCCTGCGGGCGGAACCAGCGCACCGTCGCGCTGCCCAGCATGATACGCCCCAGCGATCCCGAATCGACCAGGGCGCGCAGATCGCGCATGGGCGGGTTGAAACGGTTTTGCAGCACCACGCCCAGCGTCACGCCTGCCACGTCGCACGCATCGATCAGCGCATCGGCATCGGCAGTGTTGAGCGCGATAGGCTTTTCGACCAGGACATGTTTGCCCGCCTGGGCTGCC
The DNA here is from genome assembly GCA_033764035.1 of bacterium. Lineage (GTDB taxonomy): Bacteria > Chloroflexota > Anaerolineae > Aggregatilineales > Phototrophicaceae > Flexifilum. Next base: position 145,655 of record JANRJJ010000020.1, read on the forward strand.
GCGATCCCAATCTGGGCGTGCAGCCCGGATGGGACGCACACCGAAACGACATGAATATCGTCACGCGCCAAAACCTGCTCGAACGATGATAACCCTTCACACTGAAACGACTCGGCAAAGTGCCGCGCCCGCGATTCGATCACATCGCACGCGGCGGCCAGCCTGACGCGGTGCGATGCTTCCAGGCTTTGTAGTGCTTGCGCGTGCCGGGGGGCAATGCGCCCACAGCCGATCACGGCGAAATTCAAAGTGTCGCTCGTCACGATGATGTCCTTTTGGAAGGGGAGTCGGTCACAGCCTGGAACACGGCGGCATAGCGATCCTTGACGGCGGCGGCGGCCAGGTTCGCTTCGGCATACGCACGTCCGGTCGCCGTCATGCGCGCCCGCACATCCGGCGAATCAGCCAGGCGGCGGATCGCGGTGCGCATCGCTTCGCTGTCGCCAATCGGCACGGTCAGGCCGATTCCGGCGTGTTCGATCACCGCTGCGCCTTCGCCGCGAATGGCGGCTACGACCGGGGTTCCGGTAGCGACCGCCTCATAGAGTTTTGCCGGGATGGTGCCGCCCGCTACCGAATGATCGCCCAGCGCGATCAGCGTAAGGTCGGCGGCAGCCCACAGACCCGGCATGTCGGCATGTGGCACTACCCCGGTGAATCTCACATTATTGAGTCCACGTGCGGCGGCCTGTTCGCGCACGGCGGTTTCCTGTGACCCGCCGCCCACGAACACGAACAGCAGGTCGGGCAGGGCGGCAGCGGCGTTCAGGATGCCGTCGAAATTGTACGTCAGGCTCATGTTGCCGACGTGCGTGACCACGATCTGCGCCGGGTTGATGCCCAAACGGGCGCGGGTTTCCGCCCGTAAATCCGGGCGATGCGGACGGAACACGTCCAGATCGACCGCGTTCTGGATCAACGTCGTGCGTTCTGGGTGTGGATGCACGATCAGCACGCCGTCGCGCACTCCTTTGGTCATGGCGATGATGTGCGCGGCATCGCGGTACGCCCACTTTTCAACCCGGCTGGCGATCTTGACCATCGGGCTGTCCGCGTTCAGTGCGCCCGTCGCCACCGCTGATTCTGGCCATAGATCGCTCACATTCAGCACGATGGGCGCACGTTTCACGCGCTTCAACCACCCGGCGGCCAGCACGATGAACAGGGGGTGCGATTCAACCAGGATCACGTCCGGGCGCGGGAGAAACGCCCCCCGTACTGCCGCCATCAGCATGAACGAGAACTGATTCAGCAGCCGGGGCAAGGTACGTTTGTGTGGAGAGGCATACACCCACACGCGGCGTATATCCGCGCCGCCGCGTTGTTCCCGGTAAGCGATTCGTCCACGATACGGCGGCTTGATCACGCCTTCAGGGTAATTCGGCATCCCCGTCAGCACCGTGACCTGATGGCCATCCTGTGCCAACAGGTGCGCCAGACGGCTAAGGCGCACGGCTGCCGCGCCGAATTCCGGCGGGTAGAACTGGGTCAGAATCCAAAGGCGCATCCGGTCGAACCATTCCTGGTGCGGGAGAGGCTAAGCACATGCAGCGTAATGACCCTATTATGGCACACCGATTCGGTGCGTGTCAGTGGGGCGGACATTTTGCCCACCCCTTTAACCAGCGTCAAGCTTCAGGCATTTTCGGGGATGGGGTGCGCGGCGTGCCATACATCGAGCGCTTCATACAACTGATCGAGCGACTCCAGCACGAAAAACTGTTCATGATAGGTGTGCGGGCTGGCGGCAATCGTCTCGAATGCGTTGATCTCGAACGGCAGCAGCTTAACGGAACCATCGAAGGCGCGGGCAAGTTCGGCCTTCGATGAGAGCAGCCCCGCGCCGAGCGCTTTCAATTCGCCGTGTTCGCGGATCAACCCGAATTCTGCCGTGTACCACCACATCGTCTTGATCGAATAGCGCTGGCTGTCCGGGTGTTCCAGCGCAATCGTGCCGAAGCGCTGGCAGTAATCCGCGAACTGGCGGTCGGCCATGAACGGCAGATGCCCGAACGCATCATGGAAAATATCCGGCAGCGGCGTGTAATCGATGTCCTGCCGATCCCGTATGTATTCGGTAATCAGGAATTCACGCCTGTTCATGGCGACGAACCAATCCTGGTCGGTGGAGTACTGAATATCCGTACTCACCAGGTTCCAGCCCACCAGGTCGTATAAGACCTGATCCATCGCGGCAAAATCCGGGATGCCGTCGTGGGTGATGTTCAGGCGCGCCAGGCCATCCAGCCACAGCCGTGAGGCATAACGTTCCGCCTGTTCCCACTGCCGCTGCACCATGATGCGCCAGGTTTCATGGGCTTCCTGCGTAAACGTGACAAAAGGACGACGTGTTTTCATTTTTGTGACCTCATTCACTTCAAAGGGTGACCCTGTCCTCAGCGCACCTGAGGACGTTCCAGATTGAAGCGATCCCGGGTATGGGCATAGCCGCTCCCCGCCAGACGACCGACCGGATCGAGCCTGGCAATGTCGATCTTGTCCGTGCCGATCAGGTATTCATCGGCTACATGCAGATGCTCCACCCGCCCAATCACGACGGTTCCCGCGCCGGGTTCGGTTCCCAGTTCGATGATTTGCACGACTTTGCATTCGTAGTGAATCGGGCTTTCGGCTACACGCGGCGGCCTGACCGTGACCGACGGTACAGCCGTCAACCCGGCCAGCGCGAACTCGTCCGCACCGGTTGGATATTCGCCTGATGTATGGTTCATCGCTTCAATCAACGCGCCGCTGACGATGTTGACGACGAATTCGCCCGTCTCGCGCACGTTCGTAAGCGTATCTTTGGATGTGCCGTCGCTGCTGCGCAGCATGGGCGTGAACAGGACGTGCGGCGGGTTTGCGCCTGCCCCATTGAAGAACGAATACGGCGCAAGGTTGCGCCGCCCTTCCACATCGAGCGTCGAAATCCATCCGATGGGGCGCGGGAGGATGCTGCCGATCATGATCTTGTAGATCGACTGCCAGGGGTAAGACGATGGCGTGATTTCCATGTGCGGGTCAGGCTCCATCCCCGGCCAGCCATGAGGCCATATAGCCGGGTTTCTCAAGTTCAAGGGCGGTCGAAGTGAGGTGCAATGGGTGAAAGGTATCGACCATCACGGCCAGCTCTTCGGTCTGTTTCGCGCCAATGGACGCTTCGGTCGCGCCGGGCTGTGGGCCGTGCGGCAGTCCGCTTGGGTGCAGCGTGATGTCGTACTTTTCGATGCCTTTGCGCGACATAAAATTACCATCGCAGTAGTAGATCACTTCATCGCTGTTCACGTTGGAATGATTGTACGGCGCGGGAATCGCCTGGGGATGGTAATCGAACAAGCGCGGCACGAACGAACACACCACGAAATTCCAGCCTTCAAACGTCTGGTGGACGGGCGGCGGCTGGTGGATGCGCCCGGTGATTGGCTCAAAATCGCGCACGTTGAACGCCCAGGGGTACAGGTAGCCATCCCACCCGATCACATCGAACGGGTGATGATCCAGGATATGCCGGGTGATACGGTCACGCGCTTTCACGCGCACCTCGAATTCGCCGCGTTCGGCGTGCATTTCAAGCTGCTGCGGCACGCGAATATCGCGTTCGCTGTACGGGGCATGTTCGAGAAGCTGCCCAAACTGATTGCGATAGCGCTTGGGCGGCTCGATCTGCGACGGCGATTCGATCACGAAAAAGCGCGCTTCGGGCGCATCAAGCGACATCTGCCAAGTGGTGCCGTAAGGGATGATCAGATAATCGCCCGGCTCATACGGCAGCGCCCCGAACTGGGTACGCAGCACACCCGTCCCTTCATGTACGAACCAGACTTCATAGGCCTGGGCGTTGCGGTAGAACACATCCATGCTTTGCGTAGGCCGGGCGATACCGAGCGTGACATCGGCATTGCCCAGAATCACGCGGCGGGCGCTCACTGGGTCGCCGCCTGCCGGAATGGATGCAGTGGTGAACGCCCGGTGTTGCAGCGCGCCGAACGGGACAAATTCCGGGGCGGCGGGGCCACTATCTTCGACGTGCAGCACACGCGGCGGCAAAAAGTGGTGATACAGCAGCGATTGAATGCCGGAAAAGCCTTCCAGACCCATCACTTCTTCGCGGTACAGCCCGCCGTCCGGCTTGCGGAACTGGGTATGGCGCTTGTGGGGAATTTCTCCCAGGCGGTGATAAAACGGCATGATGAACATCCTTTACGACTGCTTTTTCGGCCCGATGCTGCTGCGGAGCATCCCCAGGCATTCGATCTCCAGTTCGACCACATCGCCCGGTTGCAGGTATGGTCCATCGCCCCGCGTCAGTTCGAGCAGACAACCCGTCCCCACCGTACCAGAGCCGATCACGTCGCCGCGCCGCAGCATGACATCCTGTGAAGCATGGGCGATCATTTCCCCAAACGAATAGTGCAGGTCGCGCATGTTCCCGCGTGACCGTTCCATCCCGTTCACGCGGGCGGTCATGGTCAGGTCGAAAACACCAGGGCGGCCTGTGTGCCGCCCCGCCAGTTCATCGAGCGTCACCACGTCCGCGCCCAGCGACGAGGCGAAGTCCTTGCCTTTGGACGGTCCTAAGCCAACGCGCATTTCCCGTGCCTGCACATCCCGTGCCGACCAGTCGTTGAAGATCGTGAACCCCAGGATGTGGCGTTCAGCATCCTCCGGGCGAATGTCGATCCCTGGTTCACCAATTACGGCGGCGATCTCCAGCTCGTAATCGAGCGCATCTGTGTACGACGGATAGGGGATGGTCTCACCATCCCCGTAGATCGCGCTGGTGTTCGAGAAGTAGAACACCGGCATCTGATACCATTCCGGGGCGACGGAGCGTCCCCGGTTCTCCGCCGCTGTGCGCACATGCTGTTCAAAGGCGTAAAAGTCGCGCAGACTGGTAATCGGCGGGCGTGGGAGGCGTGCCATCGTTTACAGATTCCCCCGGCGCTGCTGTTCCAGTTCAATCGCTTCAAACAGGGCTTTGAAATTGCCCTTGCCGAAACCCTGGCTGCCGTGCCGTTCGATCACCTCAATGAACATCGTGGGGCGGTCTTGCAGCGGCTTCGAAAAAATTTGCAGCAGATACCCTTCATCGTCACGGTCTACCAGAATGCCCAGATCGCGGATTTGCGCTAAATCCTGGTCGATCTGCCCGACGCGATCCGGCAGCAGGTCGTAGTATTCATCCGGCACGCGCAAAAACTCGATCCCGCGCGCCTTCAGGATGCGCACCGTTTTCAGAATGTCGCCCGTTTGCAGCGCGAGATGCTGCACACCCGGCGTGAGGTAATAATCGAGGTATTCTTCGATCTGGCTCTTACGCTTGCCTTCAGCGGGTTCGTTGATGGGGAACTTGACGCGCCCATTGCCGTTCTGCATCACCTTCGACATCAGCGCGGAATATTCGGTGCTGATGTCCTGGTCATCGAAGTGCAGCAGTTGGCGGAACCCCATCACATCGTGGTAGAAGTTCACCCATTCATCCATCGCGCCCAGCTCCACATTGCCGACGACATGATCGACCGCGACCAATCCACTGGGTTCTGCCGGAATTTGCAGTGCTTGGTAGCCGGGCGCGAACGTGCCGCTGTAATCGCTGCGGTCTACGAACACATGCAGCGTTTCGCCATAGGTGTAAATGGCCGCCGTGCGGAATGCCCCGTGTGCGTCGCTTTCTTCTCGCGGTTCCCAGGCGGGTTTTGCGCCGCGTCCCGTCGTCGCCTGGTATGCCTGGGCCACGTCGTCCACGCTGAGCGCGATCACTTTCACGCCGTCGCCATGCTGTTTGTGGTGTTCAGCAATCGGGTTTTCCGGGCGGTAGGCCGCCGTCACCACCAGGCGGATTTTTCCGCTTTCCAGCACGTATGAGGCGTACTCACGGTTGCCCGTTTCCAGGCCAGAATACGCGACCGGGGTGAAGCCGAAGCCTTTCCACCAGTAGTACATGGCCTGTTTCGCATTGCCAACGTACAGATGAATATGATCGATAGCCTTGATCTGTAAAAAGTCCGCCTCTTCGGTCATTGGGCGGCGGTTGAGCGCTGCATCCACCATCAGGGTTATCCTTTCGTCACAAAACCATTATCATGGCAGCAAAATTGCTGGATTAAACACGCCTGCCAGTCGTTCAACGGCGGTATGGAGGTCGTGCGGCGCTGCACTGCTGAAATTCAGGCGCATGGCGTGGCGATACCCGCCGTCCACCGCGAAGGCCGCGCCAGGGATATACAGCACCCCTTGATCGACCGCGTGCTGAAAGGCAGCCCATGTATCGACCGTTTCCGGGAACGTGACCCACACGAACAAGCCGCCCTGGGGGATCGTCCACTGGGCAAAGCCACCGAAATGCGTCGCCAGCGCGGTGAGCAAGGCATCACGCCGTTCGTGATTGACCGCGTTCAGGCGGGCGAGATGCGGCTCCAGCATTGCCTGAGAGAGGAACTCGTACACCGCGCTTTGCGTGAGGATCGACGACTCCAGGTCGAGCGATTCGCGCAGCACCGTAATCTTGGGGATCAATGGGGCGGGCGCGACGATCCAGCCCAACCGCACCGATGGCGCAAGCATTTTCGAGAACGAACCGACATAGAAAACGTACCCATCGCGGTCGAAGGCTTTGATCGGCGGCAGCGCGTCCCCCTCGAAGCGCAGCGCGGCATACGGATCGTCCTCGATGATCGGGATTTCGTAGGCGGCGGCGAGCGCGGCGATCTGCTGGCGTTTTTCCAGCGACAGGCTGACCCCCAACGGGTTGTGAAAATCCGGGATGATCACGGCGAAGCGCGGACGGTGCGCCCTGAAGATCGACTCCAGTGCCTCTACATCCGCGCCCGTTTCCAGATCGGTTGGAATGGTATGCACCTGTGCGCCGCGCCCGGCGGTGATCTGCTGAATGCCCGTAAAAGTGGCCGCTTCGATCACGGCGGGTTGGCCGGGGTCGAGCAGCAGCCGCGACAGAATGGCCAAGCCCTGCTGTGCGCCGTTGGTCAGGAAAATCTGTTCCGGGGTGCAGTCCACGCCGCGCCGCTGCATATACCCGGCGATCCAGGTTTGCAGCGGGCGTGATGGCGGGCTGTACTGCATACTGCGCGCCCCATCCCGTGCGATCACGGTGTTCAGGCAGTGGGCGTAACTTTCCAGGGGGAGCGCATCGCTGCACGGCAGCCCGCCCGCCAGCGAGAGGATTCCCGGTTCGGTCGCCAGCGCCAGCAGATCGCGCATGACCGACCGCTTGAGGTAGTGGACTTCTGAACTGAGTGCGATCATTCCACCGTCTGTTGATCTAAAGGCAGCGATAACGAATTCTTGATCTCGCCCAGGACGAGGCTGGTCGATACCCGCGAAACGCCGGGAATGCGCGTCAGCCGTTCCATGAGCAGCCGTTCCAGTTCTTTACGGTTGCGCACCACCACCTTGAGCAGGTAATCGAAGTCGCCCGTCAGGAAGTGGCATTCCAGCACTTCGGGCATCCGCCGCACTTCTTCATGAAACCGGTCGATCTGTTCCGGTTGGTGCAGTTGCAGCGTCACCCCCACCAGGCACAACATGTCGTAACCGAGCTTTTCGCGGTTCAGCACCGCGACGTACTGTTTGATGTAGCCCAGTTCTTCCAGCCGCTTGATCCGCGCATGGACGGCAGGCGGGGAGAGCGAAATTCGCCGCGCCAGTTCTGCATTGCTGATCGCGCCGTCGTGCTGAAGCGCAATCAGGATCGAGCGGTCAATCTCATCGATGTCTCTGTTCATAATCTTTCATGACTCCGCGTTTATGTCAAGCTTTCTTCAGCTCGTTCTAAATTGTACAAAATAATCGAAAGCAAAAGCGAATTTTGGGTATCGAATCATCACATGCGAATCAAAAAGAGGTGGCAGGATGCCACCCCTTCCCAATCTGCCGGATACGCGCTTAGACCCCGCGTGACTATGCGTCGGCAGCCTCAACCGTGCCATTGACAGCAGCATCGGCATTGGCGGCTTCAGCGACCGGGCGCGACACCAGAATGATTACCGACCGCGAAGTCAGCATCAAATGCTGCTGGTCGCTCAACTCGACTTCCTGACCCGGTTCACAGATGTCGTGCGGCGCATCCACGCCCGTATTGACGAACACGAACCAGCGCTGTCCTTCAATGTGCGGCAGGCTGAAATACTGATCGTTCCAGTGCATGTTCATGGCGACGAACAGGTCTTCATCCTGGGTCAGCCCACCTTTGGCGTGCTTCCCGCTGAGGACGAATGCCATCGTCAGCCGTTCTTCAACCGGGGCATTCGGCGCAAGGTCAACATCGAGCCATGTGATGTCGGCCATGCCCGCATTCTGGTAATCGGTGCCGCGCAGGTGATACCCATGCCGCAGCACCGGGTGACGGTGGCGGAAGGCGATCATCTGCTGATGAAAGTTGAAGATTTCGGCGTTCGCTTCCACCGTTGACCAATCCATGTAGCTGATGGCGTTATCCTGGCAGTACGCATTGTTGTTGCCATTCTGCGTCCGGGCAATTTCGTCGCCCATTTGCAGCATAGGGACTCCCTGGCTGACGAGCAGGATGGCGATGGTATTTTTCATCAGACGGCGGCGCAGGCGCAGAATTTCAGGATCATCGGTTGGGCCTTCGACCCCGCAGTTCCAACTGTTGTTGTCGTTCGCGCCGTCACGGTTGTCTTCGCCGTTCGCTTCATTGTGCTTGTCGTTGTAGCTGAACAGGTCGTTGAGCGTGAATCCATCGTGCGCGATCACGAAATTGATCGACGCAATCGGGCCGCGTGTCGGGTACAAATCCGGCGACCCCATGATGCGCTGGATCATTTCCGGCACGGTTCCGGCATCGCTGCGCACGAATTTGCGAATCGCATCGCGGTATTTGCCGTTCCATTCCCCCCAACGGCCATAATCCGGAAAACCGCCGACGTGGTACAGCCCGCCCGCGTCCCAGGGTTCCGCGATCAGCTTGGTGCGCCCCAGCACCGGGTCATGCGCAATCGTCTTCAGCAGCGGCGGGTCGCCCAGCGGCGTACCGTCCTCCCGGCGCGCCAGGATCGAAGCCAGGTCGAAGCGGAAACCATCGATATGGTATTCCGTCACCCAATGGCGCAGCGCATCGATGATGAACTGGATCACGGCGGGCTGATTGCAGTTGAAGGTATTGCCCGTGCCGCTGAAATTGTAATAGTAGCCTTCTGGTGTGAGCATGTAGTAAGTCTGGTTGTCCACGCCCTTGAACGAGATGGTCGGCCCGTGTTCGTTCCCTTCAGCGGTGTGATTGAACACCACATCCAGGATCACTTCGATTCCAGCACGGTGGAGTTCGCGTACCATGTACTTGAATTCATCGACTTCGCCTTCACTTTCGCCGCCCGCCGCGAACCCGGCTTTAGGCGCGAAAAAGTTCACCGTGCTGTAGCCCCAGTAGTTGATCAGCGCATCGGGCGGCGGCACTTCGGGGGAATTGTTGAGTTCGTCGAAGTCGTACACCGGGAGCAGTTCGACCGCGTTCACGCCAAGTGCCTTCAGGTACGGGATTTTTTCCACCAGGCCGCCATAGGTGCCAGGGAAATGTACGCCGGACGTTTCGTGCGCTGTGAAACCGCGCACATGCATTTCGTAGATCACTAGGTCTTCAATCGGCAGATGCAGCGGACGGTCGCCCTGCCAGTCAAAATCGTGCGATGGAATGCGTCCGCGATAGGGATACGGATTGCCGCTTTTGAACAGATCGCGGCGCTCACGCCATTTGCCGCGCCCGGTGATTGCCTGCGCATACGGGTCGATCAGGATTTGGTCGGGATTGAAGCGGTGGCCGCGCTGTGGTTCCCAGGGGCCGAACATGCGAAAACCGTAGGAAATCTGACGGTGGTTCAGGTCGTAGACCGTCATGCAAAAGACTTTGCCAACGCGAAATTCATCGGGAAAGCGGATTTCTGCGAACGGCTCTGCTTCGCCTTTGCGGAACAAGACCAGGACGCAGCCATCGGCATTTTTGGAAAACACCGAAAAATTCACCCCATTGGGAACGGGGGTCGCCCCAAGCGGCATTGGGCGACCGCGCCCGATGGGGAGCGGGCTGTAGGTGTAATCGCTCAGTTTGCGCGTGAACTGGGGCTGTGCATCAGCGGCAGCGGCAAGTGCAGCAGCCTCCTGGGGTGTGCCGCCCGAAGCGGTGGTTTCGACAGGTGCGGATTCAACAGTTTTGGATTGTGCTTTCGTCATTGTGGTATTTTGTCCATGAGTATGAAACCGCCCGACATCGTATCACAAGTCGCCGTGGAAACACGCGCTACAATACCTATTTATTCATCAAAGGATACTTCATGAATCCCCGCATCCTGTACGATTTCAAGACTGGGTATCCCAACCTGGAACTGGTGCCGCGTCAGCGCCTGCACGATCTTGCTGCGTTGATTCTTGAAAGAGGCCACAGCCTGCAATATGCGGGTGATCTGGCCGGGACGATGCGCGCCCGCGAACAGATCGCCGCGCTGATCGCGCACCTGTACGACCGTCCGGTCAATGCGCTTGAAGTGATGGTCACCACGGGGGCGCTCCACAGCATCGATGTAACGTGCCGTGCGCTCACCATGCCGGGCGATGTGGTGCTGGTGGAAAGCCCAACCTTTTACTTTGGCGTGAATATTTTGCAGATGAGCCGTGTCGAAGTGGTGGGCGTGCCGATGCGCGAAACGGGTATTGACCTGGACGCGCTGGAAGCCGCGTGCCAGACTTATGCCGGGCGCGTGAAAGTAGTGTACACCATCCCATCGTTTCATAACCCGACCGGGATCACGGCGACGGTCGAAAACCGGCAGGGATTGGTGCAGTTGGCGCAGCGGTACGGCTTCACGATTCTGGAAGATGCGACCTACCAGCCGTTGTCCTTCGGCGCGCCGCCGCCGCCGATTGTGCGCGCCTTCGATGATGGCGACTGCACCGTCACGGTGGCTTCGGTATCGAAGCTGCTCATGCCCGCTTTGCGCGTGGGCTGGATTTATGCATCGCCCGCAAAGGTCAAGGTGCTGACCGGGTTCAAAGGCGATGGCGGCACGAGCATGTTCAACACTGAAATCGCCGCCTCATTCATTGAAGCGGGCGATTTTCCTGCACAAATCGCGGCGGCGCGGGCATTTTACGCCCGCCGCCATCATCTGATGATCGCGGCGCTGGATCGCCATGCCCCCGAATGGCTGGAATGGTCAGCGCCGGATGGCGGCTACTTCATCTGGGCGCGGCTGCCGGATGGCAAATCGGCGGCGGCGCTGCATCGGGCTGCGGTCGAACAGGGCATCGACTTTTTTAGGGGGTCAGCGTCCTATGCTGATGGGCAGGATGACGCGCATGTGCGGCTGTGCTTCGCGTATGAACAGGAAGCGCTTATTGAACCGGGGATCGCCGCATTGTGCGCGCTGATGCGTAACCTGCCCTGAACGGCAGTGCTGTTGGGGGCTGTAGCTCAAAAACAGGCTGTCATGCTCTGTGAAGCGGTTTCGATTGCGACTATAATCGCGTTCAATATCCGATTTAATGTTCATATGACAAGCGAACCCCTATGGGATACCCTTCTTTGACCAATGTGCCAAGCACTGCGCTGGAGTCGCTTTTCAGCGGCGATCACGGTGCGCCGTTCGATATTCTGGGGGCGCACGATGCCGGAGACGGGCAGGTGGTGATCCGTACCTTTCGCCCTGGTGCGCAAGCCGTCACCGTGATTTTGGATGACCCCGCTGTTCGTATGCCGATGGCAAAAGTGCGCGATGCAGGGTTGTTTGAAGCTGTATTCACCGCTGAACTGCCCGTGCGCTATCGCCTTGAAGAAATGACGCACGATGGTACATCACGGCAGTTTCACGATGCTTACGCTTTCAAGCCGGAGATGGGCGAACTGGACGAGTACCTGTTTCGTTCCGGCAAGCACCTGAACGCCTACGATTACATGGGCGCGCACCTGGAGTCGCATGATGGGGTGGCGGGGGTGCGTTTCGCGGTTTGGGCCCCGAATGCCTTCAGCGTGAGCGTGATTGGGGACTTCAACGGGTGGGATGGGCGCGTTCACCCCATGACCCGCCATGACGCGACCGGGATATGGGAACTCTTCATCCCTGGCGTGGGCGAATACGCCCTGTACCGCTACCGCGTGCGTTCACTCCATATGGGCTTCCGTGCCGATAAAAGCGATCCGTATGCGTTTGCCAGCGAAGTCCGCCCGAACAATGCCTCGGTCGTGAAAAATATCGACGGGTATGCGTGGGGCGATGAGTCATGGATGGCCGAACGTGCGACCATCAACCCGCTCACCCGGCCTATGGCGGCCTATGAAGTGCATCTGGGGTCATGGCGGCGGCACACCGATGGGCGCTGGCTGACGTATCGAGAGTTGGCCGATACGCTGATCCCGTATGTCAAAGACCTGGGGTACACACACCTTGAACTGCTGCCAGTAGCCGAACATCCTTTCGATGGTTCCTGGGGCTACCAGGTCACCGGCTACTTTGCGCCGACCAGCCGTCACGGTACCGCCGACGATTTCATGTACTTCGTCGATCAGTGTCACCAACACGGAATCGGTGTGATCCTGGACTGGGTTCCGGCGCATTTCCCGAAAGACGGCCATGCCCTGGCGTATTTCGATGGCACGCACCTGTATGAACACGCCGATTCGCGCAAAGGCGAACACCCGGATTGGGGAACGCTGATCTTCAACTATGGGCGGAACGAAGTCCGCAACTTCTTGATCGCCAATGCGTTGTTCTGGCTGAAGCAGTATCACATCGACGGGCTGCGGGTCGATGCGGTATCGTCGATGCTGTACCTGGATTTTTCGCGCAAGGCGGGCGAGTGGATGCCGAACGAGTACGGCGGCAATGAAAACCTGGATGCCGTCTCGTTTCTGCGCGAAGTCAACACGGTTGTGCATCAGGAAGCGCCCGGCGCGGTCACGATTGCCGAAGAATCGACCGCGTGGGCGATGGTGTCGCGCCCAGTGTACATTGGTGGGTTGGGCTTCACCTTCAAATGGAACATGGGCTGGATGCACGACACGCTCGATTATGTGCAGAAAGACCCCATCTACCGCCGCTATCAGCACAACAAGCTGACGTTTTCGCTGGTGTACGCCTTCAACGAAAATTTCGTGCTGTCGCTCAGCCATGATGAAGTGGTACACGGCAAAGGATCGCTGATCGACAAGGTGCCGGGGGATTGGTGGCAGAAGTTCGCCACGCTGCGCATGTTGTACGGCTACCAGTGGACGCACCCCGGTAAAAAACTGCTGTTCATGGGGCAGGAATTCGGGCAGTGGCGGGAATGGAGCGAAGCGCGCGGTCTGGATTGGGAACTGCTGGAGATGCCCGCGCACCAGGGTTTACACCGCTGGATGCGCGACCTCAATCACCTGTACCAGCGTGAACCGGCGCTGTTCGAGCATGATTTCGATTACAAGGGCTTTCAGTGGATCGACGCGAACGACGCGGACAACAGCGCCTTCACGTACATCCGCTTTGCCGATGATCCGGCGGACTGCATCATCGTCGCGGCCAATTTCACGCCCATCATTCGTCGGGAGTATCGCATCGGCGTGCCTGCACCGGGGCATTATGTCGAACTGTTGAACAGCGACTCCGCGCATTACGGCGGCGGCGATGTAGGCAACAGCGGCGGCATCGATACGGTCGATGAGCCGTCGCACGGGTTCGCGCAGTCGCTGCGGCTCACACTGCCGCCGCTCGGCCTGCTGATCCTGAAAGTGCGGGCTGATTCACAGCCGCCTGCCGAACCTGTACCTGAATCGCTGGCCGCCGTCGGTACGTCCGAAAGCGCCGATTGGATTCTACGCGGGCAGCGTGGATGACAGACTGCTGACCAGAAACGCAATCCCGATCAGCACCAGCGCCGCCGCCACGAACCCCGATCCGCGCCAGACGCGCCATCTGGTTTCGCCCAGAAAGAACCCGCCGCTGCCCACCGCGATCACGCCGATCAGCAGCAGCACCGTGATGCGGTTGGGCAGCGGCGCATCCGGTGCGGCAGCACGGATGACCGGGACGGGGGGCGGGAGTTCGACGGCAGGGCGGAAATCGTACACGCGGTCGAAATCGCCGTCGCGGGCGACGACGGCGCGCACCCGCCACGCCCCAACGCGAGTTAGGTTCGCCCCTGCCACTTCATACACCCCATCCCCGCGATGTTCCATGCGCAGTTCGCTTTCTGCGCCGGAATCGACCTGGCTGCGGAACGTGAGCCGAATCCGTGACGCATCGGTGACGGGATGTCCCTGGCGATCCGTCAGCGTGAGCGTGAAGGTATTCGCCCCTGTGTAGCCCGGCGTGATCGTGAGCGTTCCACTCACCCCGGTCTGTGTGAGCGTTTCGCTGATCGGGTTCGGGGGAACCTGTGCGGCGGCGCGGGCTTGCTGCGCCTGGTAATCGATGCGGGCGGGGACGCTGGAGGTCATCACCCCGACGATGCCCAGGATCGTCACGGTAAGGACGATTTCGGCGCTGATCAGTCCCCGCAGCCTGCCGATCCACAGCGGTTGACCAGCAGCGAGCCGCCGCTGCGTGATCACCAGGTTGACCCCGGCCAGCGCCAGCGCAGGCGCGAACAGCACCAGCTTGATCAGCATCAATTGGCCATAGCGGGTTTCAACGAGCGCGCCTGGCGATTGAATGTGCAGCCATGCGGCAAACCACCCGGTGAGTACCACTGCCGCGACGGTGACGCGGGCATAGCTGCTGAAATGGCCGATGAGCGCCGCCGTACTGTGCGCCGTCAACGAGCGACTGCCCGTGACCAGTACATTGAGAAACTGAAATAGCCCGCCGATCCACAATGCGGACGCGGCAAAATGCAGCCATGTGGCCGCCATCGCTGTGCCTTGATCGGTCGGTGCGCCCGCCGCATGGCTGAACAGGCTGGTCGTCCACTGCGAACCCAGGCCGACGAACAGCACCCCCCATGCCGTGAACGCAAACGGGCGCTGCGGCGCACTCAACAGCAAAACCCCGATGATTCCCCACAGCGCGACACGGATCATCCACAACTGACCGAAGCGCGATCCACTGGTCACCTGTGCGAGCAGGGTTGCGTTCAACGCTTCGCTGATTGAAACGCCCGCCGTGACTGCCGCCTGCATGAGCAGCAGCAGGGCGGCGCTGATGCCGAGCAGCACCCACGCAAAGGCGATCAGCCGTTGTATGGCGCGGACGGTCAATGCGTTTTCGCTGAGTTTCGCGGGCGCGATGGCGAACAGCCAGAAGCCCACCCCGCCGATCAACAGGCTGTGGCTGAGGTAGTTCAGCCAGCGGATGAGCGAATCGCTCAACGGGATCGGGGTTTCGGCGGCCTGGGGCAGGTTCAGCACGCCCGCAGCGCCGATGCTGATCGGGAATGCGCCGGAGGTTGGATGCCCGTCGGCAGCGCTGACCACGCGCCATTCGACGGAATACGTGCCATTGTCCAGCATGGGAATCGGCAAAATCAGGACGTAGGGATCATTCGCATCAAGGGCGGCTTCGGGGAGCGGTACGGGCAGCCCATCCGCGCCGCGCACGATAATGCGGCTGAATGCGGGTTCGAGCGGTTCGGTGAACGACAGCCGGATCACAGATGGCGGTGTTTCCAGGACGGCATTGGCGGGCGGCTCGGATTCGATCAGATTAGCGTGGGCGCTGGCACGAATCGCACTGCTCAACACCATACCGACTAGTATCATCAACAGCGTGATCCGACGCATACACACCTCTCTGTAACTTCCGCAAGGATTATACGACTACATGTCCCAAAAGCCGCTTTGTACTCTCCATCTTCACAGATGGCAGAGTCATGGCATATAGTTATCTACGGAGCAGAAGCAGTCTTTACGGACTGTGCCAATGCCCGCTGCGGGAATTCCACTCATACAGGAAACAGATATGGCACAAAAAAGCGAGTTCCGGGTTGCCCATGCATACCGGTACGATCAAACGAATGCGCTGCGCTGGATATTCTCACACCTGTGGCGGCATCGTGGGTATTTTCTGCTGTCCATCGGCCTGTACATCGTCTCGTACATCTCGTTTTCACTGCGAAGCGGGGTGCTGATTGGCACAGCAGCGGCGGAGATCATCGCGCCCAGCGGCGCAAACGGCCTGCTGCTGGTCGGCATTGCCGTGTTGGTGCTGACGCTGGTCGATGGCCTGGGGCAGTTGTTCGCTTCACTTTCCATTGAAACGCTGGCACAGCGGCTCGAACACAATTCGCGTGAAGAACTGTACGTCAGCCTGTTGGGGAAAAGCCAGACGTTTCACGACCGCCAGCGCGTGGGCGACATCATGGCGCGGGCGACGGACGATATGCAGCAGATGAATCTGATGATCAACCCTGGTGTCACGTTCATCTTCGATACGGTGATGGGCATCATCGTCCCGCTCACCTTTCTGGCGGCGATTCGCGTCGAACTGCTGCTCGTCCCAATGCTGTTCGTGATCACGTACATCGTCACCGTGCGGCAGTACGCCCGGCGGTTGAACCCGATTGTTGGCACGCAGCGCGAAAAGTTCGGGGTGATGAACGCCTCACTTGAAGAAACGATCAGCGGGATCGAGATCGTCAAAGCCAGCGCCCGTGAATCGTTCGAGCGCGATAAATTCCGGTTCAACGCCCGCGAGTTTCGCAAGTATTTTGTGCAGCAGGGTTACACCGAAGCCGGATACCTGCCGCTTCTGCTCTACGGGATTGCGCTGGCGCTCACGTTTTTGCATGGCATCCTGCTGTACGGGCAGGGGATCATCACGATTCCCGACATCATCGCGGTGATGGCGCTCATGGGGGTGCTGCGCTTCCCGGTGTTCATCTCGATCTTCTCGTTTTCGCTTATCAGCATCGGGCTGGCCAGCGCACAGCGCATCCTGAAGATCATCAGTGAAGAAACCGAACTGGACGAAAACCCGAAGGGTTACGCGGAACCGATTCGCGGCAAGATCACGTTCGAGAATGTCAGCTTCGGCTTTGAAGAAGATGGTCTGCTGGAAAACATTTCGTTCACGGTGCAGCCGGGCGAAACCGTCGCCATCGTCGGCATGACGGGCAGCGGGAAAAGCACGCTGACCGAGCTGATCAACCGCACGTATGATGTGACCACCGGGCGTATCCTGATCGACGATGTGGATGTGCGCGATTGGAATTTGACTT
>JANRJJ010000021.1:0-12066 GCA_033764035.1 bacterium
ACCTCTACCCCGAAGGACCATTAATGCAAAAGCCGAAATGGGAAGTTCGTGTTCACATGGAAGCGGATTGGCATTATCTCTCACACCCACTTTCCGGGTTGAAGCGGCTGGCACGGGCAGGTGAAATCAAGCTGACTCAGGAAGTGCGCTGGAATGCGTCCACCGCGCACTATCCGCACGATCCGATGGTGATGATCGCATGGGTACGCCCTTACGGCGGTGGCCCCTGGAAAGGTTTTTGCTACGATGCCCGCGACCGTAACACGACCTTTGACCGGACAGCGCTCAATATCGGTGCGGTGTACTACAAATCCAACTACCATCAGCAGGTCATCGACGACACGCTCTCTGCGGAAGATGCAGCGCGTATCCGTCCGGCTGGCTACTTCATACCCAACAATGCGTTCGCAGACGTAACCGATTACCGTGTATCGCAGGTGAAAACGGTGCTGGCAGCATTTTTCCCGCTTGGCTTGGAAGCCGCCAGACATGCATTTGCACCCACAGAAGGCAAAACCATCAGCAGGTTCAGGCATCTTGCACAGCGTGTGAACATCACGTACCAGCGCCTGCAACTGGAAGCCTATGAAAAGGCATGGGGAACGCCTCCCATTGAAAACCAGGTGTTCTTCAATGGCTCGGCATGGGATATGACTTCATGGGACGGCCTGATCAGCCGACGCTATGACATTTTGAAACGAATCAAGGCACATCCGGCAGCCAAATTCGTCGGCGGGTTCCGCGATACCCGTGATGCACGGTCACACTTCCCAGATATGGTCGCCAACCCGGATTACAATCATCGCCAGTATTTTGAAGAAGTAGGCCGCAGCGACATCGTACTGGCTACGCTTGGACTGTTCGACTGCCTCGCCTGGAAAGTACCGGAATACATGGCATCGGGACGGACGATTATCAGTGAACCGCTCATCAATCAACTACCCGCCGCCGTGCGTCACGGCGAAGAGATGTATTTCTTCCAGTTCGATCTATCGGACTTCGACCAGAAATTTGACCAACTCGTCAGCAGTCCAGAGCTTCGGCAGCATATCGCAGCCGGAGCAAGACGCTATTTCGAAGCCTGGGTACGTCCCGATGCGGTGATGCGGCGCATTCTGGAAGAGTGCCTGAATTTGCGCGAACCCGCCGCTCCAGTTCACGCCGTCTATGATTGGGCATCATGAATTTCCTGCTCTACAATACAATGGGCATTCAGAACGTCTGGAGCAGCACGTATGGAATCTCATCGCTTCGAAATGCGCTACATCCCCGCTCTTGATGGTTTGCGTGGTATCGCGGTGCTGCTGGTCATGGCTTTCCATGCTGAAGTCCCGTTTTTGCAAGGTGGCTTCGTAGGAGTCGATGTCTTTTTTGCGCTGAGCGGCTTTTTAATCACCGCATTGCTGCTGAAGGAACACAGCAAATCGGGCCGCATCAGCTTTCGAAACTTTTACATTCGGCGTGCTTTGCGGCTGCTGCCCGCGCTGTTCACCATTATCAGCGCGGTCATCCTCATGTCGTTCATCATTCAGGACGCTGAGGGTAGAAGTGCAACCTTGCGTGAATCGCTGGCGACGCTCTTCTACGTCTCTAACTGGGTGCTGGCGTTCGATCTGTTCGACATGTATTTTCTGGCCCACAGTTGGTCACTTGCCATTGAAGAACAATTCTATATTCTGTGGCCGATGACGCTGTCACTGCTCATGGCACTGCGGCTGAAACGTAACCACTTGTTTACCATCATTGCGGCACTGGGTCTGGCATCATGGGGTTGGCGGATGCTGCTGCTGGCGGGTGGCGAACCCGTGGATCGGGTCTATTTTGCGCTCGATACACGCCTGGATGGATTGCTGCTTGGCAGCGCCCTGGCGGTTTTGCTCTCCTCAAACCTGATCAAGCCCTTTGCAGGTGAAACAAAACGCACGCAACGACTTGGCACGTGGGTCCCGTTTGGCGCGCTGGCGCTGATGATCGGGGTATGCATACTGCCGCACCCGCACCCGCACTTTGCATATCAGGTCACCATTCCGCTGGTCGTATTCGTCAGCCTGATCATTCTGTACTTCGTGACGGGTTCAACAACCTACCAGACCCCGGTCGAACGAGTTCTCAGCCACCCGGCGTTGATCTACCTGGGGCGGATTTCCTATGGATTGTACCTGTGGCACCTGCTGATTTGTCGTATCGTCTACGACAAACTGAACTTAGAATCCTGGGTATTGGGAACCCTTCTCAGCGTGAGTGCTGCCCTGATTGCCGCAAGCCTGTCCTATTTCATCATTGAAAAGCCGGCATTAAGCCTGAAAGATCGTTTTCAATTCAAACCGACGACAGCCAACAGCCCTGTTTCGCAGGCATCCAGTCCTTGAACCGCAGCCGGCGGTATCGTCCTGGCAGCCGTCATCCGCTTCGCGTTTGGAAAATACTGCGTGTTCCAGAACAAGAGGATTCGGGCGGATCGATCTGGCATTCGTGCTGCATCTGCGTGTCTGCGAAAGAGAGACTCGTCGCCTCTGTTCGAATGATTACCCAGATCGAACACCCGATCAGGCTGTTTGTTCTTTCGTTAGTACGTTAGAGCGGCCTTGCATGACATCGCACGGGTATGGCGCGGCCTTCGCCTACCGTCTCCCTGCTCTCGTCAAGATTATGACGGAATTAAACCAATTTGTTGGAGCAGGTGCATGGTATCCGCGCAGAGCCAGTACTCAACGATTTGCCCGTTTTCAACCCGAAAAATGTCAATGCCGTAGTAGCGAACAGGTTTACCAATGGCATCGGCAGGGGTACCCGGTATCCCGCCCTTGTACGTACCCTGGAAAATCCAGCGGCCTGCAATCGTACCATCATCCGCAAGCGGTCCGACTTCGGTCGTGAACTGGTGGTTATCGAATGCTGCTACCGCTCCCCCAATCCACTGTTTGAAAGCTTCTGCGCCGCGTACCTCACCCTGTGTGGGTGACATTGGCGCAAAGTGCGCTATGAACTGCGGCGAAATGAGATTGTCAGCAATCGCGATGTCACCATTCCAGAGATTCAACCATGAATTCCAAATCGTCGCTTTGTCAAAGGACATTGAGTTACTCCCTTTTTGCATTTCGCACCACCATCGAGTAGGATGATTTACGAGTAATGATACGTAAATCATTTGAAATATACGAGTGTTATCTCGTATTGTCAAGAAGTTAAAATGGTCGATAATGAAGCACGCCGCAAGGCAAACCGTCAGACACGGGGTTTACAGCGCGTCGAGATGATCCTCGATGCTGCCGCAAGCGTTTTTGTCGAAGTTGGATACGCCGATGCGACCATGCAAATGGTTGCCCACCGCGCCAAGCTGTCGCCTGGTTCGTTGTATCAATTCTTCCCTAACAAGGGCGCAGTGGCAGAGGCACTTGCTACCCGATACGCCGGACAGCTTCGGGCGTTCTATGACCAAGTTTTGGTATCGAACCTCATCGACATGCCGCTGTCAGTCATTATTGATAGTTTGGTTGACCCGCTGGTAGAGTTCAACCGTGAGCATCCGGCATTTTATACGTTGTTCATCGGCGCACAGGTCTCGCCGGAGCTAGCTGCGATCTTGAGCAATTTTCATGAGGCAGTCGTAGACAACCTTGCGACGATTTTTGGGCGCAGCATCACCACTTTGTCACAAGCAGATAGTCAGCGAGCCGCGCTGATCATGCACCGGATATTTATTGCACTCATCCCCTTGATTTTACAAAGTGATGCGCCGGAGGATGCACTCATTCACAGCGATATGAAATCAATGTTTGTGAGTTACTTGTCCGCTTTGAAGGTGACGAATGCCAGTTGAAACTGTTCTCTGTGCATTGGGCAAAAGAAAAAACGCCTGAGGATCAAGAGGCGTTTTTCGATAGGCTGGTTGAAGCGGCGGTCATCAAGGGTGAGGTTGTGACAGCCGTTGTGTTGTACGGCAAAGTCGCCTTGATGGTGCAACTTGATACGGAAAACAGAGGTACTTTGTTGGACCTGAGGGGATTCGAACCCCTGACCTCTACAGTGCGATTGTAGCGCTCTCCCATCTGAGCTACAGGCCCGCAGCAAGAAAAGTGTACCCTGTCCACCTGGATGCGTCAAGCCTGAACCACCAACGGGCTGCACGGCTCACGGTTCTTCACCGAACTCCTTCAACCACGCCTCGACCTCTTTAGGCGACACATACACATCGAGCGTGTCCCGCTGTTTCGGCTTCCGCTTGCCCTTCACTTCCACTTGATCAAGCAGTGAATCCTTATCATGGCGCTTGCGCGCGGGCAGGTTCAGTTCACGGACGAATTCGGCACTTTTCAAGGCGCGCATCTTGCGCTGCCGTGCGGCGGCCAGCACCTGGTTATCCCCGCTCACGACCAACCAAAATCCGGGATCGCGGGCGGATAGGATGCGGGCGCGCATGATCGCATCGGCGGTGCTGCCGGGCGATGCGAACAGCACTTCGACCGCCCCATTGCTCATCGATGAAACCCCCGCCGGGATGCCGTTGTCGAACACGACGATCACTTTTTTATTGGTGCGGGCGGCGAAACCGCGCAGCTTGATCACCAGCTTCGCTTCATCGTGCGGGTCGGAAAGTTGTATATCCGGTAGTTGGCCGATCAGGTTATGTCCATCAATCAGATATGCCATAGGATGCCGCCGCTGGGTGATCGTCGCTGTTCACGTATTGATGACAGGCTGTGTGATTTTTTGCACTTTTACCCATTCACTTTATCATGAATGCATGGGTTTACGATGAGTTTTTTCCGGTCGCCATGCCAAAAAATCCACTGCTGCCCGTCCTGAACGCTGTCGTCCTGCTGATTGCCCTCCTCGCCCTGCTGATCGCCTACTATTGGGTTCACAAGCCGGTCGATGCGGGCGCACTGATGCGCCTCAGCGGGCTGCTAATCGATACTGCGACGACGATTCTGCTCTTCATGGGCGGGGGCGTGTTGGGGCGGGCTGCGCTTCAACGAGCGCTGCGCGTGCGCTGGCACAATGTCATGGTCGCAGAGCGGGTCACCCTGGAAACCGTGTTGGGCGTAGGGATCATCAGCACTACTGGGTTAATTGCCGGGCTGTTCGGAGTCTTGAACGTCCCCATCCTGTGGATTGCGCTGGGGATCGCTGTCGTACTGTTGCGGCGCGATGGGCTGGGCTGGCTGGCCGATGTGCGCACGTTGGCGCGGTCGATCCGCGTCGAATCCCCGTTTGGGGCGCTGATGGGCGCAGCGCTCGCCGTCATGCTTGGCATGGCGGGACTGATCGCGCTTGCGCCGCCTTATGCATGGGACAGCCAGACGTATCATCTGATCGCGCCCGAACGCTACCTGGCTCAGGGTGCAGTGCGGGCGCACGCAGACAATTTTTTCCTGGGTTTTCCGCAGTGGGTCGAAATGCTGTTCACGCTTACCGTTGGACTGTTCGGGCGCATGACCGCCGCCGCGCCCGTCCATTTTCTGCTTGGCCTGTGCGGACTGGTGAGTACGATGGCCATCGTCCGGCGCGCAGCCGGGGCGCGTGCTGGGCTGTATGCCGTGCTGATCCTGCTTAGTGCGTACAGCTTATGGCGTTTGTTCGGATGGGCGTATGTCGATCTCGGCGTGATGGCATTGTGTGCGGCGGCCTGGAATGCGATCCTGATCTGGCGGCAGATCGACGGTCAGCCCGCGCACTGGTTGATCCTGGCCGGGGTGATGCTCGGCTTCGCGGTCGGTGCCAAGTATATTGCCGGGGTATGGGCGGTCGCGCTGTTCGTCCTGGTGGTGATGCGCAGCCCGCGCCGCCGCGTCATTGCCCATGCGCTGTGGCTCACCCTGCCCGCCTTAATCGCGTTCGCGCCCTATTTAATCAAAGGTGCGGTGTTGTACGGTAACCCGATCTACCCATACCTGATCGGCGGGCTGGAGTGGGATGCAGCGCGTAATGCCGCGTTCAATCTCGAAAGCGGCGGGTTGGTTCCAAGCGGGCGGGCGTGGCACCTGCCGATCCTGCCGCTAGCGGCGGCTGTCCTGGGCATTCATAACGGCGAAGGCTATTCGTTCACCTCTGGGCTGTGGCTGCTGACCGGGCCTTTCCTGCTGATCTTCGCGTGGAGAGGCTTTGACCAGGCGCAGAAGACGTTCATCCATGATGCGCTGATCCTGCTGGCCAGCGTGTGGATAGGGTGGGGCGCGCTGGCAGCGTTCAACGGCATTGCCGCGCAAACGCGCATGATCGTGATGGCGTTCCCGCTGTTTGCAACCCTGGGCGCGCTGGCGCTCAGCGGGTTGGAATCGCTGCCGCGTAAGCCGCTCGATGTCGGGTTCATCGTGCGCGGGCTGTTCGCCTTCACCATCCTGTTCGGTGTGATCGATACCGTGCGCGAGTTCAGCACTCAGCGCACCGCCGCATACGCCCTGGGGCTGATCGACGAACGGGACTACCTGTACACGCAGATGGGCGCACACCATCCCGCATTGGTCGATTTAGCCGATCATGTTCCGGCGGGCGCGGTGGTGCGGCTGATGTGGGAGCCGCGCAGCCTGTACTGCCCTCCCGTCATCACCTGCCGCCCGGATGTGCTGTTCGATCACTGGCGGCGCGCCATGCGCGACCACACCCCGGTACAGGCATTGGAGTCGTTCCGCACGGCTGGCGATACTCATCTGCTGGTGTGGTCATCCGGGCAGGCGCTCGACAGCGCTGCACCTGACCACGCGGCCATCAATGCACAGTTCATGCCCGCTATAGAACGTGCGATGATACCGGTGTGGACGGACGGCTTGTACTATACGCTGTACGCCTGGCACTGAACACGGCAGTCAGTGAAGTGGTGAGCGTTCACGATTTGCAGTATGCTGTGACGAATGATGTTCAACGAAGGGTGACACGATGAAACGTGCGACTCAGATCATCGGCATGGTGGGAGTCGGCCTGCTGATCGGGCTGATCGGTGCGGCGCTCAGCTTCAGCGCGGTGGTTGCGCAAACCCCCGCTCCGCTTCAACCGACCGCGATCCCGACCCGTCTGCCGCCTGTTAACGTGACCCCGCAGGATTTACCCAGCTTATCGGGCGTGGGCGGCACACCGCTGCAAGCCGCTGTGCGCATCCGCCAGGCTCCCAGCCTGGATGCGCGCGTGATCGGCGGGTTAAGGTACGGACGCTTTATCGATATTGTTGGGACGAACGGGTTTGACCCCGACCGCGAATGTAACAATTTCGAGGACGATCTCGATATGTGGGTGCAGGTGTTCTTCCGTGAACAGCGCGGGTGGATCGCCCGGTGTACCCTGCAAATTTACGGCGATCTTGGACCGCTGCCCATCGAAGCCACGCCAGAGGCGGTGGGCTGAACGGGCGGGTTTACATCTGCGGTCAACTTGTGCTATTCTTCACAAAAAGGGTGTGCTATGCGTCGGCGTTCGCTGATTGTGGTGATTTTGCTCAATATCCTGATCTCGATTGGCGTGGCCGTCGTCGTGATTCAGCTCATCAATGCACGGAACACGGGCGGCACCAGCGTGACCCAGGTGATCACGGTTGAAGTGGTGTATACCGCCACCACTGGCCCCACACAAACGCCGTTTGTCATTACCGCTGTGCCGCCTGAAGGGGTAGTACTGCTGCCTACAGGGTTGTTCCCGCCAGGAACGGGCGGCACACCAGGTGCGCAGAATGCCAATGCTGCCACGCTCGATCCGTCCGTGCTGGCGGCCAGTACCAGTGACATCAGCGGCGGCGACCTTGAAGCGGCGTTGAGCAGTGGTACGCTGCCAGAAAACTGTGTGCTGCATACGATTGTCGAAGGCGATACCCCGTTTGCCATCGCCGCCCAATATGAAGCCGATGGCTTTGAACTGCTGCGCGTGAACGGCCTGACCGAAGAAACATCGGTGTTTTTGCAAATCGGCCAGGTCTTGATCGTACCGCTGGAAGGCTGCCCCCTCACCCAGACGCTGTTTGAGGATACGACCGAAGATGTCCCGGTCGAAACGCCGACCGTTGAAGCGGCGGCGACTGAAGCAGATGCGGCAGTGACCCCAACTGCCGCCGCGGCGACAAACACGCCCACCCGCACCGCAACGCTGCCGCCGACTGCTGAAAATGCGCAGATGGAAATTCTGGGTGTGCAAAGCGCGGGCGTAGTCACAGCGGAATACATCGAAATTCGCAACAACGGCAACACCGTCAACATCTCTGGTTGGGTCATCCGGGACGGGCAGGGCAACGAATACACGTTTGCGGAACAATTCCTGTTCAATCGTGGATCAATTCGCTTGTTTACAGGTGCAGCGGGGCAGGATACCGCGACCGTCAAATACTGGCGGCAGGGAACGGCAGTTTGGGAGTCCGGCGATACCGCCAGCCTGATCGATAGTGCCGGGCGGCTGCAATCGACCTTCGTCATCCCCTGATCCCGCATAGGTTTGTGTTAAGAGGAACACCATGTTTGAACGTCCGCATTCGTTGATCGATGAACTGATCAAAGAAGCGATGGAACAGGGCAAGTTTGCGCACCTGCCCGGTGAGGGAAAGCCGCTCAACCTGCAAGAGGAAGCGCATATCCCCGAACACCTGCGCATGGCGCACAAACTGCTGAAAGACAACGATCTCGCGCCCGATTGGATTGTTGAAGGAAAAGAACTGCGCGAAGCCCGCGAAAGGCTGATCAAGCGACTTCGCCGGGAACACCGCCGCTACATCAAGGCACTGGACGACGCGCAAACAGCCCCGTCGCCGGAAATTACGCGGCGGGCGCTGCATATGGCCTGGGACATGACCAAAGCGGCACTGCGCGATGAGACTGAACAATTCAACCGCCGCGCCCTGGGCTACAATCTGCGTATCCCGCCGGGCATTCCGCACCTTGAAATGATCAGCTTTGGGCGCGAGATCGCTTGAACGAATCCATGCAATTCGATGCGTTCTCCCTGGCCTAGCACGGGCGCGCTATTGCCCGTCTGATACAGGCGTGCTAGACTCGATGCTGAGTTTCGCCCCAGAGACAGGAACCGCATAAGCCTATGGAGCAGGCGCTTTACCTGAAGTGGCGGCCTACCACCTTCGACGATATGGTAGGACAGGAACACATCACACGGACGCTCCGCAACGCCTTGAAAAGCGGGCGCATTCGCCATGCTTATCTGTTCAGCGGCCCACGCGGGACGGGGAAAACCACATCGGCGCGGCTGTTGGCGAAGGCCGTCAACTGCCAGCACCCTGACCCCGAACAACGCCCGTGCAACCAATGTGAACACTGCATCGCGGTCAATGAAGGCCGCTTCCTGGATTTGATCGAGATCGACGCGGCCACCCATACCGGGGTGGACGATGTACGCGATCTGCGTGACAAGATCGCGTTTGCGCCCGGTCAGGGGCGGTTCAAAGTGTATATCATCGATGAAGTGCATCGTTTCAGCGGCAGCGCGTTCGATGCCCTGCTGAAAACGCTGGAAGAACCCCCGGATCACGCCATTTTCGTGCTGGCGACGACCGAGATCGATAAAGTGCCGCCCACCATCAAAAGCCGCAGCCTGCAATTCGAGTTTCGCCGCCTCTCGGTGCGCGAAGTTGCGGATCGGCTGGAATTGATCTGTCAAAGTGACGGCCTCTCCTATGAACGCGCCGCACTGGAGATGGTCGCACGTCAGGGGACGGGCAGCGTCCGCGACAGCATCAGCCTGCTTGACCAGATTGTGACCGACCCTACCGACAAAATCACCGTTGGCCTGGTGCAGCAGGCGCTTGGCACGGCGGCCAGTACCGCTGTGCGGGCGCTGATCAACGCCATCGTGAGCGGCGATTCGGCGGGCGGGCTGCGCGTGCTCCACGACGCGATTGACGCAGGCACAGACCCAAAACATTTTGGCCAGCAGGTGATCGATCACTTGCGGGCGCTGCTGCTGGCTAACACAGGCGGCGCAGAACTGATCGAAGCCAGCGACGATGACCGCGCCCTGTTCACCGCACAGGCGGCGCAGATCAACCGAAATGCGCTGGTGCGGGCGGTCAAGGCATTCAACGAAGCCATCAACACCAAAGTGGGCTGGCAGCCGCAGCTTTCGCTCGAACTGGCGCTGATCGAAAGCGTACACGGCGTGAATGAAACGTCTGAACCCGCCGCGAGTGAATCGACCGCACCACCATCCTATCAACGCCCTGGTGCGCAAACGGCACCGCCCGCCGCCGTACTCGAACCGACCCCGCCCGATGAACCGCCCTCCCCGCCCGGCACACCGCCGCTGGTCGAAGCAGGCGCGATTACCGCACGCTGGAACGATGTGCTGACGGCCATGCACCGCATCAACGCGACCAGCCCTGCCGTCATGCAGGAATTTCGGGTGCATCATGTCGAAGGCAACACCGTTTACCTGAGTACCGGAAATCAGATTTTCTTCGACCGCATCTACCCCTTCCCCGAAAAGCGCAAGGTGGTGGAAAAAGCCCTGTTCGCCGTGTTCAATCAGCGCCTTCATATTCAAGTGCTGCTGATCGATAATGCAGGGGTGGTCAGCGGCCAACCTGAAACAGCGGATCCGCTGATGTCTGAAATCAATGCGGCGGGCGGAAGATCGCGCCGCACGTCCAAAAAGTCCGAAAAATCCGAATGAGCGAAGCGTAGAGGAGTTTATAAGATGAGCAAACGTCGTATGGGTGGGGGCATCCCCAGCGGTGGTGGTTTCAACCAACAGGCGGCCATGCGTCAGCTTCAAAAAATGCAGGAAGATATGCAGGCAGCCCAAGCGGCGCTGGAGACCGAAACGGTCGAAACCAGCGTTGGCGGCGGCATGGTCATGGTGACGATCACCGGTCATCAGCGCGTGCAGGCGATCAAGGTCGATGCGTCGAAGATCGATACCAGCGACCCCGAATGGGTGAATGACCTCCAGGATTTGCTCGTGCTGGCTGTCAACCAGGCGATTGAACAAAGCCAGACGATGGCCGCGCAGCGCATGGAGTCAATCACGGGCGGGTTAGGCGGCATCCCTGGGTTAGGTGGTCTGCTCGGCTAACCCTGCCGGGTATATCATGGCCTCATCGAAAGCCATTCCAGAACCGATCAGCCGTTTGATCGAAGCATTTTCCGGGCTGCCGGGCGTGGGGCCAAAATCCGCCGCACGCCTGACTTACTACCTGCTGCGTGCGCCGGATCAGGTCGCATTAGGGCTTGCGGATGCGCTTCGAGCCTTGAAAGACGAGACGATCCTTTGCTCGAACTGTTTTAACATCGCCACCGCCGACCCGTGTTCGATCTGTGC
This sequence comes from bacterium, assembly GCA_033764035.1. Classification (GTDB taxonomy): domain Bacteria; phylum Chloroflexota; class Anaerolineae; order Aggregatilineales; family Phototrophicaceae; genus Flexifilum. The sequence goes on from JANRJJ010000021.1 coordinate 11,245, forward strand.
CGACAGCAGCCGAGATCAACGCACGATTGCAGTGGTCGAAGAGCCGCTGGACGTGATCGCAGTCGAACGCACGGGGGAATATCGCGGCGTGTATCACGTGCTGCATGGCGCAATCTCGCCGGTCAATGGCATTGGCCCGGACGATCTGAAAATCCGTGAGCTGGTTGGGCGCGTGGATCGGGGTGGCGTGCTTGAGGTGATCATGGCGACCAATCCCGGCATGGAAGGCGACGCGACGGCCAATTACATTCGCGGTGAACTCGCAGGTAAGGGCGCAAAGATTACGACGCTGGCACGCGGCCTCCCCATCGGCGGCGATATTGAGTATGCCGATTCGGTCACACTCAGCCGGGCGCTGCGGGGGCGCAGCGAAATCTGAAATGCATCGTCAATTCCCCCTTTACAATGGTCACCACTGATCTATAATGCTGCCTCGCTGTAGTAAGTGAACAGCGAGGCACCTCTAAAACATCCCTGCAATCACAGTTTAATACCCGTAGACGGCCAGCAGTTTTGTTTGCCTTACGTTTACGCGAAGTCACAAAACGGGATTGACAGTGAGAGTAACAGGTGCTATCATGACAGTCCGCCGCGCAGAAAAGCAGGTGCAGCGGAACGACGTGGGAACGTCCGGGACTTTAACAACAGAACAGTGAACGAAATGCCAAACCAAAGAGCTTTAGCCTAAAGCTTTTTGTACGCAAAGGAAAGAACTCGAAGACCAAACGGAGAGTTTGATCCTGGCTCAGGATGAACGCTGGCGGCGTGCCTAACACATGCAAGTCGAACGGTCGGGAAACCGACAGTGGCGCACGGGTGAGG